>JAGLCJ010000015.1 GCA_023146255.1 Alcanivoracaceae bacterium
ACAACCTGACGATTGGTTCGGTGGCAGCGATTGATGTGCTGCGTGTGAACATCGACAGCACCACCACCAACCAGGCGGGCGCTCTGCTGGAAGGTGCGATTGCCGCGCAGAACCTGAAGATCGAAGCGGGCAACGGCATCATTGTTGCCAACGCGGTGGAAGCAACCGCTGCGGATCTGCTGCTGGATGCACAGGGCGGTGATCTGGCGATCAATGCCACGGTGGATGCGGGCGGCAACGCCAGCCTGCTGGCCAGCGCCAATGTGACCCAGTCTGCGACTGGTGATGTAACGGTTGGCGGCACGCTGGATGTGAACGCTCAGGGTGGTGACATCACCATGACTGACGGCGCGATCAGTGCGGCCACTGGCAACCTGCGTTACCTGGCGACCGGCGACATCCGTCTGGCGAGCCTGAACGGTGCCAACGTGCTGGTGAACGCTGGCGGCAGCATCATCGACAACGGCGACGCGGATCGTGATGTGATCGCCTTGACGGCCCAGCTGATCGCTGGAGTTGATGTGGGTGCGAGCGGTGACTCACTGGATACCGACGTCAATGTGTTGGCGGCGAGTGCGACCACCGGTGGCGTGCGTATCAATGAGCTGACCGATCTGGAAATTGGTTCGGTGGCGGCGATTGATGTCGAGCGCGTCAATATCGACAGCACCACGACCACCCAGAGCGGATCCCTGCTGGAAGGCATTCAGGCTGCACAGAACATTCGTGTCGCCGCGGAGAATATTGATGTCTCCAGAGAGGTGCGTTCTACCGGTGGTGATATCCGCCTGCAGGCCCGTAATGGTCTGATTGAGCAGAGTGATGATCTGGGTGCGGTAATTGCAGAGGCTGGCGACATCGAGATGTTTGCCGACAATGGCAATATCCTGCTGCGTCTGGTTTCTGCCGAGGGCAATCAGGTGACCCTGACGGCCAGCGAACAGATCCTTAATAACAACGGCGCCCAGACCAACGTCATCGCTGACGTGCTGCTCGCCAGCGCCCGTGATGCGATTGGTGTGACGGCGGGTTACTTCACCGATCCGGATTCGGATCAGCGCCTGACCACGGAAGTGGACAGCCGTATTGAAGTGACCCTGAGCGAGAGCGGCACCGTGGCCATCGACAACACCAGCACCGGCGGTGACGTGGATGTGCTGTTCACCCTGCCGCTGGCAGACGTGGATAACGGCTCGTCCGTCTGGGTACGCAACAGCGAAGGCCTGAATGCTTCCGGTCTGGTGTTTGCCACCGAGAGCAATGGTGTCGAGTTCAACGGTAACCTGCAGCTGCTGGCTGTAGACGGTGACCTGAGCCTGAACGAAGCGCTGATCGGTGATGCTAACGACGTCAATCTGGTTGCCCAGTGGATGCGTCTTGAGGCCGCCCGCGGAGCCTTCCTGAATGGCGACGGCTCGCGCTTCCAGCAAGTGGGTGATGGCCTTGGCCTGACTGCCGATGATCTGGTCCTGATTACCGGTGGTGATCTGGGTGTCAGCGCCACGGTGGATCGTCTCAACGTGATCGGCACCGGCCTGTATCAGGTGGCTGTTGGCGGCACGCCAGGCACCGGTGGTGAGAACGCCGATCTGGATCTGCAGTTGAGCCGTCGTGATATCGCACTGGTGGATGAAGCCATTCGCTTCGAGACCATCGTGATTGACCGTCAGACCGACCCGGCGCCGAGCTGGATTGCCGATCTGGACAACTTCTTCCTTGGCCTGGGTGCAACCGGCTGGCAGGAGAACGTGTTCGGTCTGTTCACCACCGGCACCGCGCGCGTGATCAGTCTGCGTCAGGACGATGGTGTGAGCACCACTCACGATGGCAGCATCCGCTTCGTTGACAATGTTGAGGCTGGTCAGCTGTCGCTACCTGCTGATCTGACCATCGAAGTGCGTGCCGGTGAGTTCGGCACCGACTACGCCGGTACCATCTATGTCGACTCGGGCGTGACCTTTGTGGCACAGAACGTCGGCACGCCGCTGACTGGCAGCGCGGCTATCTTCGGTAACGTGCTGGTGGATGGTGCTGTGGAGGTGCAGGAAGATCGCTCGATCGAGCTGCAGGGTCGTGGTGGCGACATCATCATCGACTCTGATCAGAGCGCAGCCGGCAGAGTGCTGCTGAGCCCCGGTCTTGGTTTCGATGTGATCTTCACCAACGCGGCCACCTTCACTGTGACCCAGGGCGTCGGCGCTGAGGGCGATCTGGTGATCCTGTCCGCTCGTAACGTGGTGATGGACCCGGATACCGCGATCATTGCTGACGGTAGCGTGCTGATTGGCGCCGACAACATCACTGGTGATGTGGTGCTGGCAGAAGGTGGTTCGGCGGTGCAGGGTGACGTGATCCTGTACAACGTTACCGCCAATGCCAATGGCAACGGTGTCGGTGACGTGGTGGTCTACACCACTGGCGAGGCGGCGGGTGATACCTACTCGTTCGACTTCGGTAACGGTGTCGAGACCTACGAAATCACTGGTCGCATCGTGCTGGGTCGTCAGGATGTCTTCGACAACCTGATCACCGAGCTGACCAACGATCCGCTGTTCCTCGACAACCCGGCGAACATTCCGCCGCCGGCCGTACAGGGTGTCAATGTTCGGCTGATTGCTGCTGATTCCATCCAGTCGGGCTGGGACGTGGATTACGACGCCGGGTTGCTGCCAGAGCAGGAGCTGGTTCACGTGGTCGCCACAGGAAACATGGAGCTGCGTGCCATTAATGGTCTGGTCGGTGGCACCGTGGCACCGCAGGGTCAGGAAGGCCTGACTGCTGCTGAGCAGCCGCTGCGTGTGGTGGTCGGTGACCTGATGCGCCTTGGTGCTGGTGATTACGATCGCTATGCCACCTCGGTACATCTGGTCGGCACCGCTGAGCGCTTCGCAGAGATCCGCCTGACCCCGGGGTTGATCACCTTCAACACCTGGCAGATCGGTGGCAATCTGGAGCCGAAATTTGTCTCCGGCACGGCAGCAGATGCATCGGCCTATGTGATGGCCGGTTACGGTGAACTGGAGCGGCGTGCTGCCCAGGCAGGTGTGGCGCTGTCCCATGGCACCGACAATGCCTTGCAACTGATCTCCTTCGCGCCGGGTCAGCCGGAGCCATTGACCGCCCTCTGGGTGGTGGATGACACCCCGTTCGGTAACGAGGTGCTGGATAAGCCGGAGCAGGAGCCGTTCCGCAGCTTTGAAGTGCGCACCGGTGACACCCTGTGGGATCTGGCTGAAGAGTTCCTCGGTGACGCGGATCGCTGGCAGGAAATCTGGTGGCTGACACCGGATATCCAGAATCCGGATCTGATTGAGCCGGGCCAGAAGATCAACCTGGAGCGCGAGCAACTGGAGCTGTTGCAGCAGATCCAGCAGGAAGAGGAAGCACAGGCCGCTCCCTGATGGGGGGTGTGTCCGAGCTACGAAAACGGGCCCCTCGGGGCCCGTTTTTTTGTTCCATGGATGCGGTAAACAGGCCGGGAGTCCGACCGAGAAACAAAAAAGGCCCCCGTCAGGGAGCCTTCCTTAATTGGTGCCGAGGAGAGGGCAGAAAGCATGCCTTTCTGCGCCGGCGCAGCAACGGGCTGTGTTCCCGTTGCGTCCGGGCGCCGGCCGGGAGTCCGACCGAGAAACAAAAAAGGCCCCCGTCAGGGAGCCTTCCTTAATTGGTGCCGAGGAGAGGACTTGAACCTCCACGCCCTTTCGAGCACTAGCACCTGAAGCTAGCGTGTCTACCAATTTCACCACCTCGGCAGGTGTTGAAACTCTGTCACCAGAGCGCGCGTATTCTAGAGGATGGATGCCGCTTGTCAACGGCGGCTGGGTAGTTTGTCGGCGAAAAGTGCGCTTTGCTGTCGAATCCCCTGGCTATGGAGTAAGCTGGGCCCACGTTTATCCCGGCGGGGCCACTTTCAGAGCCGTCCGCCCCCACGCAAGGAAGTATGTTCCGCCATATGGCAAAGAAGAAAAGTTATCAGGACCCCCACGCCGCCCGAGAGGCGGAGCGTTACGACAATCCCATTCCCAGCCGCGAGCTGATCCTGCAGGTACTCGACGAACAGTCCCGTCCGCTGGCCATGGAGGAGCTGTTGAAGCTTCTCCATGTCAGTGGTGAGGAGAGTGAGATTGCCTTTGAGCGTCGCTTGCGGGCGATGATCCGCGACGGTCAGCTGGTGCGCAATCGCACTGGCCTGTTCGGCCCGGTTCAGCGTATGGATCTGATCGCCGGTCGGGTCCAGGGCCACCGCGACGGATTCGGCTTTCTGGTCACCGATGAGAAAGGCGCTGAGGATCTGTTCCTGTCCCCCCGGCAGATGCAGCAGGTACTGGACGGCGACCGGGTGCTGGTTAGTGTTGAGGGCCGGAACCGGTTCGGCAAGCGAGAGGCCCGCATTGTTGAGGTGGTTGAGCGTGGCACCACGGATCTGGTGGGTATCTACCAGAACGAGGGCGGGGTCCATTTTCTGGCGCCGCAGAATCGCCGGCTGGCTCGTGAGGTGTTGATTACCTCGCTAAATGGCATGAAGCCGGACCCAGGCGATCATATTCGCACCCGCATCCATCAGTACCCGGATCGTGACAAGCACCTGCTGGTCGAGCTGGAAGAAATTATCGCCGCTCCGGACGAGCCGGGGATGGAAGTTGAGGTGGCGGTCCGCAACTTCGACATTCCGTTCATGTGGCCGGAGGCTGTTGAGGCCGAGGCGGCTGCAATTCCTGATGAAGTTCAGGAAAAGGACAAGGAAGGCCGGATTGATCTGCGTGATCTGACTCTGGTCACCATCGACGGTGAAGATGCCCGCGATTTCGATGATGCCGTTTATATCGAAGCACGCAAACGCGGCGGCTGGCGTCTGATTGTTGCGATTGCCGATGTCTCCCATTACGTCATGCCGGGCACCGCGCTGGATCAGGAAGCGCAGACCCGAGGCACCTCGGTGTACTTCCCGCGGCGGGTTATTCCGATGCTGCCGGAGAAGCTTTCCAACGGCTTGTGCTCACTGAACCCGGAAATCGACCGGCTCTGCCAGTTCTGCGAAATGCAGATTGCGGCCACCGGCAAGATCACCAAATTCCAGTTCGGCGAAGGCGTGATGCGTTCCCATCACCGCCTGACCTATACCCAGGTCGGTGCCCTGATCGAGCAGCCGGAATCGCCGCTGGCGCGGGATCTGGCCAAGCGCCTCGACAAGGCCACGCAGAGCATGCTGTGGCAATACCATGAGCTGTACGGCGCCTTGCGCAAACAGCGCGACGAGCGTGGAGCGATTGATTTCGAAACCACTGAAACCCGGATTGTCTATGACGACAACCGCAAGATCAGTGCGATCGAACCGGTGGTACGCAATGTCGCCCACAAGATGATTGAAGAGGCGATGCTGGCGGCGAATATTTGCGCAGCAAAACTGCTGGATAAATCCGGCTTGCCGGCACTGTATCGTAATCACGAGCCGCCCAAGGCGGAAAAGCTGAAGTCGCTGCAGCAGTTCATCAGTCCGCTGGGCCTGAAGCTCGACTGGTCGCCGAAAATGGGCGAGCCGACGCCGGCGGCGTTCCGCAGCCTGACCAGTGCCATCGCCGGCCGACCGGATCGTGAAGTGATCCAGACGGTGATGTTGCGCTCGTTGACCCAGGCCAAATATCAGGTCGAGAACAAGGGCCACTTCGGTCTGGCCTACAAGGCCTATACCCATTTCACTTCACCGATCCGTCGCTATCCGGATCTGCTGGTGCATCGTGCCATCCGGTATCTGATTCGCAGCGGTGAGGGCGGTAACCAGGTAGTCGGTGGGCCGGGTCTGGTGGCGCGCATGCGTGGCGCGGCGAAGAAACAAGTGCTGCCCTATACCCCGGCGCAGATGGTAGCGCTGGGTGACCATTGTTCGCTGACCGAGCGCCGTGCCGATGATGCCACCCGCGATGTGGTGCAGTGGCTCAAGTGCCAGTACATGCAGCAGCATCTCGGCGAAGATTTCGATGGTGTGATCAGTGGTGTCGCATCGTTTGGGTTGTTCGTTCAGATCGGCGATTTCTTTATTGAAGGTATGGCGCATGTTGCCAACCTGAACAGCGATTACTACCACCACGATGAAGTCCGCCATGCATTGGTGGGAGAGTCCAGTGGTCAGCGCTATGCGCTTGGCGACCGGGTCCGGGTCAAGGTGGCGGCGGTGAATATCGAGGATCGCAAGATTGATCTTCTGGTGGTCGGCAAGACCGCCGGGAAGCCGAAGAGCGTGCGTGAGCAGATCGCCTCCGGTGAGTTCCCTGGCAAGGGGCAAGGTAAGGGTAAAGACAAGGCGCCGGCACGGGGCCGTGCTTCCGGCGGCGGTCGCAAACCGGGCGCAGCGGCGCCGGCGAAGCGATCCGAAGGTGCCGGAGGCAAGGTGTCTGCGGGTAAGGATGGTTCCGACAAGGCGGCTGGCAGCAAATCCGGCAGCCGTCGTCGTCGCGGTGGCCGCAGCAAGTCATGAGCAAGCCGCAAATGTATTCCGGCTACCATGCGGTGGCCGCGATTCTCCGCCATCGGCCGGAGGCGGTACTGGAGCTGTTTGTTCAGGACACCCGGGCCGAACGCGGCGAAGAACGCCTCGACGCGCTGTGTGCGGAGGCAACCCGACTGGGTGTGCGGCCACAGCGGGCTCGCCGTGACGTGCTGGAGAAGCATGCGGGTCCACAGCATCAGGGAGTCGTGGCCCGGGCTCGGCCGCGCACTCCCGGTGACGAAGCGGACCTGATGAATCATCTTGATCGCCTCGACCGGGCGCCATTGTTGCTAGTGCTCGACGGGGTCACCGATCCACATAATTTGGGCGCCTGCCTGCGTAGTGCCGATGCCACTGGCGTTGACGCCGTGATTGTGCCGCGCCGACATGCCTGTGGCCTGACACCGACGGCCTGCCGTAGTGCAGTCGGTGCGGCCGAGTCGGTGCCCTACTTCGAAATAGGCAATCTGGCCCGGCTGCTGGAGCAGTTGCGTGAGCGTGGTATCTGGGTGGTCGGTACGGCACTGGAGCAGAACAGTCAGTCTTTATTTGATTTCAATGCTGAAGGCGCGCTGGCGCTGGTGATGGGCGCAGAGGGTGATGGCATGCGCCGCAGCACCATGGAGAAGTGCGATTACCTGCTTGAGATTCCCATGCTTGGTGAGGTGGAGAGTCTGAATGTTTCGGTGGCTACAGCGGTGGTGCTGTATCAGCTGGTACGTTCTCGCGGTTGACGTTAGCGCGTGACAATCTCGTGTAACGTCCGGTCGCTGGACAGCAGGCCCGGAGCGGCGGCGGTCCGGGCAGGGTCTTCGATGGTCAGGCTAAGTCGCTCGGCGAGTTCATTTGGCAGTTCTGTTTCAAGTGTGGCCGGGGGCTTGCCGAGAGAATCGTTGACGGCGCTTGAGGAAAGACTTTCCACAGGCAGCTGCTGCAAGGGGAAGCTGATATGGGTGGTGCGGTTGAAACGTCGCCGCTCCTTGTATACCGGTTGCTGATAGCCACTGGCGTTCATAACCGCGGTGTTGAGATCTTCGGGCCCGGTTACCGTATGCCAGTCACGCGGGTCTGCGGGTTTTGCCTCGACCTCTGGTAGCGCGCCCTGTCTGGCCAGCTCGATAACGGCATCCCGGTCTTTTTGCCAGGCCAGAACGTCGGTAACAAAGGCTTCCCGGTTTTGATAGTCTTCAATGCGTGGTCGCGGCCCGATCCAGTGCTCCACGTCCAGAGCCAGAGCCACATCGCTCAGGGACAGTATTGCAATAGCCAGTATGCTGACCAGACGCGGGCGCATCGGTTATTGAACACCGATGGTCATCTGGAACTCGCCACAACTGCTCAGGCAGGACTCGGTTTCGATTGAGGCATCGATTTTCAGGAAGCCGGCACCGCCAAGGTAAAGCGTCAGTCCGCCATTCCCCGAGACGTCTATGCTGGTGAGCTGGCTGAGGAAGTCGCCTGAGCGAAATGCCAGGTCAACGTCGTCTTCGCGCTGCGCCAGGGTGCGTTCAAACATAACGCTGAGGAAGTCCGAGGCAAACCGGGCATCTTCGATATCATTTCCGGCGCCGAGCATGGCGAGTATCGAGGCTGCCAGAGCGTCATTGACCGGGCCGTCGTCCAGCGTCGTGAAGGATGTGCCCAGTGAGGTGCCTGCCATAATTGCGTTGGGCATGCTTGGCAGGCCAAAGCTCTGCGAAGTGCTGCGGTTGTACCAGCTGGCGTTGGCTCGATAGTCAAAAGGTGGCTGCTGCGAGGATGCCTGAATGGCGGCATCAAGGGACTCCGCTTTGGCTGCTGCCGTGGGGGCCTCCCGGTAAAGCTCGGGGCAGAGCTTCTGGTGCTTGCGCTTCTTCTCCTCCAGCGCCTTGTGCTCCATCACGGCAACAAGGAAGTCGGAGTAATCGCCATAGGCGGTCATGGCAGGCTTGTCGCCGAGCTTGACCGGCGATATGCAATCGTCCGCCACGGCGCTGCTGATGCAGAGCGCACATAGGGAAGCAGCGGCAATAAGCCTGTAGTGGCGTGACAGGTCCATCGGGCGTCACCATTATTGTTCTGTGTTGTTAGAGTAGTTCTTCAGACGCTGGTCCAAGGATACGGCTTCGCCTCGATGATGGCAATGCGGTAAAACTTGAGCCCGGTAGTCGGATTGGGCTAGAATCCGCGCCCCCGAGGCACGATCCCATGCGGATCTGCCACGGCTCCTTGCCCCACCGCCTGTTGCGGGGGGCTGCCAAAACCACAGGGAGCAGACAATGCGCCATTATGAAGTTGTGTTCCTGGTCCACCCGGACCAGAGCGAGCAGGTGCCTGCCATGATCGAGCGCTACAGCGCCCTGATCAAAGACGGCAAGGGCACCATCCACCGCCTTGAGGACTGGGGTCGCCGCCAGCTGGCCTACCCGATCAACAAGATCCACAAGGCTCACTACGTTCTGATGAACATCGAATGTGACGGCGAGACGCTGAAAGAGCTCGAGAATGCCTTCCGTTTCAACGATGCGGTTATCCGTAATCTGGTGATGCGTCAGGATAAAGCGCTGACCGAGACCTCGCTGCTGGCGAAGTCAAACGAGAAGGAGGAGGTGTCCGCCTGACCCCGTCAGTGCAGAACCAGTGTGTTTTGACCGGTCAGGTGGTTGCCATCGAGCCGGTTCGTCATACCCCAGGCGGGGTTCCGAGGCAGAGGCTCTGGCTCGAACACCGCTCCCGGCAGCAACAGGCCGGGGTCGCCAGGGCAGTTGAGGCGCGTATTGCGCTGATTCTGGCCGGTGAGGCAGGAATCCGGGCCGCTGCGGGAATCCGCGAGGGCAGCCAGATTCAGGCCACCGGGTTTATCGCCCGGTCCGGACACAAGGGGGAGGCACAGGACAGGCTGGAGCTGCATGTACAGGAACTGGTGCACCTCGATTGAGAGAATTTCTGGAGAATACCAATGGCCCGTTTTTTCCGTCGTCGCAAGTTTTGCCGTTTCAGCGCTGAAGGCGTTGATCGGATTGATTACAAAGATCTGGAAACCCTGAAGGGTTACATCACTGAAACCGGCAAGATCGTGCCGAGCCGTATCACCGGCACCAGCGCACGCTACCAGCGTCAGCTGGCTCAGGCGATCAAGCAGGCCCGTTATCTGGCCCTGCTGCCGTTCTCTGACAGCCACGACAACTGAGTCCGGGGAGACAGATCATGCAAATTATTCTGCTCGAGAAAGTCAAAAACCTTGGTGACCTGGGTTCGGTGGTGGATGTGCGCGCTGGCTACGGCCGCAACTTCCTGATCCCGCAGGGTAAAGCGCTGCCGGCCACGAAAGACAATCTGGCCACCGTCGATGCGCGTCGTGCTGAACTGCAGGCGCAAGCCGCAGAGCAGCTGGCTGCTGCCCAGGCCCGTGGCGAGAAGCTGAATGGCGCCGCTGTCAGTCTGGCTGCCAAGGCCGGCGACGAAGGCAAGCTGTTCGGTTCTGTTGGCACCCGCGATATTGCAGAGGCCATCACTGCCCAGACCGGCGTGGAAGTCGAGAAAGCGGAAGTGAAACTGCCGAATGGCGCGCTGCGTCACACTGGCGAATTCGAGATCGATGTTCAGCTGCACAGCGACGTCACCGTCGCCATCAAGCTGGCAATCGTTCCGGAGGAATAAGCCTTTGCCCCTTGCCGGGCTCTGGTGACACAATGCGGGCACTGTCAGCGATGACAGTGCCCGTTTTCTTTGCAGCCATACGGTTTCCCCGAGACATGAATGAGCCACTGAGTATCGATCAGCATTTGCCCGAATCTTTGCGCCTGCCGCCTCAGTCGGTGGAAGCGGAGCAGGCGGTGCTGGGTGGGCTGATGCTCAGTGAAGATGCCTGGGACCAGGTTGCCGAGCGGGTCGGTGAGCACGACTTCTATCGCCGCGAGCACAAACAGATTTTCCGGGTCATGCTCGGGCTGGCGGAGCAGAATCAGCCGCGCGACATGATCACTGTGTCGCAGGCCCTTCAGCAGTTGGGTCAGCTGGAGTCAGCTGGCGGTGTTGCCTACCTGAGTGATCTGGCCCGTAATACCCCCAGCGCTGCCAATATCTCTGCTTACGCTGACATTGTTCGCGAGCGTTCGGTATTGCGTCAGCTGATCAGCGTTTCCAATAAAGTTTCCGACCGTGCCTACAACCCGAAAGGGGCGCGTAGTGCCGAGATTCTTGATGAGGCCGAATCCGGCATTTTCGCCATTGCTGAACAGCAGCAGAAAGGCAGCGGTCCACGCGCGATCAAGGACGTGCTGACCAATGCTGTCGGCCGCATCGAAGAGCTGTTCCGTAACAAGCAGCCGGTCACCGGTGTGTCCACCGGCTTTGACGAGCTGGACAAGATGACTGCCGGGTTGCAGCCGTCCGACATGGTGGTGGTGGCAGCGCGGCCATCGATGGGTAAAACCACTTTCGCCATGAATCTGTGTGAAAGCGTGGCGATCAAGAGTGGCAAGCCGGTGCTGGTGTTCTCGATGGAAATGCCGGCGGAAAGCATTGTCATGCGTATGCTGGCATCGCTTGGCCGGATCAACTTGCGCAATATTCTCTCCGGCCGCCTGACTCAGGACGACTGGACCCGCATCGCTTCGGCCATGCAGCTGCTAACCCCGCAGAAATTTTTCATCGATGACACGCCAGCGCTGAGTCCGATGGATATCCGTGCCCGCGCTCGTCGAGTCGCCCGCGAATGTGGCGGCGAGCTTGGCCTGATCATGGTCGACTACCTGCAGCTGATGCAGGTGCCCGGGGTGGAAAACCGGGTGAACGAAATCTCGGAAATTTCCCGCTCGCTAAAAGGGCTGGCAAAAGAACTGAATGTGCCGGTGGTTGCCCTGTCGCAGTTGAACCGGTCGCTGGAACAGCGGCCGAACAAGCGCCCGGTGATGTCCGACCTGCGTGAATCCGGCGCGATTGAACAGGACGCCGACTTGATCATATTCCTGTACCGGGATGAGGTTTATAACAAGGAGAAATCCGAAGAGAAGGGCATTGCCGAAGTGATTATCGGCAAGCAGCGTAACGGTCCGATCGGTACTGTGCGCCTTGCCTTTCGTGGCGAGTTCACCCGCTTTGACGATCTCGCGCCCGAGTACTACCAGCAGTATCAGTCGAGCGAATAATCCATGCGCGGTACCCGGCTGGAGCTGCGCTCTGAATCCCTTCGTATCAATGCCCGTCGTGCCCGCGCGCTAAGTGCTGGCGCCGAACTGTTTGCCATGGTCAAGGCGGACGGTTATGGCCACGGCCTGCGTTTCGCGGCTCAATCTTTGCGTGATGATGTTGACGGTTTTGGTGTGGCAATGCTGGATGAGGCGTTGCAGTTGCGCAGCGACGGCGTTGATGCGCCACTGCTGTTGCTGGAGGGCGTGTTTGACGCCGCCGAACTTGTCGAAGCTGCGGGTGCCGGTTGCGAGCTGATTGTTCACAGTGAATGGCAGGTTGAGCTGCTTGAGAAAACATCCTTGCCGGCCCCGGTGCGTGTCTGGTTGAAGCTGGATACCGGCATGCATCGGTTGGGGGTGCCGCTGACGGCTGTTGATGCGTTGGCGGTCCGTCTGCGAGCCTGTGGGCAGGTGTCGCTGGTGGGTATGGTCAGCCATTTTGCCTGTGCCGATATGCTGCAAGATGCGCTCAGCATGTTGCAGTTGCAACGCGTCCGTGATGCTGCGGCTCGTCATGGTGTGCCCTTCAGTGCCGCCAATTCCGCCGCTATTTTTCGCTATCCGGAAAGTGCCGGTTCGCGAGTGCGACCCGGCATCATGTTGTATGGGTCATCGCCTTTTCCGGACCGTACTGCTGCTGAGCTTGGTCTTGCGGTAACGCATCGGTTATCCGCCCCCATTATTGCCATCAACGAGGTGCCGGCGGGCGACAGTGTCGGTTATGGCAGCAGCTGGCAGGCGGTTCGGGACAGTCGTATTGCTGTGGTGGCGATCGGTTATGGTGATGGCTATCCGCGCCATGCGCCTTCTGCTACGCCGGTGTCGGTGATGAATGCTGACAACAGCTGGCGTCGGGCGGCACTGGCGGGGCGGGTGTCGATGGATATGATCACCATTGATGTTACCGATCTGCCGTTAACCCGGATTGGTGACCGTGTTGAACTCTGGGGTGATCAGGTCAGTGTTGATGAGGTGGCGCAACATTGCGGCACCATCAGTTATGAACTGTTCTGTCGCATGACCGCCCGACCCGAACGGATAACCAGCTGATGGCCAAGCGCAAGATTGCTTATGTCTGCACGGATTGCGGCGCCGATTTTCCCAAATGGCAGGGACAATGTCCGGCCTGCGGTGCCTGGAACACGCTCAGTGAGTTTGTCACCGATCCGGCCATGCCGGTCTCTCGCAGTGTAGGGCAAAGTGCCGAGCGCAGTGGCTACGCCGGCGAATTATCAACGGTGCGCCGGCTGGATGAAATCGAACTGGCGGATACACCGCGCATCGTTACCGGCATCGGTGAGCTTGATCGGGTACTGGGTGGCGGTCTGGTGCCGGGCTCGGCGATTCTGATCGGCGGTCATCCTGGTGCCGGCAAGTCGACTCTGTTGTTGCAGGTGATGTGTCAGTTGGCGAAAAGCCTGTCCTGTCTTTATGTCACCGGCGAAGAATCTCCTGCGCAGGTGGCGATGCGTGCCGAGCGTCTGAAGTTGCCGCGTGACTCGCTCAGGCTGGCGGCGGAAACGGACATCGAGCGCATCCTTGAACTGGCCCGAAAGGAACAGCCGAAGTTGCTGGTGATCGATTCGATTCAGGTGATGTATCTGGCGGGTTTGCAGTCTTCGCCCGGGAGCGTTGCCCAGGTGCGTGAGGGCGCGGCTGTACTGACCCGCTTCGCCAAGCAAACCGGCACGGTGTTGCTGCTGGTGGGCCATGTCACCAAAGACGGCACGCTGGCGGGGCCGAAGGTGCTGGAACACATGATTGACTGCTCTTTGATGCTGGAAGGTTCGGCAGACGCGCGCTTTCGCACCCTGCGCGGTTTGAAGAATCGTTTTGGCGCGGTTAATGAGCTCGGTGTCTTCGGTATGACCGGCGAAGGTTTGCGTGAAGTAAAAAATCCTTCGGCGATTTTTCTCAATCGTTCGGAAGAAGTGGCATCCGGTTCGCTGGTGACGGTGGTGTGGGAAGGCACCCGGCCGTTGCTGGTGGAATTACAGGCGCTGGTGGACCAGAGTCATCTGGGCAATCCACGCCGTGTTGCGGTGGGTCTTGAGCAGAATCGTATGGCCATGTTGCTGGCGGTGTTGCATCGCCATGGCGGCATGCAGCTTGGCGATCAGGATGTCTTCGCCAACGTGGTTGGTGGCGTCAAGGTGGTCGAGACCGGCGCCGATCTGGCGTTGTTGCTGGCAATGGTATCGAGCTTTCGCAATCGCCCGCTATCCAGAGATCTGGTGGTGGTTGGTGAAGTGGGCCTCAGTGGTGAAATCCGTCCGGTGCAGCAAGGTCAGGAGCGTTTGCAGGAAGCGGCCAAGCACGGCTTCCGCCGTGCGATTATTGGCAAGGGCAACGCGCCCCGTACTGCGATAGCCGGCATGGAAGTGCTGCCGGTGGCAACACTGTCTGAGGCGCTGGGGTTGATCGATTGAGTGGGCGTTGCTTCAGTCGCCGGCAAGATTTTGCACGGCGCCTTCATCGCCCAGATTAAGTTCGACAATACGGCGCAGATGCTGCATGTCAGTGACATCAATCAGGACAAACACCAGCCCGGCCTGATCATCGGCAGTGTGGCGAATCTGACTCTCCAGCGTCAGATGAATGGGGCTGTCATCCAGTGTCAGGGTCAGTCGGCACTCATCGTTCGGGTTGACCCGCTCGCCTTTCGGCAAGCGCACCTGAGCCCCGCGTACAGAGATATCCAGCAACTCCACCGGCAGCAGGCGCTCGTTGATGTGCAGGCGAGCGGTGCCCTCGAAGGGCACCCGGGAGAAACGGCGTTTGTCGTCGGCGTTGGTCATACTTCAATCCGTTTGTAACGCACCCGCTTCGGTTGCAGGGCTTCCTCGCCCAGAGTGCGGCGCCGGTACTCTTCAAACTCGGTATAGCTGCCTTCAAACCACTCCACTTTCGAGTCGCCTTCGAAGGCGAGAATGTGGGTGGCGACCCGGTCCAGAAACCAGCGGTCGTGGGAGATAACAATGGCGCAACCGGGGAAGGCAAGCAAGGCTTCTTCGAGGGCGCGCAGGGTCTCGACATCGAGGTCGTTGGTCGGTTCGTCAAGCAGCAGCACGTTGGCGCCCTGCTTGAGCAGTTTGGCCAGATGCAGACGGTTGCGTTCACCACCGGACAGGTCCTTGACCCGCTTCTGCTGGTCGGCGCCCTTGAAGTTGAAGCGGCCGATATAGGCTCGTGACGGCATCTCGAAATTGCCGACCTTGAGGATGTCGAGGCCGTCGGAGATTTCCTCCCAGACCGTCTTGTCGCCAGCGAGGTCTTCACGGGACTGGTCAACATAGGCCAGCTGCACCGTATCGCCACGGATGATCTCGCCCTTGTCCGGGGTCTCCTGACCGGTCATCAGCCGGAACAGGGTGGTTTTACCGGCACCGTTCGGGCCGATGATGCCGACGATGGCGCCGCGTGGCACCTTGAAGGTCAGATCTTCGTACAGCACCTTGTCGTCAAAGTGCTTGGACACGCCGTTGAGCTCGAACACCAGCTCGCCCAGACGTGGCCCCGGCGGGATATACAGCTCCTGAGTGGCATTGCGCTCCTGGAAATCGACGCTTGCCAGCTCCTCGAAGGCTGACACCCGGGCCTTGTTCTTGGCGCGGCGGCCCTTCGGGTTCTGCCGTACCCACTCCAGCTCGCGCTCGACGGTCTTGCGGTGGGCGCTCTCGGATTTGGCTTCCTGTTCCAGACGCTGTTCCTTCTGCTCCAGCCAGGAGGTGTAGTTGCCTTTCCAGGGAATACCTTCACCACGGTCGAGTTCGAGAATCCACTCGCAGGAGTTATCGAGGAAGTAACGGTCGTGGGTAACAGCGACCACGGTGCCGCTGAACTCGTGCAGATAACGCTCCAGCCAGGCCACCGATTCGGCGTCCAGGTGGTTGGTCGGTTCGTCCAGCAGCAGCATGTCCGGGGCCGACAGAATCAATCGGCAGATCGCCACCCGGCGACGCTCACCACCGGACAGATGCTTCACTTCCGCCTCCCAGGGCGGCAGGCGCAGGGCGTCGGCGGCGATTTCCAGCTTGCGCTCCATATCGTGGCCGCCGGCCGTTTCGAGGATAGCCTCGAGTTTGGCCTGTTCTTCGGCCAGCTTGTCGAAGTCGGCGCCTTCCTCGGCGTAGGCGGCGTAAACCTCTTCAAGGCGCTGCTGGGCAGCCTTGATCTCGCCAAGGGCTTCCTCGACCACTTCACGTACGGTCTTGCTGTTGTCCAGTTCCGGCTCCTGCGGCAGGTAGCCGATCTTGATGCCGGGCTGCGGCCGGGCCTCGCCCAGATAGTCCTTGTCGACTCCCGCCATGATGCGCAGCAGGGACGATTTACCCGAGCCGTTCAGGCCGAGTACGCCGATTTTGGCGCCGGGGAAGAAGGACAGTGAGATGTCCTTGAGAATCTGTTTTTTCGGCGGGACGATCTTGCCGACCCGGTTCATGGTGAAGATGTACTGGGACATGGGGATTCCGTAACGGGAAATGGGCTGGAAAAGTGCGCATACGCTAGCGGAAATGGGCTCTCGGGGAAAGTCGGCTGGTGTGGTGTCTGGGGCGAGAGATGGGCTGGCTGAGGAGGTGACAGGGCGGTACAGTCGCTCCCCGTTAATCGCTTGGTGTACCGCCCTGTCACCTCCCCAGCCCGCCCATTCTGCGGATGGGGTGCCAGACTTCCGGTATCGACTGTTTTCTCGCTCGAGGGGCAGTTGGCACGGTCTCGCCCAAGGCTCTGGCCGGGGGCTCAACCCTCGGTACACCAAGCGATTAACGGGGAGCGACTGTACCGAGGGTTGAGCCCCCGGCCAGAGCCTTGTCTCCCGGAAAAGACGCCCCCTTCACTCACGCCGGACAAAGTGATTTAAGCCCCTCATTCGGCTAGAATGCGGCCTCCCCGCAAACCCGGTTACCGAGAAGGCCCACTCATGTTTGGCAAAGACCACACCATCGCTGCGTTCGACCCGGAAATTCAGGCCGCCATCAAGGCCGAAGAGAAGCGCCAGGAGGCCCATATCGAGCTGATTGCCTCGGAAAACTACGCCTCCCCGGCGGTGATTGCGGCCCAGGGCACGGTGCTGACCAACAAGTACGCCGAAGGTTACCCGGGCAAGCGTTACTACGGCGGCTGCGAGCATGTTGACGTGGTCGAGCAGCTGGCGATTGATCGCGCCTGCCAGGTGTTCGGTGCTGATTACGCCAACGTTCAGCCGCACTCCGGTTCACAGGCCAACGGCGCCGTATTTCTGGCGCTGCTGAAGCCGGGCGACACCGTGCTGGGGATGAGCCTCGCTCACGGCGGCCACCTGACCCACGGTGCGGCGCCGAACTTTTCCGGCAAGACCTATCACGCCGTTCAGTACGGCCTGAATCCGGAAACCGGCCTGATCGATTACGACGAAGTCGAGCGTCTTGCCGTTGAGCACAAACCGAAAATGATCATCGCCGGTTTCTCGGCTTACTCGCAGGTGCTCGACTTCCCGCGCTTCCGCGCCATTGCCGATAAAGTTGGCGCCTACCTGATGGTCGACATGGCCCACGTTGCCGGCCTGATTGCTGCCGGTGTCTATCCGAACCCGGTGCCGTTTGCCGATGTGGTCACCACTACTACGCACAAAACCCTGCGCGGTCCGCGCGGCGGCCTGATTCTGGCCAAGCGCAATGAAGAGATCGAAAAGAAACTGAATTCGGCAGTTTTCCCCGGCATTCAGGGCGGCCCGCTGATGCACGTGATTGCCGCCAAGGCGGTGTGTTTCAAGGAAGCACTGGCTGCAGATTTCAAAACTTACCAGCAGCAGGTGGTAAAAAACGCCAAGGCGATGGCGTCGGTTTATATCGAGCGTGGCTACGACGTGGTTTCCGGCGGCACCGAGAATCATCTGTTCCTGGTCAGCCTGATCAAGCAGGACATCACCGGCAAAGACGCGGACGCCTGGTTCGGTAATGCCCATATCACCGTCAACAAGAATGCCGTGCCGAATGATCCGCGCAGCCCGTTTGTCACTTCCGGTTTCCGGGTTGGCACGCCGGCGGTCACCACCCGTGGTTTCAGTGAGGCGGATTGCCGTGATCTGGCTGGCTGGATGTGTGACATTCTCGACAGCAAGGGTGATCAGGCGGTGATTGATGCCGTGCGCGAGAAAGTCTCCGCCATCTGCGCGCGTCTGCCGGTGTATCAGCACTGAAATTTTTCATAACCGGGAAATGCAATGCACTGTCCGTTCTGCGGCGCTGACGATACCAAAGTAATTGATTCCCGCCTCGTTGCTGATGGCGGGCAGGTACGTCGGCGCCGCGAGTGCGGCAGCTGCGGCGAGCGTTTCACCACCTTTGAAACCGCCGAGCTGGTGATGCCACGGGTGATCAAGTCCGATGGCAAGCGCGAGCCGTTTGACGACATAAAGCTGCGCGCTGGTCTGATGCGGGCGCTGGAAAAGCGCCCGGTCAGTCTCGAGGCAGTGGATGCGGCAGTGACCCGGATTACCCACAAGTTGCGTGCCACCGGCGAGCGCGAAGTGCCGGCCCGGGTGGTCGGTGAGCTGGTGATGGCAGAACTGCGTCAGCTCGATACTGTCGCTTATGTGCGCTTTGCTTCGGTCTACCGCAGCTTTCAGGACATCTCGGATTTTCGCGCCGAAGTTGATCGTCTTGAGCAATCGAAGGATGCTTGAGGCAACAATCGGCTTTCTGCGGGCGACACCATGACCGTCTCCGATCTCGACAGTGGCTATATGCAGCGTGCTCTGTCACTGGCTGAGCGCGGCCTGTACACCACGGATCCGAATCCGCGGGTAGGTTGCCTGATCGTCCGCGATGGCAAGGTGGTCGGCGAGGGTTGGCATTTGCGTGCCGGCGAGCCGCATGCCGAGCGTCACGCTCTGGCCATGGCCGGTGAGGCGGCACGCGGTGCAACCTGTTACGTCACGCTTGAACCCTGTTCGCATACCGGCCGTACCGGGCCTTGTGCGGATGCCCTGATTGCCGCCGGGATTACCCGTGTGGTCGCAGCGATGCAGGATCCGAATCCGCTGGTGGCGGGGCAGGGTCTGGCAAAACTGCGTGCTGCCGGGATCAGTGTTGAATGCGGTTTGCTGGAAGTGCAGGCGCGGGCGCTGAATCCCGGTTTCATCAAGCGTATGCAAACCGGCCTGCCACTGGTGCGGATCAAACTGGCCATGAGTCTGGACGGCCGCACGGCGATGGCCAGCGGTGAATCGAAATGGATTACCGGCGCCGCGGCGCGCCGTCAGGTGCAGCGCCTGCGGGCACGGTCTTCAGCCATCGTTACCGGCATCGGCACGGTGCTGGCGGATGATCCGGCGCTGACGGTACGTGTTGCGGACGGGTTAGTGAATGACTACCCCGGTGCCGTGCGGCAACCGCTCCGGGTGGTGCTGGATCGCAAGCTGCGCCTGCCGCTGGATGCGAAGCTGCTGAGTGAAGACGGTGATGTGCTGATCATCAGTCAGGCGCAGCCGGCACTGGCCAGTGCCCTGCAGCAACGCGGCGCGGAAGTGCTGACCTTGCCCGGCTCGGGTTCCGGCACGGATCTGCGCGAGCTGCTGAAAATGCTGGCCGAACGCGGTTGCAACGAGGTGCTGGTGGAGGCCGGCGCGACGCTGGCCGGCGCTTTTGTTCGCGAGCAATTGTTCGATGAGCTGGTGGTGTTTATGGCGCCGACGCTGCTCGGCTCGTCGGCACGGCCACTGTTGTTGCTGCCGGAGATTGCCACCATGGCCGAGCAGCGGCGCCTGCAGCTGACACAGGTTGAGCAGGTCGGCGACGATCTCTGCCTGACCTATCAGCCGGCTGCGGCTAACTGAATAACGGAGAGGCGCACATGTTTACCGGTATTGTTGAAGCCAAAGGCGAAATTGTCAGCCTGACACCGAAAGGCGGTGACGTGACGCTGCGTATTCGTACCGGCGCTCTGGATCTGTCCGACGTTCAACTGGGTGATTCCATTGCGGTGAACGGTGTCTGCCTGACTGCGGTAACGTTGCCGGGCGACGGCTTTACTGCGGATGTCTCCGGTGAAACCTTGCGCCTGACCACGCTCGGTAATTTGCGTGCCGGCAGTATCGTTAATCTGGAGAAAGCACTGACGCCGACCACCCGTCTCGGTGGTCATCTGGTTTCCGGTCACGTCGATGGTCTTGGCGAGGTGGTGAGCATGCAGCCGGATGCCCGCTCGATCCGTTTTGATATCCGCGCGCCGGATGCGCTGGCGAAATATATTGCCCACAAGGGCTCAATCACCGTCGACGGTATCAGTCTCACCGTTAACAGTGTCGACGGTGCCGTATTCAGTCTGAATATCGTCCCGCACACCCAGCAGATGACCACCATTGCCGAGTGGAAGCCGGGCAGCAAAGTGAATCTGGAAGTGGATGTGATTGCCCGCTATCTCGAGCGTCTGCTGATGGGAGAGCGCGCGGCGCAGCCCGGTGAAGCAGGCGGAATTTCCATGACATTTCTTGCCGAACACGGCTATTTGAAGTCGTAGCGGCTCGCGGGAGAACAGTATGAAAATGAACAGCATTGCGGAACTGGTGGAAGATCTGCGCGCCGGCAAGATGATCATCCTGATGGATGATGAGGATCGCGAAAATGAAGGCGATCTGGTGATGGCAGCAGAACATGTCACTCCGGAAGCGATTAACTTCATGGCCAAACATGCTCGTGGTCTGATCTGTCTGACCCTGACGCAGGAGCGATGCAAGCAGATTGATCTGCCGCTGATGGTAGGTCGTAACGGCACCCAGCTTGGCACCAATTTCACTGTGTCTATCGAAGCGGCCGAAGGTGTTACCACCGGTATTTCCGCTGCTGACCGCGCCAAAACCGTGCAAGTGGCGGTGGCACGCAATGCCAAGCCTGCCGACATCGTTCAGCCAGGACATATTTTTCCGCTGATGGCGCAACCGGGTGGTGTACTGCATCGCGCTGGCCATACCGAAGCCGGCTGTGATCTGGCGCGGATGGCGGGCAAGGAACCGGCGGCGGTGATTGTCGAGATCATGAATGATGACGGCACCATGGCGCGCCGTCCGGATCTTGAAGTATTTGCCGAGCAACACGGCCTGAAGATCGGCACCATCGCCGATCTGATCGAATACCGCATGACCAACGAGAAAACCGTCGAGCTGGTCAGTGAAAATGTGCTGCCCACCTGGTACGGCGAATTCCGGTTGGTGACATTCCGCGATACCGTCGATGATCTGACTCATGTGGCGTTGGTGAAGGGCAATCCGGAGCCGGAGGAAGTCACCACGGTACGAGTCCATCAGGTTGATCCGCTGCGGGATCTGATGAGTGCGAAGATCAACGGGCGCACCGGCTGGAACATGCATCGGGTGCTTGAAGAGCTTTCAAACAGCGCTGCCGGCGTGGTGATTATTCTCGGCCAGGATTATGTTTCCAACAGCATGCAGGGCATGATCGACGAGTATTTCTCCGGCAAGCGCCGGCCGGTCACCATGAGCGGCCCGGCCTATCGCAATATCGGTACCGGTTCACAGATTTTGCGCGAGCTCGGTGTACGGCGCATGCGTCTGTTGTCATCACCGATGCGATTCAATGCGTTGTCCGGTTTCGACCTTGAGATTGTCGAGTACGTCGAGGCACCCTGACAAACTCCTGCCCCTCTCCTTTTTCTGATGACGTGTAAGCCGAACTTCGCAGTTTCGGCTTGTCGTCGCCGGATATCTCAGCCCATCTTCCTGCGAATCCGGTATGGGTTCTTTTTTTAACCAGTGAATGTCTGCTTTTGACAATGCCGCAGGGTCCGGCCGGGGGCTAACGTCCGCCCTCTGCCCGGTGTGCGCTACAAACCTCTGCCCCGGGGAAAAATAACAATAACCCGGAGAACGGCAATGTTGTCGCGTTTGCTTATTTTGATCTTGATGTCTTTCTGGTTGGCCGCCTGTGGCGGCGGTGGTGGCGGTGGCGGTGAAACAGAAACGCCCGGAGGTGGTTCGCCAACAGCGCCGTCGGCACCGAATCTTGATGCCAGTTCCGATACTGGTGCATCAAGCACCGATAACATTACCGCTGACAATACCCCGACCTTTAGCGGCGCCGGCGGTGTTGCCGGTAACACTGTCACGCTTTATGCCAATGGCTCTCAAGTGGGCAGCGCCATCATTGCCGGTAATGGTAGCTGGAGCGTGACGACGACAGTACTTGCCGACGGCAGCTACAGCATCACGGCGCGTTACACCGATGCTGACGATCAACAGAGCGGCATGAGTGCGGCGCTGAATCCTGTGCTGATTGATACCGATGCGCCGGGCGCTCCGGTTGTCACCAGCGCAACGGTGGCGGGCGTGGTTGGTACGGCAACTGCCGGCGCAAGCATTACGCTTTATGACGATGCTGATCAGATGGTTGCGACTGCCGCCGCCAACGGCTCCGGCAACTGGAGCATTGCCGCCAGTGCATTACCCGGTGCCACCGGTCTGGGCTTCGTCGGCAACGTCACGGCGGCCGATCCGGCCGGTAACGAAAGTCTGGCGTCGGCGGTGGGGCCCATTGAAGCTCCCGAGCCGACGCTGGTCACCGGCCGTATCGTCAACGGTGTTGTCAAATATGCGGATGTCTGTGCCAGTGTTTTCGATGGCGACTGGATTTCGCTGGGCTGCACGGTCAGCGATGATGACGGTTATTTCGGTTTTGATATCGAGCCGCAGGCGAATCCGGTACTGGTCGAAATGATCTCCGGTGTCAGCACCCTCGTGACCTGCAGCGCGCCGGCCGGTTGCGGCGAGGCAGCTTTCGGTGAGGACTATGCTCCGGAGGTCGGCGTCACACTGCAGCTGTTGATTCCTGGTGATCAGTTTGCCGGCGACATGTCGATCAGTCCGCTGACCAATATGGCCGCTGTCTGGGCGCAAAAAGTACCGGGTACGCTGAATGCCGATGTGGTGTCACTGTCGCTGACTCGCGTGGCAGATCTGTTTGGTCTGGATGCTGGATTCCATGCGCAGCTGTTGCCGGATATCACTGACAGCGTCGCCGTTGCGGAAGCCGATGCTGGTGCGCTGGATCACGCCCTGTTTGCTGCATCCTTTGCCCAGCTGGCAGCCACTGACATGGTGTCTGTTGCAACGTTGACCGATCAGGCCGCGCTGATGTTTGCCTGGCTTGGCGGTCAGGCCTGGCTGCAGAGCGGCCAGATTGTGCTGGATGATCTTGCTGCCAGTATCGATCTGACCGCATACCCGGAGCTGGAACAGTGGCTGGCCGGCATTGATTACGGTGCTTATCCGGAGCTGCTTGAACTTGCCGATGAATTCAACGTTATCAACTATACCGGTTTCGACAATCTTGCCGGTGCCGCCGCAGAAGTGGCAGCGCATGTGAGTGTTGTTGCTGATTTCAGTGATCTGGTAGCGCGCTGGGGCGACAGTGCGGTGACCACCATGGCCGGCGCCACTGGCTATGATGCGACGGCGTTTGCGGACGCCACTGCATTGCTGGACCGCTTCGAACATTACCGTGCCCTGTCTGCTGCAGCAGAGGAGGGGCTTGATCCGGTTACCCGACATCTGGCCTGGCTCTACGTAGATGAAGTCAGCCGTGCTGATACCGTGGGTATGATTCAGGTGCTGCTTGAGGCGCTGCAGTTCTCGCTGAATGGCTCCATCTGTGTGCCGCAAGTGAAGAATTTCCAGTCATGCACCAACGATGACGGAATGGAATCTCCCTACGCGGTGTTTGTTGGTGGCGCGCTGAGTGCGTCCCATCGGGTTGAGCTGAGAGGCACCCGATTCGGTCAGACGGTGAGCATTGACCTGCCGGTGGTGGATATCCGTACATTCCTGCGCAACGGCACCATGACCATGCCGGTTACCGGCACCATCACCAGCGGCACTTCGGTAACGACGCTGGCGCTGAATCTTGATCTGGATATTAGTGATAATGATCTGACCGGTTTTAATGCCCTGTGCAACCTCTGCTTTGCCAACAGCGAGGAGTTGAATCCGCTTCTCGATGCGTTGGTGGCTGACCTGCATATCGCCGTGAGCGTACGCGGCAGTGGTGAGGTGGAAAGCACCGACGTGAGCATCGGTAGCTACAGTTTCAGCGATCTCGACAGCACGCTGGTGTTCAATCGTCGCGTACTGACCCAGGATGAAGCTGGCCCGGCTCTGACGGCTACGCTGGAAACCGGCAGTCGCACTAATCCGGCCGCAGAGCTGCTGGAGTCGATGGAGGGTGAGCCGGCTTTTGATCTGGTGCTGGATGATCCGTTTGTTATGTCGATTGCCTACCTGACCGAGCGCGTCGGCCTGCCGCCGATTGAGGTCCGTGTTGGCGGCGAGCTGGCTGGCACAGCGCCGTTGGTGGACGCGTTGATCAACTGGATTGAGGCCAACATTGATGAAACCACGGTTATTGAGGACATCGATTTCGAAGCACTGCTGGCGGAACTGGATTTCTCTTTGCTGGCGGTGGATGGCGATGCCTCGCTGACCGTGCTGGATCCGGATCTTGGCCTGCAGGAGTACCATTTCACCATCAGCGAAACCGGTTTCAACGTCAGCACCACCGAGGGTGGTGATCCGGTGATCAGTCTGCGTGCCAGCGGTCTGGCTGGATACCTGTATAGCGGCGAGACCCTGATTGCCACCATGCATATTGGTAATCCGGGGCAGGGCGTGGTGTTGAGTCTGGTGGATGACAGTCAGCGCTTCTACACCGATCTTGATGCCGGTGCGATGCTGCCGTTCGACAGTCTGATGGAATTCCTGACGCTGTTGTATGAGGCATTGGCGCCAGTCGAGGAGCCACTGCCGTAACGCAACTGGCCCGGCAGGGAATGCCGGGCCAGGTTACAGATGATCGAGAAAATCCTTTACCGCATTGAGAAAAAGATCATTGCGATCGCCGGCCACCATGTGGCCGGCCCCACTGACATCAACCACCTGTGAACCTGGGATTCGTTGGCGAAATTCTGCTGTGATGGTTTCATCGACGACATCACTGTGGCTGCCACGCACCAGCAATACCGGCTGCGTCAGTCTCTCTGCCGCACGATAAAATCGTTCTTCATCATGCGCATCACTTTCCGCCCGCCCGCGCTGGAATGCTTCCAGCATCACCGGGTCCCAGTGCCAGTACCAGCGGCCGTCATCATGTTGGCGCAGGTTTTTCTTCAGCCCTTCCGGATTGCTGCGCTGGGCCCGCCGGGGTTGATAGGCAGCAACGGCAGCGGCGGCTTCCTCCAGCGAGGCAAAGCCCTCACGATGCGCGGCCATAAAGCCGAGAATCCTGTCGACACCGTCTGCGCGTAGTCGTGGTGCGATGTCGACCAGCACCAGCGCCTTTGATATCTCACCGTGATCGCCGGCATTGGCCAGTAGTGATGACAGGCCGCCAAGCGACGCTCCCACCAGTACTGGCTTACTGCGCTGTGCCAGCGCCAGCTCACACACATCTTCGGCAAAGTGCTGAACCCGGTACTCGCCGGGCCAGTCACTGTCGCCGTGGCCACGCAGATCGACGCTGATGGCATGCCAACCGGCCTCGCCGAGCGCGGCGATACTGCTCTGCCAGGCATGCCGGGTCTGACCGCCACCGTGCAGGAAAATGACCGGCGCGCCTTGGTCCGGCCCGCAATGCGAACAGGCCAGCCTGTTGCCGGCCTGTGTCTGGAAATACTGCATGCCATTCTCCCGGATGATACTGCTTTCTATCATCACTGCTGGTATGACGCCCATGACAGGAATTGATCCGCTGAGCGTTATCGTCAATGGTGAGCTTTTCATATGCCTGTATCCCCTGACTGCAGCCTGGAGTTAGAATCGAAAAAAAGCCATTCTCGGGGAGAACACCATGCGCAGGTTTGTTGTTGCCGCTTTATTGTCCGTCGCAGCCACCGCTCAGGCGGCGGACCCGCACTTCTATGCTGGTTTGGGGTTTGATGTTGGCGGTGACAAGGTGCTTGAAGTTGACTATGTGGGCGGTGGCAGCGATGCCATTTATGCAGGCATGGGTTTTCATCTCGCTGTCGGTATGGATCTGGATTTTGGCACTGAATACATGTTGCGTGGCTCAGTCGGCTACAAGGGAACCAGCATCTCAGCAAAGAATGGTGATGCCACCTTCAGTCGCACGCCTTTGGAGGTAATCGGTTATCGTTTCTTTGGCCTGCATGGAGTGGGTTTGGGATTAACCCATCATCGCAATGTTCAGGTGGAGTGTGATTTCAGTGGGGGAATCTGTCCGTTCTCAAAAGTTGATCTTGATAACGCCACCGGTCTGTTAGTCGAGTATCTGTACCGGGTTCGTCGCGAAGACAGCAACAAGGGCTTCAGTGTCGGTGTCCGTCTCGGCGCTATCGAGTACAAGGACCCGGGCGGTGGTGATGACATCGGCGGCGGATTTATCGGCGCCAATATCGGCATCACACTGTAAACATGAAGCGGGCCCGTAAGGGCCCGTTTCATTTTCGCCATCAGGCGCTGAGCAAATCAGTGCCACACTGAAGTTGTTCAAACCAGTCGAGAAACTGCTTCACCATGGCCTTGCCGACAAACGGTTGGCCATGTTGTGGCACCAGCATCTCCGGATCGAGTCGTCGTACCCGGGCAACCCAGGTCCGGCATGCACTGTTGCTGGCCATGTAACGGCGATGAAAGCCTTCCATAAAGCGGATATGGTCAGCGAAGTTTTCCACCGGCAGGTGGTCAGGCCCGCAACCGACTGCTGCGCCAACATCGCCGGTAAACAGGATGCCGCTCGGCGGGTCGTAGAAATGGAAGTTGCCGACCGAGTGCAGAAAGTGCGCCGGTACCGCCACCAGTTTGCTGTCGCCGAGCGGGATATCAGCGCCTTCATCCGGCAGGGAGATCATCCGAGCGCCGAGGTCATCACCGATCCGGCCGCCGACAAAGCCGGAAATCAGGTGTGGCAGGAACCGGCTCCACAGCCGCGAGGTCACCACTCTGGCGCGGGTGTGCATCAGCCAGCGAGGCAGTGACGAGATCACATCCGGGTCCTGATGGCTGGCGATCACATAGTCCAGATCCTGTAGCCGAATATGCCGGGAAAGCTCGATGGAAAGCGGGGTGTAGGTGAGATCGCCGCCCGGGTCAAACAGGGCCGCATGGCCCTTGTGGACGATCACGAACTGGTTACTGTCAATCCCTTCGCCTGTCACCATGCCGGTAAATAACAGGCAGTGGTGGTCGTCCTTGCTGTACAGCGGGGTAACGCGACCAGTGCTGGCCATAGGTAATGCTCCGCAGGTTAACGACGGCGGGCAGAGTAGCAGCTGGCTCATACATTTGACTGACATGGGTCAAGAGTGCGGTGGCAAGGGCCGCGTTGTTTGTAAAACCCTGTCAGGGCGGCAGGACGGCGATTTTCCGCAGGAACAAAGCCGGCGAAGTGGTTACAATGGCGACCTTTCCGGCTGCGGCCGACGTCAGGGGTAAAAGATGACCGGATTCACCACTATCGAAGGCAACTTCCAGAATGTCGGCGGCCGCTATGCGATCGTCGTGTCCCGTTTCAACAGCTTTGTCGTCGAAGCGCTGCTCAGCGGCGCTGTCGACACCCTGGTGCGCCACGGCGTCAAGGCCGCCGATATCAGCGTGGTCCGAGTGCCGGGCGCCTGGGAGCTGCCGGTGGCGGTCAAGCGTCTGGCTGACAAGGGTGGCTTCGATGCGATCATCACCCTTGGTGCGGTGATCCGTGGCGGCACCGCCCATTTCGAATATGTGGCCGGTGAAGCGGCCAAGGGCATTGCTGCCGTGCAGAATGCCACTGGCGTTCCGGTGGCGTTCGGCGTCCTCACCGTGGACAGCATTGAGCAGGCTATTGAGCGCTCCGGCACCAAGGCCGGTAACAAGGGCGCGGAAGCGGCCCTGTGCGCACTGGAAATGGTCAGCCTGTTCAAGCAGCTCTGATGACTGACCTGTCCGCAGCTCCGTCTACTCCGGCGGCGCGTCGCAAGGCGCGCCGTTTTGCCCTGCAGGCCGTGTACCAGTGGCAGTTGTCGAAGAACGATCTTGCCGACATCGAACTGCAGTTTCTTACCGACAACGATATGAAGAAGGTCGACCGGCAGTATTTCCATGATCTGCTGCACGGTATTCCGGCCCGTCTTGGCGAGCTCGACTCCGCCCTGCAGCCGGCGCTGGACCGGCCGCTGGTGGAGGTTTCCCAGGTCGAGAAAGCGATCTTGCGGATCGGTGCCTTTGAACTGCTGGCGCGCCCTGATGTCCCTTGGCGAGTGATCATCAACGAGGGTATTGAGCTTGCCAAGGTGTTCGGTGCCGACGATTCCTTCAAGTACGTCAACGGGGTGCTGGACAAGGTGGCCCGCCGACTGCGTACGGAAGAAGTGCGCGGCTTCTGATTTCCTCCCGGCCCGCTTCGCGGGCCAGCTGCATGGATGGATGCCGGAGTGAATGAGTTCGAGCTGATTCGCCGGTTCTTTCGCGGTCGCACCGGCCCCGGGGTATTGCTCGGGCCGGGCGATGACGGCGCGTTGTTGCTGCCGACTCCGGGCATGCAACTGGTCATGACCATGGACACGCTGCTGTCCGGTCGCCACTTCCCCGAAGACCTGCCAGCTGCCGATATCGGCTGGCGATCGCTGGCAGTGAATCTGTCCGATCTTGCTGCCATGGGCGCGGAGCCGCGCTGGTGTCTGCTCAGCCTGTCTCTTCCGCAAGCGGATGAGACCTGGCTGGCATCATTCTGCAAGGGCTTTTTCGCGCTGGCGGAGCAGGCCGGTATCACGCTGGTTGGTGGCGATATGGTGCGCGGACCGCTGTCGATTACCGTGCAGGCCACCGGAGAGGTGCCGGCTGGCAAGGCCCTGCTGCGCAGTGGTGCCCGGCCTGGTGATCGTATCTGTCTGGCTGGTGTGCCCGGAGAAGCGGCGGCCGGTCTGCAGTGCTGGCAGGCTGGTGAGCGCAGCGGTGCGCTGGTGGATGCGTTCTGCCGGCCGCAACCGCAATTGCAGCTGGGCCGCCGCCTGCGCGGGCTGGCCAGCGCCTGCATCGATATTTCTGATGGATTGCTGGCGGATCTTGGTCACGTTCTTGCCGAAAGCGGTGGTCTGGGGGCCGGACTGCAACTTGCTCGCATGCCGACTTCCGCGGCGCTGGCTGGCTGGGGCAGCGCTGCACAACAACGGGCAGCCCAGCTCGCCGGTGGCGATGATTATCTGCTGCTGTTCACCGTGCCACCGGTGTTTAATCTGCCGTCGCAGTGGCGAGAAATTGGTCGGGTCGAGGCGCGTAAAGGCATCCGGGTGACGGATGCCGATGGCCAGCTGTTGACCGATCTGCCGCACGGTTGGGATCACTTCGCCAGAGGAGACAGCAGTCATGCATGACACTCGCTCCGTGGTAATCGTGGGCGCCAATATCGCCGGCATGACCGCCGCCCGTGCGCTGGCTGGCCGGATATCGGTCAAGGTTTATGAGCCGACGGCGGCTCTGGAATGGCTGCCGAATATTCATGAGCTGATTTCCGGACTCAAGCGGCCGCACAATCTGCGTGTGGAGCGTGGTCCATTGCTGGCTCGCGGTGGCCATGACTGGCATCGCCAGCGGGTGGTGGCGATCGATCCGCACCGGCATCAGTTGACGCTCGAAGATGGCTCTGAACAGCTTTTTTCCCAGTTGATAGTTGCCATTGGCGGCGTTCATTACAGTGGTACCGTGCCGGGGGCCGCCGAGTATGCGATGCCGTTCAAGTCGGTGGCTGACTGCCAGCGTATCGGCATTCGACTGCAGCAGCTGGCCAGCCGTCCGGGACCGATGCGGGTGGTGATTGTCGGTGCCGGTGTTGAGGGTGTTGAGGCATTGGGAGAAGTGCTGCGTCGTTTTGGTCGACGACCCGGGCTCAGCATCAAGGTTATTGATAGTCGGGAACGGATTCTGCGCAACCTGCCAGCGGCGGTGGACGAGACCATTCGCCGACACTGCGCAACCTGGCCGGTGGAGTTCTGCCTTGGCGAGCGGGTTGCCGCACTCGATGGCGAACAGATTCAGTTGCAGAGTGGCCTCAGCCTGGCGGCGGATATCGTGATCTGGACGGGAGGTGTCGGTGCCCATCCGCTGCTGCATGCCAGCCACCTCAGTGATGACAGCGGCTTCGCTCCGGTCAGTGCCGAGCTGCATAACGATCATGCTGACGGCATATATGTGGTCGGTGATGCCGTCAGCAGGGTTGCCGGCGTCGAGCTGGAACGACAGGCCTACCATGCCATCGACATGGCCCGAGTGGCGGCGGCAAATGTGCTGGCTACCCGCGCCGGTCGGTCGTTGCAAAGTTATCGCGCAGCAATGAAGCCGCAGCTGATTACCTTTGGCGAGCTGGATACGTTCATGGTCAGTGGCGAACGGGTGGTTGCCAGTCCGTCATTGCGGTTGTTGAAAGAAGCGATCTATCAGGCCGGCATCGCCGGCTTTGATCATCGCCGTGGCGACCGGCGCCTGTGGGGGTTGTGGCGACGTATTCTCGACAGCGGCATCGATGGCAGCATCGACAGCCTGCGTCATCCGGCGACCCTGCTGGGCTGGGCCCGTGTCCGTATTCTGGAGTGAGTGATGAGTGTGAAGCCTGACATGCGCAACCCGGTGCATTTCCTCGCCTTCGGTTTTGGCAGCGGACTGTCGCCGAAGGCGCCAGGCACCATGGGCACGCTGGCGGCGCTGCCGGTCTGGTATCTGCTGGCTCAGCTGCCGCTGGCTGGCTATCTTGCCGGTCTGCTGCTGGTGATCGCGGTGGGGCCATATCTGTGCGGCAAGACCGCCCGTGATCTCGGGGTGCATGATCACGGCGGTATCGTCTGGGATGAGATTGCCGGCTTTTTGTTGACCATGCTGCTGGTGCCAGTGAGTGTCTGGACAGCACTGGTCGGGTTCGCCCTGTTTCGCCTGTTTGATATCGTCAAGCCGTGGCCAATCGGCTGGCTCGACAAGCACGTCCACGGTGGCACCGGAATTATGCTGGATGATCTGGTAGCTGCGCTCTATGCTGGGGGCTGCATTCAGGGACTGCTCTGGTGGTGGTAAAGGCGGTAACGGCTGGTGACAACCGAGAACAATAACAACACAACCGGTCAGCATGAGCTGATCCTTAGCCATCTCGCCAGGCGTGATTTCTGGCTGTTTCTGCCCGAGCCTCTGGAAGCCGATTTCTGTCGTGATCAGGATCGACGTGCGGTAGATGGATTTAACAGCACCATAGCTGCCATTGCCCTGCTGTACCTTGGTCTTGGTCTTGCTCTCGTTGTCATCAGTGGCCCCGGTAATCTTGGCTTCTGGCCTGCCAGCTATGGCGTCTTCATGGTGCTGATTGCCACCGCCTGGTTGCTGTCGGTGGCGAGCCTGCTCAGTCGTCATTACCAGTTGGTGATGGCCGTGCTGGTTACTGTCGCGGTGGCGTTTGCCTTGGTGCACCCCTCACTGATTCACGATGGCACCCTCTATCATCTGGTTCACGAAGGCACCATCTTTGTCATGGTGGTGGTTTTTCTCGGTCTTAACCTGAGGCTGCCCTGGGCGCTGGTGGCGAGCCTTTCCGGTGCCGCCATTGCCATCACCATTACCCTGGTGCTTTCGCTGAAGCCAGACTGGCATCTGAGCGCCTCAACCTTTCTCGGTGGCAGCATGCTCGGCATTGTACTGCGCTATCGCGATGAGCGTTATTTGCGTCGTGATTACCTGCATGCCAGATTGCTGACGCTGGATAATGAACGCATTCAGGCAATGGCGGATCAGCTTGAACGCCTGTCATTTCTTGATGGTCTGACTGGTCTTGCCAATCGTCGCTACTTTGACAGCAGCCTGGACAAAGCCTGGCGTACTTGTTTGCGTGAAAATGCCCCATTGACAGTGATCATGCTCGACGTCGATTTTTTCAAACCGTATAACGATGAGTACGGCCATCAGCAGGGCGATCAGGCATTGCGTGATCTGGCGGCAACGATCGCGGCTCAGGCAGTACGGCCGCAGGATCTGGTTGCTCGTTATGGTGGTGAGGAGTTTGTTGCGCTGTTGCCCTGGGTGGATGAAGCATCTGCCGGACATATGGCCGAGCGTATTCTGAAGGCGGTCTGTGATTTGAAATTGCCGCACTCGAGTTCCGGCTGTGCCGATTACGTTACTGTCAGCGCCGGGGTGGCGACACTGATACCGAAGGCGGAGCTGCAACCATCGTCGCTGGTGGCGGCCGCTGATGAGGCACTGTATCAGGCCAAGCGTACCGGTCGAAACCGTTGGGTGAGGGCGGCAAGTGTTTCAGCGCAGACTGCCAGCTCTACAAGCTGAGCAGGCGTTGCCGAATTGCTGCACTGATGCCATTCCCGTCGAGTCCCTGCTGGGCAAGTAATGCTTCACGTTTGCCATGATGAATAAATGCATCGGGCAGGCCGAGATTAAGCAGGCGAACCTGATGTCCCCGTTCAATCAGATATTCATTCACGGCAGAGCCGGCACCGGTCATGCGTTGGTGGTCTTCGACGCTGACGATCAGTTGATGTGATCCTGCCAGCTCATCTAGCAATGCTGAATCAAGCGGCTTTACCCAGCGCATATCCACCACAGTGGCGTTCAATGCTTCGCCAGCCTCGATGGCGGCGGGGAGCAGCGGGCCGAACGAAACGATGGCCACCTCTGCACCCCTGCGAACCACCCGTGCCTTGCCAATCGCCAGCGTATTCAACGAGGGCTCAATGGTGACGCCCGGTCCGGTGCCGCGAGGATAGCGTACTGCGGCGGGCCCTGGATGCTTGTAGCAGCTGGTCAGTAACTGCCGGCATTCATTTTCGTCTGATGGCGCGGCGACGATCATATTGGGCACACAGCGCAGATAACCGATATCGAATACTCCGCCGTGGGTGGCGCCATCCTCGCCGACGATGCCGGCGCGGTCGATGCCAAAAGTGACATCGAGATCCTGCAGAGCGATGTCATGGATCAGCTGATCGTATGCACGTTGCAGGAACGTCGAATAAATCGCCACCACCGGCTTCTGTCCTTCGCAGGCAAGGCCGGCGGCCAGCGTCAGCGCGTGCTGTTCGCAGATGGCGACATCGTGAAAGCGGTGCGGGAAGCGTTTGCTGAACGGCACCATGCCGGAGCCTTCGCACATGGCCGGAGTGATTGCCACCAGCTTCTCGTCGCGGGCGGCCATGTCGCAGAGCCACTGGCCGAAAATATCCTGATACTTTGGTCCGGCCGGCTTCTTCGCGGTCGCCGGCTGATCGGTTTTTGGTTCGATTTTGTTAATGGCATGAAAGCCGATCGGATCTTTTTCCGCCGGCGCAAATCCTTTGCCTTTGGTTGTGTAGATGTGCAGCAGCTGCGGCCCCTTCAGGCTGCGCATGTTTTCCAGAACACGCAGCAGTTCGTGCAGGTCATGACCGTCAATCGGGCCGATATAATTAAAGCCGATCGATTCGAACAGGGCATCCGGGCTGACCATGTTCTTCATGCTTTCTTCAGTGCGACGAACAAACTCCCAGGCCACCGGCATTTTCTGCAGCACTTTCTTACCGCCTTCGCGCAGGGCGATATAGCTCTTGCTGGCCCAGATGCGGGCAAAGTAAGTGGCCAGCCCGCCGACGTTATGACTGATCGACATATTGTTGTCGTTCAGTACCACCAGCATATTGGCCTTGGTATGGGCGGCGTGATTGAGAGCTTCGAACGCCTGTCCCGCGGTCATGGCGCCATCGCCGATCACTGCGGCAACGCGGCGATCACGGCCGGCCATCTGCGCGCCAAGCGCCATGCCGAGTGCCGCGCTGATTGAGGTTGAAGAGTGTCCAACGCCGAAAGTATCGAACTCGGATTCACTGCGTTTCGGGAATCCGGAAATGCCATGCTGCTGGCGGATGTTGAGCATGGCATCACGGCGGCCGGTGAGAATCTTGTGCGGATAGGTTTGATGGCCAACATCCCAGACCAGCCGATCATCGGGCGTTTGATACAGATAATGCAGGGCGACGGTCAGCTCGATCACGCCGAGACTGGCGCCAAAATGGCCACCGGTACGACCCACACACCAGAGCAGATAGGCACGCAGCTCATCGACTACCTGCTCCAGATCTTCCCGTGGCATGGCGCGCAGATCCGCCGGCCGGTTGATGCGGTCGAGCAAAGGCGTCGGCGGTCGCTGTAGTGGGATCTCGTCAAACGTTATGGCCATGGTGTCCGTCGGTCCGGATGTTCGGGGGCGAAGTATAGCTGCCTGCCAGTGAAGATTCAGTTCAGTGTTGTCGCTCGACAATGTAGCGTGCCAGCGCCGGCAGAATCGAATCCGCCGGTGCCCGGTCGGCGATCGCGGCGCAGGCCTGATCACAAAGCTGGCGAGCGCGTTGGCGACTGGCGTCAACCCCGATCAGACCGGGAAAAGTGCTTTTGCCCATTTTTTTGTCGGCACCGCTGGACTTGCCCAGCACTTCGGCCGAGCCGGTGACATCAAGAATGTCATCCTGTACCTGAAAGGCCAGACCAATGGCATCGCCATATTCGTTCAAGGCGCTGGCCAGTGACACGTCTTCGCGGCCGGAGGCAATCAGGCCGAGCTGAAGGGAGGCGGTAATCAGCCGACCGGTTTTCAGGTAGTGCATTTCTTCCAATGCCGCCAGCGTCAGTAGCTGGCCTTCAGCCATCATGTCCTGCATCTGACCCGCCGCCATGCCTTCGGCGCCGGCGGCGCTGCAGAGGGTGCGGATCAGCGCCACCCGCTGGCTGGCCGCAAACGCGCCGGCACTGGCCAGTACTTCAAAGGCCAGGGTGTGCAGGGTGTCGCCAGCGAGGATGGCGGTGGCCTCGTCATAGGCCCGATGGCAGGTGGCGCGGCCACGGCGCAGGTCATCGTCATCCATCGCCGGCAGATCGTCATGCACCAGTGAGTAGGTATGCAGAAGCTCGATGGCAGCGGCCGGGACATCGGCCTGTTCCGGCGAGCCGCCGGCCAGCTCACAGGCGGCATAGACCAGAATCGGCCGGATTCGCTTGCCACCGCCGAGGGCGGCGTAGGTCATGGCTTCTGCCAGTCTGGGGGCGGCGCTGGCGCCATCCGGCAGCAGCCGTAGCATGCTGTCATCGACCCTTCGGCGGCGGTCCGTCATAAAGGCTTGCAGCTTCAGGTAAGCCTCAGTCATCTTTGGCGTCGCCAGCGCTGAAGGCTTCCGGCTCACCCTCACCGGCCAGCAGAATGCGGACTTTCTGCTCGGCGGCGCGCAGGGCCTGCTGGCATTCACGGGTCAGTTTAACGCCCTCCTCGAAGGCCTTGAGGGACTCCTCCAGAGACAGTTCACCGGATTCCATCCGTTCCACCAGCGCTTCGAGGGTGTCGAGCGACTGCTCCAGATTTGCGGCTTGGGGTTTGCGGGCCATGGGCTTCCTCGGCGCTTGGGTCCATCAATGGGCGGGGCATTGTAGCGTCAGGTTGGTTCAGATGCAGCGTTGGCAGGCCGGAATCCGGTGCTGCCGGTCCGGTTGTCTGACACCCCTGACAGTAAGTTTGTGCGGCGGCTGACCAGCCGCCGGGCGGCTGAAAAGCTAACCCTCTGAGGGGTAAAGGGAAAAGTAAAATGGTTAGGATGATCCCCCGGTTTGATTCCAAAACGGAATAAAATTTCATCAGCCGGCGGCGCTATATTGGCTCTCCTTGCCGGCCCGCAGACCTTCGCCGCCCCTCTTGCGACCTCCTGAGCTATGGCGTTGTCTGTCCCTCGGCCGGCGAGGGTTCTACCCTTCCTGTACCGTCTGCATATGCCCTGAAAGTGCCTGCCTGACTGACTCCGGGATCGGTGTCGCTCGTCTGGCCTGCGGGTCGAAATTGACCAGAGTGGCCAGTCCACGGGCGGTCATGTGGTCGTCCTGCCAGACCTCCTGGGCCAACTGCAGGGAGCTGTTGCCGAGTCTGGCCACCCGGGTGCGGATCTCGACATCGCTACCAAAACGGGTCTCGGCGAGATAGTCGATCTCGATGCGCACTACTGCCAGTGCCGCACTTTGCATATCCAGCGTTGGTGAGAACAGCCGCAAAACAGGTTCGCGCGCTTCCAGAAACCAGACCGGAATCACGGTGTTGTTGATATGGCCGAGGGCATCGGTATCAGAGAAACGGGGGTGAATGCATGTGCTGAACATGTTGTCCTCAGGAGTAAGCCGCAGCCGATGCTATCATGCAGACCATGAAAATCATTCTTGCCCCGATGGAGGGCCTCGCGGATTTCTGGGTGCGCCAGGCGCTCACCGACATTGGCGGGTACGACTGGTGCGTGACCGAGTTTGTTCGCGTCAGTGGCACCTTGCTGCCGGCCAAGGTCTTTTATCGTTGGTGCCCGGAGCTGCAATCCGCCGCGTGCACCCGCAGCGGCACGCCGGTGCATGTGCAGCTGCTGGGGTCTGATCCGTCCTGCATGGCTGACAATGCCGCTCGCGCAGTGGAGCTGGGCGCGCCGGCGATTGATCTGAATTTCGGTTGCCCGGCAAAAACGGTGAATCGACATGGTGGTGGTGCGGTGCTGCTGGATGAGCCTGAGCGGGTGCATCAGGTGGTTGCTGCGGTGCGAAATGCGGTGCCGGCGACGATTCCGGTATCGGCAAAGATGCGACTCGGCAATCTGGATGGTGAGCTTGCGCTGGATAACGCTCGCGGTATTGAAGCTGCCGGTGCCAGTTGGTTGACCGTGCATGGCCGGACAAAAAGTCAGGGTTACCGGCCGCCGGCGTTCTGGGACCGGATCGGTCTGATTCGTCAGGCGATTAATGTGCCGGTGATCGCCAACGGTGAGATATGGAATGAGCAGGATGCCAGCCGGTGTCTGCAGGAATCCGGCTGTGATGCAGTGATGCTTGGTCGCGGCGCGGTCAGCGATCCGTTTCTGGCGCAACGTTTGCGTGGTGAGGTGGAATATCGTGGCTGGCCGCACACACTGCAGCGACTGAAAGTGTTTATTACGGAGCTGAACGGCAGCGGTTCCGATTCACAGGTAAGCGGTCGGGTGAAGCAGTGGTTGAATTACCTGCGCCGCGATTGTCCTGAGGCGGAAGCGTTGTATCAGCAGATGGTCCGGTTGCGTCGACCGGAGGAAATGCTGGCGCTGCTCTGATCAACTCAACCCGCGACTTCGACGCGGTTGCGGCCATTATCCTTTGCCTGGTATAGCGCCCGGTCGGCGCGGCGGAACAGTTCATCAATATCGAGCGCTTCGCCATGACAGGTGGCTACGCCGAAGCTTGCGCTAAGTTGCAAGCGGACCCGTCCGGTATCCACCGGTTCGTTTGCCAGCGCCTCCCGGCAACGCTCGGCAATGACGCGGGCATTGTCTGTATCGCAGTTCGGCAACAGCAGGACAAACTCTTCACCGCCATAGCGACCGAGGTGATCGACTTCACGAATGCTGTCGGCCAGACAGCGTGTCGCCTGAATCAATGCCTGATCGCCGGCACTGTGGCCATGATCGTCATTGATACATTTGAAGTGGTCCAGATCGACTATCACCAGTGATAGCGGTTGGCCGGTGCGTTCTGCCACCGCCGCCTCTCGTGCCATCAATTCGCTCAGATAGCCTCGGTTCCAGCTGCCGGTAAGGGCATCGCGTCGGGACAATTCGCGTACCTGTAATTCCCGCGCCCGCAGGGCGTTAACGATGTAACGGGTAAACATCAGGAAGCCGATTGCCACCGGGAAGCCGATCAGGACCTGCATGAATAGCCACATTGGTGCCAGAAACCGATTCGGTGGCTCGTCGCCGAACAGCGGTGCATCGGCAACCCAGCCCATGCTGACGGCAAAGCCGAGCATGATGATCTCTGCCCAGGTGATCAGCAGGGCGTTCATGACGTGACGATTCTTGAACATGACAAAGCCGAAAGCCGGGGTCACGGCAAGCAGTAATCCTGTGACGATGGCATGGACGCCGTTGAAGTAGGCCAGCACCACCAGCGGGTGGCCGAACATATAGGTGACAATCATGCCCGGCAGCCGGCTTTTCGGGTTGCGTTTGCGCAGCGGCAGGAAAGTCAGATACAGAAGGCCCCAGAACAACATCATGGCGAGGGCGAACAGGTTCATCTGGTGCAGTACCGGGATCTGCACATGCGGCGCCAGCTGTGGCAGCAATACGCCGATCATGCCGGTGACAAGAAAAAAGCCGTTCATGGCGATGATGATGACGCAGGCCAGCAGGGCGCCATCCACCGGGGGCCAGAACATCGGGTTGCCTTTTGCGGTCAGCTTCCGCCAGAGAGACATCAGATCATCACTAAGTCGTTATGCTTATTATGCGAAAGAGTATAGCCATGGTGATAGCAGCTGGGAAACGCTTGCGCACCCGCTTCCGGACTGACCGGAAGCGCCATCTGGCTGATGGACTGCGTCATCGCCGAGACAATCCGCTCGGATTAGTCTCACTGCTATTCAGGACGCAGGAGATCATCCCCCATGGCCCAGTATCAGGCCCCCCTCGACGATATCCGGTTTGTTGCCCACGACCTGCTCGGGCTGACCGACCATTACCCGACACTGCACGGTGTGGAGCCGCCGGATCGGGAGACCTTTGACTTGATGCTGGAACAGGGCGGTCGCTTCTCTGAGCAGATGCTGCACCCGCTGTACCGCAGTGGTGACGACAGCGGCTGCGATTTCAATGGCGGTCAGGTGCGCTTGCCGAAGGGCTATCGTCAGGCACGTGAGCAGTTCGTTGCATCCGGCTGGCCTGGTCTGACCGCGCCGATCCGCTGGGGCGGACAGGCGCTGCCGCGCTCGGTGGGCATCGCCATAAACGAGATGATGTGTGCCACCAATCCGCCGTGGGTAATGCTGGTGGGGCTGCCAAGCGGTGTGATGATGGCGGTGGAGGCCCATGGTGACGAGTGGCAGAAGCAGCGTTTCTTCCCGGGTCTGGTTGATGGCCGTTTCAGTGCCACCATGTGTCTGACCGAGCCGCATTGCGGTACCGATCTCGGTATTTTGCGTACCCGCGCCGAGCCGCAGGCAGACGGCAGCTATCACATTACTGGCACGAAAATATTTATCAGCTACGGTGAGCACGACTGTGCTGACAACATTATTCATCTGGTGCTGGCGCGACTGCCGGATGCGCCGACCGGCACGGCCGGCATCTCCATGTTTATTGTGCCGAAGCTCATGGTCCATGAAGACCAGTCGCTGGGCGAGCGTAACCGGGTTAGCTGCGGCGCAATCGAACACAAGATGGGCTATGCGGCGTCACCAACCTGCGTAATGAACTTCGATGCGGCCACCGGCTATCTGGTCGGCAAGCCGAATGAAGGGCTGAAATACATGTTTGTGATGATGAATGATGCCCGCATAGGTTCAGGCATGGCGGGTCTGGGTCTTGCCAATGCCAGTTATCAGGGAGCGCTTGCCTATGCCCGCGAGCGGTTGCAGATGCGTTCGCTGTCCGGCAAGAAAAACCCCGGCGGCGCGGCGGACCCGATTATTGTTCATCCGGGTGTACGGCAACTGCTGCTGACCCAGAAAGCCTTTACTGAAGGCTGTCGGGCACTGTGTCTGGATGCGGCCCGTTATGGTGATCTGGCGGAGTACGGAGCTGATGAGTCGATCCGCAAGGCAGCATCGCACCGGCTCGGTTTTCTCACCCCGATCGTCAAGGGATTTGTCACTGAGGTGAGTAACGAATGCGTCAGTCATGGCGTACAGGTGCTCGGTGGTCACGGTTATATCCGTGAGCATGGTATGGAGCAACTGATGCGCGATTGCCGGGTCAGCACCATCTATGAAGGAACTACTCAGGTTCAGGCGCTGGATCTGCTCGGCCGCAAGATCATGCTGGATCAGGGGCGGGCGATGAATGCCATGATTGCCGAGATTGATGCCTTTTGTGAACAGCATCAGGTGCATACGCGCATCGGTGCGCATGCACAGCTGTTGCGTGGAAAGTTAGCAGATTGGCAGGCGCTGGCCGGCGAGGTTGGCACGGCCGCGATGAAAGATCCGGATGAAGCCGGTGCAGCCTCGGTCGACTTTCTGCTGTACTCCGGCTACGTGCTGTTGGCGTGGTACTGGTTGCGGCTGACGCTGGCTGCCGAGCAGAAACTGGCAAACGACGGCGATGCGCATTTCTGTCAGGGCAAGTTCAAGGCGGCGGATTTCTACTTTGCCAGATTACTACCGCGCACACTGGCGCTGGCGGCAAGTATCCGAGCCGGTGGTAGTAGTCTGATGGCAGTTACGGATGAGGAGTTTTGAGCAGGAGATCATTCAACTGCAGGAGCCGTCGATCGACGGCGAACTGGCTTCGCCGCCGGTCGGCCGCTCCTACAGGTAAGCCTTTTCAGCTGTTATCGACCGGATAAACACCATTCTCGTCGTGCACTTCCTTGCCACTCAGCGGCGGGTTGAAAGCGCAGGCCATGACCATATCCACGCCGCGGTTGGCACGCAGGAAATGTTCATCGTGTTTGTCCAGCATGTACACGGTGCCAGGCCGAATCGGATAGACCTTGCCATCGGCAACGGTCTCAATCTCGCCCTCGCCGCTGATGCAGTAAACCGTCTCCAGATGGTTCTGATACCAGATGTGGGTTTCACTGCCGGCAAAGATGGTGGTGATATGAAATGAAAAGCCCATGCCATCATCTTTCAGGCTCAGTCGCACCGATTCCCAGTTGCCATTCGGGGCGGTGACACAACGCTCGCTCTGCCGAGCTTCATCGAGAGTGCGCACGATCATGCGAGGTGGTTCTCCTTCCAGTGTTTGAGAATAGACTCGGCATGGTGCCGGCCAACGCCGAAATCATCAGCGGAGTGGGCCAACACCTGCAGAATGGCGCGAATCATCAGCGGATTTCTGTTCGACATCAGGCCACCACGCTGACCTTGCTGCGACGCTGCTGCTTGACCCGGTCCTTCATCACGGTATCAACGCTGTCCGAGACGATGGTCAGGCCACGTACCAGATCTTCCTCGCTGATGGTCAGCGGACACAGCGTCTTGATCACATGGTCATCGGCGCCGGAGGTTTCGATCACCAGCTTGTGGCGGAACGCTTCCGAGGTGATCTCGTCGGCAAGCGAACCATCGCGACAGACCAGACCCTGCATCATTCCACGACCACTGAGGTGGAACCAGTAATCGTCATAGCGATTGGCAATGTCACGGAAATGTTCGGTGATGATATCGCCCTTGCGTTTGATCTCAGTGGCAAAGGTGTTGTCACGCCAGTAATGGTCAAGTGCTGCAGTGGCGGTGACAAAGGCTGGGTTATGGCCGCGGAAGGTGCCGTTGTGCTCGCCTGGCTTCCACTGATCCAGTTCCGGCTTCATCAGCACCACTGAGAACGGCAGGCCGTAACCACTAAGCGATTTCGACAGGGTGATGATGTCCGGCTCAATGCCGACTTCGTCGAAGCTGAAGAAGCTGCCGGTACGACCACAGCCGGCCTGAATGTCATCGACAATCATCAGCATGTCGTGCTTGTGGCAAACCTTCTCAAGGTTACGCAGCCATTCGAAACTGGCCGCATTGATGCCACCTTCGCCCTGCACCGTCTCGACGATCACTGCCGCCGGGTGATCGATGCCACTGGAACTGTCCGAGAGCATTTTGTCGATCATTTCGGTGGTATCAAAACCGGTGCCCAGATAGCCGTCATAGGGCATGACACTGGTGTTGGTCAGGGATACGCCGGAAGCATTACGGTGATGACTGTTGCCGGTGGCGGCCAGCGACCCCAGCGATACGCCATGGAAACCATTGGTGAAGGTAATGATGTTGCTGCGGCCCTTGATGTTACGGGCAATCTTCAGCGCTGCTTCTACCGCATTGGAGCCGGTCGGGCCGGTAAACTGCATGATGTATTGCATCTTGCGCGGCTTGAGGATCACATCTTCAAACATCGACAGGAAGTTGCGCTTGGCAACAGTGTGCATGTCGAGGCCGTGGACGATGTAGTCCTCGCTCAGATAGGCGATCAGCTTTTCCTTCAGTACCGGATTGTTATGGCCATAATTCAAGGTGCCAGCACCGGCGAGAAAATCCAGATAGGCGTCGCCGTTCTCATCGTACAGGTAGGAACCCTTGGCTTTCGAGAAAAGCACGGGAAAACTGCGAGCATAGCTCTGTACTTCGGATTCAATACGGTCAAAGACGTCGGTGTCTGCCTTGGCGTTCATAAAAATCTCCCTGTTTATTCTGTGATTAATCGATTCAGTGGTTAAGTGCGTCGTTCACCTGGGTACGGTTGAACGGGCCAATGCGAAGAAGGTGCTCATCCTTGTGAGCGCCGGAAAAATGAATGCGGCTGTCAAACAGGATGAAGGTCTCGGTGCGATAACGGCGCTTGTCGGCGAAGCGGCGGAACAGTGCCCAGGAGGCATCGTTATCCGGGGTAATGGTGGTGTCGATATACTGGACGTTCTGGCTGTCATCACGATCCAGCAGCTCTGCCAGCATCCGCGAAGCGAGGCCAAGACCGCGAGCTTTCTCATCGACCGCGACCTGCCAGACAAACAGAGTGTTCTGTTGTTTCGGCGGAATGTACGCGGAAACAAATCCGACCAGTTCTCCATCCAGCTCCGCAGCGACACAGGTGTCGGCAAAGTGGGTGCATTGCAGCAAGTTGCAGTACAGCGAATTTTCGTCGAGTGGCTTGCAGCGCTTTACCAGCGCGTGCAATTTGGCACCGTCCTCGCTGTCTGGCTTGCGAAGGGTAACATCGGTATCAGGTCGGGCGTGGTTGGTGCCGGCGCCCGGAGCGGCGGTATCTGCGAACATGGAATGGTTCTCCTTTTTTTTTTGCCGTTGTTTCAGCGGCGAGCGGCGCGGCCGCCGCGTTGTCCTCCGGAAGGAAGGGTCGAGGTATCGGCCAGTGACTGGCCTCGGTCAATGGCGCCGACATCCAGCACCGGTGAAGCATCAATGCCGTCCGCATCCATCATTGAGGCGATTCGCTCGACCGCACTGATGATCTGCGACTGCTCCCAGTCCTGCAGCGCGGTAAAGCGGCGGACAAAGGTTTCCTGTAATGGCTCTGGCGCATCTGCGATCAGCGCCCTGCCAGCATTTGTGAGTCGGGCATAGACCCGGCGTTTGTCGGTGGAGCCGCGCTCACGGACAACCAGGCCGCGACTTTCCAGTCGATCAAGAATGGTGGTGACCGTTGCCTGACTGAGGGATACCTGCGCGGCAATGTCGCCCATGGTCATTTCATCTCGACTGCCAATCGCCTGAAGGATCAGTAGCTGTGGCGCAGTCAGCCCGGACTCCCTGCTCAGGCGTCGGGAATACAGGTCGGTGGCGCGGATGATGCGGCGCAGGGCAATCAGCACGTCGTCGTGTCGGGCCATCGGGATTTGTCCCGCTCCTTTGATCTGTGAGTAATAAGCGTGCGCATAAACTGTGCCTCGCTGTTTCTGTCGCCCGGAAACCAATGCTATCTACATGAAAAATAACGATATAAATGAATGGGCGACGAAGAGTGAGGGTGCACCATAACAGCCAATAGTTTAGATGTCAAAATATCAGGGTCCAAAGGAGTTTTCTATATCGGCTTTTTTCACGGTGAAATGAGGCCTATAGGAGCAGGCTATACAGAGCAGAGCCAAAGCCACACGACACTTCCGTCTATTCGGGCGGCCTTATCTGCTAGACTTGCCACCCCCCGAAAGACGGGCGGCGCCGCTGAGCCGCGGTGTTGCCCATGTCCCGGCCAACGGAGACTTCGATGAAAAGCCAACAAGGCGCGGTCACCAAGGTAATGCCTGATGTCGCCAGCACGGCGACCCGGCATATCAACAGCACCCTGGACTGGGTCGGCATGAGTGAGATTCACCTGCCGGCGCGGCTCAGCGATACGCTGGCAGGCGAGCGACCGATCAGTACGTCGATTCAGGCATACGTGAATCTGCAGGACCCCAAGGCTCGCGGAATCCATATGTCGCGGCTATACCTGACGCTGGAAGAAACCTTCGCTGACTGTTCCGTCAGCGCGGCTTCCATCGGCAAGCTGTTGGGCACCTTTTTGCATACCCACGAAGGTCTTAGCAGCAAGGCGTTTGTCCAGCTCGACTTTGAATACTCGATGCGTCGCCAGTCGCTGAAGAGCAACTATTTCGGCTGGAAAAGCTATCCGGTAAGTATCTGCGGCACCCTTTCGGAAGGCGAGCTGAGAGTGGAGTTGTCGGTGGAGGTGCCTTATTCCTCCACCTGTCCGTGTTCGGCGGCACTGGCGCGGCAGCTGATTCAGGATGCCTTTCGCAACCAGTTCGGTGATGTTGGTACCATTCCGGCAGAGCAGGTGGCGGAGTGGCTGGGTACCGAAAAAGGTATTGTTGCCACGCCGCACAGCCAGCGTTCGGTGGCGCAAGTCCGTGTGTTGCTGGATCACACCGAAGAATCAGGTTTTCCGATTACCGCATTGATCGATGCGATTGAAGGGGCGCTGAAGACGCCGGTGCAAACCGCAGTAAAGCGTGAGGACGAGCAGGAGTTTGCCCGTCTGAATGGCCAGAACCTGATGTTCTGTGAGGATGCGGCGCGGCGTTTGCAGCAGGCGCTGGAGCCGCAGGGCTTGTACAAGGACTTCTGGCTGCGGGTGAACCACCTTGAGAGTTTGCACGCGCATAATGCGGTGGCAATTGTTACCAAGAATATGCCAGGTGGGTACCTGCCGATTCCCTGAACCGGATAAAAATAGCTGGCATAAAAAAGCCCGGTCATCTGACCGGGCTTTTTTTATGCCAGCGCGTCAGAAGCGTGCGCCAACACCGAGGCTGAAATTACTGACCTCCGCCTCGCTGCGGTCTGCCGCACGCAGGTATTCAATGCTGAGAAACACATCCTGATTGATGCTGTAGTCGGCACCCAGGCCGAGAGACAGATCATTGTAGTTATCGCCACTGCCATTCTGGGTGGTTTCGACGCGACTGGCACCAATCAGACCATAAGGACGAAAGGGCAGTCGTGCCGGGAACTGTCCGCGCAGATAGGCGCCGAAGTAGCGGTCCAGTTCATAGCGGATGCCTGCATTGTTTTCACGGCCGAAGCCCATGCCAACCCGGAATTCGGCGGCCAGAGTGGTTTCAGCATTCAGTGCGGCGCCAAAGCGGAACTGCACGGCGGCGATATCGGCGCTGCCACTGATGTTTTTCGGGTCGATATGGCTAATCACGCCGTCGACCGCAGCGAAGCCCGCGCCGATTGCATGAAGGGGGGCCAGGCTCAGCAGCACTAACAGGGCCAGTCGTTTCATCGCTGTCTCCGGTTTCCGTATCAAGGCCCGGATTGTAGCGGATGTTTTCCGGATTTACCCCGTGTTGCCAGCATTAGTGCGGAGATTGCCAGCGTGATCACAGTGATCGGGCCACTTGGCAGGTCGCTGCCGAGGCTCAGCAGTAATCCGCTGGCAATGCCGATCAGGCCGGTCAGCATGCCACGCCGTATCGCCGCCGCAGTGGCAAGTCCGCGGCAGGCCAACGCCGGAAATATCAGGCAGGCAAACACCAGATAGATGCCAATCGCCTGCACGGACGCCGTTACCGTGATTGCCAGCGGCAGGTAAAAAGAAAACAGTTCGCCGCGGCCATAGCGCAGCAGGAGCAGGCAGGTGATTGCGCTGATGCCGAGCCAGACGAGTTGCGCAGTGGACACCCACAGCATCTGCCCGGACAGTGCTGCATGAAGATTGTCTCCGCCATGCGGATCATGGCTGACCAGCAGGATCGCCAGCGAGGCAAGCAAGACAAAACTGCCACCAATCAGTGCTTCCTGAATGTCGGCGAAGCGGCGTGCCAGGAAATGCAGAACGCAAACCATGGTCAACGCGGCGGTCAGTGCGCCGGCCTGTTGCCAGACGGGACCACTGTTTTCGAATAGCAGCTGGCTGCCAAGGGCACCGGTGGCTGCTGCCTGGGCAACGGCAAGATCGATAAAAATGATGCCGCGTTTGAGTACCTGACGCCCCAGTGGTACATGGGTTAGCAGCACCAGAACTCCGGCCAGAAATGCTGGCCACAGAATGGCCAGACTGCCTGTAACGCTCATGAACACATCGCCTGATGCTGGTTGAGGGTGTTGACCAGTTCTTCAAATAATATGAACAGAGACTCTTCGTGGCTGTACGGCAGCAGCACGGCGCAGGCGCCTGAGCGCTCGGCCAGCCAGCGCGCGCCCTGTGCACCGTTGAAAGAGGTATACAGGACCATTTTTACATCGTGTTGCTCTACCTGTGTGAGGATTTCGCCTAGATGCCCCGGAGTTGGCGGCAGCCCCGGCTTCGGCTCCATCTCGGCAACCGCGGTCATGCCCAGCCAGTCGAGCAGGTAGCTGAAGGAGCGATGGTGAACAACAACCTTTGTGCCTCGCAAACCAGTGGCTCGCGATTCCCAGTCTTTGATGGCTGCATTCCAGCTGTTGAGGAAATCACTCAGATTGTCTCTATAAAATGCCGCGCCTTCCGCGTCCAGTTCTGCCAGTCTTGCGCTGAGCTGCTCGGCAACAGTAATGATGCGGCGTGGATCAAGATGCATATGCGGATTGCCGGCGGCATGAATGTCACCATGCGATCTGTCCAGCGTTGTCGGCTTCTCAAGTAGCGGCACCAGATTGGCGGCATACAGCACGCCAGAGGCTTTCTGCATGCGTGGATTGGCCGAGCGTGACAGCAGTACCGGCAGCCAGCCGACTTCGAGCTCGGCACCGGTGCAGAACACCAGATCAGCATTGCGTACGGCGCTGATCAGACTTGGTCTGGCCTGCACTTTGTGCGGATCCTGATCAGCACTGATGGCAGTGCTGATGTTGACCCTGTCTGCGCCAATCTCGCGAGCCAGAGATGCCCATTCCGGTTCACAGGTAAAAATATTCAGCTTGGCCATGCTTGCCGATGACATGGTCAGCAATGTTGTTGCCAGCAGATACTTTAGTGCTCTCATTTTGCCTCCCGGCAACGGGGCGGCAAGCCGCCCCGGATCAGGTTCAGAACGTATGGGCACCGTGGGCACCGAGGCTCAGGTTGTACTGCAGCATGATCTGGTTGAATTCCTCGCGGCCATCTTCTGTGCTGATGTCATTGCGATTGACCTGCAGGCGCAGGCGCGAGAACTCAGTGGGTAACCAGGTCAGTGCAGCACTATGCTGGCGTGAAATGCCGATATCTTCGCGGGCGCCGTCTTCCACCAGTTCGCCATTAATACCGGCTGCAGCCGAGCGCACACCGATCTGCCAGCGCTGGGCAAATCCCCAGTTGGCAGAAGCATAGGCAGCGCGCTGATTAAGCGATACCGGGATACCGATCTCGAGCGGATCGGTGTGATAGGTGGCGGTCTGATCAGAATCGATCTCGAACAGCTCCGCCTGAATGTTGAAGCTGCCCTTGCCATAGGCGCCGGTGGCGAAGCGCTTGTACACGGCCTGCACTCCGTACAACGCCGCACTGCCTTCGCTGATAAAGGCTTCGGCGCCTTCTTCATGGAATGCCTGCTGGCTGTCATGGCGTGCCGCCGAGACGCCGAACTGCAGTGCCTGACGGGTGCCCATATCCGGAGCGATGCGCACATAGCTGGTGACCAGGCGCGGACCTTTGCGCAGCGGCAGACCAAGATCGTCTTTGTCTGCCGGTGGATTGGCGAAGCCTTCATCGACCCACTCCTCGACGATTTCTTCACCGTCCAGTTCGCTGCCAAAACGCTCCAGTTCGCTGCCCTGCAGCAACTCGACGCCGACTTGAACGAAGGTCGTGGTCGGCGCCAGCCAGCTCAGCTGCACGCCGGTATCACGCAGGCCGTGATCGCCAAACAGGCTCAGATAAGCCAGATTCTGATCGGCAAAATCCCAGCTGTGGACATGCTTTTCGTTGTGATAGCCAACGGCGCTGAGAAACTTGCCGCCCTTTAGGGTCAGGCCGGCTGGTAATGAGCGGGTCTGGAACCAGGCCTCCTCGATTTCCACTTCGCCATCCGCCAAAGCAGCGGTGACTACGGCGTCGAAGTAGCTGTCGACCGAGCCGGACAGGGTCAGCTCCATTTCCCGCAGGTTGAAGCCCTGCGCGACGCCACCATGGCCATGCTCGTCATGGCCATGGCTGTGCAGGGCGCTGCTGTGTTCCTCGAGGATTTCCATGCCCTCGCCGTCGACGCTGTCATGGTAGTAGAGGCCGTCAAGAATCACCGACATGGCCGGGTTAAAGCTGCGAAGGTCGCGCTCGGCGCTGGCGGTTGCAGATAAGAGAGTGCCGCTCGCCAGCACGGCAAGCAGGGAAAGACGCTTGTTCATAAAACGCTCCAGAAAAACAGAATGAATTGTCGGGTAAAACCGGAACTCAGCTGTGGAGCGGCGGCCCGCGGGCCTGATAGGAGGTGTAGGCGAGGGAATGGTAATGAATCAGAACCGTGCGATAAGACAACGCCGCCGACGGTGTGAGCGCAGCGTAGCTGGCGCTGGCAGGCAATGCTGCGCCGTGGCCGTTTATACCAAGTGCACAGGGCTCGCCACTGATATGACTCAGGGCGGTGCTGTCGGTCTGACTATCGGTGGCAACAACGTGGTCGTTGCTGCCGATATGAGAGGGCAGGTGCCAGGCCAGCAGCAGCTGCGCCAGCAACAGCAGGCTGGTCAGCAGGATTGATGTCGAGCGCCGGCGGGAATGGCTCATTGCGGCTTGCCGTGGCTGTGATGGCTGCAGGAACAGGATTCCGGCACCGGGTCCATGCCGCCCGGATGCCAGGGATGGCAACGGCCGATGCGGCGCAGTGCCAGCCAGCCGCCGCGTGCGGCGCCGTGGCGCTCGATGGCTTCGGCCGCATAGTGCGAACAGGTCGGATAGAAACGGCACTGGTTGCCCACCCAGGGACTGAGCAGGAACTGGTAGGCGCGGATAATAGCCAGCAGCAGGCGTTTCATCGTCTCTCGAGGTCGGTATCAGCGGCCTAGGATAGGCGGTTTTCTGTTCACGTGCGAGACCAGCGGGTGCCCTCGCGGGTGTCTTCCAGCACGATCCCGGCTGCCAGCAGCTCATCGCGGATGGCGTCAGAGCGGGCGAAGTCGCGTGCTTTCTTGGCGGCGTTACGTTCGGCAATCAGGGCGTCGATCTGCTCGCTGCTCATGCCGTCATTGCTGCCCTTGCTCTGGAACCACTCGCCCGGCTCCTGCTGCAACAGGCCGAGCAGTTCAGCGGCAGCAAGCAGTTCGGCCTTGAGTTGCGGCTTGTCGGCGGCCTCGGCCTTGTTCAGCTGGGCGGCAATGGCATGCAGGGCACTGATGGCACCGGCGCTGTTCAGGTCATCCAGCAGCGCCAGCAGCACCGGGTGATCAGCCGGCAGCTGGTAATCCGGCCGGGCGACCACCTGCTCGCCGCGACCGAGCAGGGCGTAGTAGAGCGAATCCAGTGTCTGCTCGGCTTGCTTGAGCACGTCCTCACTGAAATTCAAGGGCGAACGGTAGTGCGAAGACAGCAGGGCAAAGCGCAGCACTTCGCCGCGGTATTGTTTCAGCAGTTCACGCACCAGACGGAAGTTGCCCAGCGACTTGGACATCTTCTCGCCATCGATATTGATATAGCCGTTGTGCATCCAGTAACGGACATAGTCGGTATCGTGGGCGCAGCAGCCCTGGGCGATTTCGTTTTCGTGGTGCGGGAAAATCAGATCCTGACCGCCGCCATGGATATCGATCACCTTGCCCAGATGACGGCTGATCATTGCCGAGCATTCGATATGCCAGCCTGGTCGGCCACGGCCCCACGGTGAGTCCCAGCCCGGCTGCTCATCACTGCTCGGTTTCCACAAAACAAAATCGCCGGGATATTTCTTGTACGGCGCCACTTCGACGCGGGCGCCGGCAATCATGTCGTCCAGCGAGCGCTTTGACAGGCGCCCGTAGTTCGGCATGGATTCGACAGCGAACAGCACATGGCCTTCGGCAGCGTAAGCATGGCCCTTGCGAATCAGGGTTTCGATCATGGCAATCATGTCAGCCACATGATCGGTGGCGTACGGCACGATATCCGGCGGCAGCGCGTTCAGTGCCGCCATGTCTTCGGCATAGGCGGCGCTGAAGCGATCGGTAATGGCGCTGATTGGTTCGCCGATATCGCGTGCAGCATTGATGATCTTGTCGTCGATATCGGTAATGTTGCGGGCATAAACCACATGTTCTGCGCCGTAAAGACGGCGCAACAAGCGGAACAGCAGATCAAACACCACCACCGGCCGGGCATTGCCGATGTGCACGTAGTTGTACACGGTCGGGCCGCACACATACATGGTCACCCGGTTCGGATCGAGCGGGGTGAAGACTTCCTTCTTGCCGGACAGGGTGTTGTGAATCTGCAGGGACATTATTTTTTACCGTAGAGCTGATCCGGGCTGATCAGCGGAGATTTATCCAGTTCCACTTCGTTGCCATCGACGCGCCAGAAGAAACAGTCGCGCCGGCCGGTATGGCAGGCCGGACCAGTCTGGTCGACATCCAGCAACAGGGTGTCGCCGTCGCAATCAATGCGCAGGCTTTTCAGAATCTGGGTCTGACCGGACGATTCGCCCTTGCGCCACAGGCCACCACGGGAGCGCGAGTAATAACAGACGCGACCGGTGGCGAGAGTTTCCTCAATGGCGGCGCGGTTCATCCACGCCATCATTAACACCTCACCGCTGTCGTGCTGGCGGGCGATCGCCGGCACCAGGCCGGCATCGTTGTAGCGCAGGTGATCCAGCGCCGTGTTAAGGGTGACGCGGAAGCCGCTGGCTTGCTGCTCGTTGTCCTTGAACATGGCGCGGTCCTGTCGGTTAGCGTGGCATCCGGGTCTGGTCTTTGAGCAGCGCAACGGCGGCTTCCAGTGCCATGACCTCGGTGTCCTGACTGCCAAGGCGACGGATCGCCACCTGGCCTTCGGCGGCTTCCTTCTCACCCAGCACCAGAATCACCGGTACTTTCGACTTGGAATGCTCGCGCACCTTGTAGCCGATTTTTTCGTTGCGCAGATCCAGCTCGTTGATCACCCCGGCATCGGTTAATGCCTGTGACACATTGCCGGCATAGTCGTCCACGGCATTGGTAATGGTGGCAACGACGACCGGCAGCGGCGACAGCCACAGCGGCAGATAACCGGCGGTGGATTCGATCACGATACCGAGGAAGCGCTCCAGCGAACCGAGCACGGCGCGGTGCAGCATTACCGGACGATGGCGCGCAGAATCCTCGCCCACATATTCGGCATCAAGTCGCTCTGGCAGAACAAAATCCACCTGCAAGGTGCCGCACTGCCAGTCACGACCGATTGCATCGCGCAACTGAAACTCGAGCTTCGGACCGTAGAAAGCACCCTCGCCCGGATTCAGTTTGTACTCAAGGCCAACGCTTTCTACTGCTGCTTTCAAAGCGGCTTCAGCGCGGTCCCAGGTCTCGTCCGATCCAGCCCGGTTTGCCGGGCGGTCCGAGAACATCACCTTGATCTCGGTAAAGCCGAAGTCGGCATAGACCTCGCGCAGCATTTTGATAAAGGCGGCGGTTTCTTCATTGATCTGCGCTTCGGTACAGAAAATATGCGCGTCATCCTGGCCGAAGGTACGTGCCCGCATCAGGCCGTGCAGAGCACCATGGGCTTCGTTGCGGAACAGGGTGGTGAACTCGCCGAGACGAATCGGCAGATCGCGGTAGCTCTTCAGGCCCTGATTGAAAATCTGCACGTGGCCCGGGCAGTTCATCGGCTTGATCGCCATGTCGCGATGGTCATGGGTGCAGACGGTGAACATGTCGTCGCCGTATTTATCCCAGTGGCCGGACTGCTCCCACAGCTTGCGGTCCATCATCTGCGGGGTGTTCACTTCCTGATAGCCGTTGCGCTCCATCTTGCCGCGGATGTAGTTCTCCAGCGTGCGGCGCAGGCGCCAGCCCTTCGGATGCCAGAACATGCTGCCGACTGCTTCTTCCTGCTGATGGAACAGGCCCATCTCGCGGCCGAGCTTGCGGTGGTCGCGCTTTTCCGCTTCCTCGATCTGCTTGAGGTAGGCGTTCAGCTCGTCCTTGTTGCGCCAGGCGGTGCCATAGATGCGCTGCAGCTGCGGGTTGTTACTGTCGCCACGCCAGTAGGCGCCGGCCACCTTGGTCAGCTTGAAGCCATCGCCGAGCTTGCTGGTGCTGGGCAGGTGCGGGCCACGGCACAGGTCGATGAAGTTGCCCTGACGGTACAGGCTGACTTCCTGATCGGCCGGCAGGTCGCGGATAATCTCGGCCTTGAAGGTCTCGCCCTGCTTGAGGAAAAACTCGACCGCTTCATTGCGATCCCAGACCTCGCGACGGATGTCCTCGTTGCGCTTGACGATCTCGTGCATGCGCTTCTCTATCGCCTTGAGATCCTCCGGGGTGAAGGGTTGCTGGCGATGGAAATCGTAGTAGAAGCCGTTCTCGATGGTCGGGCCGATGGTCACCTGGGTACCCGGGAACAGCTCCTGCACCGCCTCGGCCATGATATGGGCGGCGTCATGGCGGATCAGTTCCAGCCCGTCGTCGTCCTCACGGGTGATGATCTGCACGGTGGCGCCGGCGGGCAGCGGCAGGTAGACATCCTTGAGGGTGCCATCGACCTTCACGGCCAGGGCCTGTTTGGCCAGTTTCTTGCTGATACGGTCAGCCAGTTCCAGTCCGGTTACCGGCTGATCAAAGGCCATCTCTGCCCCATCGGGCAGGCGGTAGGAGACGCTCATGGGATTGCTTCGCGACAGGTTGCTACAGAACCGCAGAAGTCTAGCCGGATTCCGCCGCCAACGCATCCCGGAACGGTTGCCGGCGGGCCTCGCAGCACCATCCGGTGGAGCTGTGCTATCTTCCCGCTAACGCTACCCCGAACCCCAGCCCGCGGACGCAGCAGCCATGGATGAGTCCTCCGAGATTTCCCTGTTTCATTACCAGCGCCTGGTCAAGGTGGCGCAGCGCATCACCGCCCAGCACGATATTGCCCGGCTTTGCGAGACAGTGCTGGAGGAGGCGCGGCAACTGACGCTGGCTGACGGCGGCACGCTGTATATGGTGGAGGGGCATGGCACCACCGCGCGGCTGGAGTTCGCCATTGTTCGCAACCGCAGCCTGAATATCCGGCTTGGCGGCTCCAGCGGCGGCAGCATTCACTACCCGGCGATCCCGATGTATCGCAATGGCGTCGGCAATCACCAGAATGTCGCCAGTCATACCGGCCTGACCGGCAAGATGATCAATATTGCCGACGCCTATGACGTTGAGGAATTTGATTTCTCCGGAACCCGGGCATTCGACAAGCAGTTTGGTTACCACACCCGCTCGGTGCTGACGATTCCCTTGATGACTGAGTTCGGTGAGCTGGTAGCAGTGCTGCAGCTACTGAATGCCACCGATGAGCGCAGCGGCGAGGTGATTTCGTTCAGTCAGAAGCTGGAACCGGTGATCTCTGTACTGGCGAGCTTTGCCGCCATCGCCATTCAGCAACAGCGAGCCATGCACGATCAGAAAGAGTTGCTGGTGGCGCTGTCCGGAGAACCGAACACCGGCCGGCTGCTTGAGCGTATCCTCAGCGAAGCTCAGGCCATGACTTATGCAGATGGCGGCTCGCTATACCTTTTTCGTGATGACAACGACCAGCCGCGACTGGAGTTCGCACTGGTTCGCAACGACAGCCTGAAGATCAATCAGGGCGGGTCGAGCGGCAACGACATCAGTTTGCCGCCGGTGCCGCTGCGCGATGAATCCGGGCAGGATAACCATCACCATATTGCTGCTCATGTGGCCATTTCCGGGCAGCTGGTTAATATCCCGGATGCCTATCGGTCCGAGCAGTTCGACTTTTCCGGGACCAAGGTCTTTGATGAGCGGCATGGGTATCGATCGGTATCATTTCTCACCATTCCTCTTCTGAATCATCTGAATGAAGTTATCGGCGTGCTGCAACTTGTCAATGCACGGCATCCGCAGAGCCGGGAAATTATCCCGTTCTCTGAGCACATCGAACCGCTGGTAAGGGCTCTGTCCAGTTATGCAGCGATTGCTCTGAATAACCTGATTCTGGTGCAGGAGCTGAAGAACCTGCTGGATGCCTTTATCAAAGTCATCGCTCAGGCTATTGATGCGAAAAGCCCCCACACATCCGGCCATTGTCAGCGGGTGCCATTGCTGACCGAGTTGATTGCCCGAGCGGCCTGTGAAGACATGTCTACTTTTCAGGATTTCAATCTTGATGATGACGGTTGGTATGAACTGCATGTCGCGGCCTGGATGCATGATTGCGGCAAGCTGGCGACGCCGGATTCGGTGCTCGACAAGTCCACTAAACTGCATACTCTTTGTGATCGCATCGATGCAGTCAGAACGCGCTTTGCCGCGTTAAAGAATCAGCAGGAGCGCGATGTGCTGCTAGCCATTCTTGCCGAGCCGGGACGCAGAGCCGAACTGGAGCGGGATCTGCAGCAGCAATTGCAGGTGCTGGATGCGGAGTTGGCCTTTATTGAGGCGGCCAACAAGGGCGGTGAATTCATGGCGGAGGAGAGTAAGCAGCGTGTGCGCGCGATTGCTGCTCGGCAGTGGCGTAATGCAGCCGGGGATTTACAGCCACTACTGAGCGAGGATGAGGTTTACAACCTCTGCATTGAGCGCGGCACCCTGACCCATGAAGAGCGGCAAATTATTAATAACCATATGCAGGTCACTATCGACATGCTTGAGTCGTTGCCGTTCCCGCGCAAACTGCGCCGCGTGCCGGAGTATGCCGGTGGCCATCATGAAAAGATGGATGGAACCGGGTTCCCCCGCGGGCTGAAGCGCGAGCAGATGTCCTGGCCCGCCAGAATGATGGCGATCGCTGATATCTTTGAGGCGCTGACTGCCAAGGACAGGCCATATAAGGATCCAATGAAGATTTCTCAGGCACTATCGATCATGCAGAAAATGCGTGATGGAAATCATATTGATCCGGATCTGTATGAACTCTTTGTTCGCAGCCGGGTCTGGGAGCAGTATGCGAAACAGGTTCTTGATCCGTCCCAGCTTGATATTCAGGATGCGGCTGCTTATCGCTAGCGCGTTGCTGCTGCTTAGCCCTCTACTGCAGGCCGAGTTGCTGTCTTTGCGTGGGGATCCGGCGCCCGGCGCCTTGCTAATCGGTCAGGCGGTGCCTGGGGCTCGCGTATGGCTGAACGAAAAGCCGCTAAGGGTAAGTCAGTCCGGGTACTTCCTGTTCGGCTTTGGTCGCGACGACAGTGGAGAGAGGCTGCTACGTATTGAAGCTGATGGTCGTCATCTGGAAAGGCTTATTACACTGACTTCGCGGCAGTGGAACATTCAGCGGGTGGATGGCGTGCCGGCGCGCACGGTTACTCCGCCGCCGGAAGAGTTGGAGCGGATCCGCGCCGAGGCTGCTTTGGTACGCAAGGCAAGGGAAACAGATTCAGATCTTGAGTTCTTCCATCACGATTTTGTCTGGCCGGCCAGTGGCCGTATCAGTGGTGTCTACGGTAGTCAGCGGATATACAACGGCAAGCCCGGTAACCCTCATCTGGGTGTCGATATTGCTGCGCCAACCGGTAGCCCGGTGATTGCGCCTGCTGCCGGCATTGTCACGCTGGTACATGAGGACATGTTCTATTCCGGTGGCACGCTGGTGATAGACCATGGATTCGGTCTGTCATCAACCTTTATTCATCTGCACAGCGTGCTGGTAAAGGAAGGACAGCAAATCAGGCAGGGCGATCTTATTGCGGAAATCGGTGCCTCTGGGCGGGCCACCGGACCACATCTTGACTGGCGTATGAACTGGTATCAGGAGCGGCTTGATCCACAATGGTTTATGGGTGGCATGGAATCCGGCCAGGTAAAGGCTGGTTCGCGCTGAGCTCGGCTACATCGGCCCCAAAGAGCCATCTTCATCAATTAATACCACCCGGTTTCTGCCAAGACGTTTTGCTTCGTAGAGTGCCTCATCGGCAAGGCGGATCAGGTCGCTGCACTGGGTGATTCCTCGGCGCCAGGCTGCAACGCCGACACTTATTGTAATGACGTTACTACAACGGGAAGCGCTATGTTCCATGCCCTGCTTCTCAATGCGATCCCGAACCCGTTCGGCGAATACCAGCGCATCATTAAGGCGGATTCCGTTCAGTACAACGAGGAATTCCTCGCCACCATAGCGGGCCAGAAAGTCAGACTCACTTTGAATCATTGACTGAACGACAGTGGAGACAGTACGCAGACAGTCGTCACCGGCGAGATGCCCGTAGTTGTCGTTGTACTGCTTGAAAAAATCAATATCGAACAGCAGAACAAAAAGGTTCCCTTCCTGCGGTGTGCGCTGCTTCTGCTGGTGAATCAGGCGGCCAAGACGGTCTTCCATGCCGCGTCGGTTAACGGTGCCGGTGAGCGGGTCCTCGCTGGCCTGGTTCTCAAGGACGATGTTGGCGGAATGTAGCTCGTTCCGGTGCATTGCCAGTACGCGCTCCGCCAGATAGTGCTGACGCTGAAGTCTTTCAAAATTGTACTGGCCGTGCAGGCTGAGCACTCCACCGGCCAGAACAAAGAAGAAAAGCACCAGGATTTCGGCGGCCGCCAAAGTGCTGAAGAAAATCATAGAGCCAAGCATCAGCAGAAGAATAATGCCGCTGGTGACCAGCGCCCAGCGCAGGGTGATGCGAAACAGCGTGCCCATCAGCAAGATGGCCAGCAGATTGAACAGGTAGTAGCTGTAGTTGAGCTCATGATCGAGTGTCGCGCTCAGGTAGTTATTCGACATCGATACGGTCAGGGCGGTAAGGCAGACCGCTGGCTGCAGCAAGCGATCAGGTCGCCCCGGAGCGGCCGCCCACCAGGCAAAGCTGGCGGCCATGACGGCCAGGAGTCTGGCGCGCCAACTGTGCATGGCGCTATCCGGGTCAATCAGGACTTCGACCAGGGAGCCGCCCAGCAATAGCAGGGCGACAATCAAGAAAGATGAGCGGATTAGCGTCCGGGATAGGCCAAGCAAATAGGTCTGAAAGCTACGTTCCAGCGGCGCGGGCAAGCCCAGATGCCACGGCAGGCGGATGTCTGCGCCGTCTGGCAGGGGCCTATCAGAGAAATGCCGTTTATCGGCGCTCATTGCACTTTTCCTTATGCAAACTGATTTGTCCTTGCGGTCGCCGGGGCCGCATCTTGATTTATAACATCACTATGCCATCGCATGCCACACGCACCTGCCGAGTTTAGCCCTCTTCGGGCTCGAAGGGGGGCAGAGTCCTTTGGACGTCTTTTAAATATCTCTGTGATTTCGTCGTGATGTCTTAATGATTTGAGGAAGTATGTTCGATGGAATCAATTACATCCGTTATGGGTAAATCACGGATAAATTGTTTATCGATGGTGCCACATTATCCGCTGTGAAGATGCCTGATTCTTCACTGAATCACTTAACCAGCGGAGTTTTCGTCATGACTTTTTCAGTATCGGCACGACCGGATTCAGACAGCGGTTCCTCTATTCGGCAACACCTCGGCGAGAGGATGAATGCATTCCGCATTGATCGCTGGCAGACCGAATGGAAAGGCAGGCATATCATGCGCGGCCTGGCTCCCGGTCGCAGCTCAGTGCGGCTGATTAGCAACGATTATCTTGCTATCGCCAATCATCCGGAGATTGTTCAGGCTCAGATCGATGCGCTTAAGGCGACCGGTGACAGTGTATTAATGTCCGGTGTATTTCTTCATGGCGATACTCCCCAAAGCAGTCTGGAAAGCCGGTTTGCAAAATGGACCGGTATGCATGAAGCGATTCTGTCGCAGTCCGGCTACGCGGCCAATGTCGGATTGCTGCAATCCATTTCCGGGCCTGGCGTGCCCGTGTATATCGATATGCATGCTCATGCTTCTTTGTGGGAAGGCATCCAGAGTGCCGGCGCGGAAGCGCATGCCTGGCGGCACAACGATGTGGCGCATTTGCGCAGGCAGCTGTCTGCGCATGGCGCGGGTGTGGTTTGCGTGGACTCCGTTTACAGCACCAACGGCAGTGTCTGCAGGCTTCGTGAAATCATTGAGCTTGCTCGATCCATGGGCTGTATGGTGATTGTCGACGAGTCGCATTCATTGGGTACGCATGGACCTCATGGCGCCGGCCTCGTCGCGCAGCTAGGCCTGACCAGTCAGGTCGATTTTATTACCGCAAGTCTGGCTAAAGCATTTGCCGGGAGGGCTGGACTGGTGTTGTGCCCGGAAGGTTTCAGTGACTACTTCTGGTTCACTGCTCGGCCCGCCATATTCAGTTCCTGTCTGTTACCGCATGAACTGGCGGCGCTGAGCAAGACTCTGGATATCATAATCCGCGATGATTGGCGCCGTGCCGCTGTACAGAAAAATGCCGATATGGTGCGTCAGGGACTTGCTGACCTGGGTTACAACGTTGAGGCAAGCCAGTCGCAGATCATTGCCCTTGAAGCTGGCCTGGAGTACGACACACTCAGGCTGCGAGAGGCACTGGAAGGGCAGGATATCTTCGGTTCGGTATTTTGCGCGCCAGCAACACCGAAGAAGCGCTCGCTGGTGAGAATGAGCATAAATGCATCGCTTACCGTGGAGGACATCGAGAAATTATTGCATGGCTGTGAGGTTATTCGTGATCAGGTTGGCATGTGGGCCTGGCCTTCCACTCGCCGCCGTGAAAACGGTGCCAAGGCGCTAGTAGGGTTGAGATCAGTCAGTGGGCTGTAGCGGTTGGATATGGCGACGGGAGGCGTTCGCCTCCCCGTCCCTGGTAAAGGCTAGCCTGCAGCGTCCAGTTGAGCCAGATAGGAAGCATAACTTGCCTGCTGCTCATCATATTCGATGTCAGCAGGCGGGTTCTCTACCAATGCATACAGCCAGGACTTTCCTCCGGATATTTTTTTTGCCGGGTGAATATACTCATGCCAGTCAAAATCATCCGATTCATCCACATCTTCCGGTGATGCCCACAACCAGATCACAGCCTGTTTGTTCTTCAGGCGACTCACTATGTCGGCAGGGGGATTGAATCTGCGAATCGAGAAAATCTGTTCATCTGCCTGACTTTCACTGTATATAACCAGTCGATAAAGCCGGCCATCATGGGTCACCATCAGAAAACCATTCGGATCCTCTACATAGTAGTACTCGGCAATATTTCTTTTCTCGATCATGGTATAGAACATGGAAACGAATTCCGGGTCACGAATAAACTCCGGAGATTTCATTGCAAGCGTGTTCTGGATCATTGAAGAGATATCTTCAAAGTACCGTCTTTGAAGTTCGGAAATGGTTTGGTTGATTTTTTTCTCTATGTCCGGGTCGCTCTTTGTCAGAAATCTGTCTATCAAACCATCATTAAATGCCTTCACGGCAATCTTCTCGTCTCCAACGCCGGTGAGCAACACTCTTTTGATTCTCCGGTTCTGGATTTTTTCGCAGAAGCTCAGGCCATTCATCTCAGGCATGTCGTAATCGACAATGACTACCGAGATGTCACGGAATCGGTCCGGGTTGCTGATCTCCTGCTCAATCAGAGCCAGATCCAGCCGAAGCGCCCCTCCCGCACGATGCTGTTGACCGAGAAACGAAAAGCAGCGTTGATCCAGAGGTACCATCGATCCGTGGTGATTAACGAACTCGAGTGCGACACTGGTGCTGGAAAAGCAGCGGAATGCCAACTGCTCCGAGAGCAATAGCGTGAAGCTGCTCAGAAAGCGCTGATTGTCATCGACAAAAACAACGGTCGATGGATGATAGTACGGCAGTATCGACTTGGGTGTCATAGCGCATCTTTTGGAAAAGTCAGAATGAATTCGGCATATTCGCCGACTACGGAGCGGCAGGTAATGCCGCCGCCCATACTCTCCATTACCTTCTTGCAGAAGGACAGGCCTACACCAGATCCTTCTTCAACGGATTTTGAGCTATAGAAGTGCTCAAACAAATGACGTTGGTCAATGATTGATATTCCTATGCCCGTATCCCGGACAATTATCTGGTTATGCAGCCGGTGGCTGACGGTGCTGATTGTAATATTACCCCTCCCGGCCTTCAGTACGCTGTGAAGGGCGTTCTTGACGAGGTTGAAAAGGGTATGGGTGATCAGCAGCGCTGAGCCGTGGTAGCTGAAGTCGACGCTGACTTCGACCGTTACCAGGGCTCGCTCGTGATCTGATTTGAAAGGATAGCGGGCCATTGCCGCGGCGATAGTGGCCCGAGCGGAATGTTGCCCCTGATCATCTGCTTTCAGGGAGGCCTGCCCTGCGCTCAGTAACAGCATGTCTATGATGACGTTGGAGTAATCAATCTCCTCATCAATAGAGCTGGCCGCCTTGCCGAGCTGCTCCAGCCGTGACGTTCTCAGTTCGCGCACCGGCAGGCCAGCTTCGTGAGCAAGCCGATATGCGTGGGTGAGCTCGGGAAGATAACTGCGAATAGCGCCTGCTGCACCTTTCATTCCCAGTAACGGTGTACGCAGCTCGTGGGCGATATTCCGGCCTACGGACGCATAGGCATCCAGTTTCTCGTCTTTCACCATTTGTGCGGTGTAGTTAAAAACACTGCCGGCGATGATGACAAAGAGGTAAACCGGAAGCTGCGCCAGGTAGGCATCTATTTCCGGTGGTTGGTTTGAGGTCAGCCAGAAGGCTATCCATGCCAGTATGGATCCGCCTAGCGATGTCAGGATGACCAGTAGCCAGTCATGCAGTGCCAGCACCAGAAGAAACAGTGCTGCCATTGTCGACATCGCCCAGATCAGTGACATGTCGTTGCGCAGCAGCATGTAGGTAAAGAAAAATGGCAGGGTGAAAACCATCGTCAGCAGCCAGTAGCTGGCGAAATGGTCTTTCAGTTTCTCGGGCCAATAGCGGGAAAATATCAGGGGTAGGCAAATTGCTGTGCCGGCAAGTCGCAGCCAGAAATTCTCATAAGGCTGCGGAAACAGGTCGTGCCAGATGAAGTAATACAGCGGAAAGCCAATCACGCCGAGCACGCCGACCATCGGCGCGTTATAGCGTGAGTAATGAGCACTTTCGCGAACGGCAGTAGTCAGTCGTACAAAAAAGGCCCGCTTATCGGGCATCAGCCGACGCATTGATGGTCCTGCAAGAAGGAAGCTGACCCGCGGGTGCGGGTCAGTCGAGCAGTTTCAGTACCGCTTCGCGCTTGCCGGGCTCCAGTTTGCGGAATGCTTGTAACAGGCGGCGTTCGGTGTCGTTACCAGCTGCGGCGTCCGAGCCGCCAACAGAGCGCAGTGCTGGCGCTGCGATCATCGGTTGCTCGCCAATGGTTTCGATAACATCACTTTCTGCCAGGCTGCGCTCAAGGCGGGCGACAATTTCCGAGTTCATGCTGCGACGGCTGCGTCGGGCAACTTCGGCAATGGCCTGACGCATACCGCCTGGCAGGCGGACTACGAATTTTTCGATCTCAACCCGGGCTTCACCGGGGGCTTTGTCGAATCGGATCATGGCGGGTGTCCTTGTCTTTGTTTCAATGGGGGATAGCAGGAGGGCGCCCTTTCAGCGCCGGCCCGATGTCTGGTAGTCAGTAAATACGTACTATGTGGCCATGGTCAACTATGTCAATTTGACATCACGGTCCGGCGCCAAGGGTATTAACTGACTGAAACATGGCATAATTTCCACTCCTTATTATCCTGTCCGGGAGTATTCAGGCTGTGAATGTTGGAAGGGTGGACCTGAACCTGCTCAAGTATCTGGATGTTCTGCTGCGTGAGCAGAATGTCACCCGGGCTGCTGAGCAGCTCGGTATTACCCAGCCAGCCATGAGCAATGGCCTGAAGCGGCTGCGCGAGCTGTTCAACGACCCCCTGCTGATCAGGACCTCTGATGGCATGACGGCGACGGAGCGGGCGCTGGAGTTGCAGCCGCTGGTGCGTCAGGTGTTGGCCCAGACCGAGCTGATGCTGACCCCCGACGAAGTGTTTCGCCCGGCTGACAGCCGGCGGGTATTCCGGATCATGACCAGTGATTATGCCGAGGCCACTCTGGTACCACATATTGTTCGTCGCCTGCGGGCGGAGGCGCCCAATCTGGTGCTCGATTTTCTGACGCCATCGGATGTCAGTTACACCGATATGGAGCAGGGGCGGGTGGATATGGCGATTAACCGTTTCAACGAGATCCCCCAGTCCTTTCATCAGGTGACATTATGGAGGGATTCATTTTCATGCTTGCTGAATCGGGATAACCCGATCTCCGGAAAATTCAATCTGGATAGCTACCTCTCTGCACAGCATATCTGGGTGTCGAAGACCGGTTTCGGCGTCGGTTTCGGAATGAATCCGGACAAACTCGGCGGGCTGGGCTGGATTGATCAGGCTTTGATGAGAATTGGCAAAAGCCGCAAGATCTCCATTTTCACCCGCCACTATCAAATGCCGGCATTGCTGGCCATGAATAATGATCTGGTTGCAACCCTGCCTACTCGGGTAGCGCGAATGCAGGCAGAAAATTCCAGTCTGGTTATCAAGGAGCCGCCGTTTTCGATTCCGGAGTTCGAGCTGAAAATGGCGTGGTCTGCGCTGCTTCACCACAACGCAGCACATCGCTGGTTGCGCAAGTTGATTCAGGAGGAGGCGGAGCAAATTGCATTGCTGTCGGGATAAGCTGATTTAAACCCGCATCTGGCCTGCTTCTGCAATAGCGCCTTTCCTGACGCCTTCGAAAGCCTTGACCCGGAAGTGCTTGCCTGGTGCTTCCCGGGCAAGCTCCTGAACAATATGCTCGGCTAACTGTTCAACAGTCGTGTCTGTATCAATCAGATAGCAATGATCCTCAGGGATTAATAGCTCAAACATCCCTTGAGCACTTTCGTAGCGAAAGCGGTGATGGGGCGCCTCATCAATATAATAAGTCCCCTCCAGATCGTCGCGGGTGCCAATATAAATATCTTCCCAACGATCCGCCCAGAGCTTTTCCCAGTACCGACTACGGCGGCCATTCTCAAGGATTTCAATGCGTGAGCGATGGCCATGGGCTATGCGCTGGCAGTTGCCGTCATGCTTTTTCAGGCCATGAGAATAATGATAGTAAGGCGACGTGCCGAACTCTTCTTCGCGCAATGTCAGAAGGACCTCTGTGACATTCTCTGGTATCGCACTGCGAACCTGTTCCGTCAGAAAAAGGGACAGGTTGCCCTTGCTGATTTCCATGGCGGGGATGATCAGAATGCTGGAGTCCGGAGCACGCATGCGAATGTCGCCGCCGGGGTAGCGCCAGGTCACGCTAACACGGTCCTCACCATCAGTGCCGTGAGTTAACAGCTCGCTGTCTCCTGGTATCAGCAGGCGATGGTCGGCGCATTCATCCAAAACCTGCTTTATCCGCTTCTTGATGTGGCCGAAGTCGAACACCATGCTCTGTTCGTCAAGATGACCGGTCAGCTCCAGATCCACGATCCATGACTCGCCGACCATGCCGCGCTTGGCATGCAGGTAGGAGAAGTCGAGAACAGTCAGATTATCGACAAACAGGGTGGCCATGGTCGTCCGCGCAAGTGGATGGGAGTTAGCAGGGGTCATTATGACAGCTGCGCAGCCGGGTGCCAGTCGGGTCCGCTCGAAAAGTGTGCTGATCTTCTGTCAGTGTGAACCGTGCCTCAGAGCGTCAGGACTGGTGCCGATGCGGACCTGCCTTTCCCCGGTTTGATCCAGCGATGTATGCTGAACGCCTGTTCTCCGGAAGGTCGCCATGTTGTCTCGCCGCGTTTGTCTGTTTCTGGCTTCTTTGCTGGTTCTTCTGTTGTCCCGGAACGCCCTGGCCGCTGCGCCAGTATGGGTTGATGAGGCGCCTACCGGGCCGCTTGGGCAGGATCTGTCGCTGCTGATTGATGCTAGCGGGAAGTTGACGCTGGATCAGGTGCGGGCGCGGGTAGGTAGCGGGTTTGTGGCCGGCGAGAGGTCGGTGCCGGCATTCGGTATTGGAGCTGACCCGGTCTGGTTCAGGTTGGTGGTCGATAATCCCACAGCCGACTCGGTGCTGCGTGTGCTGCTGGCTGGCACCTCGTGGATCGATCAACTCGATTTCTACGTTATTCATGAAGGTCAGTTAGTAACCCACCAGACTGCCGGTGATCGTGAGGCCCATTACCAGCGCCCTGTGGCCGGGATGGGCTACCTGTTCCGGCACCAATTTGCGCCCGGCCAGAGTGAGGTTTACCTGCGCGCCAGCACCCCCGATCCGCTGCTATTGCCGCTACGGATGTTGACGCCGGAGGCGCTGGAAAAAGCCGAGCGGCAAAGCTTCTATAGCTACGGCATGGTATACGGGTTTGTGCTTGCATTGCTGGCCTACAATCTCATGCTCTACTTCGGCATCGGCCAACAGAGTCATCTTAATTATTCGTTGTATCTGAGCTGCTTTTTGTTAATGAATGTGGCGTACACCGGACATGGTTATGTCTTGTTCTGGTCCGAGTGGCAGGGTTTGCAGCGCTACATTATTCTGGCTTTCATGGCGATGTTCGCCTGCGCAGGATTTCGCTTCGCTATCAATTTCCTCGGGCTGAAAGAATATGCTCCGCGGGTGGCACGGCTGATTCGGCTTTTTTGCGTCAGCATGCTGTCCCTGTTGGCGGCTTTTATTGCACTGGGAATGCAGCAAGCAGCTGCTTTCCTGGCATTCAGTTATGCGCTCAGCTTTGCTATCGCCATGGTTGTGCTTGGCTGGGATGCAGTCCGTCGTGGTCGGGCAGCCGGCAGCTACTTTCTTGCTGCGGCCTGTAGCGGTATGGCAGGCGTTGCGATTACCACAATAACAGTATGGGGCTGGATTCCCTTCACGCAGGCTGGTTATCGAGCTGTTGAGATTGGTGTGCTGGTGGAGGCAACACTGTTGGCATTGGCGGTTGCCTATCGGGTGAGAGAGCATGAAAGTGCCCGTCACGCCGCTGAGTATCTGGCCAGAATTGACCCTCTTACGGGCCTGTTGAATCGCCGGGCACTGGCTGAGCAGGGTGAAAGGTTGCGCGCTGCTGCGCAGCGGCACAGGCGACCACTTGCGCTTGTTATTTTTGATCTTGACCATTTCAAGTTTATAAATGACTTGCATGGCCACGCTGTCGGTGATCAGGTTTTGAAGGAGACGGCGAATCTTTTGCAGATGCTTTGCAGGCGCGATGATCTGGCCGCCCGTTGGGGTGGTGAGGAGTTCATCGTGGTGCTGCCGGATGCAGACATTATGGCTGCCAGAAATCTGGCGGAGCGTTTGCGCGAGCAGCTGCAACAGCGCAAGCTGTGGGCGGGCGATGTGCAAATTGAACTCCGTGCCAGTTTTGGCGTGGCAGTCTTGCGTGATCAGGAGTCTATTGATGCGCTGATTGCGGAAGCGGATGTGCTGTTGTATCGAGCGAAGCAAAGTGGCAGAAACCGGATTTGTTCTGACGATGACCGTTTGCCTGGAGGGGCGGCTGAAGTGTGTTGAAAGTGTGCCGGGTGGGTTTGCGGAAAACGATGGTTCTTGGTAAGGAAAAGCCCCGCTTCATTGAAGCGGGGCTTTCTTTTCTGGTGGAGCCGGCGGGGATCGAACCCGCGTCCGTCAGCAATCCACTTGCAGATCTACATGCTTAGCCGTGTCTACTGATTTAGGTTCCAGCGGCCCGACGGGCAGGGTGCTGGTTCCGATCCCCTAAAGGTTTAGCAATTCAGTTCGGGGCGAACCTCATCGCGAGTCTGTGTATGCGTGCCCGTGTTGCTCCCCCACAGACAGGGTAGCGCGACGGTTAGCAGGGATTTAGGCTGCTAGTGCGTAGGAATCGTCGTTTGCGATTACTTTTTTGCCACAATGGATTTACGAGCATCGTAGCCTGCTCGGCATGCACCACAAACTTCAATACCGGCGTCGAAACCATGTCGGCCCCAGAGAGGTACAGGATACTTGATGGGGGTGATGGGCGATAGTTTCAAGTTTTACAGATGAATAAATATTCCTGTCTGACAATCAATCAGAATTCGTGACATTGGCCACTGGCGTGGGCGCACGATAGGCACGTTGAAAGAGTGCTGTGAGGTTTCCGGTCAGCAGGGCGCCACAAGCGCCGGTGAAGCCGGAGGGGAATCCCGCAGCGTTGGCCACACAATGGTCGGAGAGCAAATGCTCTTCTCAGCGCGTCCCCGAGAAGGTGAATAAAGAGACCGCTGATCAGACCCGGGTCATTCATTGAGGAGTAGACGATGAAGACGCTGTTTGATCGAGTTACCGCAACCGGCGCTGCTGCTGTGGCGCCGCTTAAAAACTACCCGCTGCTTTACCGCAGCTTGGGACTGGCGCTGTCACTGGTGCTGTACATCACCGGTGTGCTGCTGGTGGACGCGTTGACCAGCATCGGCTTTCTGGTGGTGCTGACCGCAATTTATTTCTTGCCGGCGCTGTTGCGAGCCTGGTTGCTGTTCTACTGGCAGCTGCGTGACGAAGTTGCCGCCTGGCGCGGCCGCCGATCCGGCAAGGCATTTTGAACGACCAAGGCAAACGGGCCGGTTAGCCGGCCCGTTTGTGTTTAGACGCCTGCTAGTGTCGACGCATCAGCCGCTGCTTCTGCCGGCCCCAGTCTCGTTCCTTCTCCGTGGCCCGCTTGTCGAACTTCTGCTTGCCCTTGGCCAGCGCGATTTCCAGTTTGGCGCGGCCGCGGTCCCAGTACAGACTGACAGGCACGCAGGTGTAGCCGTCCCGTTGCACGCCAGCAAAAAGCTGAGACAACTGTCGCCGGTGTAGCAGCAGCTTGCGACTGCGTAACGGGTCGGCAATGACGTGAGTGCTGGCGGTCTGCAGAGGTTCAATCCGGCAGCCGAACAGCCAGGCCTCTCCATCCTTGAGCATCACGTAGGCTTCGGCCAGATTGCACTTGCCGGCGCGCAGGGATTTGACTTCCCAGCCAAGCAATACCAGCCCGGCCTCGAATTTCTCTTCAAGGTGATAGTCGTGCCGCGCCTTGCGGTTGACGGCGATGTCTCTTGGGCCCGCGGACCCTTTGGCAGCTTTACTCATAGGGGCGCGATTATACGGTAGCGGCGGCTAATTGCATGCGGGGAGTGCATCGGCAGCCGGTTTTCCTTGAGGCAGACCGGGTTTGCCCGGAAAATGGCGCCTTTGTAGGTCTGAGCGGGCTGTTTATGGAAAGGGATCATGCATCGCCGAAGGGCTGGGCCAGTCGCTGGGTGTTTATTCTGGCGGCGACGGGGTCGGCGGTCGGGCTGGGGAATATCTGGAAGTTTCCCTACATCACCGGCGAGTACGGTGGCGGCGCTTTTGTGCTGATGTACCTGCTGATCATCCTGCTGGTCGGTATCCCGGTCATGGTGGCGGAAGTGCTGATGGGGCGCCGCGGAGGATTGAGCCCGATCAACACTATGAAGAAGCTGGCCAGTCAGGCGGAGGTCAGCAGCCGCTGGAAGTGGCTTGGCTATCTCGGTGCACTGGCCGGTTTTCTCATCCTGACCTTCTACAGCGTGATCGCCGGTTGGTCGCTTTACTACATCGTTGCCATGCCAACACAGCTGGCAGGGGCTGATGCGGCGACGGTGAGCGCCACGTTTGATGGCCTGTTGGCCAGCCCGCTGATCATGCTTGGCTGCCACAGCCTGTTCATGTTGCTGACGGCGGTCGTGGTTTTGCAGGGGGTGCATCGGGGATTGCAGCGGGCGGCGGAGATCATGATGCCGGCGCTGTTTGTCATGTTGCTGGTGCTGCTTGGTTACGCAGCCAGCAGTGGTGGCTTCGATCAGGCGCTGACTTTCATGTTCAGTGTCGATTTCAGCAAACTGTCCGCCGATGCGGTGCTGGTGGCGATGGGGCATTCCTTCTTTACGCTGAGCCTGGGTCTTGGCGCGATCATGGCATACGGGGCCTACATGCCGCGCGAAGTGACAAACCGTGAAGGGCAGAGGAGGCCGGTTTCGATCGGTTCCACGGTGCTGACAATTGCCTTTCTTGACACTTTGGTGGCGATTGTCGCTGGTCTGTGCATTTTCCCGGTGGTGTTTGCCAATGGTCTGGAGCCGGCCGCCGGCCCGGGGTTGCTGTTCAAGACACTGCCGTTGGCGTTCGTGCAGATGCCTGGAGGTGTCTGGTTTGGCACGCTGTTTTTTGTGCTGGTGCTGTTTGCCGCCTGGAGTTCGTCCATTTCCTTGCTGGAGCCTCTGGTGGCCTGGTTTGTCGAGTCCGGTTGGACCCGGGCAAAGGCCACGCTGGCGCTGGCGTTGGCGGCCTGGCTGATCGGCATTGGCTCGGTGTTGTCGTTTAATGTCTGGTCAGACGCCACCCTGTTTGGCAAGACGGTTTTCGCCAGCCTCGATTTCCTCACGACCAATGTGATGCTGCCAGTGGGCGGCCTGTTGATTGCTGTGTTCGCCGGCTGGGTCATGAAGGACTCGCATGTGCGCAAAGAGCTGAACATGAAGAACTTTCGAGTCTATCTTGGCTGGCGTGTGGCGATCAGAATCATTGCCCCGCTGGCAATTCTGGCAGTGTTTGCCCGCGGCATAGGGCTGTTCTGAGGGCGGATATGAAAGACGGGCTGATCAATGTGGAAGTGGTTTATGCGCTGCCGGACAGGCAGAAGCTGATACCTCTGCGAGTAGTGGACGGCACCACTATGTACGAGGCTGTTCAGCAGTCCGGTATTGTCGGATTTTTCCCCGGGCTTGATATTGACCACGTCAGCATGGGGATTTTTTCCAGAGTTGAGGCAAATCCGAAGGCACGAGTGCTAGCGGATGGCGAGCGGGTCGAGATCTATCGCCCTCTTATTATCGACCCGAAAGACAATCGCAAGGCGCGGGCAAAGCAGGCGAAAGAGAAGCGTGCCGGTCAGATCTGAACAGCTCAGTTGCTGTCTGCGGGTGACTGCTGTCGGCGTTGCTGGTCGGCCTGACTGGCCAGCTGGCGGTCCTGCGGATCGTTAACCCGGGTACGGAAATCCGCCAGTACTTCGCCTTCATGGTGGCTGTACAGGCCGTCACGGAAATGCACCACGATCTGCTGTTCCACGGCCTCGCCTTTGCCCGGTTGCAGGGTCATCAGGTAGAACCATGTGTCCGGAGTGAATGGATCAATCAAAGTCGGCATGCCCATCACATACCGGACCTGCTCAGGGTTCATGCCCGGGCTGAGCTGATCGAGCATGTCTTCGGTAACGAAGTTGCCCTGCGGAATGTCAATCCGGTAGACGCCGGGAAAGCGCAGGTTGCTGCAGCCAGTGCTCAGTACTGTCAGGATAAGGGCAGAAATCAGCAGGAATGCGCGCATAGTAGTGTCGACATCGCTCAGGTTGAGGCGATAATACAGACCCTGTCCGGGGACACAAGTTCACCCGTCGGTCGATCGGCGGCACATCAGGAGCATATCGGTGGAAGATCAGGAGCTACGCAAGGCCGGCCTAAAGGTCACCCTGCCGCGGGTCAAGATTCTGCAGCAGCTGGAGGATTCCGCCGAACGGCACATGAGCGCCGAGGACATCTATAAGGCGCTGCTGGAGTCCGGTGCGGATGTCGGTCTCGCCACGGTCTATCGGGTGCTGACTCAGTTCGAGCAGGCCGGTATTGTCCAGCGCCACAATTTCGAGGGCGGCTCGGCGGTATTCGAGCTGGCCAATGAGGGGCATCACGACCATATGGTGCGGATGGATACCAATGAAGTGATCGAGTTCGTTGATCCGGAAATCGAGAAGCGCCAGCATGCCATCGCCGAAAAACATGGTTTCGAGCTGGTCGATCACAAGCTGGTGCTATACGTCAAACCGAAGAAAAAGTGAGTCTCCGATCAGGCGCTTTGCGCCTGACTGCGGTGCAGCATCTCCCGGGCGTGGGCCAGGGTGGAGTCGGTAATCTCGACTCCACCGAGCATGCGCGCCACCTCCTGAATCCGTTGTTCGGTATCCAGTGACACCACTCTGGTGTGGGTGCTGTCTTTCTTCTGTTGCTTCTGCACTTGCCAGTGGCTATGGCCCAGGCTGGCTACCTGTGGCTGGTGGGTAATGCACAACACCTGAGCGTGATCGCCCAGCTCGCGCAGCAGTCGACCGACAATCTCGGCGATGCCGCCGCCGACACCGACATCCACCTCATCAAATACCAGGCAGGGCACGGTCAGGTTTTTTGCGCAGATCACTTGTATGGCCAGACTGACCCGCGACAGCTCGCCACCGGAGGCGACCTTGGCCAGCGGCTTGAGTGGTTGCCCGGGGTTAGCGGTGAACAGAAACTCGACTTCTTCCATGCCGTCGGCACCGGCATCGCAGGGACTCAGCGAGATCTCCAGCCGGGCACCTTTCATGCCCAGCGCCTTGAGGTTGCCGAGTACGCCACTGGCCAGCGCGCTGGCATGGCTGCGGCGCAGCTCGGACAGCTTGCGGGCAGTATCAGAAAATGCCGACTGCGCCTGCTGCTCCTGCTTTTCAAGCTCCAGCAGGTGCTCATCATGATTATTCAGGCGGCCGGCTTCTTCGCGCAGGCTTTGGTGATGGCTGAACAGTTCCTCCGGCCGCACCCGATGCTTGCGCGCCAATGTATAAGCCTGACCGAGTCGTTCCTCGACTTGGGCGAGGCGCTCCGGGTCAAGGTCGAGCCGATCGAGGTAATGACGCAGGTCGTCAGCCGCGGCCTCCACCTGCAGGCGGGCCGATTCCACCGTATTCAGGGCATTGGCAAGCGCTTCATCGCCGCCGACCGCATCGCCCAGCCAGTGCTGCACCCGTGCCAGCTGATCGCCCACCGAGCCCTCATCCTGCTCATAAAGCAGGCCAAGGGATTGCTGGCACAGGCGGATCAGGGTGTCGGCGTTACCAAGCCGCTTCTGTTCGGTTTCCAGTTCGGCCAGCTCCAGCGCGCCGAGATCAAAGGCATCCAGTTCTTCCAGCTGGAAGCGCAGCAGGTTCTGCCGCTCACCCAGTTCGCAGGCGCTGGCCAGTGCCTGTGAGTGGGCCTTGTGGGTCTCGCGCCATTCGCGCCAACGTTGGCGCAGCTCGCGCAGCAGGCCGTCGGCACCGGCGAAACTGTCGAGCAGGGCGCGCTGGGCTTCTTTCTTCAGCAATGACTGGTGCTCGTGCTGGGAGTGGATGCTGATCAGCAGTTCGCCAAGTTCGCGCACTTCGGTGACTGGCACCGGCGAGCCATTGATATAGGCGCGGGAGCGGCCGTCCTCGCGAACCGTGCGGCGCATGATGCATTCATCGTCATGGTCGAGTTCGCGGGCAGCAAGCCATTGCCGCGCCGCCGGGCAGTCGCTCAGGTCGAAGGTGGCTTCCACTTCGGCGCGTTCGCAGCCGGCCCGGACCACACTGCTGTCGGCGCGCTCGCCCAGAGCAAGACCGAGGGCGTCGATGATGATTGACTTGCCGGCGCCGGTTTCACCACTGATCGTGGTCAGGCCGCGGCCGGGCTCCAGCTCCAGTGACTCGACGGTGGCGAAGTGGCGGACACCAAGGTGGGTAAGCATATGCTGTCCATGCGGTCAGTATGATGAGGCGATGATAAGGGTATCCGGGGCCAGACTACAATATTGCTGATAGTAGACCGGTCAGCCCTTCCCCTCGGTCGTTGCCCTTCTATAATGAGGTCCGTTGTCATCTATCTGCCTGGTTGCCATGGCCGCTCCTGAACTCAGTGAACGAAAACAACGCCTGCTGATGGCGCTGGTGGAGCGGCATATCCGTGACGGCCAGCCAGTGGGATCGAAAACGCTGGCGGAAGGGGCGTCATTGCAGGTCAGCCCGGCCACCATCCGCAATATCATGGCGGAGCTCGAAGATATTGGTGTACTGGCCAGCCCGCATACCTCTGCCGGTCGCATTCCCACCGAGGTTGGTTACCGTCTTTACGTCGACGCCCTGCTGCGTAGCGCGCCAATGCTGGACGCCAATGCACGCGGCTTGAAGCGGGAGCTGGAGCAGCTGATTGACCCGGATCAATCACCGACGGAGCTGGTGGCGCAGGCGTCGCGGGCACTGGCCGAGCTGACTCGTATGGCCGGCGTGGTGGTGGTGCCACGCCGGGAAGTCACCAGACTGCGGATGGTCGAATTTCTGCCGTTGTCCGGTCAGAGGGTGCTGGTGATTCTGGTGATCAACCGGGCCGAGGTGCAAAACCGGGTGATTCATACCGATCGCGAGTACGGCGAATCGGAGCTGCGTCAGGCCGCCAACTACATCAATCGCACCTACGCCGGCTGTGATCTTGACGATATCTGCGATGGTCTGCTGAAAACCATGGCAGCTGACAAGCGCCAGATGGATCTGATGATGCAGACCACCATGGACGTTGCCGCCAAGGCCCTGCGCCGCACGGAAAAGGAATCCGGCGAGCAGTATGTGGTATCCGGGGAGGCCAATCTGCTTGATTCGGCCCGCGGCGATGATCTCGACAAGCTGCGCGACCTGTTTGATGCGTTCAACAGCAAGCGCGATATTCTGCACCTGCTGGAACGCAGCGTCCGCGCTGACGGTGTGCAAATCTTTATTGGCCGTGAAGCCGGTTATCAGGCCTTTGATGAATACTCGCTGGTGTCCGCCCCGTACCGAGCCGAGGACCAGACCGTCGGCGTGCTGGCGGTGGTCGGGCCCACCCGGATGGACTATGAGCGGGTTATCCCGACTGTTGATATCACCGCCCGGATCCTCTCGGCGGCCCTGCGTAATGGCTGAGCCCGCTCATTTATCGGCGGATTAATTCCGCGTCGCCCTTGAATCTGCCTTCCCTGTTCCCATATCGTTGCCGCCTTTCCTGCAAGGCGGGCCTCCTTGTCCGTCGGTAATCCGGAGATAACTGCATGAGTGAACAGGAAAAAGACCCCAATGCCGAGGTTGCTGAGGCGACCACCGAGGCTGCCGAGACAGCCGCCGACAGCCAGACCGGCGCGGATGCCGCCGAAGAGCTGACCAGCCTGAAGCTGCAATTTGCCGAGACCAGCCGCCTGCTGGCGGAGGCTGACTTGCGAGCCCAGGCGGAAATCCAGAACATGCGCCGGCGCATGGAACGTGAAGTGGCCAATGCCCACAAGTTTGCGCTGGAGAAATTCTCCGCTGATTTGCTGGCGGTGGCAGACAATCTGGAGCGCGGTCTGGCGGCAGTGCCGGCCGATGACGAAGGGCTGAAGGCGGTGCGAGAGGGCATGCAGCTGACCCTGAAAACGCTGAATGACACCTTTGCCCGTTACGGCATTGAAACCGTTGACCCCAAAGGCGCCCAGTTCGACCCGCAACTGCATGAAGCCATGGCCATGGTGCCGGCACCTGGTGCGGAAGCGAACAGCATCATTGATGTGCTGGAAAAAGGTTATTCCCTGAACGGCCGACTGATCCGCCCGGCACGGGTGGTGGTGGCAAAAAATTCCTGAAGCAGACTTGAAACCGCATGGGCTGGCGCCATATAGGCCCTGACAGTAAAACATCAGCTTCTCCGGTTGCCGACAGGGATCGGAGACAGACGTGAAAGGAGAGATGTAATGGGTAAGATCATCGGTATTGACCTGGGTACCACCAATTCCTGTGTTGCCGTGATGGAAGGCGACAAGGTCAAGGTTCTGGAAAACAGCGAAGGCGCGCGTACCACGCCGTCCATCGTCGCCTATGCCGACGACAAGGAGGTGCTGGTTGGTCAGTCCGCCAAACGTCAGGCCGTTACCAATCCGACCAACACCCTGTTTGCGGTGAAGCGCCTGATCGGCCGTCGCTTTACTGACGATGTCGTGCAGAAAGACATCGAGATGGTGCCGTACAAGATCGTCAAGGCGGACAACGGCGATGCCTGGGTGCAGGCTCGCGACGAGAAGCTGGCGCCGCCGCAGATTTCTGCTCAGGTGTTGAAGAAAATGAAAAAAACCGCTGAGGATTATCTTGGCGAAAAGGTCACTGAAGCGGTGATTACCGTGCCGGCCTATTTCAATGATGCCCAGCGTCAGGCCACCAAGGATGCCGGCCGTATTGCTGGTCTGGAAGTGAAGCGCATCATCAACGAGCCGACGGCGGCCGCGCTGGCCTATGGCATGGACAAGGCCGATGGCAAGGACCGCAAGATCGCCGTCTATGACCTCGGCGGCGGTACCTTCGATGTGTCGATCATCGAGATCGCTGACGTTGACGGCGAGAAGCAGTTCGAAGTGCTGTCCACCAACGGTGACACCTTCCTCGGTGGTGAGGATTTCGATCTGCGCCTGATCAATTTCCTCGCCGACCAGTTCAAGAAAGATTCCGGCATCAGCCTGTCCGGTGATGCGCTGGCGATGCAGCGTCTGAAGGAAGCGGCGGAGAAGGCCAAGATCGAGTTGTCCTCCAGTGAACAGACCGAAGTGAATCTGCCGTACATCACGGCGGATCAGACCGGTCCGAAGCACCTGGTGGTGAAGCTTACCCGTGCCAAGCTTGAATCGCTGGTCGAAGATCTGATCAACAAGTCGCTGGAGCCGTGCAAGATCGCGCTCACCGACGCTGGCGTGAAAACTTCCGATATTACCGACGTGATCATGGTTGGTGGTCAGACTCGTATGCCGCTGGTACTGAAGAAAGTGGCGGAGTTTTTTGGCAAGGAACCGCGCCGAGATGTTAACCCGGATGAAGCGGTGGCGATTGGTGCTGCATTGCAGGGCGCGATCATGTCCGGCGACGTGACTGATGTGCTGCTGCTCGACGTCACCCCGCTGACGCTGGGTATCGAAACCATGGGCGGTGTGATGACGGCGATCATCGACAAGAACACCACTATCCCGACCAAGGCATCGCAGGTGTTCTCCACCGCGGCAGACAATCAGACTGCGGTGACCGTGCATGTCCTGCAGGGTGAGCGTAAGCAGGCCAGCCAGAACAAGTCACTGGGCCAGTTCAATCTGGAAGACATTCCGGCCTCACCGCGTGGTATGCCGCAGATCGAAGTGACCTTCGACATCGACGCTAACGGCATTTTGCATGTCAGCGCCAAGGACAAGGCCACCGGCAAGCAGCAGACCATTCAGGTGAAAGCCAACTCCGGCCTGTCCGATGAGGAAGTTGACCAGATGGTGCGCGACGCCGAGGCCCACGCCGAGGAAGATCGCAAGTTCGAACAGCTGGTGCAGACGCGCAATCAGGGCGACCACCTGTTGCACGCTACCCGCAAGACGCTGGCGGAAGCTGGCGACAAGGCCACGGATGAAGAAAAAGGCGCGATCAACAGCGCGCTGGACGCTCTGGAAGTGGCACTGAAGGGCAGCGATGTGGAAGAAATCGAGGCGAAAACCAAAGCTGTTGCGGATGCCTCTGCCGGTCTGGCGCAGCGTCTCTATGCCGAGGCTGCCCAGCAGGGTCAGCCGGGTGCTGACGCACAGTCTTCCGGTCAGCCGGGCGATGATGTGGTCGATGCCGAGTTTGAGGAAGTGAAAGACGACAACAGCAAGTAATCGTTGCTGACAGCGTCGGACGTCCGACAACAGACACACGACGCCGGGCCTGTCCCGGCGTCGTGCTGAACAGGAAATGCTGATCCATGTCCAAGCGCGACTATTACGAAGTTCTCGGTGTTGCCCGTGAAGCTAATGCTGACGAACTGAAGAAGGCCTATCGCCGACTGGCGATGAAGTACCATCCGGACCGTAATCCGGATAACGCCGAAGCCGAGGAAAAATTCAAGGAGGCCAAAGAGGCCTACGAAGTTCTGACGGACGACAACAAGCGTGCCGCCTACGACCGCTTCGGTCATGCCGGCGTCGACGGTCAGGCAGCCGGCGGTGGTGCCCACGGTGCCGGCGGCTTCGGCGATATTTTTGGTGATATTTTTGGTGATATTTTCGGTGGCGGCGGAGCCCGTCGTCGTGGCCCGAGTCGTGGCGCGGATCTGCGCTACACACTGGAAATTGATCTGGAGCGTGCCGTCAAAGGCAGCAACGAAAAAATTCGGGTGCCGACCTGGGTTGCCTGCGACAGCTGCGAAGGCAGTGGCGCTGAAGGCTCCGAGAAGCCAGTCGGATGTGGCACCTGCGGCGGCGCCGGACAGGTGCGCATGCAGCAGGGCTTTTTCACGGTCCAGCAAACCTGCCCGACCTGTCGTGGTGCCGGCACCATCATCAAGAATCCGTGCAAGAAGTGTCATGGTCAGGGTCGGGTGCAGAAGACCAAAACCCTGTCGGTGAATATTCCGGCCGGCGTCGACACCGGTGACCGTATCCGTCTCGCTGGCGAGGGTGAGGCCGGGCCGAACGGCACGCCGCCGGGTGATCTGTATGTGCAGATCTCGGTGCTGGAGCATGAAATCTTCCAGCGTGATGGCAATGATCTGTACTGCGAGGTGCCGGTGTCCTTCGTCGATGCCGCGCTCGGCGGTGAGCTGGAAGTGCCGACCATCGACGGCAAGGTCAAACTCAAGGTCCCTGCGGAAACCCAGACCGGCAAGCTGTTCCGCCTGCGCGGCAAGGGCGTGACGTCGGTACGCGGCGGCCCGCCGGGCGATCTGATGTGCCGGATCGTACTGGAAACCCCGGTCGGCCTGAGCAGCGAGCAGAAGGAGCTGCTGCGCAAGTTTCAGGCCTCGCTGGACAGTGAGGACTCCCGGCATAACCCGCGCCGGACCAACTGGTTCGAGGGTGTAAGACGTTTTTTTGACGGGCTTTGAGACATTTGCCGGATTGTTGACCCGGACTCCGCTGCTATAGTCCCATCCTCTGAAGGCCTGCCGCCTGGCGGGCCCGCAGAACAGGTATGAACCAATAACAACAACAGGTTCGGGGATGAGACGGATACTCGCCATGGCCATGCTGGCCTGGGTCAGCTTGCCACTGCAGGTCATTGCCTCACCGGGGGATCAGGCCCGGGAGCGCGCTATCGCCACCTTTGCCCAGAAAGACGGGGCGAAGATTGTGGTCGACCCGACCGTGATTGAAGCCGAGTGGGAGCGAGCGCCATTCGATCCGCTGCCGTTTACCTACAGCTTTGATGAAATCCGCGACAAGTGGCCGCACCTGATGCGCGGTCTGAAGATTGCCTATCCTTCCCCGGAATACCTGCGCGAACGCTATACCCGTTTCCCCGAGATCATGCAGCAGCTTGGTTATCAGGATGGCGACTGGGAAATGCACAGCCTCAATGTGCTGGAGGTCTGGCAGGCGTTTTTCCGCGGTGATTTCCGCAAGGCCCGTGATCTTGGCATCCGTTATGGCGGCTATGCCCAGGTGCCCGGGGTGTTCGCCCAGCTGATGCAGGCGCTGTATATCACCCGCAAGGAACAGACCAAGCAGATGCTGCTGCAGGATGCCATCGACCGCATTCAGGCGTACGCTCAGGCGGCACCATTCCTGCCCGGAGAAACCGACTTTCATCAGGATTATGTGATCTTCCGGCTCGGCTTTGCCTATGCGGTCGGGCGGCTGGCGGAGGACGTGCCGGTGCCGGTGATGCTGGCCAACGGTTATGCGCCGATGGTGATCAATGCCGCCGCCGAGGCCATGGCGGTGGACCCGGACCACGCTCTGTCACTGGCCCTGAATGCGGCTTTTGATGCCAATGTGATTCGCCGGGTTGGCAAGACGGCCGGGCGGATGACCTTCAATGCCCAGCCGATCAATGCCGGGGAAATCTTCGGTCGGGCGGTGGAGCTGGCCGGCGACATGGCCATTGTCCGCTACGAATATGCCAACAGCCTGTTGTACATGGAGCAGACCCGGGAAACCGAAGAGGCTATTCGCCAGCTGGAAATTGGCGCCGCGACGGAACCGTCTTTCAGCATGGAGGCGCTGGATGTGCTCTATGCGAAAAAGCGTCTGGCGGAAGTCAGGGCGTTGCAGCAGAGCGGCATGGGTTTTCGCGCCTTTGACCGCGCCCGGCGCAAGTACATGGAACGCACTGGCGACAACCTCTACAGCGTGATGTTGCCGCCGTTCTCTCCGTAGGAGCGGCCGACCGGCCGCGAAAATCCTTCGCCGTCGATCGACGGCTCCTACAGGTTGTGTCCGTTGTAGACCGGGCCCCTGTAGCCGGCCAGTACCGCCTGCCCCTGACGCTGCAGTAGCGGGCCACGGACACTGATGCCCCGTTGCTGAAGTTGCCGGCGCCACGCCGGCGTCTTCGGCCCTTCGTCAAAGCCGATCTTTTCCACGTCCGCGCGAGTGGTGGCGAATACCAGTGCCTGAACACCGCTCCAGGCAATTGCACCCAGACACATGGTGCAGGGCGCACTGGAGCTGACCAGCACGCAGGCCCGCCCGGCGAGAGTGTGGTTGCCGAGCGTCTGCTGGGCCAGCGACAGCGCCTGCAGCTCGGCATGGGCGGCGGCGCAGTGGTTGCTCACTACGGTGTTAACGGCAGCAGACAGGCGCTCGCCGGTATCAAGGGCATACACCGCCGCAGCGAACGGCCCGCCACTGTTGCGGCGGATGTTCTCACCGGCCAGTGCCAGCACTTCGCCAAGCCGGCCCCGCTCGCTGTCCGGAGCCGGCTGTTGCAGCCAGTCGCTCAGCCAGTCGGGCTGGCGCAGATGAATCTCGGTGGCGATCATGATTCTCCGTTATTCGGGGTTATTCGCAGGCCGGCTACCCGATACACTAGCGCACCTTTTCCTTTCGGTGACAGACACAATGAAAGTCGGAATTCTGGGCGCCGCCGGGCGCATGGGGCGCACCCTGATCGAAGCGGTACACGGCACTGACGGGCTGAGTCTGGGGGCGGCGGTGGATGCGCCGGGCAGCAGCCTGATTGGCGCGGATGCCGGCGAGCTGATTGGCGTCGGCAAACTCGGCGTGGCGCTGGCTGATGACCTGGCCAGCGTGGTTCGCGATGCCGATGTGTTTATCGACTTCACCCTGCCGGAGGCGACCGAGCGGCATATTGCCCTGTGCCGCGATGCCGGCCGCAAGCTGGTCATCGGTACCACCGGCCTGAGTGACGCCCAGAAAGCCCTGCTGCATGAAGCCGGCAAGGTCATTCCGATCTGCTTTGCCGCCAATTATTCGGTTGGTGTGACCCTGTGTCTGAGCCTGCTGGAAACCGCCTCGCGGGTGCTGGGCGATGAAGTTGATATCGAGATCATTGAGGCGCACCACCGCCACAAGATCGATGCCCCGTCCGGCACGGCTCTGGCCATGGGCGAAGTGATCGCTGCCACCCTGGGCCGGGATCTGAAGACCTGTGCGGTCTACGGCCGGGAAGGCCGCACCGGCGCCCGCGAACGCCAGACCATCGGCTTTGAGACCATTCGCGCCGGCGATATTGTTGGTGAGCACACGGTGATGTTTGCCGGCGAGGGTGAGCGGGTCGAGATCACCCATCGTGCCACCAGCCGGATGAACTTTGCCCGGGGCGCGGTGCGCGCCGCGGGCTGGCTGGGGCAGCAGCAGCCCGGTGTCTACGACATGCGGGCAGTGCTCGGCCTCTAAGGCAAAGGTCCCGGCGAAAACGGCGGAAAGAACAGCCTGTTTACCCGTGACATGACCGGGGCTAGTCCCTACAATACGCACCCGCCCAAGGGTCTCCCTGATCCGCGCCCAGAATGACGAAAAAGCGAGATGGAGCAGTCCATCTCGCTTTTTTGCACGCACGCGCGGGCTGCTGACCCTGCTCTGAATCACACACTGGAGGTTGCCTTGACGGTCCCGGCCCTACTCGCACTGGAAGACGGCAGCATCTTTCGCGGCGTCGCCATTGGTGCAACCGGTGAAGCGGTGGGTGAGGTGGTTTTCAACACCGCACTGACCGGCTACCAGGAAATCCTGACTGATCCCTCCTATGCCGAACAGATGGTCACCCTGACCTATCCGCATATCGGCAACGTTGGCGTCAACGCCGAGGATGAGGAATCCACCCGGGTCTGGGCGAAAGCCCTGATCATCCGCGATGCCTCCATGGTGGCTTCGAACTTCCGCTCGCAGGAAACGCTGTCGGCCTACCTCCAGCGCCACAATGTGGTCGGCATCGCCGACATCGACACCCGTCGCCTGACCCGCATCCTGCGCGAGAAGGGCGCCCAGAACGGCTGCATCATGGCTGGCGACAACATTGATGAAGCAAAAGCGCTGGCCGCCGCCAAAGGCTTCCCGGGCCTGAAAGGCATGGATCTGGCCAAAGAAGTTACCGTCGACAAGGCCTACCAGTGGACCGAAGGCAGCTGGCAGCTGGGCAAGGGCCATGTCACTCCGGCGGAAACCCGTTTCCACGTGGTGGCCTACGACTACGGCGTCAAGCGCAACATCCTGCGCATGCTGGCCGACCGCGGCTGTCGCCTGACCGTGGTGCCGGCACAGACCCCGGCCAGTGAAGTGCTGGCAATGAAGCCGGACGGTGTATTCCTGTCCAACGGTCCGGGCGATCCGGCGCCGTGTGATTACGCCATCGAAGCAATCAAGGCCATCGTTGATACCGGCCTGCCGGTGTTCGGTATCTGTCTCGGCCATCAGCTGCTGGCGCTGGCCAGCGGCGCCGAAACCGGCAAGATGAAATTCGGTCACCACGGTGCCAACCACCCGGTGAAGGATCTGGATCGCAATGTGGTGATGATCACCAGCCAGAACCACGGTTTTGCCGTGCTTGAGACCGGCCTGCCGACGAATCTGCGCGCCACCCATGTGTCGCTGTTTGATGGTTCGCTGCAGGGCATTCACCGCACCGACAAGCCGGCATTCAGCTTTCAGGGTCACCCGGAAGCAAGTCCTGGTCCGCATGATGCGGCGCCACTGTTTGACCATTTTATCGAGCTGATGGAAGCGGCACGTTAAGGCCGCTTGTATCGGACGTCCCGCTAGCGGGTTTGCAGAATTGACTGGTAGAGAACATGCCGAAAAGAACTGATATCCAGAGCATCCTTATCATCGGCGCCGGTCCGATTGTGATCGGTCAGGCCTGTGAGTTTGATTACTCCGGAGCCCAGGCCTGCAAGGCCCTGCGCGAGGAAGGCTACCGCGTCATTCTGGTGAATTCGAACCCGGCCACCATCATGACCGATCCGGCCATGGCGGACGCCACCTACATCGAGCCGATCACCTGGCAGACGGTGGAAAAAATTATCGAGAAAGAAAAGCCGGATGCGCTGCTGCCGACCATGGGTGGCCAGACTGCATTGAACTGTGCGCTGGATCTGGCCCGTCACGGTGTGCTCGACAAGCATGGCGTGGAAATGATCGGCGCCAATGCGGACGCCATTGATAAGGCGGAAGACCGCCAGCGGTTCGACAAGGCAATGAAATCGATTGGTCTCGAGTGCCCGCGCGCGTCTATTGCCCACAGCATGGAAGAAGCGTTTCAGGTGCTCGACTCGATCGGCTTTCCATGCATTATCCGGCCGAGTTTTACCATGGGCGGCTCCGGTGGTGGTATTGCCTATAACCGGGAAGAATTTGAAGAAATCTGCCAGCGCGGTCTGGATCTGTCGCCGACCCGCGAGCTGCTGATCGATGAATCCCTGCTCGGCTGGAAAGAGTACGAGATGGAAGTGGTCCGTGACAGAAAGGACAACTGCATCATCGTCTGCGCGATTGAAAACTTTGACCCGATGGGCGTACACACCGGCGACTCGATCACCGTTGCTCCGGCGCAGACGCTCACTGACAAGGAATACCAGATCATGCGTAACGCCTCGCTGGCGGTACTGCGTGAAATCGGCGTGGAAACCGGCGGCTCGAACGTGCAGTTCGGCGTTTGCCCGGATACCGGCCGCATGGTGGTGATTGAAATGAACCCGCGGGTGTCGCGCTCCTCGGCGCTGGCGTCGAAGGCCACCGGTTTCCCGATTGCCAAGGTGGCTGCCAAGCTGGCGGTGGGTTACACCCTGGACGAATTGCAGAACGACATTACCGGTGGCAAGACCCCGGCCTCGTTCGAGCCGTCGATCGATTACGTTGTCACCAAGATCCCGCGGTTCAACTTTGAAAAATTTGCCGAAGCGGATCCGGTGCTGACCACGCAGATGAAGTCGGTTGGCGAGGTCATGGCGATTGGCCGTAATTTCCAGGAGTCGATGCAGAAAGCGTTGCGTGGTCTGGAAACCGACTCCACCGGATTTGATCCGGCGCTGGACCCGGCCGATGGCGATTTGCGCACTCAGGTGGCGCTGGCGCTGGCGACCCCGCGCCCGGATCGCATCTGGGTGCTGGGCGATGCTTTCCGTGCTGGTTACAGCGTCGAAGAGCTGTACCAGCTGACCAAGATCGATCACTGGTTCCTGGTGCAGATCGAAGACCTGATTCGTGAAGAGCAGGTGCTGGCGGCGTCGACCTACACGGCTCTGGATCGTGACACCCTGTATCGTCTCAAGCGCAAGGGCTTCTCCGATGCCCGTCTGGCCCGTCTGCTTGGCGTCAAGGAAGCGGATTTGCGTGCCCGTCGTCATGAGTTCGGTCTGCGCCCGGTATACAAGCGCGTCGATACCTGTGCCGCGGAGTTCTCGACTGATACTGCGTACATGTACTCGACCTATGACGAAGAGTGCGAAGCCAATCCGTCCAGCCGTGACAAGATCATGGTGCTCGGTGGCGGCCCGAACCGGATTGGTCAGGGCATCGAGTTTGATTACTGCTGCGTGCACGCAGCGCTGGCGATGCGCGAAGACGGTTACGAGACCATCATGGTCAACTGTAACCCGGAAACCGTATCCACCGATTACGACACCTCCGACCGTCTGTTCTTCGAGCCGGTGACGCTGGAAGACGTGCTCGAAATCTGCCACATCGAAAAGCCGAAGGGTGTGATCGTTCAGTACGGCGGTCAAACGCCGCTGAAACTGGCGCGTGCCCTGCAGGCGGCTGGCGTGCCGATTATCGGCACCAGCCCGGACGCCATTGATGAAGCTGAAGACCGTGAGCGTTTCCAGCAGATGGTCAACAAGCTTGGCCTGAAGCAGCCGCCGAACCGCACCGCCCGCAGCATTGAAGATGGCGCGCGGCTGGCGGCGGAAATCGGTTATCCACTGGTGGTGCGTCCGTCTTATGTGCTTGGCGGCCGGGCCATGGAGATCGTCTATAACGAAGACGAGCTGCGCAACTATATGAAGAACGCGGTGAAAGTCTCCAACGATTCGCCGGTTCTGCTGGACCGCTTCCTTGATGACGCCATCGAAACCGATGTCGATGCGGTCTCTGACGGCAAGGACGTGGTGGTCGGTGCCATCATGCAGCATATCGAGCAGGCCGGTGTGCATTCCGGCGACTCCGCTTGTTCGCTGCCCCCCTATGCGCTTGATGAGAGCTTGCAGAACATTATGCGCGAGCAATCTGCGGCCATGGCCCGTGAGCTTGGTGTCATTGGCCTGATGAACGTTCAGTTTGCGGTGAAGGATGGCGAAGTTTATGTGCTGGAAGTAAATCCACGCGCATCTCGTACTGTGCCGTTTGTCTCCAAGTGCATTGGTGTGTCACTGGCCAAGGTGGCTGCGCGCTGTATGGCTGGTACCAGTCTGGCGGAGCAGAATTTCACCAAGGAAATCGTGCCGACCTACTTCCATGTCAAGGAAGCGGTATTCCCGTTCGCGAAGTTTCAGAAAGTGGACCCGATTCTTGGCCCGGAAATGAAGTCTACCGGGGAAGTGATGGGTGTCGGCGCCACCTTTGCAGAGGCTTATGGCAAGGCGGCGCTCGGGGCCGGCGAGCGTATTCCACGTAGCGGCACGGCGTTTGTTTCTGTGCGTGAGGTGGATAAGGCTGGCGCCGTGGAAGTGGCGCGCGAGCTGACCAGGCTTGGTTTCAAGCTGGTGGCAACGCGCGGCACGGCGGCGGTCATCGAGGCGGCAGGCATTGCTGTAACGCCGGTGAACAAGGTTCTGGAAGGTCGCCCGCATATTGTCGATATGATCAAGAATGGTGAGGTGGATCTGATTGTTAACACCACCGAGGGCAAGCAGGCGATCAAGGATTCGTTTGCAATTCGCCGATCGGCGCTGCAGCGTAAGGTTTTTTATACCACTACCATCGCAGCAGCCAGAGCGGTGTGTCAGTCGCTGACCATCGATGGTGAAATTGAAGTGCGGCGTTTGCAGGACATGCACGCCGAGCTGGCGGGAGTTTAATCATGCAACGCTTTCCGATGACCATAGAAGGTGCCAAGGCGCTGGAAGAAGAGCTTCAGCGCCTGAAGACGACAGAACGGCCGCGTATTTCCAAGGCGATTGCCGAGGCGCGCGAGCACGGCGACCTGAAGGAAAATGCCGAGTATCACGCGGCCCGCGAAGAGCAGGGCTTTATCGAGGGCCGGATTGCCGATATCGAGGGCAAGCTGTCAGCCGTGCAGATCATTGATATTCGCAGCATTCCTTACACCGGCAAGGTGGTGTTCGGTTGTACCGTGACCATCATCAATGTCGATACCGACGAGAGCAAAACCTATCGCATCGTTGGTGACGATGAGGCCGATATCAAACAGGGCCGAATTTCTGCGGCCTCACCGATTGCTCGTGGCCTGTTGGGCAAGAGCGAAGGGGACTCGGTGGAAATCGAGACTCCGGGCGGCAAGGTTGAGTACGAAATTGATAAGGTCGAGCATCTCTGAGGTCTGATTTGGCGGTGCGATCTGAGAGAGGGCGCTGTCTGTCATGGCTCGACACAGTCGCTCCCCGTTAATCGCTTGGTGTGTCGAACCATGACAGACAGCGCCCGGTAGTATTTCGGGCTCAGGCAGTTTCTTTCTCGTGTTTGCAGAGGGCATTCTTGCGCTCGGTGGTGCTGGTCTGATGCACCAGGCGATTAACGGGGAGCGACTGCATCAGACCAGCACCACTGAGCGCACGCACCATGCCAGCGGACTGGTCTGAGAGAACGGATTAGCGAGCCGCAAAACGCAACAGGTTGGAAAGTTTCGGGTTCGGCTTTTTCGCCGCCCGGTAAAGCAGGGCGATCTTGCCGATCAACTGGACCAGCTCGCACTCGCCGGCCTCACACATGGCGGCAACGACTTCGCGACGGTCCTCCCGGCTTTCGGCGTTGACCCGTACCTTGATCAGCTCGTGATCCTCAAGGCGCAGATTGAGTTCCTCGACGAAACCCTCGCTGAGACCCTTGTCGCCAAAAATCAGGATCGCGTTCAGATGGTGACCAATGGCTTTCAGGCGCTTGCGGTCCTGGGGGCTGAGGGACATGGTGTTCTCCGCTGGGCGTGGCCGGATTGTTCGCCGGTCATGCGCTGACTCAAAAGGGCGGGTATTCTAACCGCGACAACACAATCCCGATACGGTATCCGATGGCACGATCAAAAAGCAGTGGCCGCTGGCTCAAGGAACACTTTGATGATCCCTGGGTGGCACGCGCGCAGGCCGAGGGCTATCGCTCCCGGGCGTGCTACAAGCTGTTGGAAATCAACGAGAAAGACAAACTGTTCCGGCCCGGTCTGAGAGTGCTGGACCTTGGCGCGGCACCGGGCGGCTGGTCCCAGGTGGCGGCGCGGATGGTCGGTGACAAGGGGCTGGTGCTGGCGTCTGACATTCTGGCGATGGAGCCGTTGCCCGGGGTTACCTTCATTCAGGGCGATTTCCGTGACGAAGACGTGTTCCGCCAGCTGCTGGATGTGCTTGGCGGCGGCAAGGTTGACCTTGTGATTTCCGATATGGCCCCCAATATGAGTGGTAACCGCGGAGTAGACCTGCCGCGGGCCATGTATCTGGCCGAACTGGCGCTGGACATGGCGCGGTCAGTGCTCGAACCGGATGGTCGTTTTCTGGTCAAGGTGTTTCAGGGGGAGGGCATTGAGGAGTTCCGACGGACTCTTCACGACAGCTTCCGTAGCGTAGTCACACGCAAGCCTGCAGCCAGCAGGCCTCGTTCCAATGAGGTCTACCTGCTGGGGTCAGGCCTGAAAATGGTGTAATTTGGACGTCCGAACGTCCCGAACCTCCCGGTAAAGCCCGGGCTAGAGGTGTAGCTTGAACGACATGACCCGTAATATCGTCCTTTGGCTAGTCATTGCCGGTGTGCTCTATATCGTTGCCCAGAGCATCAGTCCGCAGGCTACCAATCAGGCGATGACCTACTCCGAGTTCATCACCCGTGTTGAGCGCGGCGAGGTCAAGAAAGTCACCATTGATGACTCACGGATGATCGGTGAGCTGTCCAGTGGCGGGCGTTTTGAAACTATCAAGCCACCGGTGGTCGATCTGGATTTGCTGCCGACGCTGCATGCCAATGGCGTCGAAATTATCGGCCGTGAGCCGGAGCGGCAAAGCTTTTTGACCCAGCTGTTCCTGTCGATCCTGCCGATCCTGCTGATCCTGGCGATCTTTATTTTCTTCATGCGCCAGATGCAGGGAGGTGGCCGTGGCGGCGCCGGGCCGATGACCTTCGGCAAGAGCCGGGCACGACTGCTGGGCGAGGATCAGATCAAGACCACCTTTGCCGATGTTGCCGGCGTCGAGGAGGCCAAGGAAGAAGTGCAGGAGCTGGTCGAGTTTCTGCGTGATCCAGGCAAGTTCCAGCGCCTCGGCGGCAAGATTCCCCGTGGTGTGCTGATGGTCGGTTCGCCGGGTACCGGTAAAACGCTTTTGGCGAAAGCCATCGCCGGTGAAGCCAAGGTGCCGTTCTTCTCCATTTCCGGTTCCGATTTCGTCGAAATGTTTGTCGGTGTCGGTGCTTCCCGTGTTCGTGACATGTTCGAGCAGGCGAAAAAGCACGCGCCCTGCATTATCTTCATTGACGAGATTGATGCGGTGGGTCGTTCCCGTGGCGCCGGTCTTGGCGGTGGCCACGATGAGCGTGAGCAGACCCTCAACCAGTTGCTGGTGGAGATGGACGGTTTCGAGGGCACCGAAGGCATCATCGTTATCGCCGCCACCAACCGCCCGGACGTGCTGGATGCCGCGCTGCTGCGGCCGGGTCGTTTTGACCGTCAGGTTGTGGTGCCGCTGCCAGATGTCCGTGGTCGTGAGCAGATTCTGAAAGTGCACATGCGCAGTGTGCCGGTGGCGGACGACGTCAAGCCGGGATTGATTGCCCGCGGCACCCCGGGTTTTTCCGGCGCTGACCTTGCCAATCTGGTGAATGAGGCTGCCCTGTTTGCTGCCCGTGCCAACAAGCGCGTGGTCAACATGGAAGAGTTCGAGAAGGCCAAGGACAAGATCATGATGGGCGCCGAACGTCGCTCCATGGTGATGAACGAAAAGGAAAAACTGAATACGGCTTACCACGAGGCGGGACATGCCATTGTCGGTCGTCTGGTGCCGGAGCATGACCCGGTCTACAAGGTCAGCATTATTCCGCGTGGCCGTGCGTTGGGTGTGACCATGTACCTGCCGGAAGAGGACAAGTACTCGCAGTCCAAGCGTGCGCTGGAGAGCATGATCTGCTCACTGTTTGGTGGTCGGATCGCCGAGGAGCTGACGCTTGGCTTCGATGGCGTCACCACCGGAGCCTCCAACGATATCGAACGCGCCACCAAGATGGCCCGGGCTATGGTGACCAAATGGGGCTTGTCCGAGAAGCTTGGTCCGCTGGCGTATGAAGAAGATGAAGGTGAAGTTTTCCTTGGTAAGTCGGTAACCCAGCGCAAGCATGTCTCCGAGCAGACCGCCGAGGAGATCGACCGCGAAGTGCGTGCCATTATCGACATGTGCTACAGCCGGGCGAAAAAGATTCTCGAAGGTAACCGCGACAAGCTTGAAGCCATGGCGCAGGCCTTGATGCAGTACGAAACCATTGATGCGGATCAGATTGAAGACATCATGAATGGCAAGCCGCCGCGCCCGCCCCGCGATTGGGGTAATGATGGCACCTCGGGTGGTTCTGCCACCGGCGACAAGAAGGAAGCGGATGTCCGTGATGCCGACAAGCCGATCGGCGGGCCTGCCAATACCCACTGATGTTGACTGACAGACTGCAATGCGGGGCGCGGACACTTGACCTGTCCGCACCTGTCGTTATGGGGGTGCTGAATGTCACCCCTGACTCGTTCTCCGACGGTGGCCGCTTTATCGGCCGTGATGCTGCGCTGAGACATGCTGGCACCATGATCGCTGCCGGAGCGGCAATCATCGATATCGGTGGCGAATCAACCCGTCCCGGCGCTGCTCCGGTGTCTGTCACCGAAGAGCTGGATCGTGTCCTCCCTGTGGTGGAGGCAATCGCGGCCGAATACGACGTGGTGATTTCGGTCGATACCTCCACTGCTGAAGTCATGCGAGACTCCGCCGCTGCCGGCGCCGGGCTGATCAACGATGTCCGCGCGTTGCAGCGCCCGGGCGCGGTGCAGGCAGCTGCAGCCACAGGCCTGGCGGTTTGCCTGATGCATATGCAGGGTGAGCCCGGCACCATGCAGCAGGCGCCGGTTTATCAGGATGTGGTGGCAGAGGTTCGCCAGTTTCTGCGTAGCCGCGTTGATGTTTGTATCGCTGCGGGGATCCATCGAGGTCTGTTGCTGCTTGATCCGGGCTTCGGCTTTGGCAAAAACGATGAGCACAATCTGGCATTGCTTGCTGCGTTGTCGCAGCTCGCTGAAGATGGTCCGGTGCTGGCCGGCCTGTCGCGAAAATCCATGATCGGCCGGTTGCTGGGTCGCCCGGTTGAAGACCGCCTGATCGGCAGCGTGACATTGGCATTATTGGCGGCGCAGCGCGGGGCTCGAATTCTGCGCGTCCATGATGTGGCGGAAACCATGGACGCGCTACGATTGCTGCAGGCACTGAACACAGTCGGGGAACAGCGGGGATGAGCAGAAAATATTTCGGCACGGACGGTATTCGTGGCACGGTCGGGCAGCCGCCCATCACGCCGGATTTTGTCTTGCGTCTGGGTTGGGCGGTCGGCCGGGTGATGATGGCGCGTGGCGCTGAGGGTCTGGAAAACAAGATCCTGATCGGCAAGGACACCCGCAGCTCCGGTTATATCTTTGAATCGGCGCTGGAGGCGGGGATCTCGGCGGCTGGCGTTGATGTGCGTTTGCTCGGGCCGATGCCCACGCCGGCCATTGCCTACCTGACTCGCACTTTTCGTGCTCAGGCCGGCATTGTGATTTCAGCGTCACACAATCCTTATACCGACAATGGCATCAAGTTCTTTGGCCCAGATGGTCGCAAGCTGGCCGACGAAGTGGAGCTGGAAATCGAACGGGTGCTGGACCTGCCGATGCAGATGGTGACAGCCGATCTGCTTGGTAAGGTCAAGCGCATCAATGATGCTCGCGGCCGCTATATCGAATTCTGTAAAAGCACCGTGCCGCATCCGTTCAGCCTCAGCGGCTTGCGTATCGTTGTCGACTGTGCCCACGGTGCCTGTTACCACATCGCCCCCGATGTTTTCGAAGAGCTCGGCGCGGAAGTGATTGCCATCGGTCGAGAACCGGATGGCGTCAATATCAATCTGGAATGTGGCAGCACCCACCCGGAAGCGTTGCAGCAGAAGGTGGTGGAGGTGCGCGCCGACCTTGGCATTGCCTTCGATGGCGACGCCGATCGGGTGATGATGGTGGATGATCGTGGTGACGTCATCGACGGTGATCAGCTTCTGTATATTCTGGCCATGGATCGCCATCGTCGCGGTCAGCTCGGCGGCGGTGTGGTTGGCACCCTGATGACCAACTTCGGTCTGGAACTGGCCTTCGCTGATGCGGGTATTCCATTTCACCGTGCCGGCGTTGGCGACCGCTATGTGATGGAAGCGCTGGATCGGCATGGCTGGCAGCTGGGCGGCGAGTCCTCCGGACACATAGTCTGCCTGGATCGCACCAGTACCGGTGACGGTATCGTTTCCGCGCTGCAGGTGTTGGCGGCTCTGACCCAGCAGAACATCGGCCTTCGCGAGGCGCTGGCAGCATTGAAGCCGGTGCCGCAGAAGATGATCAATGTCCGTGGTCCTAACCGCACCGGGTTCATGCAGAACGAGTGGGTGAGGAAGGCGGTTGCTGACGCCGAACATCAGCTGGCCGGTCGTGGCCGGGTGTTGTTGCGGCCGTCCGGTACCGAGCCGTTGGTTCGGGTGATGGTGGAGGGCGAGGATGCGGGGCAGGTAGAGAAGATCTGCCAGTCGTTGGCGGATGTGGTCGCCGAGGTGATCGCCTGAGGTTGTTCCCCATGCCTTGCACGACTATGCTTCGACCCCTTTGAAAACAGGGAGATATAGATGTCCCGGACCCCGCTGGTAGCCGGCAACTGGAAAATGAACGGGCGCCGCAGCATGGCGGCCTCGCTGGCTGCCGAGATTGCCGCCGCTGCCCCGGCCGGGGTCGAGGTGCTGTTGTGCCCGCCGCTGGTTTATCTGGATACCGTCGCTAGTGCCGTGCAAGCCAGTGACGTGGTGCTGGGTGCGCAGAATCTTGATGAGCATGAGGATGGTGCCTTCACTGGTGAGGTATCCGCTGAGATGCTGGTGGACGTGGCCTGTCGTTATGTTCTGGTCGGTCATTCCGAGCGGCGCACGCTTTTTGCCGAATCCAGCGCGCGGGTGGCGGACAAGTTTTTCCGGGCGCTGGATGCCGGGTTGCGGCCGGTGCTTTGTGTCGGCGAAACGCTGGCCGAGCGCGAGGCAGGCAACACTGAACAGGTCATCAATGCGCAGCTGGATGCGGTGTTTGGCCGCGCCACGGCCGAGCAGATGGTCGATACGGTGATAGCCTATGAACCGGTCTGGGCCATCGGTACAGGCATGACCGCCTCGCCCGAGCAGGCGCAGGCGGTGCATGCCCATATTCGCAGTCGGCTGGCATCGTCTTTCGGAGCGCCATTGGCGCAATCCCTGAGGTTGCTTTACGGCGGCAGCGTAAAGGCGGATAATGCCGCCTCTCTTTTTGCCGGGGCCGACATTGATGGCGGCCTGGTAGGGGGGGCGTCTCTGGACGCAGCGACATTTCTCGCCATTTGTCAGGCGGCAACCGCGTAATCATACGGACAATCATGGATATCCTTCTTCATGTAGTGCATGTGCTGGCAGCTCTGGGCTTGATCGGTCTGGTGTTGATTCAGCATGGCAAAGGCGCAGACGCCGGCGCCTCTTTTGGTGGCGGCGCTTCGAACAGCTTCTTCGGCAGTGCCGGCGCAGCCAATTTTCTGACCCGCTCTACTGCCATTCTTGCGGCAGTGTTCATGCTGACCAGTCTGGCGCTGGCCTGGCAGGCGCGTCAGCTGGTCGAATCTGATGCGGATCTTTTGCCGGCGCTGGAAAAAATCCAGCAGGAAGTGCCTGAGCTGGATGCCGGGGTGCCGGTGATCGAAGAAAGCGCTGCGGATGTTCCGCAGGTTGATGTAGAATCGCCGGCCTCTGACGTGCCGGTGGTTGAGTAAGCACGCAGCCGAAGTGGTGAAATTGGTAGACACGCTATCTTGAGGGGGTAGTGGGCATAGCCCGTGCCGGTTCGAGTCCGGCCTTCGGCACCAATCTGAAAAGGCGTCCAATGGACGCCTTTTTTATTTTCAGTCGATGTGGAAGATGTGCCGCAGTGAGCATCCCGACTCGCGCAGTTGCTTGCCCTTCCCGGGACACGCACGAGTACGTCCCTGTAGCTCCTCTCCGCCATCCATGGCTCCGAGGGTCCCGGGAAGGGCAAGCAACTGCGCGAGTCTCGCATTCTGCTTCTTGAACGCTTTGGAGTTTCGAAAGAAGGAAATGCGAGGCCATTGCGCCCATCAGGGGTTGCCGGGACTGTGTGAGGCATGGATGCCGAACGCAAGCCTACAGGGACGTATTCACGGCGGGTCCCGGCAACCCCTGATGGGCGCAATGGCCGGAGAGGTTCTCTGCCGATGCTTTTCCGGGCTATTCCCGCATTGTATTGGCGGATTTACATTGACAGTCCGGGGTCCGCTAACTATAGTGCGGCACCGAATTCGGATGCGCATCCGGATAAGGAATTGCCCGATGCGGGGCGTAAAAACGGCATCAAGTTAAGTTGCGGGGTGGAGCAGTCTGGTAGCTCGTCGGG
>JAGLCJ010000016.1 GCA_023146255.1 Alcanivoracaceae bacterium
TGCCTGATTGTTAAAGAGCTGCGGGAGCTTCCCGCGTCGACTGGCGTCACCGCCGTCGTGGGAGCGCATTCTAGGGAGCGGCGCTCAGGAGTCAACAACTTTTTCATCAACTCTTTATCGTTCGGTCACGAAACAGCCAATCAGGGCGAAAACGGCGTTTTTTCAGGCAAATAACGCCTGAAAACCGACCTGCCCCCAACCGTCAGGCAGCCGCCCCCCGCTGTCGGAAGCGGCGTAGCAGATCCAGAATGACGCCGCTGCCCGCATAGGTAACCCCGACCGCCAGCAGCACCAGTGGCGGGTCAAGGACGACAATGGCGAACGCAACAATCACCCCAAGCAGGGCCCTGACCGGAACCCGGCCAATGTGGTACTCCTTGAAGCTCTGATAGCGCACCGAAGAAACCATCAGCAGGCCGGCACTGGCGGTGACAAATGCCACCAGCAGGCCAACATCCGACCCGTCTATACCTTTAGCCGCACCGAGCCAGACCATGGTTGCCACCAACCCGGCCCCGCTTGGACTGGGGAGGCCGGTGAAGTAACGCTTGTCAGAGGTTTCCGCCTGGATATTGAAACGCGCCAGCCGCAGGGCGGCACAGGCAACATAGATAAACGCAGCAGCCCAGCCAAGCTTGCCAAGATCAGTCAGCGCCCAGGAGTAGGCCACCAGACCAGGCGCGACGCCGAAGGCAACACAGTCCGACAAGGAGTCATACTCCGCCCCGAACTTGCTCTGGGTGTTGGTCATGCGGGCCACGCTGCCATCCAGACCATCCAGAATGCCGGCAACAATAATGGCAATGGCGGCATACTCGAAATGGCCGTTCATGGCCGCGACGATGGCGTAGAAACCGGCAAACAGGGCACCCGTGGTAATCAGATTAGGCAGCAAATAAACGCCCTTGTGGCGCACTCCCTGACGGGCATGATCTGCCTCAATCACCTCGAATTCATGCTCATCCGGTTTTTCTACCGGCTTTTCCTGCTGTTCAGTCATGGCCTGTCCCTCCAATCCTCAAGTGTACCCTGCCGGCGCCCCGCCAGATATCCATCCGGCTGCCGATCATACTGCCCCGCCAAAACAGAAAACGCGGCCGAAGCCGCGTTTCAGGGACATCAGGCAGAGCAATCAGTTCTTGCTCTTGTCGATGATCTTGTTGGCCTGAATCCACGGCATCATGCCACGCAGCTTCTCGCCCACCTGCTCAATCGGGTGCGCCGCGTTGTTACGACGATACGCCGTCATCGACGGGTAGTTATGCGCGCCCTCAGCGATGAACATCTTGGCGTACTCACCGTTCTGAATACGCTTCAGGGCATTACGCATGGCTGCGCGGGACTGATCGTTGATCACCTCCGGGCCAGTGACGTACTCGCCATACTCCGCATTGTTGGAGATCGAGTAGTTCATGTTGGCAATGCCGCCTTCGTACATCAGATCGACAATCAGCTTGAGCTCGTGCAGACACTCAAAGTAGGCCATCTCCGGGGCATAGCCTGCTTCTACCAGAGTTTCGAAGCCAGCCTTGACCAGCTCGACCGCACCACCACAGAGCACAGCCTGCTCGCCGAACAGGTCGGTTTCGGTCTCGTCCTTGAAGGTGGTTTCGATAATGCCGGTGCGGCCACCACCCACGCCCGAAGCGTAGGACAGAGCCAGCTTTTTGGCGTTGCCGGAAGCGTCCTGATAGATAGCGATCAGGTCAGGAATACCACCGCCTTTGACAAACTCGCTGCGCACGGTATGACCCGGCGCCTTGGGCGCGATCATAATGACGTCGAGATCGGCGCGCGGCACCACCTGATTGTAATGGATGGCAAAACCATGAGCGAAAGCCAGAGTGGCGCCTTTCTTCAGGTTTGGCTCGATCTCATTGCGGTACAGCTGGGACTGGAACTCGTCCGGGGTCAGGATCATGACCACGTCCGCCCACTGCACAGCCTCCGGCACCGGCTTGACGGTCAGGCCGGACTTCTCGGCCTTGGCAGCCGAAGCCGAACCCGGGCGCAGGCCGACGACAACGTCAACGCCAGAGTCTTTCAGGTTGTTGGCATGGGCATGGCCCTGCGAGCCGTAGCCGATAACGGCCACTTTCTTGCTCTTGATGATCGAAAGATCGCAGTCTTTGTCGTAGTAAACTTGCATGATTTTCCCCTGTTGACTCGCCGCCGGCATTCGTTAAGGCGGCGAATAATACGATTCTGCCGGCGATTACTCCACCACCGGCGCGCAAATCAGATACTCAATACCTTTTCACCCCGGGCAATACCGGAGACCCCGGTTCGCACCACCTCCAGCACCTGAGCGTCGCCGATGGTGCCGATAAAGGCATCCAGCTTGTCCGAAGTGCCTGCCAACTGGACGGTGTAAACCGAGCTGGTCACATCGACAATCTGGCCACGGAAGATGTCCACGGTACGCTTGACCTCGGCACGCTGGGCGCCGGTAGCCTTGACCTTGCACAACATCAGCTCGCGCTCGATATGGGCCCCCTCGGTCAGGTCGACCAGCTTGACCACCTCGATCAGCTTGTTCAGGTTCTTGGTGATGCGCTCAATCTGCCGGTCATCGCCAAAGGTGGTCAGGGTCAGTCGGGACAGGGTCTTGTCCTCGGTCGGCGCCACGGTCAGCGTTTCGATGTTATAGCCACGCTGAGAAAACAGACCGACCACACGGGACAGCGCACCCGGTTCGTTTTCCATCAGGATCGAAATAATCCGTCTCATGATCAGGTCCGCTCCGTTTTGCTGAGCCACATATCGCGCATCGCGCCATCGGCAATGTGCATCGGATAAACGTGCTCGCTCGGATCCACGTAGATATCCATGAACACCAGACGATCCTTCAGGGAAAATGCCTTTTCCATGGCCGCATCCAGATCCTCAATGCGATCCACACGCATGCCGACATGACCATAAGCCTCGGCCAGACGAACGAAATCCGGCAGGGAATCCATGTACGACTGACTGTGGCGGCCACCGTACTGCATGTCCTGCCACTGCCGTACCATGCCCAGCGCCTGGTTATTGATGTTAATGATCTTGATCGGCAGGCCATACTGCAGGCAGGTGGACAGCTCCTGAATATTCATCTGGATCGAGCCTTCACCGGTGACGCAGGCAACCGTCGCATTCGGGAATGCAAACTGCACGCCCATCGCCGATGGCAGCCCAAAGCCCATGGTGCCGAGGCCACCGGAGTTGATCCAGCGACGCGGCTTGTCGAACTTGTAAAACTGGGCAGCAAACATCTGGTGCTGGCCAACGTCGGAGGTCACATAAGCATCGCCCCTGGTGGCGCGATACAACGCCTCCACCACCTGCTGCGGCTTCATCGGACCATCACCGTTGGTCTCGTAGCGCAGACCGTGATACTCGCGCCAACCCTGAATTTCCTGCCACCAGCGCTCCAGTGCCTTTTCATCGGGACGCTCAGCGGATTCCTCCACCATCGCTACCATGTCTTCCAGTACCTGCTTCACTGGACCAACAATCGGCACATCGGCGCGAACGTTTTTGGAAATCGTCGCGGGATCAACGTCGATATGAATAATGGTAGCGCCCGGGCAAAACTTCTGCGTGTGGTTGGTAACGCGGTCGTCGAAACGGGCGCCCACGGCAACAATCAGATCGCTGCTGTGCATGACCATGTTGGCTTCATAGGTGCCGTGCATGCCAAGCATGCCGAGGAATTGCTTGTCCGAACCCGGGTACGCGCCAAGCCCCATCAGGGTGTTGGTGACCGGAAAATTCAGCAGTCGGGCCAGCTTGGTGAGATGCTCACTGCCTTCACCCAGAATCACCCCGCCGCCAGCATAAATCACCGGCCGGCGAGCCTTCATCATCTCGTCGACTGCCTTGCGAATCTGTCCGGAATGGCCACGCGCCACCGGCGAGTAGGAACGCATTTTGACTTTCTTCGGGTACTCGTAAGGCAACTTGACCAGCGGGCTGGTCTTGTCCTTGGGGATATCGATCAGCACCGGCCCGGGGCGGCCAGTGGTGGCGATATAGAACGCCTTCTTGACCATCTCCGGGATGTCTTCAACATTGCGCACCGAGAAACTGTGCTTCACGATCGGCCGGCATATCCCGACCATATCGGTTTCCTGAAAGGCGTCATCGCCAATCCAGTCAGAACGCACCTGACCGGACAGCACGACCATCGGAATGGAATCCATATAGGCAGTGGCAATGCCGGTAACGGCATTGGTCGCGCCTGGGCCGGAGGTTACCAGTACCACGCCGGGCTTGCCGGTGGCACGGGCGTAACCGTCTGCCGCATGGGTTGCCGCCTGCTCGTGGCGGACCAGAATATGTTGCACCTTGTCCTGCTGGAACAAGGCATCATAGATGTGGAGGACGGCACCACCCGGGTAGCCGAAAATGATCTCAACTCCTTCATCCTGCAAAGCGCGGACAACCATCTCCGCACCAGATAACTTTTCCACAGTGAAGCCCTCTGCTGGTCAAACCACTTCAGCCGGCACGGCGGCGCCGTCCAGCTCTGGCATTTTCCATCGTCGGTTTTCTCGTCTGCGAAAGGAAAGCGCTGCTGGGCTTTCCGTCATGCCGGGCGGGGGTTGACCGCGTCGGAGCAGACTGTGGGGATGGTGTGGCAGTGTCACTGCTGGGACGCCGCGGTAACGACGCCCGGATTCCCGGCCGGTCCGTCACGGGGGTGGTGCGACGGTCGGTCTCGAACTCCGGAGACCGGCAATTCTGGCAGATTCGCTCGTGTTGTCAAACAGTTGCCGCCCGGCCGGGCTTGCCGCCACTGGCCAAGGCAGGGCATTCTAACGGCCTCAGGCACTTTACTTACGGAGAAACCATGGCCCGGCCCACCCGATTACTGATTACCGTAATGATCGGCTCCCTGCTGTGCAGCCCGGTGCTGGCCGCCAAGTTCTACCGCTGGACCGATGACAAGGGCGTCACTCATTACACCCAGACTCCACCTCCGGAGGGCACCCAGGGCAAGGAAGTCCGCATTCAGGGCGGTGCCTCATCGGATCAGGACGAGGAACTGCAGCGTCTTGAACAGCAGCGCCAACAGGCAGAGGCGGAGCGCAAGCGTCAGGCTGAGCAGGCTGCCGAGGCACAGCGAGAGAAGGAAAAACCTGCCGAAGTGAGTCAGGAGCGCTGCGAACAGCACCGCAAGAATCTGGAGGAGCTGCGTAACAAGCCTGTGGTCCGTGCCACTGACCCTGCCACCGGAGAAGTGACCACTCTGGACGCCGACGCCCGGCAAAAGATGATCGATGACACCCTCAAGGCACTGGAAAAGTGTGACTGACACGCAAGTCCTGAAGCAATAAAAAGGCCGTCAACGACGGCCTTTTTATTGCTGAGGCGAACTCAGTGCGCCTTGCCAAAACTTAATTGATCACCATCCACTTCAATCCGAACGGTATCTCCGGGCGCATAACTGCCGCCCAGAATTCGCTGCGCCAGCGGGTTCTCAATGCGCTGCTGAATGGCCCGCTTTAATGGCCGGGCACCGTATACCGGGTCGTAGCCCGCCGCCACCAGCAGATCCAGCGCCGCATCAGATAACACCAGTCGCAGATCCCGTTCAGCCAATCGGCGACGCAGGCCCTCAAGCTGGATGTTGGCGATACCATGAATCTGGTCACGGGCCAGCGGATGGAATACCACCACCTCGTCAATCCGATTGATGAACTCGGGGCGAAAATGACCACCGACCACATCCATTACCGCAGACTTCATACGCTCATAGTTTTCCTCACCCGCCATGCGCTGTATCAGGTCGGACCCGAGGTTCGATGTCATCACAATCACTGCATTGCGGAAATCCACGGTGCGTCCCTGACCGTCAGTGAGACGACCATCATCAAGCACCTGCAAAAGGATGTTGAACACATCCGGATGCGCTTTTTCAACCTCATCAAGCAGCAGCACAGCATAGGGTCGACGACGTACGGCCTCGGTCAGATAACCGCCCTCCTCATAACCGACATAACCGGGCGGCGCGCCGATCAGTCGAGCAACGGAATGCTTCTCCATGAACTCGGACATATCGATTCGCACCATGGCGTCTTCGGTATCGAACAGGAATTCCGCCAGCGATTTACACAGCTCAGTCTTGCCGACACCGGTTGGGCCGAGAAACAGGAACGAGCCATTCGGTCGATTCGGGTCAGACAGACCGGCGCGGGAACGACGCACTGCATTGGCCACAGCCTGAACCGCTTCATCCTGACCAACCACACGCTTATGCAGCGCATCTTCCATTCGCAGCAGCTTTTCGCGCTCGCCCTCGAGCATTTTCGACACCGGGATGCCGGTCCACTTTGACACCACCTCGGCAATTTCTTCATCGCTGACCTTGTTGCGCAGCAGCTGCGTTTCCACTTCCGCGCCCTTGGCCTCAGCGAGCTTGCGCTCAAGGTCCGGAATGACCCCGTACTGCAGTTCCGACATACGACTGAGATCGCCGGCACGACGGGCCTGGTCCATTTCCACCCGAGCTTTCTCCAGATCTGCCTTGTAATTCTGGGCGCCGGCAAGGGTCGCCTTTTCGGCATCCCATATTTCCCGCAAGTCGGCATACTCCTTTTCCAGCCGGCCGATATCTTCTTCCAGCTTGTCGAGTCGCTTTTTGCTGGCCTCATCGGTTTCCTTGCGAACCGCTTCACGCTCCATCTTCAGCTGAATCAGCTTGCGGTCGAGACGATCCATTTCCTCCGGCATGGAATCGATTTCCATACGGATACGGCTGCCGGCCTCATCAATCAGGTCGATGGCCTTATCTGGCAACTGTCGATCAGTGATATAACGCTGGGACAGCTTTGCGGCGGCGATAATCGCACCATCAGTAATTTCGACACCATGGTGCACCTCATAACGCTCCTTCAGGCCGCGCAGTATGGCTATGGTGTCTTCCACCGACGGCTCATCCACCAGCACTTTCTGGAAGCGCCGCTCCAGCGCCGCATCCTTCTCGATATACTGACGATATTCATCCAGCGTGGTCGCGCCAACACAATGCAACTCACCGCGAGCCAGCGCCGGCTTCAGCATATTGCCCGCATCCATGGCGCCGTCGGCCTTGCCAGCGCCAACCATGGTATGCAGCTCGTCAATAAACAGAATGACACGACCTTCCTGCTTGGCCAGTTCATTCAGCACAGCCTTCAGTCGCTCTTCGAATTCGCCTCGATACTTTGCCCCGGCGATCAATGCAGCCATATCCAGCGACAGCACCAGCTTGTCTTTCAAGCCCTCCGGCACCTCGCCGTTAACAATACGCTGGGCCAGACCTTCAACGATCGCCGTTTTACCGACGCCGGGCTCACCAATCAGCACCGGATTGTTCTTGGTGCGCCGCTGCAACACCTGAATAGTGCGGCGAATTTCGTCATCACGACCAATCACTGGATCAAGCTTGCCCTCTTCCGCACGCTTGGTCAGATCCACCGTGTATTTGTCCAGCGCTTCACGTTTGTCTTCGGCATTAGGATCGTTCACCGATTCGCCTCCACGCAGTTCATTGATTTTTTCCGCCAGCACTTTTTTAACCACGCCAACGCGGGACAGGATCTTGCCGAGCTCACCGCTGTCATCACAGGCGGCCAGCAGTATTGCCTCACTGGAAATATATTGATCACCACGCTGTTGCGCCTCGCGATCGGCCAGATTGAACAGCCGACTGAGGTTCTGCGACACCTGCACATCACCACTGAATGGCTTTACAACCGCGAGATTGTCCAGCGCCAGCTGTAGCGCAGTGTCGAGATCACCAACATTGATACCGACCCGGCCCAATAATGGCCGGGTACTGCCGCCCTGCTGACGCAGCAGCGCCAGCATCACATGTACCGGCTCGATACTGGAATGGCTACGACCGACCGCCAGCGACTGGGCCTCACCGATGGCTTCCTGAAGACGTGCAGTAAATTTGTCGAAACGCATGATGTGCCTCTCCCGGCAACTCTTCCGATGCCGCCTAGATGCGGGCGAATTTCATGGTTTCAAGCAAAACAGAGCAGAACGACTCAGTCCTTGAGCCAGATCAGGGTTGCGAAGCGGCCGGTCTGACCATCGCGCCGATAGGAGTAATAGTCATTCTGCAGGCAGTGGGTGCAAAGGTCGCCGCTCTGGACCTCGGTAATGCCGGCAGCCTGCAGGCGCTGCCGGGCCAGACCGAACAGATCCATACGCCAGTGGCCGGGGCCATCAGCAAGAAACTGCGTTGCCGCAGCAGGGTCGTGATTCAGGAAAGCGGCTCGGACCTCGTCACCGACCTGATAGCAGCGCTGACAGATTGCCGGGCCGAGCCAGACCGACAGCGGCTCACCGGCCGGCGCGAGTTGCCCTGCACCCTGCTCGATAATGCCGTCCAGCAGGCCGCGCCAGCCGGCATGGAAGGCGCCCACCGCGGAACCATCCTGACGAGCCATCAGCACCGGCAGACAATCTGCCGTCAACACCACGCAGGGCTCGCCGGATCTGCTGGTATACGCACCATCGGCACGACGATCAGCATCACCGAAACGCACCACTCGAACGCCATGTATCTGAATCAGCCAGTGCGGCGGCTTTTCGCTGCCGATTTGTCGATGCACATGGGCACGGGCCTGCGCAACCCGCTCCAGATCGTCGCCACAGTTACTGCCGAGATTGAAGCCGTGCCACGGTGGTGGCGAAAACTTGCCATGCCGATTGGTCACCAATGCCCGCACTCGCGGGTGCGGACGCCAGTCCGGTGTCAGCCAGTTTTTCCTGTCAGGCAGCGCCATCGCCATCCCGGTCCTGCCGCAGCACCGCCAGCAGCGCTTCCATATCCGCTGGCAACGGCGACTCAAAACGCATTTCTTCGTCCGTGTCCGGGTGAATCAGGCCGAGACGGCGAGCATGCAGCGCCTGCCGCGGAAACTTGTGCAGCATCTCGCGCAGCGCCGGACTGGCACCCGCCGGAAAGCGCAGCCGACCATAGGTGGGATCACCCACCAGCGGGTAGCGGATATGGGTCATGTGTACGCGAATCTGATGAGTACGGCCGGTTTCAAGCTGCACCTTGACCAGAGTATGGCCACGAAAACGCTCGGTAACACGATAGTGAGTCACTGCCGGTTTGCCGGACGCCACCACCGCCATGCGCTTGCGATCAGTCGGATGCCGGCCGATCGGAGCATCAACCTTGCCACCGCCGGTCATCAGCCCCTGAACCACCGCTTCGTACTCGCGGTAAAGGCTCTTGTCCTGCAGCTGGGCCACTAGCGAGGCATGCGCCTCAAGCGTCTTTGCCACCACCATCAAGCCCGTGGTATCCCGGTCAAGGCGGTGGACAATGCCGGCCCGCGGCAGATTGGCCTGGGTTGCGTTGTGGTGCAGCAGACCATTTAGCAGGGTGCCGGCGGCGTGACCCGCCGCCGGGTGCACCACCAGACCGGCGGGCTTGTCGATCACCAGCAGGTGCTCGTCCTCAAAGATGACCTTGATGCTGATCGGCTCGGCCTCGTCTTCAACCTCCGCCTCCAGCACCGCATTCAGCGCCAGCTGCTCACTGCCGACCAGTTTCTGCTTTGGCTTGACCGCCTCACCGTTCACCGTCAGCGCCCCGGATTTGATCCACTCCTGCAGGCGGGCACGGGAAAAGCCGCCAAACAGTTCGGTGGCAACTTGATCCAGCCGGAGCCCGGCATGTTCCGGACTGGCCTGTACCTGCATCTGAATTTTCCCGTCTTCGGGCTGTCCCATGGCGACCTGCTGCTGTGGCTGTGATTAAATACCGGCCCTATTGTAGCCCGATGACGGCCAAGAGTTCCGATGCAAAAACTGTTTTTCATTCTGATTGCCCTGCTGATGGCAGGCTGTGCTGGCAACCCGAACGACCGGCGTGAGCTGACCGAAGCGGAACATTACCGTGAGGCACGTGAGCTGCTGGACCGGAAAACCTACCTCAATGCCATTGAGCAGTTCGAGGAGCTGGAGGCACGCTTCCCCTATGGGGATTATGCCGAGCAGGCCCAGATTGATCTGATTTATGCCCGCTACCGCTCGCTGGATTACCCGGGCGCCACCGCTCAGGCGGAGCGCTTCCTGCGTACTTACCCGGCCCATCCGCACGCTGATTATGTGCTTTATCTTCGCGGCTTGGCCCACTATTACATGCAGCAGGGCATCTTCGATCGTGTTTTTGGCGAGAACAAGGCTCCTCGCGACCTCACCACCATGCGTGATGCCTTTGCCGACTTCGATGAACTGGTACGACGCTATCCAGACAGCGACCACGCCGCTGATGCCCGCAGTCGGATGATCTACATCCGCAACCTGCTGGCCGAGCAAGAGCTGATTGCTGCTCGCTACTATGCCCGTCGAGAGGCCTACATCGCCGCCGCCAATCGGGCCCAGCATGTGGTTCGTCATTACCAGCAGACACCTTCCGTGCCGGAAGCGCTGGCCATCCTGAGCAAGTCCTATGAATCACTCGGCCAGCCCAAACTGGCCGATAACAGCCGCCGGCTGCTGGCCGCGAACTGGCCGCAAAGTGATTTTCTCGGCGAGCAAGGGGTCGAGATTGAGTGGTGGCCGGCTGGAGAACGGACCTGGCTGTCGCTACTGACTTTTGATCTGCTCAAGTAAAAAAAGGGCCGGTATCAACCGGCCCTTTTTTATCACATCGAACTGTCAGCCATAGATCTTGTGCAGGTTGCCGTCTCCGGTTACCTGCAGAAAGTACTCGGAATCTTTCAGCAACGAAGCGAATCGCTCTGCCTCCGCGATATTGCCGTGCTTGAACAGACAGCGAAGGTGACCGGCATCGTCGTAGTCAAACACCAACAGCTCCAGCTTGAGCTCCGGTGACGACATGTACAGGGTGCAATCACGGGCATGATCTGCCAGCGAAAACCCTGGCCGCTCCAGTTTCAGCAGGCAACCAAAGAAGCTGACATCCACCACTTTGACCTGCTGATCAAATCGGAACTGGTCACCGATACGCGACTCACTGATAACCCGGCCACGGGTGTTGCATGGCGCCAGTCGCTCGCTGCGACGACGCTCCAGTTTGTCATAGGTGCCTTTGGGGAGAATTCGAATGCCGTCAACAGCACTGAGCGGCCGGCCATTCAGGAAGGCCGAGAACAACTCCAGTGACACCTCCCGCTTTTCCAGCTGTGGCAGGTGATCGGCGCCATCAATCAGGACAAAGGTCGAATTCGGACACTTGCTGGCAAAAGCCGCATTTTCCCAAGGCAGGGTAAAGCTGTCGAACTCACCGGTGGTCACCAGCGTTTCGCAATCCGGATACCCCAGCACCCCTTCCACCGACAACAGGCGGCGGCCGTTGATCTTGTAACGCTCGCGCTCGTTATCGTTCAGCGCTTTCATCTGCCGGTAGAACAGTTTTCGCGCCGTCGGCGTAATACCGGTTTCCTTCAGGCGCTGATAATTGACCAGATACAGCACCACCGCCTGGCTGAACTCATCCATGCGACCTTCGTCCAGTACCCGCACGGATTCATCCACCAGCATCCGCCAGCTCTTGCGCGGCCGGGTGATAATGCCGGCAACAATCAGCTTGCCGGCCTGCGCGGGATATTTGTAGGCGAAGGTACTGGCAATGGCGGAGCCAAGCGACAGGCCCATCAGATGGACCTTGCTCAGCCCCATCGCTTCAATAAAGCCGAACAGCAAGTCAGCAAGATCTTCCATGCCAAGATCCGGAGCGATCTGCTCGTTACTGCCCAGTGATGGCAAGTCGACCAGAATGACCGGAAAGTCGTCGTAGATTCGCTCGACGCAGTATTTGTAGGAAGTGAAATTCTGGAACGCTCCGCCAATCACCAGCAAAGGCGGCTTGTGATAACAGGACGGCTGACTGAAAGCGAGGTAGTCAATCTTCCACGGCCCGACCCACAGGGTCTGCGGGTCGGCCTTGATAGCGTTACGGCTGTACGCCTGATACCGGATATGCATATTGGCTGCCCTCCACACACGGGCTGCGGGTTTTCTTTGTTATTGTTTCCGGCCCGACAGCCTTCCCCGAAGGACAGAAATCCGGGCCGGAGATCGATTGTTACGGTAAAGGCAGGGCGCGTAAAGCGTCGGTCATGGCTATAATCGTCGTCTTTATGTATCCCGGAGCATCCTGTCCGATGACTATCGAGCAGTATTTTCAACAGGTTGGCCAGCAGGCCCGGCAGGCCGCGCGGCACATGGCGCGGGCCAGCCGTGGCGACAAAGACCGTGCGCTGGCGGAAATCGCCACCTCGCTGAAGCAGCAGCGGGCCAGCATTCTGGCTGCCAATGCCGAGGACATGGCAGCCGGCAAGAGCAGCGGGCTGGAAGCCTCCCTGCTCGACCGGCTGGAGCTGACCCCGGCCCGTTTCGACGCCATGATCGAGGGCCTTGAGCAGGTCATGGCGCTGGCCGATCCGGTCGGCGAGATCAGTGATCTGAAGTACCGTCCCAGCGGCATTCAGGTCGGCCACATGCGGGTGCCGCTCGGCGTCATCGGCATCATTTACGAATCACGCCCCAACGTCACCATCGACGCCGCGGCGCTGTGCCTGAAATCCGGCAATGCCGCGATACTGCGTGGCGGCTCAGAGGCGATTCGTAGCAATCGCGCCATTGCCGTCTGCGTCAGCGAAGGGCTGATCGCCGCTGGTCTGCCCGGTACTGCGGTGCAGGTAATCGACACCACTGACCGTGCTGCGGTCGGCGAGATGATCAGCCATCCCGAGTATGTCGATGTCATTGTCCCGCGCGGCGGCAAGAGCCTGATCGAACGCATCAGCCGTGAGGCCCGGGTGCCGGTGATCAAGCACCTGGACGGCAATTGCCACGTCTACATTGACGATCAGGCTGATATCGACAAGGCCATGGCGATCGCCATCAATGCCAAGACCCAGCGCTACGGCACCTGCAATACCATGGAAACCCTGCTGGTGGCCGAGGCCATTGCGGCGCAGGTTCTGCCGCAGCTGGCCGAGGTCTATCTGGCCAAGGGCGTCGAGTTGCGCGGCTGCGCCGCCTCCCGGGCGCTGGTACCGGCCATGAACGAAGCCACCGAGCAGGACTGGGCCGAGGAATATCTGGCACCGATTCTGGCGGTGAAGATCGTCGCCAACATGGATGCGGCGATGGACCATATCGCCCGCTACAGCTCAGCCCACACCGAGAGCATCGTCACCGAGAACTGGACCCGGGCGCGGCGCTTCCTCGCCGAGGTCGACTCCAGCTCGGTGATGGTGAATGCCTCAACCCGGTTTGCCGATGGCTTTGAATACGGTCTCGGCGCCGAAATCGGCATCTCCACCGACAAGATCCATGCCCGTGGCCCGGTCGGTCTGGAAGGCCTGACCAGCCAGAAGTGGATCGTGCTGGGCGACGGCCATGTCCGCGGCTAACCCGTGCCGGGTCAGGGAGTGACCCCGACCCCGGCAACGTCGAGCGGGCCGCTGATCCTGTTCGGCGGCACCTTCGACCCGGTCCACCGGGCCCATATCAGCGCCGCTCGCTCGGTCTCCAAAGCCCTGCAGCAGGCCCCGGTTTACCTGATGCCCAATGCCGTACCCCCGCACCGGCCACAGCCGCTGGCCGATGCCAGTCAGCGCCTCGCCATGCTGAAACTGGCCATCGCTGCGTACCCTCAGCTGCATATTGACGACCGTGAGCTGCGTCGCGACGGCCCGTCCTACACCATAGACACGCTGCTGGAGCTGCGCCGCGAGCACCCCGCCCGACCGCTGGTGCTGGTGCTCGGTGCTGACAGCCTGGCAGCCTTGCAGCACTGGCATCGCTGGCGGGAATATCCGCCGCTGTGCCACCTTGTGGTACTGCCACGCCCCGGCGCGGCAGAGCCAGATGAGCGGGTACTTGGCGCTTTCCCCAAGGCAGAGGCCGGCCAGCTTTGCACGCTGCCAGCGGGGCGGCGACTGATGCTGCCGGCGCCCAATCTCGACGTCTCTTCCACCGCCATCCGTCGGGCCCTGGCAGAAAAAGGCCACTGCCCCGCTCTGGACGCCGACGTACTCGCACATATTCACCAACATGGCCTGTATACTGTCGCCGTTAACGCCAGCCCGAATGACGAGGATTCATGAGCCAGACCAGCCCTTCCCTGCTCGACACCGTGATCAGTGCGCTCGAAGAAATGAAGGCGAAGAACATCACCACTCTGGAAATCGGCTCCATGACCAGCCTGGCGGATCATATGGTCATTGCCAGCGGCACCTCGACCCGACACGTCAAGGCGCTGTCAGATACCGTTCAGGAAAAAACCCGGGAAGCCGGCTTTGCCCCGGTCGGTGTCGAAGGCGAACAAAGCGCCGAATGGATTCTGGTCGATCTTGGTGACGTGATTGTTCACATCATGCAACCTTCCACCCGCGAGTATTACGATCTGGAGCGGCTCTGGCGCAATCCGGCCCACCACCCCGATCGCAAGGAAACCTGATTCAAGGTGACGCGGACGCAGCGGCAAATTGTCTGGCAGAACCCGCCATGCTGGTAAGAGTCATGGCCATCGGCACAAAAATGCCGGATTGGGTGGAACAAGGCGTCGAGGAATACCGGCGTCGGCTAGCCGGCGATATTCGTTTACAGTTCGAGGAAATCCCGCTACCCAAACGTCGCGGAGATACCGCCGCACTGATAGCCGACGAGGCCGAGTCGCTGCGCAAGCGATTACAAAAATACCCGGGTATTCACACTGTCGCTCTGGAAGTATTGGGGCGGCCCATCGACACTCCACAACTGGCGAAAAAGTTGCAGTCGCTGCGTGACCAGAGTCAGGACATGGCGCTACTGATTGGCGGACCGGACGGCCTTGACCCGGAACTGTCACGGCAATGCCATGAACAGTGGTCGCTGTCAGCGCTGACACTGCCGCATCCGCTGGTCAGGATTGTCGTCGCCGAACAGATTTATCGCGGCTGGAGCCTGCTCTCCGGTCACCCCTACCATCGTTGATTCTGACTGCCATGCGCCTGCGCGACCGCCAACGGGAAAGCCAGATTATCCAGATGCGCCTGATCTGGACGCTGGCCTTTGTGGTGATTGTGCTTGGCGCGCTGGTCAGCCGGATGATCTGGCTGCAATGGCTTCAGCACGACCGGTTTCAGGCTCTGGCAGATCAGAATCGGGTGCAGACTCAGGCAATTGCACCGCCAAGAGGACTATTGCTGGATCGCCACGGCAGAATTCTGGCGGACAACCAACCGGACTTTTCTCTGGTGGTGATTCCCGAACAAGTGCGCGATCTCGACGCCGCCCTGAACGGTCTGCGCGAGCTGATCAGCATCGACGACGACCAGATCGAACGATTTCACACCCAGCTGAAACAGCGCCGCCGGGCCTGGGAAGCGATTCCCCTGCGCAGCCGTCTGACCATGGAAGAAATTGCCCTGATTGCCGAGGCCAGACATGAATGGCCCGGCGTACGCATTGAAGCAGAAGCGATCCGCCACTATCCGCACGGCGACCTGTTTTCCCATGTAATCGGTTACGTTAACCGCATCAATGCCGAAGACATTGCGGCGATGGATGAGGCAACACTCGCCAACTACAGCGGCACAAATTTTTATGGCCGCGCCGGGATTGAGCGTCAGTATGAGCAACGCCTGCATGGCAAGGTGGGTTACCGCAAGGTGGAAACCAACGCCCGTGGCAGGGTGCAGCAGGTGCTGGAGGAAATTCCGCCGGTGCCCGGCGAGGATATTCACCTGAATCTGGACCTTGATGTTCAGCGTGCTGCCTGGGATGCACTTGGCAGCCGGCGCGGCGCGGTGATTGCCATTGATCCACGCGATGGCGGCGTGCTCGCCTTCGTCAGTCGCCCCGGCTTTGATCCGAACCTGTTTGTTACCGGCATTTCGCTAACGGACTACGCCGCCTATCGTGACGATCCCGACCGACCGCTATTCAATCGTGCCCTTCAGGGGCAATACCCGCCGGGCTCGACAATCAAATCGATGATGGGACTGGCCGCGCTCGACGCCGGCGTCACCGACTGGCAACGCACCATTCGTGACCCCGGATTTTTCAATCTACCCGGCACCACCCGGATCATCCGGGACTGGAAACGAGGCGGCCATGGCGTGGTCAACCTGCACACCGCAGTGGTGGAGTCCTGCGATACCTATTTCTACGACGCCGGCCTGAAAATGGGCATTGACCACATTGCCAACTTCCTCGCTCATTTCGGCCTCGGCAAGATCACCGGCATTGACCTTCAGGGAGAACTGGCCGGCATCCTGCCATCGCGGGAATGGAAGCAACGCGCCCGGAAAAGCGCCTGGTTCCACGGCGACACCGTCAATACCAGCATCGGCCAAGGCTACATGCTGGCGACGCCGCTGCAGCTGGCACAAACCATGGTGGTCAGTGCCCGACGCGGCAAACAGATTGTTCCGCGGGTCGCCATGGGCGCGCCGGCGGCGGAACCGCAAGATCAACTGGTGCTGAAAAATCCGGATAACTGGCCACGCATGGAGGCGGCGCTGGCCGATGTATTACATGGCCAGCGCGGCACCGCGCGTGCCGCCGGTCATGGCGCCCAGTACCGTATTGCCGGCAAATCCGGTACAGCTCAGGTGTTCTCGCTGGCCTCCGACGTTGAGTACAAGGAACTTGATGTCGCCGAGCGACTGCGCGATCACGCCCTGTTCGTTGCCTTTGCCCCGGTCGACAACCCGGCGATTGCCGTTGCCGTTCTGGTCGAGAATGGCGAGTCCGGCGGCAGAACCGCGGGTCCGGTGGCGCGCGCGGTCATGGACGCCTGGTTACTGGATGGCAAAGGCAGTTTGCGCGATCTATCCAGGCCGCGGCTTCAACCTGATGAAGGAGCCACGCCATGAGTTCGCGCGAATACCTGCGGCAGTTGCCAAGTCATCAGCGCGGGCCATCGAATCGTGATCTGGCCTTCCGCCTGCATGTTGATGCGCCACTGCTGGCCGGATTACTTGCGATCATGGCCTACGGCATGTTCATCCTCTACAGCGCCGGTGGCGAAGACATCAACCTGCTGATCCGGCAAAGCATGCGCTTTCTGGTCGGCTTTACTACCATGTTCGTGCTGGCCCAGTTTCCGCCACGCACCTTCCGCTTCTGGACACCGGTGCTGTATGGCATCGGTCTGGTCATGCTGGTTCTGGTACTACTGGTCGGCATCGAAGCCAAGGGCGCGCAGCGCTGGCTGTATATTCCCGGTTTCGGTCGATTCCAGCCATCGGAACTGATGAAGATCGCCGTGCCGGCGCTAGTGGCCTGGTTCTTCCGTGACCGGGCATTGCCACCATCATTTCGCGATGTGGTGATTGCCTTGACCATCGTCATCGTCCCGGCACTGCTTATCGGCAAACAGCCGGATCTTGGCACTGCCCTGCTGATTGCCATGTCCGGTCTGGTCATCCTGTTTATGGCCGGACTGAGCTGGCGAATAATCGGTGCCGCAGTGGCCTTCGTCGCTGTTGCCGCACCACTAATGTATTTCTATGTCATGCACGACTATCAACGCCGCCGTGTTGATACTTTCCTCAACCCCGAGGCAGACCCACTCGGCGCCGGCTGGAATATCATCCAGTCCAAAACTGCCATCGGCTCTGGGGGTATTGATGGCAAAGGCTGGCTGAACGGCACTCAGTCGCGACTCGACTTCCTGCCAGAATCCTCCACCGATTTTATCTTCGCAGTGCTCGCCGAAGAGCTCGGCCTGCTTGGCATCCTGTTGCTGTTTGCGCTTTACCTGTTCGTCATCGGCCGCTGCCTGTGGATCAGCTATCACGCCCAGGATCTGTTCTCGCGGTTACTGGGAGCTGGCCTCGCCATTACTTTTTTCATCTATATTCTGGTCAATGTCGGCATGGTCTCCGGCCTGCTGCCCGTGGTCGGCGTGCCGCTGCCTCTGATCAGTTATGGCGGCACCTCGATTGTGACGCTGCTGGCCGGTTTCGGTATGCTGATGTCCATTCATACCCACCGACGGCTGATCGGATAAACCGGATCAGAAAAAGGAGCAGTTGTGAATAAATGCATGCTGATGATTCTGCTTGCCTGCCTCAGTGCAAACACTCTGGCGAGCAGCTATGCCAATCATCCGGAGGCATTGAAAGTAGCCGACGAGTTGGCCAGCGAGGGGCTCGACCGTGAAAGAATTCTGGCACTGCTCGGCACCGCGCAACGACAGGAAACCATCCTGGAGCGAATTGCCAAACCGGCGGAGAAAACCCTGACCTGGGCAGATTACCGTCGGCTGTTTGTACAGCCGGACCGGGTCCAGCAGGGCCTTGAATTCTGGCGGACACACGACGCCACACTGGCGGCAGTGGAAAACGAACACGGCGTCCCTCGGGAAATGATCCTCGCCATTCTTGGCGTAGAAACCCGTTACGGACGCCACAAAGGCACCTGGCGAGTACTCGATGCGCTGACCACTCTGGGCTTTGATTATCCGCCGCGTGCCACTTTTTTCCGAGGTCAGTTGAAAGAGCTTTTCCGCCTTGAACAGAAAGCCGGCATCGATATCAGCGAAGTCACCGGCTCCTATGCCGGCGCCATGGGCTATCCGCAGTTTATTCCCACCAGCTATATCCATTACGCCGTGGATCAGGACCAGGACCAGCGCATCGACCTGCTGGATAACCCGGCCGATGCCATCGGCAGTATCGCCAACTATTTCCGTGTCCATGGCTGGCAGAAAGGTCTGCCGGTGGCAGCCAGGGCACGAGTCGAGGGCGACAAGTGGCGAGCCCTGATTCAGGAACTCGACAAGCCCCGCACCACGCTGGGCGAGGCGAGAAAGGCCGGCGCGGTCTCGGTATCCTGTGAGGAAAGCCGCTTTTGCTTCGGCGATCTGCCGAACGACACCCCGATCGCGTTGATCGAACTTCACGGCGAGCAGGGCAGCGAGTTCTGGCTGACCACCCGGAATTTTTATGTCATTACCCGCTACAACCACAGTTACCTGTACGCCATGGCGGCGTATCATCTGTCCCGGGATCTGCACGAACAAGGTGGAGAGCGTCATTGATGAACCGGTTGTTGCCACTGCTTTTGCTGTTGCTTGTCGGCTGTGCTTCGTCGCCCTATCAGCCGCATGGATCAAGCACACCGGACGATAACGGCGCACCCGGTAGTGACCGCTACAGCATTGCCCAGGATCATGCACCGCAGTCTGATCGCCAGCGCATGCAGCAACTGCCGCAGCCGACACCCAGGGATGAGCCTCGCAGTCGCTACGGCAATGGCCCGACCTATCGGGTCTGGGGGGTCACCTACGAAGTACTGGAATCATCAAGCGGGTATGTCGAAGACGGTATTGCATCCTGGTATGGCGCCAAATTTCATGGCCATCGCACCTCCAGCGGTGAACCCTACGACATGTATCAGCTCAGCGCCGCCCACAAGACCCTGCCGCTGCCGACCTGGGCGCGCGTGACCAACCTGGATAACGGCAAGAGCACTGTTGTTCGCATCAATGACCGTGGCCCGTTTCACTCCGAGCGGGTCATTGATCTGTCCTGGGCCGCTGCTGTGAAGCTGGATATCGACCAGCGAGGCACCGGCCGGGTGCGAGTTGAAGCACTCAGCACGGAGCCGACCAATCAGCCGCAAACCGTGATGGCCGCCACCAGCAGCCCACCGCCACCGGCCGGCGCCCTGTATCTGCAAGCAGGAGCATTCGGCCAGCGGGAAAGCGCTCTGGCACTGATGACCGATCTGGTCGAACGCTTTTCCTGGCCGGTGGCGATTCGCAGCAGCGACAACATCCACCGCGTCTGGATCGGTCCGTTCAGCAGCGAACAGGAGCGTCTGGGCGCCCGCGAAGCGATTGGCAAGGCCGGCTTCGCGACACCCGTCAACGCCGCCGCCCCCTGACTTTTCTGCCCATGCGGCCTAGAATGCGCGCAATTCGGCGTGTATCGGGAATTATTCTGCCGGTCACGGTCAAATGACCCTGACCGCTGATACACCACATCCGCGCAACCACTGCGCCCAAGCACGCGAGAGCACGATGACACGGACCCGACCCTCCCGGCTGATTACCCTTTTTGCTGCCCTGCTGATGCCGCTCAGCGCCAGTGCAGATTCGCTGATTGCCAAGCCGCCGCAAATTGCCGCCAGCGGTTACATCCTGATGGATGCTGCCAGTGGTCAGGTGCTGGTGGCGCACAATGCCGATGAGCAGCTGCCACCAGCCAGCCTGACCAAGATGATGACCGCCTATGTTGCCGACCATGAGCTTGAGCGTGGCAACATCAACCTGAAAGATCAGGTGCTGGTCAGCGTCAAGGCCTGGCGCACCGGCGGCTCGCGCATGTTTATCAGAGAAGGCACTTCGGTCAGCGTCGAAGATCTGCTCAAGGGCATCATCATTGCCTCAGGCAACGACGCCAGCGTGGCACTGGCAGAACATATTGCCGGCAGCGAAGATTCATTTGCTGACCTGATGAATCGCCATGCTGACCGCCTTGGTATGACCACCACCCGTTTCCGCAATGCCACCGGCTGGCCTGCGGACGGCCACTTCAGCAGCGCCCGCGACATGGCAACGCTGGCACTGGCGATCATCAACGACTTCCCGGAGCACTATGCTCTCTATGCGGAAAAGAGTTTCACCTACAACAACATTACCCAGCAGAACCGCAACCTGCTGCTGTGGCGTGACAGCAGTGTTGATGGCCTGAAAACGGGCCATACAGAGGAAGCCGGCTATTGTCTGGTGGCATCTGCGAAACAGGGCAACCAGCGCCTGATCAGTGTGGTCATGGGAACCGCTTCAGAACAGGCGCGCGCCGTGGAAACGCAGAAGCTGCTGACCTGGGGCTTCCGTTTCTTTGAAACCTACCGCGCCTACCGTGCCGGCGATGTGCTGTCACAGGTGCCGGTATGGATGGGCAAAGACAACCAGCTCGATATCGGCCCACTGACTGATCTGGTTATGACCATCCCGCGTGACAGCCAGAAAGACCTTAAAGCGGAAATGAAAGTCCATCCGGAGATCCGCGCACCAATTCGCAAGGGCGACACCCTGGGCAATGTTGTCATCACGCTCAACGATGAGGTGTTGCTGGATCGTCCATTAGTGGCGCTGAACGATGTTGAGCGAGCAGGGTTCTTCAAGCGCCTGTGGCACAGCATTCAGCTTTTTTTCCGTGGCCTGTTTTAATATCCGGACCAAAGTGAAAATATCGGCATGAACATCGCCTATCTGAATGGAGAATTTATGCCACTGGACGAAGCGCGCATTTCGCCGCTCGACCGTGGCTTTCTGTTCGCCGATGGCGTGTACGAAGTGATCCCCGCCTACGCCGGCACGCTGTTCCGACTGGGCGAGCACCTTGATCGGCTCGGTGCATCTCTGGCCGCCATTGAACTGGCTAACCCGCTGTCGCGGACTGACTGGACCGCCCTGTTCAATGCCCTGATTGAGCAGAATGGCGGCGGCAATATTTATATTTATCTGCAGGTCACCCGCGGAGCGGCGGCAAAGCGCGATCATGCGTTCCCGGTGCCGCCAGTGGCACCAACCATTTTTGCCATGACCGGACAAATCGCCACTCCTGCCGCCGACATGCCGGACACTACTCCCGGCGTTGCTGCCATCACTCTGGATGATATCCGCTGGAGCCGCTGCGACATCAAGAGTGTGGCGCTGCTTGCCAATGTACTGATGCGACAGCAGGCGGTCAGCGAAGGCGCCTCTGAAGCCATTCTGATCCGTGACGGATTTGCCACCGAAGGCTCGGCCAGCAACTTCTTTATCGTTAAACAGGGCGTTATCGTCACGCCGCCGAAAAGTCACCTGATCCTGCCCGGCATCACCCGCGACCTGCTGGTGGAGCTGGCGCGCAAGCACGGCATGCCGGTCGAAGAAAAAGAAGTCACCGAGGCCGAACTCAAGAGCGCCGACGAAGTCTGGATCTCCAGCTCCACCCGGGAAGTGGTGCCCGTTACCCGACTGAACGGGCATCCCCTCGGTGACGGCAGACCCGGTCCGGTATGGAAACAGATGGCCAGATACTACGTCGATTTCAAGCGTGCCCTGTGCGGCTTGTAAATCCCCCTTTCGTCCCCAGATAACAGCACGTCAAACAGCCAGCCACAGGAACGACCATGACCATCAATGAAGACCTCTGGGATTTTCCCCACGAAATGACTCTCAAGGTCATGGGTGCAGCGGACGGCCCGCTGGAGCAGGCTGTGGTCGCCATTCTGACCCAGCATCTGGAAGATTTTGATCCGAATGCGCACATCTCGGTGACGCCGAGCGCGAAAGGCAATTACATTTCAGTGAACGCCCGAATCGTCGTCCGGCATCGTGATCACGTTACCCGGATTTATGCCGAGCTGAACGCCTGCAGCCACGTCAAGGTGGTGTTCTGACACCAGCGTGTCAGGAAATCTCCAGCACCACCTTGCCGGTGCTTTTCCCGGAACGCAGACAATCGAGCGCCCGATGTGCGTCGGAGAATGGGAACCGATGACCCACATGCGGCGGCGGCAATTCCATCTTTTGCAGCTCTTCCAGCAAGACATGCATACGCTCCTGCTGTTCCCACAACCAGATCAGGTTGAACGCCAGCACCGATTTGTTCTCGCTGATCATCGACATCACGTCGTACCGTGGTCGGCGCAGAAACTTCCAGGCGGCGGTCAGATAGTTCGGCCGACTGCCGCTCGGGGTGAACTCGGCGGCGCCAAACACCACCAGCCTGCCCATCGGTTTGAGCGCAGCAAAACTGGCTAGCTGCACATCGCCACCGATAGCATCCAGCACCAGATCAAAACTTCGTGACTGTCGTTGCAACTGATCCGCAAATGACCGTTCCCGCACCAGTACATCGGTGAAACCTTCAGCCTGTAACAGCGGCAGCTTTTCTGCCGTGCCGACACTGCCAACTGGTTCTGCGCCAACCGCACGGGCCAACCGCATGGCCTGCAAACCCACTCCGCCAGCAGCACTGTGAATCAGCACCTGATGCCCGGGCTGAATATCACCGAGGGTTTTCAACGCATACCAGGCTGTCATGGTCTGCGCCAGAAAAGCAGCGCCCTGAGCATCGTCCCAGTCTGATGGAATCAGGTGCACATACTCCGGAGGGCTGTCGATTATCGTCGCATAGCCACCAAAACGAGTAACTCCCATAACCCGGTCGCCAACACAGAACGCTTCCACCGCCGCACCGACGCTGACCACCTCACCGGCGTACTCAAGTCCCGGAATAAAGCTGCCTTCGGGAGTGGCCGAATAGAGGCCGGTCAGGGCAAAGATATCGGCAAAGTTAAGCCCCACCGCCGTGACCTGCACACGCACATCATGGGCCCCGAGCTCCGGCAATGACTCCTGCTGCAGCGTCAGGCTGCTCAGGCTGCCAGCCTTCGGAGTGCGCCAGACATGCCGCTGCGGAATCATAAATCGTCCCAGTCGATCGCTTCACCGGTGTCCAGCCGGGCCAGCACATCGGCAAGAATGACGGGCGGTAACTCGGAAGATTCCAGCAGAAGTTTCTCCCGGATAACCTTCAGGGGTAGCTTTTTCGCCTCGGTCAGGATCGGCGATGCCTTGTACTTGCCCGGCTCCGACTCTCCGTCGTCGACACTGTGATGAGCCAGAACTTTACCCTTACCACGCCAGACAATTGCATGCTCGGAGTGAGCCTTGTCATAGCACAGATGGAACGCAACCAGCCCGTTGCACTGATCAAGCCAGACCACCAGATCCATAGCATCAGAACTGAACCAACGCTTGCAGATGTCCGCCGGGCCCTGCTTTATGTCCGCAATCTCTCGTAACACCATCACCTCGGCTCTGCTGAGTGAGCATCAGGGAGCAGCATCGATGCGCGCCTGAATATCCCCCCAGTGATAAAGATGAAAACTCCTGTCTTCTGACATCATCACCAGCATGCCCTGCGGAAACTGCGGCGACAGTGACAGCGATGTGGCCTCAATGCCGTCCGTCAGAACTGATGCCACAGGAATTGCGGCTAACTGGGGGTGATGATGCAAATCAATACCCACGCCTTCACGTGGATAAACTTGCAAACGTAATGCATGTTGATCTGAGACAAGAATGTAGCCTGTACCAGGCCCTGTCGAGTAAATGGCTATTCCTTCACGATCACGCAGGAAAGGCACTGAACCGGCAGCCACAAGGTCCTCATTGCGCCCGATCAGGGCAATCTCATCGTCGCCATTATCCGGGTCTGCATGGTATTTTCGTACCGCATAGCGCTCATCCGAGTAATAAACGTATCCCAGCTCCTGGTCCACGGCTATGGCTTCAATTTCACCACTGCCACTAAACAGACCGAACCGGCGCACCAGCGTGGCAACAAACTGACCACTACCATCACCCTCTAACAGGTACTGCCACAGGTACTCACCACTGTCTCCGGATTTGCTACTGAGAATAACAAACAGGGCATCATCAGAGGGCCTCTGATACAGCGCTACGCCCATCGGCTCCAGATTCGGCTCCTCAACAAATACCGGCAGCCCCCCTGCATCAAGGGGGGTCATGTCAGGAACACTGAATATCCTGAGTTTTCTCGCCGCCCGCTCTGTAACCACAGCAATGTCGACCATGACACCGTCAAGAAAAATGTCATGCAGGATGTCGACGTTGTTGGGTCCGTCCAGGCCCGCAACAACACTGCTTTCAACAATGTTGCCATCCAGCGAAAATGCGTACAGCCCGCCACTGCTCCGGATCTTGTCCGTGCCGAACACCAGGCTTTCGGAGAAATTGGAAGAATTGATCCATATCGCGGGATCATCTGCATCACCGGGCACAGGCTCGGTGATGACCTGAGGAATAACCGCATCAGGCGCTGGCTCCGGCAGCCGACTGTCATCAGTGCAAGCCACCATAACTGCGCATGCAACAGCCAGAAGTAGAAGTGAAGACGGAGCCCATCTCATAGAAACCTCCTTGAAACCAGCTTCCGGGCAAGCCCCAGCGTAAACCACAGCCCTTCAACTGCTCGCCAACGGGCACGGCCCGTCGATAAACCGCTGCCATCACCGAAACCGGCTGCAAACAACATTCAGCGCACCCTCAGGATACCCTGATACATATTCATCTGGCAGTGAAAGCGATACTCGCCTGCCGCCATGGCCGGAAGCATCAGCATATGGAGTCGGTTAACGGGCAAAGGTTCACTGATGCCGAGCCCCTCAATGATCAGATATTCTGCACATGGACTGGCGTCTTCACGCAGTACCCTGAGCGTCAGCGGCTGCCCCGCCGGGCTGTCAATCAAAGCCGGCGTGTAGGTACCGTTAGCCACCCGGATATCGATCACCCCATCTTTCGTGCCGACAGCATTTCGCGGCTTCCACAGCCAGAACCACCAGACAATCATCATCATGGCTGTCAAACCGACAGCATTCACCAGCAACGTAGTCACAGGCAAAGTAGTCATACCACCTCCCCGGCGGGATTCGCCCGAAAAAATCTCAACCGATTGGCATTCGAAACAACCGTCACCGATGACAGGGACATGGCCAGCCCGGCGATCACCGGACTGAACATCATCCCGGTGAGCGGGTAAAGCAGTCCCGCCGCCACCGGAATACCGAGCACGTTGTAGAGAAATGCACCAACAAGATTCTGCTTGATGTTACGGACTGTGGCAGACGAAACCGCAATCGCATCAACCACACCATGCAGCGACCCACGCATCAAGGCAATCCCGGCACTTTCAATTGCCACGTCCGTTCCGGTGCCGATGGCAAATCCGACATCAGCCTCTGCGAGCGCTGGCGCGTCATTAATACCGTCTCCGACCATGGCAACAAGCTCCCCGCGATCACGTCGTACGCGCACATGCGACGCTTTATCCGCCGGCAGCACTTCGGCAATCACCTCGTCAATGCCGGCCTCCCTGCCAATCGCTTCTGCGGTGCTGCGCACATCACCGGTAATCATCACCACTTTGAGTCCGCGTGCATGCATGCGAGCCACTGCTGCATGGGCATCCGGCTTGATCTGATCACGCACCCCGATCACGCCGATCAGGGCTTTGTCCAGCGCCAGATACAGAGGCGTGCCAGCCTGATCGGTGATACTGACCACATCTGTCGCTGCCACATCCGCCTCAACACCTTGCTCACGCAACCAGCGCAAGTTGCCAATTCTCACCAGTTGATCACGATAACGAGCCTGCACGCCCTTGCCATTCTCGGCGACAAAATCGCTCACCATAGCAGCGGTCAGACTGCGCGCTCTGGCGGCTTCCATCACGGCGAACGCCAGCGGGTGTTCCGAAGCATTTTCCAGCGCTGCTGCCAGAGCCAGCACCTCGTCCTCCGACCAGCCGGCATAACCGAACACCTTGGTCACCGACGGTTTTCCCTCGGTAATGGTGCCGGTTTTATCGAGAATGATCGTGGTCAGCTCAGAGGCCGTCTGCAACGCCTCACCCTGACGAATAAGAATGCCGGACTCCGCCGCCTTGCCCACCCCTACCATCACCGACATCGGCGTAGCCAGCCCGAGCGCACAGGGGCAGGCAATAATCAGCACCGTGGTCAATGCCACCATGGCGTAACTGGCGCGCGGTTCCGGGCCGACATTGAACCAGACCAGCGCTGCGGCAATGGCCACCAGCATCACCACCGGCACAAATACCGCAGACACCTGATCAGCGAGACGGCCAATCGGCGGACGCGAGCCCTGTGCCTTTTTGACCAGCGCAATAATCTGCGCCAGCACCGTGTCCTTGCCGACCCGGGTAGCACGATAAATCAGGCTGCCCTGTTGGCTTATCGTGCCGGCAGATACTGTGTCCCCTGCCTGCTTGCTCACCGGTACCGGCTCGCCGGTCAGCATCGACTCGTCCACTAGTGTGGAACCACTTTCCACCACACCGTCGACGGCAATTTTTTCCCCTGGCCGAACGCGCAGGCGCATGCCTGTAGTCACTTGTGCAATGTCGATATCCGCCTCACCGCCGTCGTCCGCGACGCGGCGCGCCGTGGTGGCTCGCAAACCAAGCAGCCGTTTGATCGCCTGACTGGCGCGGCCGCGTGCGCGCAACTCCAGAGCGAGGCCGAGATTGATAAAGCCGATGATCATCGCCGAGGCTTCGAAATACACATGCCTTGCCTGCTCCGGCAGCAGCGATGGCGCCAGCACTGCCACCATCGAGTACAACCATGCTGTGCCGGTGCCGATCGCGATCAGGGTGTCCATATTGGCGTTGTGGTGGACAGCGGCCTTCCAGGCGCCAACAAAAAAACGTCCGCCGGCAAATACCAGCACGGCAAGGGTAAGCATGCCAATCAGCAACCAGCCCAGCTGGCTTGCAGCGCCGGCATGCACCATCATGCTGCCGCCGAACACCATCCACGCCATCAACGGCGCGCCCAGGCCCAGCGCCAACCAGGTGTCGCGCATCAGACGACGATAAAGTTTCTGCTCGGCGCGCTCACGTTCCTCCTCCAGCGAATCCTCATCTTCGACTACCGATGCGCCGTAGCCAACCGCCTCGACAGCAGCGATAAGATCCTGCGGGTTTGCTCCACCCATCACGTGCGCGCTGTGATCGGCCAGATTCATGCTGGCCTGCTCAACTCCCGGCACCGACGACAGCGCGGTTTCGATCGTGCGCACACAGCTGGCACAGGTCGCACCGGTAATGGCCAGACGCATGCCATCGCCACCTGATTCAATCTGTCGAGGTGGGCCATCAATACTGCAGTGGTCAGGCTCTGTCTCCGGATCCGCGTCCGCCGATACACTCTCTGCGGGATAGCCAGCCTGTGCCAGCGCCGCCATAACTGGCGCAGAATCGTTGCCATCAATGCGCAGTGCAACGCTCTTGCCAGTGATATCAATGGCAATATCATGAACACCGGCGAGCGGCTCCAGCGCGGCCCGAATCTTGCGCGCGCAACCACCACATTTCATCGCCGGAATCGAAAAGCGGACTAAAGTAGACATGTCATGCTCCAGACAATTTTGATGGAACCAGTGTCAAACCCCGGTGCCACTCCAAGGTCAAGCCACGACTGACCGTTTATCGAAATATCTCGCCATTTCAATCACGCAGTTTCTTCAGATCGTCCCTGACCGGCATACGCTTGAACATGCTGACATTACTACCACCGGTATTGCCGTCCGGCAGTACACCGACCGCAGAGCCGATGCCACCGAGCACAATCCGTACTGCCTGCCCGACCACCGCTGCCGGTCGGCGGCGACGCCACTCCAGCTTCAACATGGCCCAGTGCGAACGAACATGTGGCAGCACGTATTTCTGACCAATCACATGGGCGCGCTCGAGATGGCGAAACCCGGTTTCAAGATCACCCTCATTAATAAAACCCTGTGCTGCAGATAATTCCCGCTCGAAGGCGGCGCGCTGTTCCGGCTTCATGATGAACTCCCCGGTAGATAGACAACGACAGTTTCAACCCGTTGGTTACCCCCAGGTCAAGGGAACAGGTTCGGGATGACGCACCCGGCCACCGGCCACTACAATCAGCGCCATGCCGAACCTGCTGATCCGCCATTTTCCCCGCGTCGACTACCCGCCCTGCTGGCAGGCGATGAAGAACTTTACCGACCAGCGTGACGAGCACACGCCGGACGAGCTGTGGCTTCTCGAGCATCCCGATGTATTCACCCTGGGACAGGCCGGCAAGCCGGAGCACGTGCTGAATCCGGGGCCGATCCCGCTGGTGCAGACCGATCGTGGCGGCCAGGTGACCTGGCATGGCCCGGGGCAAACAGTGGGCTACCTGCTGTTCGATATCGCCCGCATGGGCATCGGCGCCCGCGAACTGGTCAGCCGGATCGAGCAGGCCATCGTCGACTATCTGGCGACACTGGATATCGAGGCAGCGCCGCGTAAGGATGCCCCGGGGGTGTATGTCGGCACCGCCAAGATCGCCTCGCTCGGCCTGCGTATCCGCCATGGCCGCAGTTACCACGGCCTGTCATTGAACCGCGATGTCGATATGGCCGTATTCCAGCGCATTAATCCCTGTGGCCATATTGGTCAGCCGATGACCAGTCTGGCCCTGCTCGGTGCCGATCCCGGTCGGACCGCGGTTGAAGCCGGCCTGCAGCAGACCCTGTGTCAGCACTTTGCATTCGACAACGTCACTGCCGCCGGGCTGCCGGACTGGTACACTGGCGCCCTGTCCGAATCCCCGCAGGAGTCCCCCTCGCCATGAGCGAATCGCGTCCGGTCCGTCGCAAGGTTGCCCCCGGTGAAAAACTGCGCGGCGCCGACAAGGTGCGCGCCATTCCGGTGGTCAACGAACCGGTGATCCAGCGCAAGCCAAGCTGGATCCGGGTGCGGGTGCCGGCCAACGGCGAAATCCAGCGAATCAAGTCGATGCTGCGGCGGCAGAAGCTGCACACCGTCTGCGAGGAAGCCTCCTGCCCGAACCTGCCGGAGTGTTTCGGCAGCGGCACCGCTACTTTCATGATCATGGGCGATATCTGCACCCGTCGCTGTTCGTTCTGCGATGTCGGCTTTGGCCGGCCGAAGCCGCTGGATGTGGATGAGCCCAAGCATCTCGGCGAGAGCGTTGCCGATCTGGCATTGAAATATGTGGTGGTCACCTCGGTGGATCGTGATGATCTGGCCGATGGTGGCGCGCAACATTTTGCCGAATGCATTGGCGAGATCCGCAAACAGTCGCCGGGCACCCGCATCGAAGTGCTGGTACCGGATTTCAAGCTGTGCATGGACGAGGCGCTGGCAATCTTCGCCACTCAGCCGCCGGATGTATTCAATCACAACATCGAAACCGTGCCGGAGCTGTACAAAACCATTCGCCCCGGTGCCAAGTATGACCACTCGCTGACACTGCTGAAGAAATTCAAGGCACAGCATCCTGACATCGCCACCAAATCCGGCATCATGGTCGGCTTGGGTGAAACTTTCGATCAGGTCATCGCTGTGCTGAAGGATCTGCGTGCCCACGATGTTGACATGCTGACCATCGGCCAGTATCTGCAGCCGAGCAAACACCATGCGCCAGTGGAGCGTTATGTGCACCCGGATGAATTTCGCCAATACGCAAAGGTTGCCGAAGAACTTGGCTTCAGCTCGGTGGCATCAGGACCGATGGTGCGCAGCTCCTATCACGCCGACCTGCAACATCAGGGGATCGACGTGGGCCAGCTGCACAGCCACTGAAAAAAACCATACAAAGGAGTGTCAGCATGAACAATCCGTATCAGTCCCCGGCCGCAGCGGTAACACCTGACGATCCGATGGCAGCACTGCAATATGGCGGCTTCTGGCGTCGTGTCGGAGCTTCCGTCATCGATTCCATTCTGATCCTGCTGGTAACGGCGCCTTTCCTGTATGCGTTTTATGGCGAGAGTTTCTATGCCGAGCAAAGCCTGATACGCGGCCCCGCTGACTTCATCATCAGCTACCTGTTTCCCGCCGTCGCTTCGATCACTTTCTGGGTTTACAAGTCGGCCACGCCGGGCAAGATGGTGTTTGGCTTGAAAATTGTAGATGCGGAAACGGCGGGGCCGTGCAGCACCGGCCAACTGATTGGTCGTTACCTTGGTTACTACCCGTCGTTTCTGGTGATTGGACTGGGCTTTATCTGGATCGCGTTCGACAAACGCAAGCAGGGCTGGCATGACAAGATGGCCGGCACCGTGGTAATCCGCAATTGATATTGAATCCGGGGCGCATCAGCGCCCCTTTAACGCCGTAACCAGCTTGCGGTGAACGCCGCCAAAACCGCCATTGCTCATGATCACCACGTTCAGCGGCGAGCTATCTCGAGCACAGATATCAGCAATCACCGCATCAATGCTCGACAGGGTTTTGGCCGGGACTTTTGATGCCTTGACCACATCATCCAGCGACCAGTTGATACCTTCCGGCTGATACCAGATCACTTCATCTGCTGCCAGCACACTGTCCGCCAGCTTGTCGCGATGCGCCCCCATGCGCATGGTATTGGAGCGCGGCTCAATCACGGCGATGATTTTTTCCTTGCCGACTTTTTTCCGCAGCCCTTCCAGAGTGGTGGCAATCGCCGTCGGGTGATGGGCAAAGTCATCATAGACGCGCACGCCGCGCGCCTCGCCAACCAGTTCCATGCGCCGTTTGACGCCGAGGAAATCGCCGAGCATCTCGCAGCCCTGCGCCAGCGATACGCCAACATGCCGTGCCGCCAGTAGCGCTGCGACACCATTTTTCACGCTGTGCAAGCCAGTTTGCCCCCAGCGCACCTCACCGACTTTTTTACCGTTTTCCAGCACGGCGAAGTGGCTGCCATCATCACTAAGCAGCTGCACATCAATGCCGGCACCGGCACCGAACCGCTCCACTTCGCTCCAGCAGCCTTTCTCCAGCACTTCTTCCAGCGCGGCTTCGCCAGTTGGCAGAATGATCCGGCCGTTACCGGGAATGGTGCGGACCAGATGATGGAACTGTTTCTGGATGGCGCCGAGGTTTTCAAAGATATCGGCGTGATCGAATTCGAGGTTATTGAGAATCGCCGTGCGCGGCCGGTAGTGAATAAACTTGGAGCGCTTGTCGAAAAATGCGGTGTCGTACTCGTCCGCTTCAACCACAAAAAACGGGGTATCGCCAAGACGCGCTGACACCGGAAAATTCCCCGGTACGCCACCAATCAGAAAGCCCGGCGCCATGCCGGCCGCTTCCAGCAGCCAGGCCACCATCGACGAGGTAGTGGTCTTGCCATGGGTGCCGGCGACAGCAATGACCCAGCGCTCCGGCAGCACCACGTCGGCCAGCATCTGTGGGCCGGAGGTATAGCGCAGGCCGCGATTCAGCACTTCTTCCACCGCCGGGTTACCGCGGCTCATGGCATTGCCGATCACCACCAGATCCGGTGCCGGATCGAGCTGGGCAGCGTCGTAACCTTCGTGAATCTCGATGCCAGCGGCGCGCAGCTGGTCCGACATCGGCGGGTAGACGTTGGTATCGGCGCCGGTCACCCGGTGACCCATGTCCCGCGCCAGTTGCGCCAGCGAGCCCATGAAGGTGCCGCAAATACCGAGAATGTGAATGTGCATGTTTCAGGAGCTCCGGAAATCGTCGGGGCAGTGTAGCGGGCCGGGTTTCTGTTGGCACCTGCGAGGCGTATCAGTTCAGGTGGGCAGTGACCTTCGCCGGTTGTGGCGGTCATCAGGGATTGCCGGGACACGCCGTGAACCCGTCCCTGGGGGCTTGCGTTCGCCATCCATGGCTCACACAGTCCCGGCAACCCCTGATGACCGCCACAACCTCGCATCCCCTTCTTTCACACTTTCCGCTCTGGTTTTTCTGGATCATGACTGGCATCACTGTCTCAACCGGCACCGGGCGAGGGGTGGCATAGCCCGGTACACCAAGCGATTAACGGGGAGCGACTGTACCGGGCTATGCCACCCCTCGGCCTCCCTCGGCCCGCACCGAGGCATTACCCAAGCCAGACCGTGCGCCCACCGAGCAATATCTTTAGAATGCGCGCCAATCCGCCCGCCCCTTCAGGAGCCCCGATCCCATGGCCAGGAAATCTGCCCGCAAAAACGCCTTCTACGCCCAGTCCGGCGGCGTCACCGCCGTCATCAACGCCTCCGCCGCCGGCGTCATTGAAGCCGCCCGCGAGAGCAAGGTGATCGGCAAGGTCTATGCCGGCCGCAATGGCATCATCGGCGCCCTGCTGGAAGAACTGATCGACACCAGTCAGGAATCGAAATCCGCCATCGCCGCGCTGAAACACACCCCCGGCGGTGCCTTCGGCTCCTGCCGCTACAAGCTGAAATCGCTGGAACAGAACCGCCGCCAGTACGAGCGCCTGATCGAAGTGTTCCGCGCCCACGATATCGGTTACTTCTTCTACAACGGCGGCGGTGACTCCGCCGACACCTGCCTGAAGGTCTCCCAGCTGGCTGAAACCATGGGTTATCCGATTCAGGCCATTCACGTTCCGAAAACCGTCGACAATGACCTGCCGATCACCGACTGCTCACCGGGCTTCGGTTCGGTGGCCAAGTACACGGCGGTGTCGATCCGTGAAGCGGCACTGGATGTGAAGTCCATGTGCGCCACCTCCACCAAGGTGTTCGTGATGGAAGTGATGGGCCGTCACGCCGGCTGGATTGCCGCTGCGGCGGGTCTGGCCCAGGAGCAGGACGGCGATGCACCGCATATCATCCTGTTCCCGGAAATCGCTTTTGATCAGGACAAGTTTCTGAAAAAAGTCGATCAGGTGGTGAAGAAAAACGGCTACTGCGTGATCGCCGTGTCCGAGGGCGCCCGCTACAAGGACGGCACCTTCCTCGCCGATGCCGGCAGCGTTGATGCCTTCGGCCACAAGCAGCTCGGCGGTGTTGCCCCGGTGCTGGCGCAGATGGTCAAGGACAAGCTCGGCTACAAATATCACTGGGCGGTGCCGGATTATCTGCAGCGCTCGGCCCGGCATCTGGCCTCCGAGGTCGATCTGGAGCAGGCCTACGCCGTCGGCCGCGCAGCAGTGCAGTTCGCCGAAGCGGGCCATAATGCGGTGATGCCGGCCATCATTCGCGGCAAGGGCAAGAAATACAGCTGGTCGATTGGCGAGGCGCCGCTGGCTCAGGTCGCCAATGTCGAGAAGAAGATGCCGCGCAACTTTATCAGCCGCGACGGCTTCGGTATCACTCAGGAAGCCCGCGAGTACCTGTCGCCACTGATTCAGGGCGAAGCCCTGCCGCCGTACCACAACGGCCTGCCAGTACAGGCGCGGTTGAAGCTGGCGCCGGTGGCGAAGAAACTGAAGGGTAAATTCGAGCTGTAAAGGCGGGCTCTTCAATAACCGGGAAAATAGCAGGATGCTAGGCCGGCGCACCTGACGGGACTTGCCGGGACTGTGTGAGGCATGGATGCCGAACACAAGCCCCCAGGGATGGGTTCACGGCGGGTCCCGGCAAGTCCCGTCAGGTGCGCCGGCCGGTTCGATCACCACCAGACCCGTTCACCACGAAGAGGCATCCGTGATGAAAGTCCTTGCAGAGATGAGCAAAAAGGAATTTGTATACGAGTGCGCCACCCGGGCACTGGCGGCCAGCTTTGCCAACCCGACGGCCAAGCCGTCGATTGCCAGCATGGTCCGCGACGCCGAAAACCTGTGGAACGAATTGCAGGAATGGGAATCACTGGAATCATCGTCATCACAAGGAGTATCACCATGAAACGTTTTGTCTCCGCCTCACTGCTCTGCCTGTCCCTGATTGGCGTCCCGGCGCTGGCCGCCGAGAACGTCTCGGTGGAAACCCTTGCCGGCCAGATTGCCAGCGGCAAGGCACCGCTGATCATTGACGTGCGCACCGAGGATGACTTCCTCGCCGGCCGCATCCCCGGTGCCCGCCTGATCCCGCATACCGAGATGGGCAACTACGTCGACAGCCTGTCGGCCTACAAGGACGAGCCGATCCTGCTCTACTGCCGTACCGGCAACCGCTCAGGTCAGGCCGCCGCCGTGCTGGAGAAGGCCGGTTTCACCAAGGTTCAGGTGCTGGAGGGCAGCTTCCCGGGCTGGGAAGCGGCCGGTCACAAGGTCCAGAAGTAACTCCGTCCGGACCATGCCGTTCACCGGCATGGTCCGACAGCCCCGCTCACAAAGTGGCCTGCCCCGGTTTTCCGTTGCTATAATCCGCGCCCCCAGCAACCTCCGGTAAAGGACAGATCATGGATTTTGACAAGGTTCCGGCGGGCAAATCCCTGCCTGACGACATCTACGTAGTCATCGAGATTCCGGCCAACAGCTCGCCGATCAAGTACGAGATCGACAAAGACAGCCACGCCGTATTCGTCGACCGCTTCATGGCCACGCCGATGTTCTACCCGGCCAACTACGGCTATATCCCGCAGACCCTGTCCGAAGACGGCGATGCTCTGGACGTACTGGTCGTGACCCCGTATCCGGTGGTGCCGGGCTCTGTAATCCGCGCCCGTCCGGTCGGCATGCTGAACATGAGCGACGAAGCCGGCAAAGATGCCAAGCTGATCGCCGTACCGCACGACAAGCTGTCGGCGATGTACCACAAGATCAAGGAAGTCAGCGACCTGCCGGAACTGCTGATCAAGCAGATCGAGCACTTCTTCGAGAACTACAAGGATCTCGAGCCGGGCAAGTGGGTAAAAGTGGATGGCTGGGCTGATGCCGCCGCCGCTCGCGCCGAAATCATCAAAGCTGCCGAAGCCTACAACAAAGGCTGATCGCAACCTTGCGAAAAAAGCCCCGCCATGGCGGGGCTTTTTTTTGCCCGGCGTGCTACAAATCAGCGCTGACTGGCGGAGCGTATATGTCCAACCCCTATCTGCAGGAAAAACGTAACGTTGCCATTCTGGTTACCAGCCAGACCCTGTATATGGTGGCATCGATCACGGTGATGACATTAAGCGGTGTGGTCGGCCTGCGACTCAGCCCGGACCCGGGAATGGCAACGCTGCCTATTGCGATGATGATGCTTGGTGCACTGGTCTCGACACTGCCCGCTTCGCTGTTCATGAAGCGAGTCGGCCGGCAAACCGGTTTTATTACCGGCGCCGCGCTCGGTGGTGTTGCCGGCGGCACGCTGGCATTTATTGGCATTGCCCAGCAATCCTTTGCCCTGTTCTGCGCCGGCAACCTGTTGATCGGTTTGTATCAGGGCTTTGCCATGTACTACCGCTTCGCAGCGGCCGACGTCGCCAGCCCGGCGTTTCGCAGCCGGGCCATTTCCTTTGTCATGGCCGGCGGTGTGGTGGCGGCATTTCTCGGCCCATGGAATGCCAGCCTGACCAATGACTGGGTTACCTCTGTACCTGATGGCAGCCCGTATCTGATCATTGCCTCGCTGGCGTTGCTGGCGATTTTCCTGCTGGCATTTTTACGCGTACCGCCGAGCGGCGAACCACAGCCGGGTGACCTGTCTCGCTCGCTGACCGAGATTGCCTTGCAACCACAGTTTGTTGTCGCCGTGCTGGCCGCGTCGATTGGTTATGCCGTAATGGCACTGGTGATGACGGCAACACCGTTATCGATGCGCGCTGCCGGGTTTGAACGCAGCCAGATGGCGATGGTGATGCAGTGGCATGTACTTGGCATGTTTGCACCATCGTTTGTTACCGGCAGTCTGATCGCCCGTTTCGGCGTCAGCCGGATCATTCTTACCGGCTGTGCATTGCTCGTTGGCACTGCACTGATTGCCAGTCAGGGCAACAGCCTGATGCATTTCTTTGTCGCGTTGGTGCTACTCGGCATTGGCTGGAATTTTCTGTTTATCGGCGGCAGCTCCCTGCTTACCGGCACCCACAGCGAAACTGAACGCGGCAAGGTGCAGGGCGTCAACGACCTGCTGATTTTTGCCATGGTGGCAGTCAGCTCATTGCTGGCCGGAAAATTACTGCATCTGCTCGGCTGGGCCAGCATGAATCTGGCCATGTTACCAATGGTGGCCCTGGTGGCGGCCGCCACGCTTTGGCTGACCTTCAGACAGCGGCGTCAGGACAACATCGCCTGATCGCCACCACCGGAAGCGGCTCAACCCGCTGCGCGCACCTGCACCGGCTGACCGTTGAGAATCGCCGTGCCGGTCAATGCATCGGTATGATCATTGCGAATCACGTCGTTGATGCTGACGCCAGCATGACGGCTGGCGACGCCCATGCGTACACCTTCACGGGCATGGCCAAAACCATGTGGAATGCTGATCACACCTGACATAATGCTGTCGGTAATTTCCGCCGGCAGGCAAATGCTGCCTGCTTCGGTACTGACTTCCACCTCGGCGCCATCTGCAATACCAAGACGCTCAGCATCCTGCGGATGCAACATCACTGTGCAGCGGGTTTTGCCTTTCACCAGTCGCTGACTGTTGTGCATCCAGGAATTATTGCTGCGCACATGGCGGCGACCAATCAAACGCAACTGATCGTCGGCCTGCGGCGAGACCTGCTCCAGTGCTTCCAGCTCATGAATGTAAACCTGTGGCACCAGATGGATGCGCTGATCGCGAGTGTAGAGCCGATCCGGCAGCGCCGGCTGCAGCGGGCCAAGATCAATGCCATGCGGCTCGGCAATCACTTTCTCCAGCGTCAGCCCATCACTGTCCTGTTGCATTGGAATGTTACCGCTGCCCAGCAAGGGCAAGCGTGCCAGCAACGCACGCAGACTGTTGATCCTGCCACGCCAGTCTCCATATGGACCGAGCCGCAGACCCAGATCAATTATGCCGGTGTCACCCAGACGTGATAGCACCCGATGCAGTGCCTTGGCCTTGATGCTGGACCAGCGGTCACGACTGTTCAGCCGGGTAATCAGCTCAAGCAGTATCTGCCAGTCATGCAGCGCGCCGGATTCCGGCTCGAACAGCGCCGGCGAAAACTTGATGGTATTACGCACCGCCACCAGATGAAACACCGGGTCAAACTGGGCATGTTCGAGCTGGCCTGTGGGCGGCAGAATAATGTCCGCATGACGGGTGGTTTCGTTGATGTAAAAATCAATCGACACCATGAAGTCGAGACCGGAAAACGCCTGATCCAGACGCTGACCATCCGGGCAAGACAGCACCGGATTGCCGGCGTGGGTCACCATGGCGCGAATCTGGCCCTTGCCCGGAGTGAGAATTTCGTCGGCCAGTGTTGCCACCGGAAACTCACCGCCGAATTCCGGCATTTGCCGCACCCGACTGCGAAACCGGGCGAAGCCGCCAGTTTCACCGGTCATGCCAGCAATGCCGACTACGTCAAACGCAGGCTTGGTAAACATCAGGCCGCCGGCACGATCAAAATTACCGGTAACAATATTCATCGCATACACCAGCCAGGCACTTAAACCACTGTGCCGTGAAGTGGTGGTACCGACCCGGCTATAGGCCGCAGCGCAATTCGCCGCGGCAAAGTCACGGGCGATCTGCTTGATAGTTTCTCCGGGTATGCCGGTATGCCTCGCCGCTCGCTCAGCGGTCCACGGCTTGACCAGACCCTGTAGCAACTCAAGACCATCGATCATGTCGACCAGATGCCCCGGCTTCGCCAGTCGCTCGGCGAACAGCACATTGAGCAACCCCAGCAGCAAGAACACATCCGTACCGGGGCGGATAAAGTGATGGGCATCGGCGACTTCTGCGGTCTCGGTGCGGCGCGGGTCCAGCACAACGATCTTGCCACCACGACTGCGAATGGCCTTCAAGCGGTTACGCATGTCCGGGGCCGTCATAATGCTGCCGTTGGAGGCCATCGGGTTGGCGCCGATCACCAGAAAATATTCGGTGCGATCAATGTCCGGCACAGGGAACAGTGCCTGATGGCCAAACATCTTCAGGCAGGCCAGCTGGTGCGGCAGCTGATCCACGGAGGTCGCGCTGTAGCGGTTACGACTGCCAAGCGCACGAATAAACGGCAGCAGCATTAACAGGGCGCCGTGGTTATGGGCCGTGGGATTGCCAGCGTACAAACCAATCGCCTCACCGCCATGCTCCCGGCGAATCGCTTTCAGGCGCGTGGCGGTTTCATCCAGCGCCTCCTGCCAGCTGATCTCCTGCCAACCATTGGCAGTACGCCGGACCGGCCGGCGCAGCCGGTCCGGATCCTGATGCAGGTCCTGCAGCGCCACCGCCTTCGGGCAGATATGACCGCGACTGAAGGGATCGCTCTTGTCGCCACGAATAGCGGTGATGGTGTCGCCGGCAAGCTCAATCTCGATGCCGCACATGGCTTCACAGAGGTTGCAGGTACGGTGGTGAAGACGGGTTTCCATGGCCAGCTCCGCAAGGGGGATGGCACAGTCTGCCCCTGAGCCGCCGGCCACTCAAGTCAGTCAATAACGACAATTTGATCCTTATCGCCAGTTGGTGCCGGCGGTAAGCCGGGCTAGACTGCCGAAGGGACATACTGACTCGAATAACAAGGACGCCTGTGCACAAACTTAGCCTGACCCGGACGCTGTCTCATCTGCTGTTGCTGACCCTGCTGTTGGCGCCGGTCAGTGGCAGCAGCGCCGCATTGGTGTCTGGCGGCGGCAATCAGTTGCTGGAGTCGATGCAATGGCTGCGCGACCCGGATCACCAGCTCGGCCCCCGTGAAGCGCTGACTCGGCTGCGGGAACAGGGGAGCTTGAACGAACGCGGCAATCATCCTGCCTTCGGCTTTGATCGCAGCGCCATCTGGTTTCTTATTCCGCTGCACAATGACACCAATGAGCTGGACTGGATTATCCAGGCCGGCCGGCCGCACATGGACAACCTCGACCTGTTCCTGTTCGATCAGCAGGATCAGCTGATTGCCAGTTTCCGTCATGGCGACCAGGTGCCCTGGAGTGAGCGCCCTTACCCACATACCAACCTGCTATTCCCGCTGGAACTGAAACCGGGGCAGGACTACCGGCTGGTGTTCCGGGCCGCATCGGTCGGTGCCATCGAGCTGCCACTGGTGACGATGACGCCCTACGCGTTCCAGCAGTACGACACCGTGTTCCAGAATTTCGTTGGCCTGTACCTGGGTGCCATTGGCGTCATGCTACTGTTCAACCTGTTGCTGTACTTCTCCATCCGCGACAGCAGTTATCTGATGTACTGCCTCTACCTCGCCGGCCTGCTTGGCTATCTGACCAGCCGTGAAAGTCTGCCGTTCAAGTTACTGTGGCCGGAACAGCCATGGCTGAACAATCCGGTGCAGGCGGCCTCGGCGATTCTCGGCACCGGCTTTGTCGCATTGTTTGCCTGCGACTTCATGCGTCTGCGCGAGTCCCGACCACGCATCGGTCACGCTATCCATTACGCCGGCTGGAGTCTGGTAATCATCGCGCCGCTATCAACACTGGTAGAAACCGGCACCGTGCTGCGCATTGTCACCGCCAGCGCCGCCTTCCTGGTGCTGCCAATCATTGCCATTACCATTGACCGGATTCGCGCCGGCTATCGGCCGGCTCGCTATTTCCTGCTGTCCTTCAGTCCGTTTGCGGTAATGGTTGTACTGTTCATGCTGAAGACCTACTCGTTCATTGATAGCAGCTGGCTGATCGATCATGGTTTTGAGATTGGTAGCATGATCGAGGCTTGGCTGCTGTCATTCGCGCTGGCCTATCGCTTTACCATGCTTCGTGATGAAAACGAACGCATGCAACGCGACGCCACCGTCGAGCTGGAACAAAGGGTGATCGAGCGCACCCGTGAGTTGCACAATGCCCTGAACGCGCGCAGCCAGTTTCTGGCGGTAATGAGCCATGAAATACGCACCCCGCTGAACGGCATTATCGGCACGGTCGACATGCTCAAAGATGGTGTCCAGGATCCTGAACAACAACGCCACCTGCACGTTATTGAGCAGTCAGGCAACACCTTGCTGGCACTGATCAACGACATCCTTGACTACGCCAGCATCGAATCCGGCAAGGTGCCGATCATTTCCGAACAGTTCAATCTGCCGGCACTAAGCAGTGAGACGGCTGGCCTTTACGCCCAGAACGCGAAAAGAAAAGGTTTGAACATCAATCTGGATGTGGACCCCAACATCGGCACTCTGTGTCAGGGCGACCCGGTTCGACTGCGGCAGATTCTCGGCAATCTGATCAGCAACGCGGTGAAATTTACCGAGCATGGAGAGGTCCGGGTCAGCCTGCGCCGCGACCATGACAATGCAGACTATGCCCTGTTCGAAGTGGCAGACACTGGTATCGGCATTGCCCCGGATACTCTCAGCCAGCTGTTTGAATTGTTCCAGCAAGCCGACAGCTCGACCCGTCGCCGTTATGGCGGCACCGGGCTGGGTCTGGCCATCTGCCGTCAGCTGGTGGAGCTGCTCGGCGGCGAGATCGGAGTCCAGAGCACGCCGGGCAAGGGCTCGCGATTCTGGTTCCGACTGCCGCTACCGCAAACATCGGTTGAACAGCGACAGGCCGAAGCGATCGACAGGGCCGGCGAGAACAGAACTCCGGGGGTAAGGCTGCTGATTGTCGACGACAATCACGTTAACCTGCTGGTGGCGCAGGGACTGGCACGAAAGCTTGGCCATCAAGTGGAAGTGGCAGAAAGCGGTCCGGAAGCCATTGCCGTGCTCCTCAATGACAGTCGCCCGTATGATCTTATTCTGATGGATTGCGAGATGCCGGACATGGACGGCTTTGAAACTACCGCGGAAATTATTCGCCTGCAGAACGAAGGCAAGGTGCCACCGATTCCGATTGTTGCACTGACCGCCCATGCCGTGCCGGACAAGATTCGCGCCTGCCATGACGCCGGCATGATCAGCCACATCGCCAAACCGATTAACAGCGAGAAGCTGGACCGAGAACTGCGCACCATCCTCCATCTTGATCAGCACGACACCGCCTAGGAGCGACCGAGCGGCCGCGAAATCTTTCTATCAGGAAATTTCGCCGCCGATCGACGGCTCCTGCAAAAATTCAGCCTCGGGTCAGATCGCGCAGCAAGCGGTCAACAAAACGCTCCAGCCCGGCCAGATTGGAACAGGGCAGTGCATCACGACAGTAAGGCTGATACAGCGGCATCACCGAATCGCCACTGCCCCAGCGTCCACGCGACTCCGGATTCAACCAGAACACCTGCCGGCAACGACGGCCGATATGGCCCAGCAGATGCTGCTCAGCGGGCAGCTCATTGTTGCGGGCATCACCGAGAATAATCACGGTGGTGCGCTGATCCAGATCAGCTTCGCACTGATCGAGAAAATCCCTGAGCATGCTGCCGTAATCCGTGCCGGAACCGGCATAACGATCCATCACCTCATTAATGGCCTGATCCGACCGCATGCTATTGAACAGTGATGTCACCTCACCAAACCGTGAGGCAAAGGCAAAGCTGCGCACCGACGGCACCACATCATTCACCGCATAAAGAAACATCAGCAGAAAACGCGCCGCGGCACTGACCGAACTGGAGACATCACAGATCACCATCAGCTTCGGCTTCTGAATGCGCCGGCGACGCCACACTAGAGACGCCGGCACACCACCATGCTTCAGTGCCATCACCGTGGTACGGCGACCATCCAGCTGACCACGCCGGGCGCGGCGCTGGCGCCGGCCGTGCTTGCGGGCCAGACGCCGGGCCATCTTCTCGACCTGCTGCCGGACATCCCGAAACTCTGCCAGCGTGCGCAAATTAGCCTCGCGCAGCATCTGTTCACGCAACTGCCGGCCCTGCTCGCGGGCCTGAAGTACAAACTGGTCTGCCACATATTCGCGCACCGCTTCGCGCAACTGGTTACGGGCACTGCGCAACTGCGCCGCCAGGCGCTGATCCTTTCGGCGCTCGCTGTTATCCAGCGCAATGATTTCCTGATCCAGCGCTTCACCGCCAAGCGCCTGAATGATGCGCCGGCCATACAAGCCCTTCTGGGTAATCACTCGGATATTGTCGAGGCCGACATTACGCGCGGCCTCCGCCATTTGCCGGCTCAGCTGGGCACTATCGTCCGCCAGCAGCTGCTGTCCCAGCGCCGAGGAAGCGCCGGCCCCGGCGCCGCCCTGCTGACCTGGCATCATGTCACGCAGGCGATCCAGCAATGACGGCGACGGCTGCTCCGACTGCGCTGCCGAGGCCGCCGGCGGCATACCATCGAAACGGAAAAAATCATCGAAACATTGGTCGAACGCCAGCTTGTCATGCTCGCTTTTCGCCAGCACCAGCGATAACCCCTGCTTCAGCGCTTCACGGTTCTGATAGCCGAGCAATGCCGTGACCTGCACTGCATCGAGCGTTTCAGCTGGCGACACTGGCAGTTCGGCGCCGCGCAGCACCTTGACGAAGCGGCCGATCACCTGCTCCGACATCAGCGCATCTCACTTGAGCAGGGAAGGCAAATCATCACGCACCTGACGGATATCTTCTTCATGCTTGAGTAGCAGGTTGAGGGTGCTATCCACCAGTGCTGGCTCAAGACTCTCGACATGCAGTAACAGCAACGCCCGAGCCCAGTCGATGGACTCGGAAATCGCCGGCTGCTTTTTCAAATCCAGGGTGCGCAACTTCTGGACAAAATCCACCAGTTGCTTGCGCAGTGCCTGCGGCGCTTCCGGCACCCGAGCGGCAATAATCTGCTGCTCCAGCGAGGCATCCGGATAGGGGATATACAGATGCAGGCAGCGGCGTTTTAACGCATCGGACAGCTCGCGACTGTTGTTACTGGTCAGAAACACCAGCGGCTCATGGCGCGCCCTGACCGTGCCCAGCTCGGGGATGGAAATCTGGTAATCGGACAACAACTCCAGCAGAAACGCTTCAAACTCCTGGTCAGCCTTGTCGACCTCATCAATCAGCAGTACCGGCGATTCGTCAGCGCGTAACGCCTGCAACAGCGGCCGCGGCTCGAGAAAGGTTTCCGAATAGAATGCATCGCCGAGATCGCCCAGCCGACTCATCGCTTCTTCAAGGCCGCCCGCGCCGTCAAGCTTGCCGGCAAACTGCTCACGCAACAGCTGGGTATAAAGTAACTGCTTGCCATACTTCCATTCGTACAGTGCCCGCGCCTCGTCAAGGCCCTCATAGCACTGCAGACGAATCAGTGGTGCTTCGAGAAAGGCGGCACTGGCCTTGGCCAACTCGGTTTTGCCGACGCCCGGTGGACCCTCCACCAGCACCGGCTTGCGCAGTTGCGCAGCGAGATAGACCGCCATGGCAATCTGGTCATTGCAGACATAGCCCTGACGGGCGAAGCTGTCGCGCACTTCAGCGACGGACAGGATACGGGTTTTCATGCGGAGCCCTTTTCCGGAACAGGCCGTCAGTCTACAGGGAATCGGAATGAGCCGGATAACCACGATATTTTTTGACTTCGGCGGCGTGATCGCCGACAGCCCGTTTGCCAACCTGTCGCGCTATGAACGCGAGCGCGGCCTGCCAGCGGATTTCATCCGCCTGACCAACGCCGACAACCCGGACAACAATGCCTGGGCCTGCTTCGAACGCGGCGAAATTGATCTGGACGAGTTCGACCGCCGCTTCCGCGCCGAAACCTGCGCCCGCGGCCGCGAAGTCCCCGGCCGCGACCTGATCCCGCTGCTGCAGGTCGAGGTGCGCCCGGCGATGATTGCCCTGCTAGACCAGCTGCGCAGCAAGGGCCTGCGCCTCGCCTGCCTGACCAACAACCTGCCAGTCGGCGACGGCCCCGGCATGAGCCAGGACAGCGCCCATGCCGGCAAGGTCGCCGAGGTGCTGAATCGCTTTGAGCTGGTGCTGGAATCCTGCCGGGTTGGCGCCCGTAAGCCGGAACCGAAGTTCTTCCAGCTCGCTTGCGAAAAAATGCAGGTAGCGCCGGATGAGGTCGTCTTTCTCGACGATCTTGGCATTAATCTGAAGCCGGCACGGGCCATGGGAATGACCACCATCAAGGTGGTATCTGCGGAGCAAGCGATAGAAGCCCTGGCAGCTCTGAACTCAACTCAGAAGGATTTCACACTTAAGGTTTGAAATAGCAGGTGCGAGGCCCGGTCGCCTGTCAGGGGTTGACGGGACTGTGTGAGACATGGATGTCGAACACAAGCCTACAGGGACGTATTCACGGCGTGTCCCGGCAACCCCTGACAGGCGACCGGGCCGTAGACGTTCACTGCCACACCGAATTTAATGCAGAACAATATTGTCCGCGTACTGCACCCGCGGCAATTCAACCGAATCTTCCTGCTCACTCCACTCCGCCTCCTGCACATCGAACTGCGCAGACGTCACCTCACCTTCGATCAGATCAGGAATGGCATCGAGGAACATATCAACGTGCTCGGAAGCGAAATGGTCTTCCAGTGCATCGAGCGAATCCCACTGCTGCCAGATCACGATGGTCTCCGGCGAGTCGGCTTGAATATAGACCTCGTAGGACAGGCAGCCGTGCTCGGCACGGGAGGCCTCAGCCAGCTGCTGAATCAGGGTGACCGCCTCTTCACGACGGTCAGACTTCACCGGAATCGAGCCTTTGACGATGATCATGCGGGTCCGCTGTCGGAATCAGGGGCGCGGACTATAGCACATCCGCGCCCGCTCTTCAGGCACCGGCTGTCGCGGAGGCGCCCTGCAGACGCTCACGGAAAAACGCCAGCACCCGGTCCAGCGCCTGCCGGGTCGGGTGGCCGGCCTCATCGACCAGATCCGTCGTCACCACGGAATGGGCGGTCGGCGGGATACGGTGCGGGTTGCCCAACTTTGAATTGATCTCGATCGCCTCGAAACCATCACCAAGCTGCTTCTCCAGCTCCCTGAAGCGCGCTCCGGGGCAGAGCGGGTCCGCGGTAAAGCGCAGCCCCAGCACCTTCAGGCCCTCTTCCTCGACCCGCTGGCGCACCGCCGCCACCACCGCCGGCGAGGCATGCAGGCCCCGGCGCAGGGCCGGCAACGGCCCCACCGGCAGCGACGGCTGACTCAACACCGGTGCCATCAGCCACGGGTCCATCGCCATGGTCAGGGCGAAGTTGCCGGTCAGACACATGCCGATGGCGCCCACCGGGCCACCGAGCTCCTCGTGGGCAGCACGGGCCAGGCCACGAAGGAAATCGGTTACCGGGCTGGCCTTGTTGGCGGACAGCACGCTGAACTCCTTGCGGATGCAGGCGGCGCTCATCTGCCGGGCGACATAGTCGATCGAGAAGCGCTGGCCCGGGGTGCCAAACAGTGAAGGCATAAACACGGTAAAGCCGGCATCCGCCACCGTGCGGGCGAAACGCGCCACTTCCGGGGTAATGCCCGGCACCTCGTGAATCACCAGCACCGCCGGGCCGCTGCCCTTGCGGAACACCGGGTAGGTGTACTCGCCGTGGCTGAACTCCTCGACGCTGAAATCTTCCAGTGAATCGAATTCACGAATCGGCATGGTTACTCCCTCAGTCCGGCCTCAGACACTGTCACGGAAACGAACACTTTCACCCAGCGGCTCACGGCCGACACGGGTACGGTTGGCGGCTACGCTCTCGTCCTCGTAACCAAAGCTGATGCCGCAGAGAATCGCGGTGCTGTCCGGCTCACCGAACAGGTCGCGAACATCCTGGGGGTAGTAGCGCATCGAACCCTGAGCGCAGCTACCGATGCCGAAGCTGGTCATCACCAGCATCAGGGTCTGGATATACATGCCGACATCCAGCGCCACGGTGACGCCGAACTGGCGTTCCATGCCGATAAACGCCACATGCGGGGCATCAAACAACTCAAAGTTGCGCAGGCTGGCGCGGGCGCGGCCTTCGCGGTCATCGCGGGCGATGCCCATGTTGTTGTACAGCTCCACCGCACAATCCACCTGACGCTTGCGGTAGACGCCTTCAAAGTTGGGCAGGTGTTCGAAATCCGGCTGGACCGGATCGCCTTGGGTCACATGCTCAACCATGCGGCTGCGCAGCTCGTCGCGCATGGCGCCAGAGGCGACGAATACTTTCCACGGCTGGATATTGCAGTTCGACGGCGCCAGCTGGGCCAGCCCGAACACCTCATCCAGCACCGCCTGCGGCACCGGGTCCGGGCGGTAGCCGCGCACCGAGCGACGCTGGCGCAGAGCCTCGGCAAGGGACATGGTTTCGGCGGTGGTGGCAGGCAGGGTCATGGCTACTCCTCGAATCAGATTTCGGCAGCGGTCACAGTCTGCCGCATAAACGGCGCCTATGATGAACGGCAAAGGAGGACTTCGCGATGGTAAAACTGAAATCATTAGTGACCGGATTGGTCATTGGCTTGCTGCTCGGATTATGGGGCGGCGTCAACATCGGCAAGGGTCAGCCACTGTACGCCAACCCGTTCACCAGCAAGAGCGTGCCGGACACGGTTCGCGACGCCGGCAAGGAGCTGCTACGCGAATCCGGCGAGGCACTGGAGAAAGGCGGGGAAGCGCTGAAAGAAAAAGCCGGCGCAGATCAGTAAGCACTGACATACGCCGGCCAGGAGGAGAAACCGGAAAACCCGTTCAGGCGGCGACCTGTTCCTTCTCGGCCACCTGCATCGCCCGGCAGATTTCCTCAATCGCCGGTGGGATGCGGATATTGCGTTCATGGCGGATCTCCAGCCCGTAGCGGCTGACGCAGTGTGGGCACAACACCATGTAGGCGTCCTCCACCCCTTCCTCCTGCTCCGCCACCAGCCAGCCCTCGCCTTTCGCGCGCTGGCCGATGTCGTGGTAGTAGTCCAGCCCGATCGGCCGGTTCGGCTCAAAATCGAAGGTGTTGATACAACCGTGACAGTTCAGCCACATGTCATACAGCGCGGCCGCGTCGTACACATCCCTGGGATCGAATGCCATGCCTGCCTCCATTTTTACAATATCAATAACTTAGGAGACATACTTAAAGTAACTTTCAGAGAAAGGCAAGCCCATATAAACATCTTTTGTGAATCTCATCATAAAGTTACAAGACATACTTAAAGTAACCTCCCCTGCAGGAGCGGCCGACCGGCCGCGAAAGCTCTTCGCGGTCGATCGACCGCTCCTACAGGGCGTCCTTCTGCACCGTCAGAACGTCACCAAGGCGGGCGCCGCTGAGCAGGGCGCGGGCGCCGAGAAACACCATCGACAGCTGCACCACCACCCGGTCGCGACCGGCGCGGCGCTGGGCCGGCGTCATGTCCAGCGCCAGAATGCCGTAGCCGAACATCACCGCCACCGCCGCCTCGGCGGCGCGCAGGTCGTCCACCGGCGGCAGGTTGCGGTGCTCGCCGACGCTGCGGACATCGTCCGCCAGCTCCTCCACCAGCAGCTGCAGCTCACGGTGCACCCGGCGACGAATACTGGCCGAGGTGCCGAGGCGTTGCTGCACCAGCAGACGGAACTCGGCCTCGTTGCCGGCCAGATAGGCCAGAAAGCGGTCGACCAGATCGCGTACCCCACTGGCCGGATCGGCTACGATCAGTTCGCGCCGGCCCTGGCGCATGGCATTGCGCAGTCGGAAGCAGGCCTGATCCACCAGCGCCTGACCAAGGCTGTCCATATCGGGAAAGTGGTTATACAGCGACGGCGCCGCCAGCTCGGCCTGCCGCGCCACCTCTCGCAGGCCGAGGCTGTCGAGACCGCGGCCGCTGACCAGCAGCTGCATCGCCGCATCGAGGATCTTTTGCCGGGTCAGGGCCTTGCGTTCGGCTCGGTTCAGGGTCATGACCTGCTCCACTGAATGTACAGTTGTAAGTTATATCAGACGGCCATGATGCCATTGAAGCCTGTTAAATAAGAATAATAATTTCGGATGATTGACCAAAAGACGATCAACCCGTAAATTTCGCCTCACATTTGTTAGGCCTAATTCGGCGACCGTGCTGAAGCTGGCTGGAAAAGACAAAACAGGAAGGCAGCCGCGCCGGATTCCGCTACAGTCTGAGCACAGACTTCAGGGAACTGGCCGGCGCTGATGCGGACATAGCGCAACACTGCCTGCCTGCAATAAGAAATCGCTGCAAAAAAGAAGGGGAATACCATGAATTACTTTGTCACTGGCGCCACCGGCTTTATCGGTCGCTTTCTGCTTGCCCGCTTGCTGAACCGCAAGGACAGTCGCGTTTTCGCCCTGATCCGTCCCGGTTCCGAATACAAGCTGGATGCCCTGCGCCGGCGCCTGAATGTCGAGCCGGAGCGTCTGGTTGGCATCAAGGGCGACCTGACCAAAAAAGTGCTCGGCGTCAGCAAGCGCGATCGCGACGATCTCGCCGCCGCGAAAATTGATCACTTTTTCCATCTGGCGGCAATCTACGATCTCACCGCCGATGAAAACCAGCAGCGCTATACCAACATCGAAGGCACCCGCAACGCCCTGCGTCTTGCCGAGGAGCTGAACGCCGGCTGCTTCCATCACATCAGCTCGGTGGCCGCCGCCGGCCTGTATGACGGCACCTTCCGTGAAGACATGTTCGATGAAGCTGGCGAGCTGGCCGACGCCTACCTGCAGACCAAACACGAAGCCGAAGCGCTGGTGCGACTGGAAGCGAAACTGCCGTGGCGCATCTACCGCCCGTCCATGGTGGTTGGCCACTCGCAGACCGGCGAGATGGACAAGATTGATGGCCCCTATTACTTCTTCAAACTGATCCAGAAACTCAGCGACGTACTGCCGCCCTGGGTGCCGCTGCTCGGCATCGAAGGTGGCCAGTTCAATATTGTCCCGGTGGATTTTGTTGCCAGCGCCATTGATCACATTGCCCATGTGCCGGACCGCGACAGCCAGTGCTTCCACCTGACTGCCGACCGTCACTACAGCGTCGGCGAAGTCATGAACATTTTCGCCGGCGTTGCCGATGCACCGAAAATGCCGGTGCGTATCGACAACAGCGTGTTCGAAGCGGTGCCGGGCATGGTTCGCAAGGGCATCAGCTCGCTGACTCCGGCAAAGTTTTTCCTGCATCAGGCTCTGGAAGGCCTGGATATTCCCGAGTCGGCACTGAAGTTCCTCAGCTACCCGACCAGTTTCGACAACAGCAACGCCAAGGCCGCGCTGAACGGTAGCGGCATTGAAGCACCGGAACTGGAAGCCTATGCCCAGCTGCTTTGGGATTACTGGGAAAACCATCTGGACCCGGACCGTGACTCGCGCGAAGACGACAACGCACCGTCAATCAGCCTGGAAGAGCGCGTTGCCGGCAAGGTGGTGCTGGTCACCGGCGCCACCTCCGGTATCGGCAAGGCCGCCGCGCTGAAACTGGCCCGTGCCGGCGCCATCGTGCTGGTGGTGGCCCGTACCGCAGAAAAGCTGGAAGAAACCCTGCACGAAATCGAACAGCTCGGCGGCAAGGCGTTCTCCTACAGCGCTGACGTATCGCACCTGGACGACTGCGACCGCCTGATCAAGCAGATTATTGCCGACCATGGTCAGGTCGATATTCTGGTCAACAATGCCGGCCGTTCCATTCGTCGCTCGGTGGAGCATTCATTTGATCGCTTCCACGATTTCGAACGGACCATGCAGCTGAACTACTTCGGCGCCCTGCGCCTGATCATGCAGCTGCTGCCGTCCATGACCCAGCGTGGCAGCGGTCACATCATCAACATCTCCTCGATTGGTGTCCTGACCAACGCGCCGCGTTTCTCGGCTTATGTTGCTTCCAAGGCGGCGCTGGATGCATTCACCCGCTGCGCGGCGTCGGAGCTTGCCCACCACGGCATTCGCTTCACCACCATCAACATGCCGCTGGTGCGCACGCCGATGATCGCGCCGACCAAGATCTACAACCATGTGCCGACCATCAGCCCGAATCAGGCCGCCGACATGATCTGTGATGCCATCGTGCGCCAGCCCAAGCGGATCGCCACCAGTCTCGGTATTGTCGGCCAGGTGATGCACTTCCTGACCCCGAAGATCACCGAAACCATCATGAATACCGGCTACAAGATTTTCTCCGACTCGTCTGCGGCACTGGGCCAGAAAGAGAAAACCCCGAAGCGGATCAGCCGCGAGCAGCAAGCCTTCTCACGGCTGTTCAAGGGCATCCACTGGTAAGCCATCGGCGCAGCGGCAAGCGCAAACGGAAAAGGCCCGACGATTTGCCGGGCCTTTTCCGTTCTGGCGGTCAGGCACGGTGGGTGATGGTGTCCATATTTCCCGCTTTATGAGACCATCGCGGCCATAGCGCGCCCTGCGCCTGCCCCCATATCTGCCCCGGTACACTGTCCATGGAAATCAAGGTCAACTATCTCGACAACCTCCGGCTCGAGGCAAAGTTTGACGACTTTAGCGTCATCTCGGACCAGCCGATCCGCTACAAGGGCGACGGCTCGGCGCCCGGTCCGTTTGACTATTTCCTGGCATCATCGGCGCTGTGCGCGGCTTACTTCGTCAAGGTGTATTGCAACACCCGCAATATCTCCACCGACAATATTCGCCTGTCGCAGAACAACATTATCGACCCGGAAGATCGCTACAAGCAGATTTTCCGGATTCAGGTAGAGCTGCCGGAAGACATCAGCGACAAGGATCGTCAAGGTATTATCCGCTCGATAGAGCGCTGCACCGTGAAAAAAGTCGTGCAGGCCGGACCGGATTTTCAGATCGAGACAGTGGAAAATCTGGACGCCGACACTCAGGCGCTACTGACGGTAAAGCCGGATGGCAATACCCGCACCTTTATCGAAGGCAAAGACCTGCCACTGGAACAAACCATTGCCAATATGAGCGCCATTCTGGCCGGTCTTGGCATGAAGATCGAAATCGCCTCCTGGCGCAATATCGTGCCGCATGTATGGTCACTGCATATTCGTGATGCGGCATCACCGATGTGCTTTACCAACGGCAAGGGCGCCACCAAGGAAGCGGCACTGTGCTCGGCGCTGGGCGAATTTATTGAGCGCCTGAGCTGCAATTTTTTCTACAACGACCAGTATTTCGGTCAGGACGTCGGCAACAGCGAGTTTGTCCATTACCCGAACGAGAAATGGTTTCAACCCGGCGCCAAAGGCAAGCTGCCCAAAGGCATTCTCGATGAGCATTGCCTGTCAATCTATGACCCCGACGGCGAGCTGCTCGGCACGCATCTGTTTGATACCAACTCCGGCGCGCCGGAACGCGGCATCTGCGCTATTCCCTATGTGCGTCAGTCCGATGGTGAAACGGTCTACTTTCCGTCCAACCTGATCGAAAACCTGTATCTCAGCAACGGCATGAGCGCCGGCAACACCTTGCCGGAAGCCCAGGTGCAATGTTTATCAGAAATCTTCGAGCGGGCCGTCAAAAAAGAGATTATCGAAAATGAAGTGGCACTACCGGATGTACCGGAGGCCGTGCTGAACCGCTACCCGCATATTCAGGAAGGTATCAAAGCCCTGGAAGCCCAGGGCTTTCCGGTGCTGGTCAAGGATGCCTCCCTCGGCGGCCAGTTTCCGGTCATGTGTGTTGCCCTGATGAATCCGAAAACCGGCGGTGTATTTGTCTCCTTCGGCGCCCATCCCAATTTGCAAGTGGCACTGGAGCGCAGCCTCACCGAGCTGCTGCAGGGCCGCAGCTTCGAAGGCCTGAATGATCTGCCACCGCCCACCTTCAACAGCATGGCCGTCACCGAACCAAACAATTTCGTCGAGCACTTTATCGATTCCAGCGGCGTGGTGTCCTGGCGCTTTTTCAGTGCCCGCTCGGATTACGAATTCTGTGACTGGGATTTCAGCGGCACCACCGAAGAAGAAGCCGCCACCCTGTTTGGCATCCTCAAGGACATGGGCCATGAGTGTTATATGGCTGTGTTTGAAGATCTCGGCGCACCGGTGTGCCGGATTCTGGTGCCCGGTTACTCCGAGATCTACCCGGTCGACGACCTGATCTGGGACAACACCAATATGGCGCTGGAGTTCCGCGAGGACATCCTCAACCTTCACCGTTTAAGCGACGACGAGCTGGCGGCTCTGGTGGAGCGATTGGAAGAAAGCGATCGTGACGCCTACATGACAATCATCACCCTGATCGGCATTGAGTTTGATGAGAACACCGTCTGGGGTCAGCTCACCATTCTGGAGCTGAAACTGCTTATCTATCTGGCACTTGGCCAGCTGGACAATGCGCTGGAACTGGTAGAAGCCTTTCTCCAGTTCAACGACAACACAGTGGAGCGAGGGCGTTTTTATCAGGCCGCGCAGGCAGTGCTGGAAGTCACGCTGGATGAAGACCTGGCGCTGGAGGATTATCTGCCCAGCTTCCGCCGCATGTTTGGTGATGACATCCTTGATGCCGCCATCGGCTCGGTCAACGGCAGCGTGCGCTTCCATGGCCTGACGCCCACCAGCATGGCACTGGAAGGACTCGACAAGCATCAACGACTGATTGAAAGCTATAAAAAACTGCATGCGGCGAGGCAGGCAATATTCGCAGCTGTTTAAAGAGACTACTGACAACCTCTCCCGTAGGAGCCGTCGATCGACGGCGAATAGCTTCGCGGCCGATCGGCCGCTCCTACAGAAAATCTACACGGCCGGAGCCGTCGATCGACGGCGAAGTTAGCTGGCACTTTGCCAGACCGCAAAGAGGCGCTTCCAGGCGCCTCTTTCGCCTCCATCTCAGCCGATATCCTCACCGCCATTCTCGCCAATCTCCCCCCTGCCTTTATCAGAACGTGATCTGAATCAAGACCCGATTAATTCTGGCTATCAACGCTATGCAAAGCCTGCGTTAGGGTGATATGAACACCATGATCTATAAGTGGTGTTATTGCGCAGACAGCCAGACAAGCTGTGCTAAGCGGCGTACGCTGTCAGCGTCAGGGATTTGATCAATTCACTCAGGAATCGGGAGAAAGCAATGACTGCTATCAAGGCGAATAACGAGGGCAAATGCCCCGTCATGCACGGCGCCCAAACCACCATGGGCAGCAAGGGGCCAGCCAATCACGACTGGTGGCCTAATCAGCTGAATCTGAAAATCCTCCACCAGCACACCCCGGAATCCAGTCCCCTTGGCGCCGGCTTCAACTACGCCAAGGCTTTCAAGAAGCTGAACTACAAAGCCCTGAAAAAAGACCTGCACGCGCTGATGACCGATTCGCAAGACTGGTGGCCGGCGGACTATGGCCATTACGGCCCGTTCTTTATCCGCATGGCCTGGCACAGCGCCGGTACCTACCGCAGCGGCGATGGTCGCGGCGGCGGCAACACCGGTAACCAGCGCTTCGCGCCGATCAACAGCTGGCCGGACAACGGCAACCTCGACAAGGCCCGACGCCTGCTCTGGCCGATCAAGCAGAAATACGGCAACCAGATTTCCTGGGCCGACCTGATGCTGCTGGCCGGCAACGTGGCACTGGAATCCATGGGCTTCAAGACCTTCGGCTTTGGCGGCGGCCGCGCCGACATCTTTGCCCCGGAAGAAGACATCTACTGGGGCGCCGAAAAGAAGTGGCTTGCCGACAGCAAATCCGACAACAGCCGCTACAGCGGCAAGCGCGACCTGGAGAACCCGCTCGCCGCCGTGCAAATGGGCCTGATCTATGTGAACCCGGAAGGCCCGGACGGCAACCCGGACCCGCTGCTGTCCGCCATCGACATCCGCGAAACCTTTGCCCGCATGGGCATGGACGACGAGGAAACCGTCGCCCTGACCGCCGGCGGCCACACCTTCGGTAAGGCCCACGGTGCCGGCGACGCCGCACTGGTCGGCCCGGAGCCGGAAGCAGCGCCGATCGAGGAAATGGGCTTTGGCTGGAAAAACCGCCACGGCACCGGCAAGGGCGGCGACACCATCACCAGCGGCCTCGAAGGCGCCTGGACCAACACCCCGATCAAGTGGGACATGAGTTACTTCGACCTGCTGTTCGGCTACGAATGGGAGCTGGGCAAGAGCCCCGCCGGCGCCCACCAATGGCATCCGAAAAATGTCGCCAAAAAAGACATGGTGCCGGACGCCCACGACCCGAGGAAAAAGCACCGGCCGATGATGAGTACCGCCGACATGGCCATGCGCATGGATCCGGCCTACGAGAAAATCTCACGCCGCTTCCACAAGAACCCGAAGGCGTTTGCTGATGCCTTCGCCCGCGCCTGGTTCAAACTGCTGCACCGCGACATGGGGCCGAAATCCCGCTACCTCGGCCCGGAAGTGCCAAAGGAAGAGCTGCTCTGGCAAGACCCGCTGCCGCCGGTGGATCACAAGCTGATCGGCAAAAAAGACATTGCCGCGCTGAAAAAGCAGATCCTCGAATCCGGCCTGACCATTTCGCAACTGGTCTCCACCGCCTGGGCCTCGGCCTCCACTTTCCGCGGCTCGGACAACCGTGGCGGCGCCAACGGCGCACGCATTCGTCTGGCCCCGCAGAAAGACTGGGAAGTAAACCAGCCGGCGCAGCTGAAAAAAGTGCTGGCGAAACTGGAAAGCATCCAGAAGGCGTTCAATGCGCAAGGCGGTAAAACCCGGGTGTCACTGGCCGATCTGATCGTGCTTGGCGGTGCGGCTGCCGTTGAAGAAGCCGCTCGCGCCGCCGGCACCAAGGTGGATGTGCCGTTCGAGCCGGGTCGCACCGATGCCCTGGCAAAGCAGACCGATGCCGAATCGTTCGAGGTACTGGAACCGGTCGCCGATGGCTTCCGCAACTATCAGAAGAAGCGCTACACCGTACCGGCCGAAGAAATGCTGGTCGACCGCGCCCAACTGCTGACCCTGACCGCACCGGAAATGACCGTACTGGTCGGCGGCATGCGCGTGCTCGGCACCAATGTCGGCAACGCCAAACATGGCGTGTTCACAAAAAAAACCGGTGTGCTCAGCAACGACTTCTTCGTCAACCTGCTCGATATGAGCACCGAGTGGAAGCCGGTGAACGCGGACGCGGAAGAGTTCGAAGGCCGCGACCGCAAGACCGGCAAGGTCAAGTGGACCGCCACCCGGGTGGACCTGATCTTCGGCTCCAACTCGCAACTGCGGGCGCTGGCCGAGGTGTACGCTCAGGCTGACGCGAAGGAGAAGTTCGTGAAAGACTTCGTTAAAGCCTGGAACAAGGTGATGAATGCGGATCGCTTTGATCTGGCGTGATTACCACATTCTTTGCGGAAGTGACTGAGGCGCCGAATGGCGCCTCTTTCTTTGGCTTGCCGTGCCCATGTCTTTCAAAGACTCCGGTTTCAGCGTGCAAGAAGGTCTTTCGCCGCCTTGAGGCTGTCGCCCTCTTTTGCCAGCTCTTTTCTTGCAAATGCCTCAATGGCTTTTTCATGCGCATAGACATAGGCAAAAAATTTCTTGTCCTCACCTTCGGCATGATCTTTCAGCCGCAGGAATTTTTCCTGAAAAGGCTGAGTGGCATCGCGCACCAGCCTCATGGCCAGCCACCAGGGCATCAGGCCCAGCGCGGCGCCCTCGGCCTTGCCTTTTAACGCCCAACCGGTTGGCTCGACAATGGACTGACCGGTCGCCGTCATGTAATCAAGGTAACGTTGCAGCGTCTGCTCCTCCAACGCCTTGAGCACCAGCCACTTCTGCTTGCGCTCTGCGTTTCTTGTCAAACGCGCAGCGATGTCAAAAACCGCAGAGCCGTAAACCTCGGACTCATGGATGTGTTGCAAGTCCTTCTTGTACTCGGGATAAGTCATTGTTCATCTCCTGACTGTTTCGTCGTGAAAGCTTTGCTGCCCGCAGCCAGTTCTGCCAGCGCCTGTTCCAGTGCCCCGAAATAGGCCTCGGGACTTTCGATAAAGGGCATATGCCCGACATTCTGGAACACCACCAGTCTGGCGTTTGCAATATTGCCAGCGAGCACCAGCGACTGCTCCGAAGGCACCACCGGGTCATCAGAACCGGTCAACAGATAGCAAGGCGTCCTGATCTGGTCCAACTGGCCAGCAATCTCGATGCTGCTGATCCCGTTAAGCAGGACAAATAGTGCGCCGGCATCCTGGTTGAGAACATCCGCCTCAATGTTGTCCAGAAAACGCTGGCTTAAAGGGTTGGCACGGTATGCCCTGGGATCACAGGCAAGCATGCTGGCAAAGATTGTGCGCACAAGGCGGCTTTTTTTCGCGATAAAAAGATTGGCTACAAACAGCCCTTTCGCCCAATTGCCGAGCCCGGCAAGTTTCAGCAGCTGCCCTTCGACCCCTCCCCACACTCCGCGGTGAAAGCCGGCGACACTGACAATGCCAATGACATTCGGCACCTGATGAATAGCAAGATTCAGGGCACTGAAACCGCCCGTTGAGTGGCCCACGATAATGACTTTTCTATCGCCCAGCAGCGCCTTCAATGCACCGTTCATGATGCGAAAGAACCAGTCTTCGTTGACTTGCCCGGGCTGAAAGTCCTGCGGCGCCGTCGACGGGTAATGGGCGGGCAAACCCAGAGCAAACCAGGCTTTATCCTCCCTGAAGGCGGGCGGCACACAGTCGCGCCAGCAGTTGACCGAAGCCAATACCCCGTGAATAAACACGATTGCCGGCTCGCCCTCTCTGGCCCGATGCTCGTTTACCGCGAGGAACGCCAGCTGATGACCTTCCGCCTCTACCAACCCTTCCCGTACCTTCATGATCTTGCCCCTGCCTCCGCATGACAGCGCTTCAGCCAGCCCCACTAAAACACGGAGAAATGAACACCGGCAACGGACAGCAGGTTAACATGCCGCATCAGGGTGGCATTGAACGAAAGAGCTAAAGCCGGTTGGACTGCTGCAGCGCTCGCAGGGCATCCAGATAGGTCAGGCCAAAGGACTCGGAGAACGCACGACTCATATGCGCCAGATCGCTGAAGCCCGCCATCATCGCCGCCTCCCCCGGCGGAGTTGCATCCAGCAACGCATCCATTGCCACCCTCAGCTTGAGCCACTTTTTGTAGCTGCGCACCGGAACGCCAGTGCGCTCGACAAACCAGTGCGAGAATCGGGTCGGGGACAAATTCGCGATTGCGGCGAGCGAGTCCCGGTCGACATCCTCACCATCCCCCAGTTTCGCCCTGATTTCGCCGATTACCGCCTTGAACCTGTGGTCCTCGGAAGCGGCAAGATCGGCCGCGTCGAGGGCGCCGGAATGCAACAGCTCGCGCAGGTCAGTACTGGCGGTAATGGACGCCAGCTCCCGCGGAAGTTGTTCATGGGAAAGTGACAGCCAGCCTGCCTGCGCATCCTTGTTCAGCGCCTTGAGAATGGACTCACTCAAAGGATCAAAATAGATGGAGCACACAAAGCCGGAAAGTAAACGATGGGTTGTTTTCGAGGCGAAATAGGCGGCTTTTGCTCTCTGCAGCCCGGCAGAGGTTTCGAATTCCAGGTCACCATCCAGTGCTATGGTGATTTGCGAGGCCCAATGACCATGCGCCTTGTTTTCAGCAACATGGCCGCGAAATATCGCCACCCTATCTGAAAAAACGATGTCTCCCTTCCAGTCTTTGGGCATAAACGACCTTCGTTGTGGAAGAACATAAGAGTGACCGGATAGCACGCTGCACTAGCACGAAAACACAGCGTGCCATCCAGCCAGTAATACGCCACCCGAGCGCTCATCTGCTTATACTGTACAAACCACCAGTCAACAACCCCGTCCACCCTGTCACCCGTCGACAACTTTCTCCCCCCTGTGTACTGGCGCAAAAAGCGGCGCAGAATAGACTGCCTTCGTTCCTGACAACCGGAGATGCAGCATGTCACGACGAATCACTCTTGGCGGAATTGCCCTTGGCGTGCCGGATCTGCGGCCCCATGCGAAGCGCTTTGTCGAAAGCGCAGCCCGCGGGGTGCATCAGCGGCTGATGCCGAATGCGGCGCTGCGGCATCGGGTCAAGGGCAAGGTGGTGCTGATTACCGGGGCCAGTTCCGGCATTGGTGCCGGGGTGGCGCACAAGCTGGCCGAGGCCGGCGCCACGGTGCTGCTGACGGCGCGGTCTATTGATGCACTGGAGGATCTGGCGGCGAAGATCCGTGATAACGGCGGTGATGCGGTGGCGTACCGGGCGGATATTGCCGATCTCGACGATTGCGACCGGCTCTGCCAGAAGGTGCTGGAAGATCATGGCCGGGTCGACATCCTGATCAATAATGCCGGCCGCTCAATCCGGCGTTCGGTGGTGTATTCGCTGGAGCGCTTCCACGATTACCAGCGCACCATGCAGCTGAATTATTTCGGCGCCATCCGCCTGGCCATGAACCTGATTCCGGCAATGAAAGAGAACGGTGACGGCCACATTATCAATGTCACCACCGTTGGCGTGTTCAACGGCGTGCCGCGTTTCTCAGCCTATCTGGGTTCAAAGTGCGCGCTGGAAGGCTGGACCATGGCGGCGCAGAACGAGCTTTTGCATACCGGCGTCAGCTTTACCCTGATGAACTACCCGCTGGTGCGCACGCCGATGATCGCGCCGACCAAGATCTACGATTACTTCCCGGCGATGAGCCCGGAGAAGGCGGTGGACTGGATGTGCGAGGCGATTGTGACCCGGCCGAAACGGAAGGTGACCGCTTTTGGCCTGTTTGCACAGGGCATGTACACGGTGCTGCCGAAGACCGCCGAGCTGATCGTCAACACCGGCTACCAGATCGTGCCGGAGTTCTTTGGCAAGGAAAAGCAAGGCTCTGGCAGTAAGTCAGCGCTTGCAAGCGAGGAAGCTGACAGCAATGTCCGGCCGCTGCGCCGGCGCAAGTAGGCTCCAGCCCTGCCCCGGCTTACCCGATGCTGCAGAAACAACTGCGCGATAGGACAAGCCAAAAGTACTAGATCGGCTACACTCGGAGCATGACTGAAGCCCTGACTGACATCCTGCCCGACCTGCCGCGCCCGGATACCGCCCGGGCGCTGGTGCAGGCCATGCTGCCCGCCGGCGAGCAATTGCCGGCCGCCGATGCCGACCGCCTGTGTGCCACGGTGGCCGGCTATCTGGACGGCCGGCCCGGCTTTCGTCGCTTGCTGACTGCCAGCCTCGCCTGGCTGGAAAGCCGCTCCCTGTTCAGCCATGGCAAACGCTTTAGCCGCCTGAGCCCGGAGCAGCGCGAGGCGCTGTTGTCGAGCCTGTCCGGCACACTGGTCAGCGGCCACCTGCTGCGGGCTCTGGCAGCGCCATTCAAGGCCGCCTGGCTGCTGGATGACGAGACCCAGCGCCGGGTCGGCAGCCGCCCTCCGGTGCAGGTGCCAAAGCAGATCGAGGCGTTCCGCTGGCAGGCCCAGGTCAGCCCGGCCCGGGACATGGAAGAAGATCTGGAACTGGAAGCCGATGTCGTCGTCATCGGCACCGGTGCCGGTGGCGCCGCCGCCGCCTACGAGCTGGCCAGCCGTGGCCTCGCCGTGGTGATGATCGAGGAAGGCGAGTACTACAACCGCACCCATTTCACCGGCAAGCTCACTGACACCATCGCCAAGCTGTATCGCGGCCTTGGCGCTACCACGGCGCTGGGCAATGTCACCATTCCGGTGCCGATCGGCCGCAGTGTCGGTGGCACTACCACGATCAATTCCGGTACCTGTTTGCGCACGCCTGAAGCGGTGCTGGCGCGTTGGCAGAAAGAGTTCGGCTTAACCGAGCTGACGCCGGAAAATCTTGATCCGTTTTTTGCCAGCGTTGAGGAAGTGATTAACGTGACGCCGGCGGAGAGCAAATACGTCGGCGAAATCGGTAATGTGATTGCCGACGGCGCCCGCAAGATTGGCCTGAGCAAACTGCACAATCTGCCACGCAACGCCAAAGGCTGCGATGGTCAGGGCCTGTGCCAGTTCGGCTGCCCCACCGATGCCAAGCAATCGACCAATGTCAGCTATGTGCCGCGGGCGCTGGATCGCGGCGCGTTTCTGTTTACCGGTTTTCGCGCGGAGAAACTGTTACACCGCCAGCAGGTGCTGGAAGGCGTGGTCGCCACCGGCAAGCGCGACGACGGCAGCATTGTTCGGCTGACCGTGCGCGCGCCGAAAGTGGTGGTGGCCATGGGCAGCCTGCTGACGCCGCTGTTTCTGAAACAGAATGGCGTGCGTAATCCGCACCTTGGCCGGCACCTGACCATTCATCCGGTCGGCGTAGTGAATGCAGTATTCCCGGAACGTGAGTTCGCCAATTCGCAAACCATTCCACAGGGTTTTGGCGTGGCAGATTTCGCCGAGCAGGGGCTGATGTTCGAGGGCGGCACCATTCCGTTTGCCGGCCATGGCCTGTTCAGCAATCTGTATGGCCGCGAGTTTGTCCGCTTCTGCGAACGCTACCAGCATACCGCCTATTTCGGCTTCATGATCCGCGATACCAGCGAGGGCCGGGTGCGCCGTGGTCCGCATCGCGATCTGCCCTGGATCAGCTATCAGATGAACGATCAGGATTTCAGCCTGTTCCTGAAGGGCATTGAAACGCTGGCGCGGATTTATCTGGCCGCTGGCGCCCGGGAAGTGCTGATTCCCGGCCTGAACCGGCTGATCACTGTGCGTAACGAACAGGAGCTGGCGAGCTTTATGGCGCGCAAGCACAAACCGAAGGATTTCCTGATGAGCGCCTATCACCCGCTCGGCACCGCGCGCATTGCCGCCGATGCCAGCCGCGGTGTGTGCGGGCCCGATCATCAGGTATTTGGCTGGAACGGCCTGTATGTGATGGATGGCAGTAGTGTACCGAGCAGTCTTGGTGCCAATCCTCAGGTCACCATCATGACGCTGGCCGCCCGGGCCGCGTCGAAACTTGCAGACTCACTCTCTTAAGGAGCACACCATGGCCACCGGACTTCTGCTTTGCGAAACCATGAGCGGCGATCTGATTCTTGATCGTGATGGCATCAGCCGCCCGTTCGCGTTTTCGATCCGCGCTTTTACCACGAAAATTTTCAGCCTCAGCACGCCGCGCTATTTCCGTGGCATGGTGACGCTCGATGATGGCCAGTATCCGTGCCGTGGTGAGCTCACCATTCATATGTCCGGGCCGCATTACTGGCTCGAATTCAATCATCCGGAGCTTGGCCCGGTGCGTGCTGAAGGGCAGAAGGAATATGGCAAAAATGGTCTGCTCCGTTCGCTGATTACCTGTCCACTGACGATCACGAGCAACGGCAAGCAAATTGGTCAGGCGGAAGTAGCCTATCGCGATTCGATGTTGGCGTTCCCGTTCAAGGCGATCCGCTTTGTCGATGAAGGCAAGGCCTTTGATATGGTCAGCAGCGCGTCATGATTCCCTACCACGGCTGTCAGCATCGCGGTCAGGCCGGGCATTACGAGTCCTGGTTTCTTCGCGCCAATCATCCGTCGAAGCCGCAGGCATTCTGGATCCGCTACACCCTGTTTGTGCCGAAAGACAACCGGCCCTCGCTGGGTGAGCTGTGGGCGATCTGGTTTGATGGCGAGCAGGACCGGGTGGTGGCGGTGAAGCAGGAGCACCCGCTCGACGGTTGCAGTTTCAGCCATGACAAGATGTCGGTGCGGATCGGCGATGCCGAACTCGACAGCCACCGTTTGAAAGGCAGCGCCAAACACAATGGCCACGAGATCCGCTGGTGTCTGGGCTACGAAGGCGAGCCGGAGCCGCTGCTGTTTCTGCCGGAAAATCTCTATAGCACCAAACTGCCGAAAGCGAAGTCGGTGGTCAGCCGGCCGCAGGTGCAGTACCGCGGCAAGATCACTGTCGATGGCGAGGAGATGGTGGTCGATCACTGGCCCGGCAGCGAGAACCACAACTGGGGCAGCCAGCACACCGACCGCTATGCCTGGGGACAGGTGGCGGCCTTTGATGATGCCCCGGGGGCTTTTCTGGAATGCATCACCGCACAGGTCAAGGTCGGGCCGCTGCGCTCGCCGTGGATGAGCATTGCCTGCCTGCGGCTGGAAGGCCGCGATTACCTGTTCAACAGCCTTGGCCGGGCGTTCCGCGCCGACGGCAGCTACCACTTTTTTGACTGGCAGATGAGCACCAGCAACGGCCGGGAGAGCCTGAGCGTGTCGATCAGCGCACCCGCCAGCCACTTCACCGCCCTGACCTATTACAACCCTCCCAAGGGCAGCAAAACCTGCCTGAACAGCAAGATCGCCCGCTGCGAGGCACGGTTCAGCCAGCCCGGCCAGCCGGAGCGCATCCTCACCAGCGCCCACGGCGCTGCCTTCGAGATCCTCACCGAGCGGAACGATCACGGTATCCCGCTGTCCGTCTGAGCCGCCGACGGCGTTGCCGTCGGCGTCAGAAGTGCGCATTGGCTCACAAAACGCTAGTATCGAAGGTCCGCTCTCCGGTTGGCTTTGAAGCCGGCCGGGCCGGCAAGGATGAGACCATTACCAGGGTACGCGCCATGGCAGGCAGTACAGCAGGATTGCATCAGGTGGGTGTCAGTATCAGGGACAAGTTCGTCAATGTGCGTCGCAATCTGAGCGACAGCCTCGGCCCCCTTCTGCCCGACTATTTTCCGGTGGCCTGGAAACTGGGCCTGTCGATTTCTATCATGATTCTACTGGGCATGGCGGTGCTGGGCAGCCTGATCATGAACAGTCAGCTTGACCGGATGCAACAGCAAGCCGATCAGTTTGGCAGCACGCTGGCCCAACAGCTGGCCGATACCACCCGCGAGCCGTTGCTGGCAGAAGACACCTTCAGCCTGAACATCATTCTCGGCAACCTGATGCAGAGCGATTCGCTACGCGGCGCGGCACTGTTTGATCGCCACGGCAATCTGATCGAGCAGGCCGGCACTCTGCCTCAGGACATTCTGCCCACCGCTGGCGGCAGCCTGCTGCGCTGGCGTAGTGGCAATGAAATGCTGACCACCTATTTTGCTCCGGTACGCATCAACGACCTGACTGCCGGGCACGCTGCAGTGAGCGTTTCGCGCGCACCGATTGATGCCGCCCGTCAGGAGGTGCGCAGCGCCATTTTGACTGCCACGCTGGTGATGAGCCTGATCGCCATCGTCGTCGCCTTTCTGGTTAGCCGGCGATTGTCGCAACCCATTCATGATTTGCTCGAGGCGGCCAGCGCGCTGCGCGACGGCAATCTGGAATTCCGTTTGTCCGATCGCCGTAATGACGAGATTGGTCAGCTGGTGGACGCTTATCACAATATGGCTTCCGGACTGCTGGAAAAAAATCAGGTGGAGAAAGTGCTGTCACGCTTTGTCAGCCCTACAGTGGCAAAAAAGATGATGGCCGACCTGAAGCAGGTATCGCTCGGTGGCCGCGAAGTGGAAGCCACGGTGGTGTTTGCCGACATCGTCGGCTTCACCAGACTGTCGGAAAGCATTACTCCGGATGCAGTGGCTGAATTGCTGAACGCTTACTTCGATGCGATTTCCATGGCGGCAACCTTCTACCGTGGCACCATCGACAAATACATGGGTGATTGCGCCATGATCGTGTTCGGCGTACCAGAGGATGATGCCGAGCATGCCTACCACGGTCTGTGCTGCGCGGTGATGATCCAGCGCCTGGTTGATCGCCTGAACATCATGCGCCAGCGCCGCGGCCTGACCACGGTGAGTTTCCGCATCGGCATCAACTCCGGCAACATGCTGGCGGGCAACCTGGGCTCCCATGACCGAATGCAGTACACCGTGGTGGGCGACTCGGTGAATCTGGCTTCACGCCTGTCGAATATGGCCAGCGCCGGGGAAGTGGTGGCATCGGAAGAGATGGTGTCCAATCCGAATGTTCGTCCACGAGTGCGGCTGCGGCAATCCGGGGCCATGCGAATTCGCGGCCGCAACGAGTCGGTCAATACTTTTATCGTTGAAGGCGTACACGCACAATCAGAGACGCTGATGGAACAGCGCATCGCCACCTTTATCAATCAGCTGATGGATACACCACGACGTGCTGCCGAATAAACTGCTTGCTGTTCTGTTCGTTGCTGCTGCAATGGCGGGCTGCGTTGGCCCGGTGCCAATGCATGTGGATGCCGAGGAGGAGCTGGCAGCAGCAAGAAAGGCCGGCGATCATGTCCGGGCTCTGGAAATTGTCGAGCACATCTCAGCGCAACATCCCCAGTACGATGCCCTGATCAAGCAGCGCGAAGCGGTGCTGCAAGATATCGAAAAGCATCAGCACGCCCGCATCAGGGAAGCCGGCAACCTTGCCTCCAGTGGTCGCTGGCAGGAAGCCTTTGCAGTGATGGACGAGCTTGATCGACAGTGGCGCGGCAGCGGCCTGATTGCTCAGGCGCGTCATGATCTTGAGGAACGACAGATGCTTCGCTATCACCAGCTTGCTGCAGACGTGCTGGTATCGGAAGCAAAGTGGATTATCAGCCAGCAAGCGAGCAAGGAGCAGTTACGCACCCTGACTGAGCGCGATGCCAACAGCCTTGTACAGCAGCTGGAAGAACGCCAGATCAATGTCGCCGAACAGATGAACCGACTCGGCCATTATTTTGCCGACAGAAAGGATTGGCCACGCACCCGTGATCTGCTTGGTAATGCACGCGCGCTGAGTGGCGTGGAGGAACGTGATCCGCGACTGACAGAAGCAGAGCGACAACTGGCAGGGGCTGCCCACCGGCAGGAACGACTGATCGCACAACGCACCAGCCAGCGAGCCGACACCCTGATTGAGCAGTACCGGAAAACTGAATCCATCAAGGATCTGATTGCCGCCCGTGATTACCTGCAAAGCAACAATCAGGATGGCAGTCTGGATGAGGAAGCGACTCGACTGGAAAGCCTGTCACGGGAGCGGTTCCGGGCTGGCCTGAAAGGGGGGGACAGTCTGTATGCGGCCGGCGACTATGCCGCTGCGGAAAAAGTCTGGAAGGAAGTTGCGCCACTCTACCCCAATGATGCCGAACTGGCTGGCAAGCTGGAGCGGGTCAGCAAGGTACTGGAAAACCTGAAAACACTGGGACGCTGATACTGCCCGGCGACGGACGCCACCGGGCAGTGCGCATCAGGACATCACAAACCAGGCAACACCGATCAATCCGGCCACCGCCACCGCCGCGACAATCAGGCCCACCTTGCTGGAACTGCTGCCGGACTGAACCGGCGCAGGCGCAGGTCTGGTGGCGGCAGGCTGTGCCGGCTTGGTGGCAGCTGGCTTGGCTGCCGGTGCTGCAGCAGGACGGGCCGGGGCAGCCGTAGCCGCAGCCGGCTGACCGGCCGCCGGTGCGGCCGTGACCGCCGGACGGAACATGGTCTTGTCGCCGGCGGTTTCTTCCACCACCGGGGCTTCCGGCGCCTCGACCTGAAACACCAGCGTGTCGAAACGCAATTCGTCGCCCGGATTGACCACGCCTTCCTGCACCTTCTTGCGGTTGACATAGGTGCCGTTGGACGAGCCCAGATCTTTCACATGCAGGCGGCCGCTCTGGAAATACAGTTCGGCATGCTGGCGCGATACATGGGTACCGGGCAGCACGATATCGCAGGTTTGCGAGCGACCGAGTATGGCGCGACCAGTCGGAGGAATCGGGAAAGCCTCACCAGCGATGGACCCGGTCTTGCCGCGCAGCAACCAGCCCACCGGGACACCGCCCACGCCCGGGCCACTGGCCTGCCGGTTGGAGACACTGAGGCCTTGCAGGGCCGGAGAAATTGCCGTGGCGGAGTCTTCCGGCTGAGCCTTGAGCTGCTCCTTCGGGTCAACCAGATGCAGTTCCGACTTGTTCAGGCGAATAACATCGCCCGCGCGTAACTGGGTACGCGCCTTGATCTGCTTGTCGTTGACGAAGGTGCCGCTGATGCTGCCGGCATCGGTAATGAAAACCCGGTCATCATCCTCTACCCGCAGTTCGGCATGGAAATTACTGATGCCTTCCTCGTCGATAACGATGTCGTTCGACTTGTCACGCCCCATGGCGTAACGGGAATCCACCAGCCAGATGGCCGCCTTGCGGTGATCCTTGAATTGCAGCTTCAGCATATCCCCTTTAACTCCTTGCCGGGTTCCGTGTCAGTAACGGGTGCCGCCGACCCCCCGTGGGCCAAATCCAAGCCCCGAATATACGGGACATCCGGGGCCAAAGTGAATCATTGTATGACCACTCAGGGTGCCGGTGCGACGATCTCCTCGGCCTCCTCCTGCGCCGTTGACTCGCCCTGTATCGGCTCGGCAGCCTCCTTGACGGCGCCGAGATCACTCTGCTCCGGGTAACGATCCTGTAGCCACTGCTGCATTTCTTCCGGAATCTCGCTGCGGCCTTCGAACAACTGCTCGACATCCTGCGGCAGTGGCTCGCGCACAGTCGGTTTCAGCTCGCCATTTCGGGTCGGTTTGAACTGCAGCGCAGTAATGCCGAGATAGCGCTGACGGGTGACACTGAGGGCGTCGACCCGGTCATCAAGAATGGTCGGCCGCAGGAAAACCATCAGGTTACGCTTGATCTTGTTGGTGCTGGTGGAGCGGAACAAAATGCCGAGCACCGGAATGCTGCCAAGGATAGGCACCTTGCGTACTGTTTTCTCACTGTCATCGCGAATCAGGCCGCCGAGCACGATGGTTTCCAGATTGTCCGCCAGCACGGTGGTGTTGATCGAGCGCTTCGAGGTGATGATATCGGCAGCATTAACACCGGATACCGAGCGCTGCACATCGGAGACTTCCTGTTCCAGCACCAGTCGCACGGTTTGTGGCCCAGCCAGATGCGGGGTCACTTTCAGGGTGATACCAACGTCTTCGCGCTGAATGGTGGTAAAGGGGTTGGTTACGCCGGCACCGGTACTGGTGCTCTGCCCGGTCACGAACGGTACGTTCTGACCGACGATGATCGAGGCTTCCTGGTTATCCAGCGTCATCACGCTCGGCGTCGACAGCAGGTTGACCGCACTGCTGGAAGCCAGCGCCTGCAGGAAGCCGCCCCAACGCAAATTGCCGTCGCTGTCGAGCTCACCGCCACCCACACTAATGCCATCGCCAAGTGATGGCGGCGCACCGGTAACAATACCGGCGGCAATATCGTTCAGGCTGGTGCCGAAGTTGGAGAAGTTGATCCCGCCGACACCCTTTTCGGTATCCCCTGCGGCCCACTGGAAACCCAGATTAAGGCCGTTGTCGCCGCCGACTTCGACAATCGCCGCTTCGATCAGGATCTGGGCACGCCGCACATCAAGCTGGGCAATCACATTACGCAGCTCGTTCATCATGCCAGGCTCGGCACGAATGATCAGGGCGTTAAGCGATTCATCAGCCTGAATTGACACTTTGCTTGCCGCCGCCGCAGAGCCGGCCGCCTTCTCGGTACCACCGCCCGGCGCGGCGCCGTCGGCAAAGTTCTTCAGTAGCTCCGCGGTTGCCTTGGCATCAGCATTGGCAAGCCGGATCACCTGCACGCCACTACCCTGATCCTGCGGCACGTCCATTTCCATCACCAGCGAACGGATCCTGTCGCGGGCCTCACTGTCACCTTTGACAATCAACCGATTGGTGCGCTCATCCGCCACCAGCGTGACACTGGAGGGCTGATCCTTGCGCTTGCCACCGCGTTCCGGGATCAGGTTTTCCAACAGCTTGATCAGATCGCCAGCCCAGGCATGTTCCAGCGCGATCATCTCCACTTCCTGTGAATCAGCGTTGTCGAGCAACGCCATGATCGCTTCCATACGCCGGATATTATCGGCGTGGTCGCTGATAATCAGGGCATTGGCAGAGCTGACCGAGGCCAGATGGCCGTACTGCGGCACCAGCGGTCGCAGCACCGGCACCAGCTCGTCCACCGGCGTATTCATCACCGGAATTACCCGGGTAATCAGCTCCTCACCCTTGACGCTGCGCGACTGGGTCAGCGGCAGATTGCCCTGCTTTGCGGTGGTGTTGTTGACGATCTTGATGACATCGCCGGCCGGGACGGCGGCATAACCATGCACCTGCAACACTGACAGGAACAGCTCGTACACCTCGGCCGACGATAATGCCTGACTGGAAATGACGGTGACATCGCGGCTGCGCACACGCGGATCGACGACAAAACTCTTGCCGGTCATTTCCGCTACCTGAGTAATAAATGCCTGCAGGTCTGCATTGCGGATATTGACTGTCCAGGTCTTGCCGTCGCCGACGGGTTTGACCGCAGTGTTTGCCCATGCCGGTGTAGCCAGTGCCACCATCAGCACCAGCATGCCTGTTTTCTTTGCCATTTCTTTCATTGCCATCGCCTGGGTTCCTACGGCGGATAATTCACGGTGAAGCGCTGTGCGCCCCGTTGTACCACGATGCTTGCAGCACCGGAGTTACGAAATTCCTGCAAGGCGGCGATGTCACCGCCCTCATCGCCAAGCGTCCGGCCATTCACCGAGACGATTACATCGCCCGGCCGCAGGCCGACCTGTTGCAACACTGCTGCCGGCGCATTGGCGCCAATCAGATAACCCTCGCCGTCCGCCGGCGCCAGCCCCATCTGCTGAATGATCATGGCCCGCTGCGCCGACAGGTCCTCGCTGGCGTTATCCAGCATCTGCTGTGGCACAGGTTGCGTGTCTATTGGCGACCGCCCCGGGAAGTTATTCCGCAGATCGAGACGTTGCGGTCGCTCCGCTGTCTCCCCGGCGGTTTGCTGAACGCCACCCAGTTCCGGCTCTTTCAATCGCAGCGCCTCGCGCTGACCGGCTCGCAGCAGGATTACCCGGTCGGCAAGAATTTCTTCCAGCGTGGCATTCCCTGGCACCCGCGAGCCGACCCGGAACAACTCACCTTCCTTGCCCTGCTCGGCGATGATGGCGCCAGCCTGAGCGCTGTCAGGATGCTGGAACAGGCCCAGCAACTCCAGTCGCAAGCGGGTATCCGGCGCGGTCTCCACGGCAGCCACGCCAACATTTTCCCCTGGTCTGCCAAAAACTTCCCAGCTGCGGATGCGATCGGCAGCAATGCTGCCGGACTGCCCCCTCTTAGCCACCTCGACGACCGGCAAAGGCGGCTCTGCAGAGACCACCACGGGCCCACTGACAAATAACCAGACGCTATCAGCAACCCACCAGGCCAGCCAGACCGCCAGCAACAGAGCGGCCAGAAGCTGCACCGGTCGCTCGGCCTGAACAAGATGGCGGGAGATGGCAGGGCTGATCACATTCATTCTCGTTATGGTGCCAGCTGCTGGCTGGTTTCAAATACTACATCAGTCGGGCTTCCGCCCTGACTCACTCCAAGCAGTGCCGGCCAGGCCCGGTAGACCCGCAGCCGGGCACTTTCGTTCGTCAACTGGCCATCGGCCAGCAAGACGCTGTCTGGAGAGCGCACCTCTAATACAGCCGCCTCTCCGTCCTGACGCAAGTTACCGGTCAGTACCGGGATCTCAGCGCCCTGTCCCGGCGCCCAGGAAATCCTGCCGCCAGAATAGGAAAGCATGGCCTCGGCCCCGTGTGGCGCGCCGTCCGTCCACTGCAGACCAAGTCCGCGCACTGTGGCAAGGCCTTCCGCCGACACATTGGGCATGCCCTGAACCAGTGGCGCCACCGGCACCACAATATCGACGCCGGCCAAACTGACGCCGGCTGGTGCAGCGCCCACCCATCCGGTCGCAACAATATCGCCGGAGACAGTCAGGTCCGCACCAAACGACAGGCCGCGCCAGGACGTTTCCCAGCGCAGACTGCCAGACAAGGCCTGCCACTGCCAGCGGGCATTGCCCTGCCAGAGACGTCCCTCGATACGGGAAAGCTGCAACGCAGCAGGGCCCAACTGGATGCCGTTCAGAGGTGCCAATACCGGCCTCGCCGGCAGCATGACCACAGCCCAGACCAGCACCGCAAACAGCAGTACCGCCAGCCAGATGCCGGGCCTGATGATCCGGTCCTTCACGATCGCGCTCAGAACGGAATGTCGTCGTCAAAGTCACCTGACGGAGCGGCATAGCCACCGCCCGCCGCTGCCGCTGGAGCAGCACCAGACTGCGCCGGCGCCGAGTAGCCACCCTGACGCGGCTGCGCACTACCGCCCTCACCCCGGCCGTCCAGCATCTGCATTTCGCTGACCACGATCTCGGTCGTGTAGCGGTCCTGACCGTCCTGCCCCTGCCACTTGCGGGTACGAAGACTGCCTTCAACGTATACCTTGCTGCCCTTCTTCAAGTACTCGCCGGCAATTTCGGCCAGCTTGTTGAAGAACACCACCCGGTGCCACTCGGTCCGCTCTTGCATCTGACCAGTCTGCTTGTCCTTCCATGATTCGCTGGTGGCCAGACTGACATTGGTCACGGCACCACCACTGGGGAGGAATTTTGTCTCCGGGTCATTACCCAGATTACCGATCAGGATTACCTTGTTTACTCCGCGCGCCATGCTTTGACTCCGTCTGTCCGTGCCCGCATTAAGGCTGGATATTGTGTCAGGTTTAGGTCAGTGGTGCATCGTATCCGATACCTGAAAGAAGTGCGCCTGTTCTCCACTTCATGGCAGAAAGTGACCTGCGGTCCGTCCTCCAGCGGCCTCATCCCCCCCACAGGGCTGGAAATACCGGGCTGCTGGCACAGACGACAAATTGAACCTTGGGGCAACAGATGATAGATTCGCGCTTGTTCACCGTTTTTTCTTACCCGCTCAGGCCCTGTGCGGGACCTGCGGTGTCATTGGAATGCTCCCGGATGGATGGCCATGACTGATTTGGACACACAACAACAAGTATATGTCGTCGGCGGACAACACCTGCAAAACTCGCTTCTCGCAGAATTCCTGACCAAGCAGGGTCTTCCTGCCAGTGCAGTACGGCGGGTAGAAGAGCTTGCTGCTGACCAGATTCGCCACCACGATCAGACTCTGGTGCTGGGGGATTTTAATACCATCGATATCAATGCATTGATCACCCACCTGATGGACATTGATCAACAGATTGATGGTGATCTGCTAATCGGCATCTTCAATGTCGACGACGAAGACTCACTTTCCCGTCTGGCCGGCTTGCCGATGGTCAATGGCGGTTTCCTGCATGATTGCCCTCAGGACCATCTGCTCAAGGGTGTTCGGGCAATGATGGAAAACGAACTTTGGCTGCCGCGCAAAGTGCTGCAGCAGTACCTGATGAAATCCCGCGGCTTCAACAAAACCTTTGCCCGCAGCGAAGTCACCCTGACCGACCGCGAAATCGAAGTATTGAAAGTGCTGGCCACCGGCGCCAAGAACTCGGACATCGCCCGTAGCCTGAGTCTGAGCCCGCACACCATCAAGACCCACATCTACAATATCTTCAAGAAAATCAACGCCTCCAACCGCCTGCAGGCGGTGAACTGGGCCCAGGAAAACCTCTAAGCCCAGTCCTCTGACAGAAAGGCCGGCGATGCCGGCCTTTTTTGTTTGTGTCAGTCGAACCGGCACGGAGTGGTGCAGTACAGCCCGGTACACCAAGCGATTAACGGGGAGCGACTGTACCGGGCTGTACTGCACCACTCCCTCCCCCAGTCGGCACCAAACCGCGCTTACACTGATAGAGCCTTCACCCCAAATACCCTATACTGCGCTGTCATTTTGGCCAGTAGTTTCTCTCCATGGACAAGATTCTGGTACGGGGTGCACGCACCCACAATCTGAAAAACATTGATCTCGACATCCCCCGCGACAAGCTGGTGGTGATTACCGGTTTATCCGGATCGGGCAAATCCTCGCTGGCTTTCGACACGCTCTATGCTGAAGGGCAGCGACGCTATGTTGAATCGCTGTCGACCTACGCCCGGCAGTTTCTGTCGATGATGGAAAAGCCGGACGTCGATCATATCGAAGGCCTGTCGCCGGCCATTTCCATCGAGCAGAAGTCCACCAGCCACAACCCTCGTTCCACTGTCGGTACCATTACCGAGATATACGATTACCTGCGGCTTCTGTATGCCCGTACCGGCGAACCACGCTGCCCGACCCATCAGATTGAGCTGGCGGCACAGACGGTCAGCCAGATGGTCGATCAGGTTCTTGCAATGCCAGAAGGCAGCAAACTGATGCTGCTGGCACCGGTGGTGCGGGACAAGAAGGGAGAACATCTGGCGCTGTTTGACCAGCTCCGTGCTCGCGGTTTCATTCGCGCCCGCATCAATGGCCGCGTACATGAACTGGACGATGCGCCGGAGCTCGACAAGAACAAAAAGCACACCATCGAAGTCGTGGTCGATCGCTTCAAGGTTCGCGACGACCTCAGCAATCGTCTGGCGGAGTCCTTCGAAACCGCGCTGGAACTGGCCGATGACATAGCCGTCATCGCGCCGATGGACAGCGAGGGTGAAGAGGTCGTGTTTTCCGCCCGCTTTGCCTGCGCCCATTGCGGCTATTCAATCCCGGAGCTGGAGCCGCGGCTGTTTTCCTTCAACAACCCGGCCGGTGCCTGCCCGAGCTGTGATGGCCTCGGCGTAAAGCAGTATTTTGACGAAGACAAGGTCATCGTCTCGGATGAGCTTTCTCTGGCTGAAGGCGCCATCCGCGGATGGGACCGTCGCAACGTTTATTACTTCCAGATGCTGACCTCGCTGGCAGATTTTCTCGGCATCGATATCGACAAGCCGTTCCGTAAGCTGACCAAAGTCATGCGCCAGAAAGTGCTGTATGGCACCGGCAACGAAGTGGTTGAGTTCCGTTATCTGAACGACCGCGGTGATGTGGTACTACGCCGGCATCCGTTCGAAGGCATCATCCCGAATATGGAGCGTCGCTATCGGGAAACCGAATCGGAGAGCGTGCGCGAGGATCTGGCCAGCTACATGAGCACTTCGCAGTGCCCGGACTGTGGCGGCTCCCGCCTGCGTGAAGCAGCACGCAATGTGTTTATCGACAATCGCCCCTTACCGGATCTGGTCGCCATGCCAGTGGGCAAATCGTTCAGCTATTTTTCATCCCTTAAGCTGCCCGGTCATCGCGGCGAGATTGCGGAAAAAATTCTCAAGGAAATCCGTGAGCGACTGCAGTTTCTGGTTAACGTCGGTCTCGACTATCTGTCGCTGGCTCGTAATGCCGATACCCTGTCTGGCGGCGAGGCTCAGCGTATCCGTCTCGCTTCGCAGATTGGTGCCGGCCTGGTCGGTGTCATGTATGTGCTCGACGAGCCCTCCATTGGCCTGCATCAGCGCGATAATGAGCGCCTGCTAGCCACCCTGACCCGGCTGCGTGACCTCGGCAATACCGTGCTTGTCGTTGAGCATGACGAGGACGCGATTCGCATGGCTGACCACGTCATCGACATTGGCCCCGGCGCCGGCGTGCATGGTGGTGAGATTGTTGCCGCCGGCACCGCCACAGATGTCATGAACAACAAACGTTCTCTGACCGGAGACTACCTGTCCGGTCGCAAGCAGATCGCCATTCCGAAGAAACGCACACCGGCTGGCAAAAAATGGCTGACGCTACACGGCGCCACTGGCAACAACCTGCAGAACACCACACTGAAGTTGCCGGTGGGTCTGATGACCTGTGTCACCGGGGTATCCGGCTCAGGCAAGTCGACGCTGGTGAATGCCACCCTGTATCCATTGGCCGCCACGCAACTGAACGGCGCCACCCTGTTGAAGCCGGCGCCGTATGAAAAAGTCGAGGGCATGGAGCATTTCGATAAAGTCATCGATATCGACCAGAGCCCGATTGGTCGCACACCACGTTCCAATCCTGCCACCTACACCGGATTGTTTACGCCGATACGAGATCTGTTTGCCGGCACTCAGGAAGCACGCTCACGTGGCTACAAGACCGGGCGCTTCAGCTTTAACGTTCGTGGCGGCCGCTGTGAGGCCTGTCAGGGCGACGGCGTAATCAAGGTCGAAATGCACTTTCTGCCGGACATCTACGTGCCTTGCGAGGTTTGCCACGGCAAGCGCTACAACCGCGAGACGCTGGAGATTCTGTACAAGGGCAAGAACATCTATCAGGTGCTGGCAATGACGGTGGAAGATGCGCGCGCGTTTTTCGACGCGGTGCCGGCTATTGCCCGGAAGCTGCAGACCCTGATGGATGTCGGCCTCAGCTACATCACCCTGGGACAAGCGGCTACCACGCTCTCGGGCGGTGAGGCCCAACGTATCAAGCTGGCCCGTGAGCTGTCCAAGCGTGATACTGGCCGAACCCTGTACATCCTCGATGAACCGACCACTGGCCTTCACTTTCATGACATACAGCAATTACTGACGGTGCTGTTCCGTCTGCGCGATCATGGCAACACCATCGTCGTCATCGAGCACAATCTGGATGTGGTCAAGACCGCAGACTGGATTGTCGACCTTGGCCCGGAAGGCGGTGATGGTGGCGGTAAAATCATTGCCGAAGGCACACCGGAAAAAGTGGCGGCGAGCAAGGTTTCGTACACCGGCCGCTTTCTGAAGTCGATGCTGAAAATGGATTAACGCCATTCATGTGGTGTTAATCCCGTCGCCATGGTGACGCAACAATTCTCCTTCAGTCTGTTCAGCAGCGGCCCGGTTGTGGCCGCCTGACCTCAGACGGGAGTTATCCATGAACGACGTTGTCTTCCGCCCCACACGCCAACCGCGGGTTACCCTGCCGCAGGACGCCGTAAACCGGCCCGGCAGTTCCCGGCAACAGGACCCCGCCATCATTCTGATCGTGGCTCTGGGCCTTTCCTTCGTGACACTGGTTCTGGCCACCGGCTGGCTTCTGATACGGGGCTGAATCGGTATCCTGCAGACACAAAAAAGCCGGGCATCGCCCGGCTTTTTACTGAGCAGCGTGATGCTTACTCAGCGTCAGCAGCCGCTGCCGGCTCCGGACGATCAACCAGCTCAACATACGCCATCGGCGCATTGTCACCGGTACGGTAGCCCATCTTCAGGACTCGCATGTAACCGCCCGGACGACTGGCATAACGCGGGCCCAGCTCGTTGAACAGGATACCTACGGCTTCCTTCGAACGAGTACGGGCAAACGCCAGACGACGATTGGCAACCGAATCAACCTTGGCCAGAGTAATCAGCGGCTCAGCAACGCTGCGCAGCTCCTTGGCTTTCGGCAAGGTGGTCTTGATGGCGCCGTGTTCGATCAGCGACACCGCCATATTACGCAGCATGGCCTGACGGTGGGCACTGGTGCGGTTAAACTTTCTGCCGCTTTTGCGATGACGCATGGTTCTGTTCCTTTGCTAACGGGCGCCGGCGGCGCCCAGTCAATTCAATTAACGCAGTCTGTTGGTCAGGCGATCGTCGTCACGCAGACTGACCGGCGGCCAGCTCTCAAGGCGCATGCCCAGAGACAGACCCTTGGAGGCCAGTACGTCCTTGATCTCGGTGAGCGACTTCTTACCCAGGTTCGGGGTTTTCAGCAGCTCAACCTCGGTGCGCTGAACCAGATCACCGATGTAGTAAATGTTCTCTGCCTTCAGGCAGTTGGCCGAACGCACGGTCAGCTCGAGATCGTCAACCGGGCGAAGCAGGATCGGATCCACTTCCTCGCGCAGCTCCTTCTTCTCTACCTTGCGCTCCTGCTCCAGATCAACGAACACGGCGATCTGCTGTTGCAGGATAGTAGCGGCGCGACGGATCGCCTCTTCCGGCTGAATGGTGCCGTTGGTTTCCAGATCGATAACCAGACGGTCCAGGTCAGTGCGCTGCTCAACACGGGCCGCTTCGACTACATAGGCAACACGACGCACCGGGCTGTAGCTGGCATCCAGCTGCAGACGGCCAATGCCACGGGTCTCGTCGTCTTCCGAGCGACGGGAATCTGCCGGCACATAACCGCGACCCTTGGTGATCTTGAGCTTCATACGCAGCTCGCTCTCACCATTAATGGTGCAGATCAGGTGATCCGGGTTGATGATCTCAACGCTGTGGTCGCGCTGGATGTCAGCGGCGGTCACCGGGCCCTTGCCCTTCTTGTTCAGCTCCAGCACCGCCTCGGCACGGTCATCCATACGGATGGCGATGCCTTTCAGGTTGAGCAGGATGTTGATCACGTCTTCCTGCACACCCTCAATGGCTGAGTACTCGTGCAGTACACCGTCGATCTCTACTTCAGTAATCGCGCAACCCGGCATGGAAGACAGCAGGATGCGACGCAGAGCAGAACCGAGGGTATGACCGAACCCACGCTCCAGCGGCTCGAGAACCACTTTGGCATGTGTCGGCGTAACGGCATTGACCGCGATAGCGCGCGGGGTCAGAAAATCGTTCACGGCGGTCATGGAAATCCCTCAGGCTGTGCTTACTTGGAGTAAAGCTCGACGATCAGGTTCTCATTGATCTCGGCCGGCAGGTCAACGCGCTCCGGACGGGTCTTGTAAGTACCCTCCAGGCCCTTCTCGTTGACATCGATCCAGGGCGCGAAACCGCGCTGCTGGGCCAGTTCCATTGCGCTCTTGACGCGCAGCTGGTTTTTCGACTTTTCACGCACGCTGATCACGTCGCCCGGCTGAACCTGATACGACGCCACGTTAACCGACCGGCCATTAACCAGAATGGCTCGGTGGCTGACCAGCTGACGCGCTTCGGCGCGGGTCGAGCCAAAGCCCATGCGGTAGACAACATTGTCGAGACGGCCTTCCAGCAGCTGAAGCAGAACTTCGCCGGTGGCGCCGCGGCCCGCAGAGGCCTTCTTGTAATAGTTGCGGAACTGCTTTTCCAGTACGCCGTACATACGACGCACCTTCTGCTTTTCACGCAGCTGCACGCCGTAATCTGACAGGCGGCCGCCGCGACGGGAGGCTGCAGCAAAACCAGGTGCCTGCTCTGCCTTGCACTTGGAGTCGAGCGGACGGATGCCACTCTTCAGAAACAGATCCGTGCCTTCGCGACGGGACAGTCTGCACTTCGGACCGAGATATCTTGCCATGCTTGCTTACTCCCGTTACACGCGACGCTTTTTGGCCGGACGGCAGCCATTATGCGGAATAGGCGTCACGTCCTGAATGCTGGTGATCTTGTAGCCACAGGCGTGCAGTGCACGTACCGAGGACTCACGACCCGGGCCCGGGCCCTTGACGCGAACTTCGAGGTTCTTCAGCCCGTAGTCCTTGGCCGCGTTACCCGCGTTCTCCGCCGCCACCTGGGCAGCAAACGGGGTGCTCTTGCGCGAGCCGCGGAAACCGGCACCACCAGAGGTCGCCCAGGAAAGCGCGTTCCCCTGACGATCGGTAATGGTGATGATGGTGTTATTGAAGGACGCGTGTACGTGCGCAATCCCGTCCGCTACGGTACGGGTTACCTTCTTCCGACGTGCGCCACTGTCTTTTTTCGCCATGATACGTGCCTACCTGGACTCAGGACTTATTTGCGAATCGGTTTCCGCGGACCTTTACGGGTCCGGGCATTGGTTTTGGTACGCTGACCGCGTACCGGCAAGCCGCGACGGTGACGGATGCCGCGGAAGCACCCGAGATCCATCAACCGCTTGATGTTCATACTGACTTCCCGACGCAGGTCACCCTCGACCGGAAGCTTGGCCACTTCGCCACGCAGGGCGTCAAGCTGTGCCTCAGACAGATCACGCACCTTGGTGGTGGGGTCAATGCCAGTGGCAACGCAAAGCTTCTTCGCAGTGGTGTTGCCGACGCCAAAAATATAGGTCAGCGAGATCACCGCGTGCTTGTTGTCCGGGATGTTTACGCCTGCAATACGGGCCATCCGATATATCTCCGATTTACACTCTACTTGCCGGCTCTGGGGTAACGCCGAAGGGCGGCGATACTAGCGTCAGAGACGACGGATTTCAACCTGTGCGTGATCCGGAACGACCCGAATCAGCCCTGGCGCTGCTTGTGACGCGGTTCTGCGGCGCAAATTACCATCACCCGACCCTTACGGCGGATGATCTTGCACTGACGGCACACCGTTTTCACCGAAGCCTGTACTTTCATTGCCTTAGCCTCTTCTCTGAATCAGCGCACCAGACCGGTGCTGCCATAACCTTTCATGTTGGACTTCTTCATCAGCTTCTCGTACTGAGTCGACATCAGGTGCGCATTGACCTGAGCCCAGAAGTCCATCACCACCACTACCACGATCAACAGCGAGGTCCCGCCCAGATAGAAGGGTACGTTCGCGGTTTCCTGCAGGATGATCGGCAACAGACACACTGCGGCCATATAACCTGCACCGATCAGGGTCAAACGGCTCATCACGGTATCAATGTATCTGGCCGACTGCTCACCCGGGCGAATTCCAGGGATGTAGGCGCCGGACTTCTTCAGGTTGTCCGCAACATCCTTCGGGTTGAACATCAGCGCCGTGTAGAAATAGCAGAAGAACACGATGCCAGCGGTAAACAACAACACGTACAGCGGAGTACCCGGCAACAGCGCGTCGGTAACCGCACGCAAGGTATCTGACCAGGCCGACTCACCGCCGGCGCTACCAAACCACTGGCCGATAGAGGCCGGGAATAGCAGGATCGAGCTGGCAAAAATCGCAGGAATTACGCCTGCCATGTTCACTTTAAGCGGCAGATGGCTCTGCTGCGCTGAATAAATCTTGCGGCCTTCCTGACGACGCGCATGGTTTACCGTTATGCGACGCTGACCACGCTCAACGAATACCACCGCGTAGATCACTGCGATCGCAATCACCAGCACCAGCAACATCACCAGCAGGTTCATCTCTCCCTGGCGAGCGGCCTCAAAAAGCTGGCCAACGGCACCAGGAAGACCGACCACAATACCGGCAAAAATGATCATCGAGATGCCGTTACCAATACCACGCTCGGTGATCTGCTCGCCCAGCCACATCAGAAACACGGTGCCGGTTACCAGCGACGTCACGGCGACAAAATAGTAGGACGCCAAGGCCATACCGCCGACATCACCAACCAGACTTGCTCCCTGACTATGCAGGCCAGCAGCAACACCGAAGGACTGAATCAACGCCAGCACCACTGTCAGATAGCGGGTGTACTGGGTGATCTTGCGACGGCCAGACTCACCTTCCTTGCGCAGCTGCTCAAGGGTCGGGACCACAGCAGTCATCAGCTGAATGACAATGCTCGCAGAAATGTACGGCATGATGCCGAGCGCAAAAATACTCATCATCTCCAGCGCGCCACCGGAGAACATGTTGAACAGGCCAAGGAAGGTATCTTCGTTCTGGCTGAAGATCCGCGCCCAGGCATCAGGGTTGATACCCGGAACAGGGATATGGGCGCCAATACGGAACACCACCAGGGCACCGAGCAGAAAACCGATGCGCCGCCACAGCTGCCGCATTGCGGAACTGTCTGGGCTCATACCGTTCGGAAGGCTCCGGGCCTGATTCCTCGCCATCGTTCTGATTACTCCTCGACCTTGCCGCCGGCCGCTTCAATCGCAGCACGGGCACCTTTGGTCACTGCTACGCCACGCACGGTGACAGCGCGGTCGATGGTGCCGCGCAAAATGATGCGGGCGCGAAGCATGTCATGACGGATAACGTTGCAGGCCTTCAGGGCCGCCAGATCAATCACGTCACCGGCAACCTTGCTCAGCTCAGCCAGACGCACTTCGGCAGTGCCAGAAGCGATCTTGGAGTTGAAGCCGAACTTCGGCAGACGGCGCTGCAGCGGCATCTGGCCGCCTTCGAAACCACCCTTGATGGAGCCGCCAGCGCGTGAAGTCTGACCCTTGTGGCCACGGCCACCGGTCTTGCCGAGGCCACTGCCGATACCACGGCCGAGACGCTTCGGTGCAGTCTTGGCGCCCGCTGCCGGACGCAATTCATTCAGACGCATGATTACGCTTCCTCAACCTGGACCATGAAATAAACCTTGCCGATCATGCCACGCACTGCCGGGGTGTCTTCGACCTCGACGGTGTGACCGATGCGACGCAGGCCCAAGCCACGCAGCGTGGCTTTCTGAGCTTCCAGCCGAGCATTGCTGCTCTTGGTCTGGGTAACTTTAATCTTCGCCATCGTTCTGTTCCCGTTACAGCCGGGCCTCAGCCCAGGATCTCTTCTACGGTCTTGCCGCGCTTGGCCGCTACCTGTTCCGGCGAGGACATGCTCTTCAGACCTTCATAGGTGGCGCGCACCACGTTGACCGGGTTGGTCGAGCCGTAGCACTTGGCCAGTACGTTCTGAACACCTGCCACTTCCAGCACGGCGCGCATCGCACCACCGGCAATAACACCGGTACCTTCAGAAGCCGGCTGCATGTACACCTTGGAGGCGCCATGGGCAGCACGGATCGGGTGCTGCAAGGTAGAACCTGCCAGCTCGACCTGAATCATGTTACGGCGAGCCGCTTCCAGAGCTTTCTGGATAGCAGCCGGCACTTCGCGGGCTTTGCCGCGGCCGAAGCCGATGCGACCTTTGCCATCACCTACCACCGTCAGCGCGGTGAAGGAGAAGATGCGGCCACCCTTGACCACCTTGGCCACGCGGTTCACCTGAACCAGCTTTTCCTGCAGACCTTCGTTGGGATCAACCTTTGCCATAAACCGCACCCTTAGAATTCAAGCCCGTTTTCACGCGCGGCGTCAGCCAGCGCCTTGACCCGGCCGTGATACCGGAACCCGGAGCGGTCGAAAGCAACACGGGCAATACCCGCTGCCTTGCCGCGCTCGGCAATAAGTTTGCCCACTGCAGCAGCAGCGTCGGCATTGCCGGTAGCGCCACTACGCAGATCTTTCTCTACCGTCGAGGCCGAGGCCAGCACCGTGTCGCCACTGGCGCTGATGATCTGTGCATAGATGTGACGCGGAGTACGAAACACGCAAAGACGCTCACCACCCTGGGCCTTGATCTTGCTCCGGGTGCGCAGTGCTCTGCGCAAACGCTGCTCTTTCTTGTCTTTCATCGCTTCAATCTCAACGGTTATTTCTTCTTGGCTTCTTTCCGGCGAACCTGCTCACCGGAATAGCGAACACCCTTACCCTTATACGGCTCCGGCGGACGGAAGGCGCGAACGTTGGCCGCCACCTGACCGATCACCTGCTTGTCGATACCGCGCAGAACGATCTCGGTCTGCGTCGGGGTCTCGGCGGTGACACCTTCCGGCAGTTGATAGGCCACCGGATGGGAGAAACCGAGGGTCAGGTTCAACACCTTGCCAGCCGCCTGCGCCTTGTAACCCACGCCGACCAGATCCAGCTTGCGCTCGAACCCGGTGGACACACCGGTGACCAGGTTGGAAAGCAGTGCACGGGTAGTACCCGCCAGCGCCCAGCCCTGCTGCGACTCCTTCTTCGGAATCACACGCAACGTGCCTTCTTCATTGCGCACTTCCACCAGCGGGTGGATAGCAATAGTCTGCGCGCCTTTTGCACCCTTCGCCGTCAGCTGCTGGCCATCGATTTTAATCTCGACGCCACTCGGCAGTTTTACCGGACTTTTCGCTACTCTCGACATTGCTGCACCTAACCTGTCTATGCCGCTATCGTCAGAACACTTCGCAGAGCAGCTCGCCGCCAACATTGGCTTTGCGGGCTGCGCGATCGGTCATGATGCCCTGGTTGGTGGAAACGATCATAACGCCCAGACCGTCTTTCACCTTCGGGATATCACCTGCGCCCTTATAGATGCGCAGACCCGGTGTGCTCACTCGTTTGATACGCTCAATTACCGCTTTGCCTTCGAAGTACTTCAATTCGATGGACAACACCGGCTTGTTCGCCTCGCCGACGACTTTATAGCCGGCGATGTAACCTTCGTCCTGCAGCACCTTGGCAACAGCCACTTTGGTGGTGGAGGAGGGCATCTCAACGCCCGGCTTTTTGGCCATCTGGGCGTTACGGATACGGGTAAACATATCCGCCAGGGTATCTTGCATGCTCATGCTGCTATCGCTCCGCTATTCCTGCTTACCAGCTGGCCTTGACCAGACCCGGCACATCACCACGCATTGCCGCTTCACGCAGTTTGTTACGACCCAGACCGAACTTGCGATATACGCCGTGCGGACGACCGGTGATGCGGCAACGGTTACGCTGACGAATACGGGAAGAATCGCGCGGCAGCTTCTGCAGCTTGACCTGTGCTTCCCACTTCGCCTCAGGCTCCGCATTCGGATCCTGCATGATCGCGCGCAGGGCATCACGCTTGGCTCCATACTGTTTAACCAGTTTGGCGCGCTTTTTTTCCCGTTCTACCATCGAAGTCTTGGCCATGACTCTCTACCTCAGCCTTTCAGCGGGAAGTTGAAGGCACGCAACAGTGCCCGCGCTTCGTCGTCGGTCTTAGCCGTGGTGGTCACGGTAATATCCAGACCACGCAGCTTATCAACCTTGTCAAATTCGATTTCCGGGAACACGATCTGCTCACGGAGACCCATGGAGTAGTTGCCACGGCCGTCAAAGGACTTCGCGTTCAGACCACGGAAGTCGCGGACCCGCGGAACCGCCACAGATACCAGACGCTCGAGAAACTCGTACATACGCTCGCTACGCAGAGTCACCTTGACGCCGATCGGCCAGCCTTCACGAATCTTGAAGCCTGCAACCGACTTGCGAGCAAGGGTTACCACCGGCTTCTGACCGGAAAGCTTGGTCATGTCAGTCACAGCGCCGTCGATCGCCTTGCGATCCTGAGAAGCCTCACCGACACCCATGTTCAGGGTAACTTTGGTGATGCGCGGCACTTCCATAACGTTCTTGTAGCCAAACTCCTTGAGGAGCTTCGGCACAATCTCGCTATCATATTTTTTCTTGAAGTTGCTCATGACTCAATCGACCTCAAGCGTCCAGCGCTGCGTTGTTGGACTTGAAGAAACGGACTTTCTTGCCGTCTTCCTCACGGAAACCCACCCGATCCGCCTTTTGCGCCTGGGCATTCCAGATCGCCACGTTGGAGTGGTGAATGCTCGCTTCCTTCTCGACGATACCGCCCTGAATGCCACGCTGCGGGTTCGGCCGCACGTGCTTCTTGACGATGTTGACGCCGGTTACGATCAGGCGGCCGTCGGCCAGCACGCGCTGCACTTTGCCACGCTTGCCCTTGTCCTTGCCGGCGATCACGACTACTTCGTCATCACGTTTGATTTTCAACATACCTTCACCCGCCTTTAGATAACTTCAGGTGCCAGGGAAATAATCTTCATGAACTGCTCAGTGCGCAGTTCCCGGGTAACCGGTCCGAAGATACGTGTACCGATCGGCGCCTTGTTGTTGTTCAGCAACACAGCAGCATTGTCATCGAAGCGGATCACGGAGCCGTCCGGACGACGTACGCCCTTACGGGTACGCACGACCACGGCATTCATCACATCACCTTTCTTGACGCGACCACGCGGGATCGCTTCTTTAACGGTGACCTTGATGATGTCGCCCACGCCGGCATAACGGCGCTTGGAGCCGCCCAGCACTTTGATGCACTGCACTCGACGGGCGCCGCTGTTATCGGCCACTTCGAGCATCGTTTCGGTCTGAATCATCGCTTATCTCTCCAGCTCTGCCCTCGGGCAGCTACAGCAACGCTCGCCTCAGGCCTGCGGGGCCTGTTCCACTACATTCACCAGCATCCAGGTTTTACGCTTGGACAGAGGACGGCACTCCTCAATGGTGACAATGTCGCCTTCGCGGCATTGGTTATTTTCATCATGCGCCATCAGTTTGGTCGAACGGCGCAGGAACTTGCCGTATACCGGGTGCTTAACCCGGCGCTCGACCAGAACCGTGATGGTTTTGTCGGCCTTGTTCGAGACCACTTTGCCGGTAACGGTCCGGCGCAGTTGCTGGTTAGCGTCTGCCATAATCAGTTACCCTGCTTCTCTTTCAGGATGGTATTGATTCGCGCGATATCGCGACGAACAACGCCCATCTCATGCGTCTTTGAAAGCTGGCCAGAGGCCTTCTTCATCCGCTGCTTGAACTGTTGCTCGAGCAGAGACAGATGCTCCTGCTTCAGCTCCTCAACGCTCTTGCTTCTCAAATCGTTCGCTTTCATGGCTTACATCACCGTCCGAATAACGACGCGGGTTTCGAGCGGAAGCTTGGCTGCAGCCAGGCGAAACGCCTCACGAGCAATCTCTTCCGACACACCTTCCATCTCGTAAAGCATCTTGCCAGGGCGGATTTCTGCCACCCAATACTCGACGCTACCCTTACCTTTACCCATCCGCACTTCCAGCGGCTTCTTGCTGATCGGCTTGTCCGGGAAAACCCGAATCCAGATCTTGCCGCCACGCTTAACGTGTCTGGTCATGGCGCGACGAGCCGCCTCAATCTGGCGCGCAGTCAGACGGCCACGGGCAACAGACTGCAGACCGATGGTGCCGAAAGACACCTTGCTGCCGCGCTGTGCCAGACCGCGGTTGCGGCCCTTCATCATTTTCCGGAACTTGGTTCGTTTCGGCTGCAACATCGTCAATTACCCTTTAGCCACGGCCGCGCTTTTTGCTCGGGGCCTTGCTTGCCTTCTCTTCCTGCTGAACCTGGTCCATACCACCCAGAACTTCACCGCGGAAGATCCATACCTTGATACCGATGGTGCCGTAGGTAGTCTCGGCACGCACACTGGCGTAGTCGATGTCTGCGCGCAGGGTGTGCAACGGCACACGGCCTTCGCGGTACCACTCGGTACGGGCAATCTCAGCACCACCCAAACGACCGGACAACTGAACCCGGATACCTTCAGCACCAGCTTTCAGCGCATTCTGAACCGCGCGCTTCATAGCGCGACGGAACATTACGCGGCGCTCAATCTGGCCAGCGATGTTGTCTGCCACCAGGCGAGCATCAACATCCGGCTTGCGTACTTCTTCAATGTTGATAGCGACCGGCACACCCATCATCTGGGCGACATCCTTACGCAGACGTTCAACATCTTCGCCTTTCTTACCAATCACGATGCCGGGGCGCGCGGTGAAAATAGTAATACGCACGTTGTCCGCCGGACGCTCAATCTTGATGCGGCTGACCGAGGCGCTTTTCAGACGCTCGAACAGATGGTCACGCACCTTAAGATCGGTGACGAGGTAGTCGGCATAATTCTTCGGGTTTGCATACCACAGGGAGTTGTGCTCCTTGACGATGCCCAGACGAATACCGATCGGATGAACTTTCTGGCCCATCTGGTTACTCCTCCGAAACCTTGACGGTGATGTGGCAAGTACGCTTCAGAATACGGTCAGCACGGCCTTTAGCCCGCGGCTTGATCCTCTTCATGTACATACCCTCATCGACGAACGCAGTGGAGACTTTCAGCTCATCCACATCCGCACCGTCGTTGTTCTCCGCATTGGCAATCGCGGACTCAAGCACCTTCTTCACAATCTGTGCCGCTTTCTTGGGAGAAAACGCCAGCGTGTTGAGGGCCTCTTCAACTTTCTTGCCTCGAATCTGGTCTACCACCAGTCGGGCTTTCTGGGCAGAGATTTTTGCTCCGCGCAGATGCGCTGCAACTTCGTTCGCCATGGCTCGCTACCTTACCGTTTGGCCTTCTTGTCCACGATGTGCCCGCGATAAGTGCGGGTCAGGGCGAATTCGCCCAGCTTGTGGCCCACCATATGCTCGGTTACCAGAACCGGCACATGCTGCTTACCGTTATGGACCGCAATGGTCATACCCACCATCTCCGGAATAATCATGGAGCGACGGGACCAGGTCTTGATCGGCTTACGGCTGTTGCTTTCCGCAGCCTCTTCCACCTTCTTCAACAGGTGGTGATCCACAAACGGACCTTTCTTCAGTGAACGTGGCACAGCGTCAACCTCTCTCTAACCGTTACTTCGCACGACGATCGCGAACGATCATCTTGCTGGTACGCTTGTTGGTGCGGGTCTTGTAACCCTTGGTCTTGATACCCCATGGCGTCACTGGATGACGACCACCGGAAGTGCGACCTTCACCACCACCATGCGGGTGATCAACCGGGTTCATAACCACACCGCGAACGGTGGGACGAACACCACGCCAGCGCTTGGCGCCGGCCTTGCCCAGGGAGCGCAGGTTGTGCTCACTGTTCGAGACTTCGCCGATGGTCGCGCGGCACTCGGCATGCACCTTGCGCATCTCGCCGGAGCGCAGACGCAGAGTGACATACTGACCTTCCTTCGCCAGCACCTGCACGGCAGCACCTGCAGAGCGAGCCAGCTGACCGCCTTTGCCCGGCTTCATTTCCACGTTGTGCACAGTGGAACCGAGCGGGATATTGCGCAGCGGCAGCGCGTTACCGGTTTTGATGGAAGCCTGCGGACCGGATGCAACCTTGTCACCCGCCTTCAGACCCTTCGGAGCGATAATGTAGCGACGCTCGCCATCCATATACTTGACCAGCGCAATGTGCGCAGAGCGGTTCGGATCATATTCAACCCGCTCAACCTCACCAGCGATGCCGTCCTTGTCGCGACGGAAATCAATCACGCGGTACTTTTGCTTGTGACCACCACCCTGATGACGGGTCGTGATCCGGCCGTTGTTGTTACGGCCTCCATTTTTCTGCTTGGATTCCGTCAGCGGAGCGTACGGAGCACCTTTGTGCAGATTCTCACCGACCACCTTGACGACAAAACGGCGGCCCGGAGAAGTCGGCTTACACTTTACAATCGCCATGATTCCTTCTCCCTTCCTTACTCAACAGCCAGGAAGTCAATGTCTTGACCAGCCTCAAGCGAGACATAGGCTTTCTTCCAATCGCTGCGCTTACCCTGCACACGACCGAAAACCTTGTTCTTGCCCTTCACGTTCAGCGTCCGCACATCTTTGACTTTGACTTCAAAGAGGGCTTCTACAGCAGCCTTGATTTCACGCTTGTCCGCATCGCGGGCAACACGGAAAACAAACTGGTTGCCTTTCTCGGCCACCACGGTCGCTTTTTCAGAGACGTGAGGAGCGAGCAGGACCTGGAAAATACGCGCCTTGTTCATGCCAACGCCTCCTCAAGCTTCTTCAGAGCCGGCACGGTGATCAGCACCTTCTCAAAAGCGATCAGGCTGACCGGATCGACGCCGTTAACATCCCGCACATCAACGCGCGGCAAGTTACGGGCGGACAGGAACAGGTTCTCGTCCACTTCGCCAGTCACGATCAGGGTATTGCTCAGACCCAGCGACTTCAGCTTGTCCAGCAGGACACGGGTCTTCGGCTCGGCGATGGCAAAATCATCCACCACAACCAGACGCTCCTGACGAATCAGCTCGGCCATAATGCACTGCAGCGCACCGCGGTACATTTTCTTGTTCACTTTCTGGGAGTGATCACGCGGCACCGCTGCGAAAGTCACACCGCCGCCACGCCAGAGCGGGCTGCGAATGGTACCTGCACGGGCGCGACCGCTACCCTTCTGTTTCCACGGCTTTTTGCCGCCACCGCTAACATCAGAGCGAGTCTTCTGCGCCTTGCTACCCTGACGGGCACCAGCCAGATACGCAGTAACCACCTGATGCACCAGCGGCTCGTTGAAATCCTTGCCGAAGGCGACCTCGGAAACGGTCACAGTTCCTCCAGAGGCAGTATTGAGATTCATCCTCTATTCCTCTTTCAGGCCTTGGCCTTCACTGCCGGGCGGACCACGAGGTCAGCACCGGTAGCACCGGGGACCGCGCCTCTTACCAGCAGCAGGTTCTTGTCTACATCGACGCGCACCACTTCCAGATTCTGGACAGTGACTTGCTCGGCACCCATGTGGCCAGCCATCTTCTTGCCCTTGAACACGCGACCCGGGGTCTGGTTCTGGCCGATGGAACCCGGCGCACGGTGCGACAGAGAGTTACCGTGGGTGGCATCCTGCATGGAGAAGTTCCAGCGTTTGATAACACCCTGGAAACCCTTGCCCTTGGACACCCCGGTGACATCTACCATCTGACCAGCCTGGAACAGGTCCGCCGTGATCGACGCGCCCGGCGCCAGCTCACCTGCTTCTGCACGGAACTCAAGCACCGTACGACCCGCCTCCACACCCGCCTTGGCAAAATGCCCGGCCTGAGCAGCAGTAACACGGGAAGCACGACGCTCACCCACGGTTACCTGTACCGCATCATAGCCATCCGTCTGAGCCGTTTTTACCTGGCTCACGCGGTTCGGGGTCACCTCAATCACGGTCACCGGGATGCTGTTGCCATCCTCAGTGAACACGCGGGTCATCCCGCATTTCCGACCGACTACACCAATCGCCATTGTCTACCTCTGCACAACTTGCCGCGGGCGCACCCGCTCGTTGTCTCTCTTCAAGCCGAGCCGATCCAGACTGGGTTTAGCCCAGGCTGATCTGCACATCCACGCCAGCGGCCAGATCCAGCTTCATCAGCGCATCCACGGTCTTATCCGTGGGCTGAACGATGTCGACCAGACGCTTGTGGGTACGAATTTCGTACTGATCCCGCGCGTCTTTATTGACGTGCGGAGAGACGAGCACCGTGAACCGCTCCTTACGGGTCGGCAGCGGAATCGGGCCCATTACCTGAGCACCGGTACGCTTGGCGGTATCTACGATCTCCTGGGCAGACTGATCAATCAGACGATGATCAAATGCCTTGAGCCGAATGCGAATTCTTTGGTTAGCCATAGCTAACAAACTCCGAACGTGTAACGAACCATGCTTACAGATGGCAAAAAAACCCTGCCAGCCATCCTTTCGGCGGCGGCAAGATCTGCGATCTAGCCCGGGAACGATGCCCCGGTTGGTCTAGCCTTCTCTGGCTTATAGGGCCGAGAGGGCGCGAATTGTAGAGATAAAGAAGGGCCAGAGCAATACCCCTGACCCTTCTTTTTTCATCAGGCGATGATTTTAGCTACCACGCCGGCGCCAACGGTGCGGCCGCCTTCGCGAATCGCGAAACGCAGACCTTCATCCATGGCGATCG
>JAGLCJ010000017.1 GCA_023146255.1 Alcanivoracaceae bacterium
CCACCGAACCAATCGTCAGGTTGTCAGTTTCACTCAGGTAAATGTTGCCAGTGCCTGCAGAGGCGGCCAGCGTCGCTACCGTCGTTTCGATCGGACCATTGTTGCTGCCATCTGCCTCACCAATGCTGGTGCCGGCAATCAGCTGCGCGTTGGTCGCAATCACATCCACATCGGTCTCGCCGTTGTCGATGATGCTGCCGCCAGCGTTCACCAGCACGTTGGCACCGTTCAGGCTCGCCAGACGAATGTCACCGGTCGCCAGATAACGCAGGTTGCCAGTGGCCGCACTGATCGCGCCGTCAGTCATGGTGATGTCACCACCCTGAGCGTTCACATCCAGCGTGCCGCCAACCGTTACATCACCAGTCGCAGACTGGGTCACATTGGCGCTGGCCAGCAGGCTGGCGTTGCCGCCCGCATCCACCGTGGCATTGATCGCCAGATCACCGCCCTGTGCATCCAGCAGCAGATCCGCAGCGGTTGCTTCCACCGCGCTGTCTACCGTGATACCGCCGGCCACTGCCTCGATCTTCAGATTCTGCGCTGCCACTGCGCCAGCCAATGCGCTGCCAGCATTAACACTGGAAGTCGCATTCAGGCCGACACTGTCGACATCAATCGCCGCCACCGGTCCAATCACCAGTGCGTCGGTTTCGGTCAGGTAGATATTGCCGGTGCCTGCAGAAGCCGCCAGCGTGGTCACCGTGGTTTCCAGCGGACCATTGTTGGTGCCGTCTGCCTCACCAATGCTGGTGCCGGCGCGCAGTTGTGCGTTGGTCGCAACCACATCCACATGCGCATCGCCGTTGTCGATAATGCTGCCACCGACATCAATCAACACGTCTGCGCCAGTCAGGCTGCCAATACGAAGATCGGCCGCCGAACCGTAGAACACATTATTGGTGGCTTGACTAACCGCACCATCCGCCATGGTGATCGTGCCGTTGGCTTGAGCGAACACATCTCCGCCAGCGGTGACATCACCTTCAACGCCCTGACCGATGGTGCCGGCAGGCGCCTGCAGGGTGACGTCACCCGCGCTGGCGCGGACGGCGTCGTTGATTTGCAGGTTGCCAGTCTCGGCACGCAGCAGCACGTTGCCAGCCGATGCAAACACCCCGGCGACAGGAGCGCCGTTGTTGGCGACGGTCAGATCCGTGTCGGCACGCACGATCACATCCGTGCCGGCAAAGGCGCCGAACAACACCGAAGTACCAGCCTGATTGCTGGTGGTGCTATCGATGTTGACTCGCAGCACATCGATAACCGCTACGGTTTCATCAATCACCAGAGCATCGGTTTCATCGATATAGATGCCACCATTGCTGGCCAGTGCATTGAAGGTGCCGGCAGTGGTTTCCAGCAAGCCGTTATTGGTGCCGTCGGGCTCACCAATGCTATTGAGTGCACGCAACTGAACGCTGGCACCAATCAGATCCACATCGGTCTCGCCGTTGTCGATGATGCTGCCGCCGGTGGTCTGAACCAGCACGTTGGCACCGTTCAGGCTCGCCAGACGGATGTCGCCGGTGGCCAGGTAACGGATGTTGCCGCCGGCAGTGCTCACCGCACCGTCCGCACCATCGTCCACCATAGTGATGGTGGTGCCCGCTTCCACATCCAGGCTGCCGTCGACGTTCACATCACCGGTCTCGGACTGGGTGATCGAACCGCCGGCCAGCAGGCTGGCGTTGCCAGTGGTGGTGGTCGTCGTCGCCGTGACAACATTGTCGATCTGCAGGTTGCCAGCTACGTCCAGCAGCAGGTCGCCGTCCGTCGCCGTGACCGTATCGGTTACCGTCAGGTCACCCAGCAGCGCCTCGATCTTCAGGTTGTTCGCCGCCAGGACATTCGACAGTGCACCTACCGCCGTCGGCGTTGCGCTGCTGTCCAGACCAATGCGGGTCACGTTGAAGTCCGCCACCGTGGTCAGGTTCAGGCCATCCGCTTCGCTGATATAGATGTTGCCGTTGGCAGCGCTCGCCGCCAGCGTGTCCACATCCACATCCAGTGCACCGGCACCGGCCGCGCCGACGTTCTGGTTCGCTACCAGTTGCAGGTTGGTCGCGGTCACATCCGCTGCGCTATCACCGTTGTCGATGATGCTGCCGCCAGTGCTTTCCACGCGTACGTTCACGCCACTCAGGCCGCCAAGGCTGATGTCGCCCGCTGCCAGGTAACGGATATTGCCACCGGCAGTGCTTACCGCACTGTCAGCACCGTCGTCCGCCATGGTGATGGTGGTACCCGCTTCCACATCCAAATTGCCGTCGACGTTCACATCACCAGTCTCGGACTGGGTGATCGAACCGCCGGCCAGCAGGCTGGCGTTGCCAGTCGCACCGGTGGTGGTCGCCGTGACAACATTGTCGATCTGCAGATTGCCAGCCGCATCCAGCAGCAGATTGCCATCCGTCGCGGTAGCGGCATTGGTCACCGTCAGGTCACCGATTTCCGTGAGTACCAGCAGCGTCTCCGCGGTCAGGCCGTCGGTGGTATTGGCGAGCAGATCGGTCACCGAACCAATGATAAGAGCCTGGCTGTTAGTAAAGGCCACCGTCCCGTTCACATTGCCGGCCACTGTGCCGACCTGATTGACCCCAGTGGTAAGCAGATTGAAATCACCGGTACCTTCGAGTAACAGCTCACTGGCAACCAGACCACCATGGGTCGGCAGGGTGTCAAAGTTCTGCTGTACACCGGCGCCAGCGATCAGATGGATCAGACGATCGTTGGCAGTCAGCACGCCTTCGTTCAGTTCGATATCGGCCGCCGCATTCAGCAGGACATTACCGGTTGCGGTCATATCCGCGTCCTGAACGATGCGATCCGTGGTGATGCTGATGTCGCCAGTATTGGCGTTCATTGCACCGGCCACGGTAGTGGTGCCGGTACCGGCCAGCTGGGTAACACTGCCGGCGGTGACAGCGACCAGATCTACGTTGGTGGCGCTGTTAATGGTCAGGCTCGCCAGTGCATCGGTCGCACCCACGTCAGACTGCAGATCAATGCTGCCGGTGTCGGCAGTCAGATCCAGTGCCCAGGTATTGCCCGCGTCACTGTCGATGGTGCCGGTGACCGTGATGTTGCCAGCGCCCGCGCCGGTGGTCAGCGCCGTGGCCGCTTCCAGAATCACATTACCGGTCAGCAGAATATCGCTGGCGGTAGTGGTATGGGTGCCGTTGGTGTTGATGGTGGTGGCCGTCACGTCCTGCACGCCGGTGGTGGTCACATTGCCGCCAAAGGTCGCCGCAGTGGCACTGTTCACCGTCAGGCTCGCCAGCGCATCGGTCGCACCCACGTCAGACTGCAGGTCGATGTTGCCGGTGCCCGCGGTCAGATCCAGTGCCCAGGTGTTGCCCGCGTCACTGTCGATGGTACCGGCTACCAGAATATCAATACCCGGCGAGATGGTGGTGAAGTCGGTGTCGGCCTGAAGCTCCAGATCTCCAAAGATACGGATATGGTTGAAACCGGCACTCAAAGTGCCATTGGTCTGCAGAGTACCAGGGTTGTAGACCTGGAAATCGGTGGTGGTGACATCGCCACCGAGTCTGGCGGTGGTGGCACTGATGATTTCCAGAGATGCCAGTGGCGTGGTGCCGATATCGCCCTGCAGATCGATATTACCCGTACCGGCGAGAACCGTTAGCGTATGCGGATTATCAATGGTGCCGGTGACAATCACGTCGCCATCGCCCGCGCCGCTGGACAACGACACGCCGCCCTGCAGAAGAACGTCACCAGTCAACAGAATATCGCTGTTGGTGGTGCTATGGCTGCCAGTGAGCTCAATGGTATCTGCCGTGACATCCTGCACGCCGGTGGTGGTGACATTACCAGCAAAGGTTGCCACGGTTGCACTGTTCACCGTCAGACTCGCCAGCGCATCGGTTGCGCCCACGTCAGACTGCAGATCAATGCTGCCGGTGTCGGCAGTCAGATCCAGCGCCCAGGTGTTGCCCGCGTCACTGTCGATGGTGCCGACGACGGTAATGTCGCCAATGCCCGCGCCAGTATTGATTGCTGCATCAGCAGTCAGAATAACCGCGCTATTGAGGTTGACGTTATCTGCCGTAGTGGTGACATCCGCACCCAGGTCAATGCCTGCAGAACCGGTCATCGCAACAACACCGCCAGAGGTTACCGCTCCGTCGATATCCACCTTGCCAGCGCTGGCAACCAGCGTGGTGGTGCCAGTGGTATCGCTGCCGGCAATAATCAGATCACCGGTGGTTTCAGTAATGGACAGATTGCTGACCGTACCGGCACTGGCAATCGTATACGTGGTGTTGCCGGCACTGTCACCAACCAGATTGACGATACTGCTGTTGCTGCTGGTGACATCCACAGAGGTGGCATCGATATTCAGGCCGCCGTTGAGATTACCGATGGCGTTGGTCGTGGTCAGCGTCAGCGCGCCGATGTTGTCCAGGCCGGTACCGGCATTCTCGTCATTAATCGTGAAGCCAAGCAGTACCAGGTCGGTGCCGCCAAAATCGGCGGCCTCAGCACGAATAGCGCTGCCACTGTTATCCAGTTCGAGCTCTGCGCCGACAGCTGTCAGCACGCTGATATCCGTGTTGTCGAGGTTGATCTGACAGCCAACGCCACCAGACGACAGACCAAGACACAGATCGCCGGCCTGGGTAAACACCAGATCAAAGGTGCCAACGGCCGACAAATCACCTGCCGGCATATCAAACTCGAAATCCGCTGCAGTCAGTGTCAGGTTGCCTGCACTGCTGACGGAGGAAGCAGCGGCCAGAGTCAGCAAACCGGCGCCCGCAGCATCTGCGTCAGCGTTCAGATTAATGTCGCCGGTATTGGTGGACATGGTGCCGGTGACTGTGAGGCCATCATCAGCCGAAACATCGATGTCTCCCGGGCCGCCGACAACCAGATTGCCGACGCTGAGAGCTGTGGTGTCGACGATAACAACGTCGTTGAAGGTGGCGCCCGTCAAGCCGGTGAAATTGATGGTATTAAAATCATTACCGGCATCGGACAGGTCGACGGTGATGGAATTCACATTGGCAACGATGCTGGTTGCACCGGTCACGATCACCGAACCAGTCTGATTCAGCGAGCTGCCACTCAGGATTTCGGCATTCAGCGCACCATAGGTGCCGCCACCGAGCGTCAGGGTCGTGCCTACGATTGCATTCAATACATCGGCATCACCGGAGATGGTGATCAGGTTAGGGTCAAATACGGTGGCGGAGGAGAAGCTGCCGCCGTTAACACTGGCAAGATCCAGAATCGCAAACTCGCTGCCAACCCCACCGAAGCCCAGGGTAATAGCATTGGTGTCTGCAGTCATCGTGGCGGTGCCAGTGACAGCCAGATTGCCGGAACGAGAGATATTGCCGGTAGCCGTACCGTTCAGCGTGGTGTAACCACCACCAGAGAAGATCAGGGCGCCGCCCGCCGTTGCGCTCAAGGTATCAGCGCTGCCACCAATAGTCAGGGCTGACGCATCCACTACATCTGCATTGCTAAAGCTGCCGCCATTGATGGTTGCCAGTACCACGCTGGCAAAATCGTTGGTCGCGTCCGTCAGGGTCGCGGTGATCGCGTTGGTGTCAGCGGTCAGCGTGGTCACGCCCGATACCGTCAGCGCGCCGCTCTGGCTGATGTTGCCATCAGCGGTGCCGTTCAAAGTGGTGTAGCTGCC
>JAGLCJ010000018.1 GCA_023146255.1 Alcanivoracaceae bacterium
TCTACCAATTGAGCTATTCCCGCTCGGGGTATCTATCACTCTACAAAGAGAAAAGGTTTGGTGGAGGGGGAAGGATTCGAACCTTCGAAGGCTTGGCCGACAGATTTACAGTCTGTTCCCTTTGACCGCTCGGGAACCCCTCCAAAAAAGGGCCTACATTCTCTTTTCGGCGCCCCGCCTTGTCAACACGTTTCTTGACAAGTTTCAGCGGTAAGCGCCTGTTTTACTGGAGCTGGCGATAGGAATTGAACCTACAACCGGCTGATTACAAATCAGCTGCTCTACCAATTGAGCTACGCCAGCCGGCAAAAGATGGCGGATTCTAATGAATGAATCCTGTGGCGGCAAATGCTTTCACTGATCTGCCGGAAGATTTTCCTCAACGCGGGGCTCTGGAGCAGGGGACGAGACTGCACAGGCGACGTGATTGCCAGAGATTGCAGGGTTTCCAGCAAGCAACCCTCGCAGCGCAGCGCCTTCATCACGAATGCTGCCAGCGTCAATCCGTAACCAGTACTCCGTTACCTCTTTCGCGGTCTGCCGAATTTCCGCGGGATAGCCCGCCGTCTGCATTTTCATCATCAGCCCGCGGGCTGAATCCGCACTACTGAAGTAGCCCAGCGAAATGGCATTGGCATCTTCGCCATCGGCCACGATAAAGCTGTCGACGCCCCTGGACTGCAACTCACGCAACACTCTCAACGCCTGATCACGGTCGCCAATTGCCGGCAAATGCACCCAATGGAGTCGATCTCGCGCAACCTTCAAAGGCTCCACTGCAGCCCGATAGCCACTTTCTGCCAACGCCCGGGAAGCCTGATCGGCCGCCGCCAACTGATCCCACGGCCCGACGACTGGACACAACGGCGGCATACCATAGCCGCCTCTGGAGCCTGAACCAACGGACAACGAAGACTCTTCCAGCAACACCAGCTTCTCGGCGGCCCCCGTCACCGACGGTGCCATCACGCGCTGCGGCGCCGGCGCAGCGCGCATGACCAGGCTGAACACCAGATAGACCACGTTGAGGATTAACAGGGAAAAGAAAACCCAGCGCATAGATTCATATACCCCAACGTCAGTTTGCGGTGACCCGCTCAAGCCCATCGAGCACCAGATCTGGCGCCAACTCCGTTGCAATCGGTAAAACCCGGGCCACTCTGGCGGCATCTCCGCCGGTCAGAAGCACCGGAGCAGTATCCGGAAGCCCCTGCCTCAGCGCAACCACGGCATCTGTGATGAAGGCCACGGTCATGCGCATTATCCCGTTTTTTACCCCCTCGGAGGTGGAACACCCTGGCAGCAGGCTGTCCTCAATGGCCGCAGCATCAACCCGCACAGAGCCGGTCCCCTGAATCAAGCTCCGCTCCAGCATCGCCAGTCCGGGGACGATATACCCCCCCAGATGCTTACCGTCGACAGTAACCGCATCCAGCGTCAGGGCACTGCCACAATCTACGATTATCGCGGCACCGTAACGGTGCCAGGCCTCGATCACGGCAAGCCAGCGGTCAACTCCCAGTCGTTGCGGCTCACGATAGGCATTAACGACGCCGGCGTCGCTGGCACAGGAATAATAGAAACGAGGCTGCACCTGACCAAGTGAGACAATGGCGGCAGCGAGCACCGGGTCCGCCTCTCGCCCTGCAACAGAGGCAACCTCTATTCTGTCCAGAGCATGCCAGTCAATCGCTTCAATTTGCTGCAAACAGGACCAGTCCCGGCGATGTACGGCATCTCCCTGACAAACATGGCCATCTGCGTAGTAGCGCCACTTCAGCGCCGTGTTGCCGATATCGAGATACAGCGCCCTCATTCCTTCCCCTTGATGCCCATGGAGGCAGGTCGCAGACTCGCCTCTCCGCCATGGAACAGCATTTCTGCACCACCGTCAGTGCACAGGCGTAATGCACCGCTGCTGTCGACACCCGTCGCCGTGCCGCTGACCGCCCCGGACGCTGTCACCACCTGCACGCTCTGTCCTGCCAGCGCATCCAGAGCTGCCCAACGCGCCATCCAACTTCCGAACCCGTCCAGCGGAAACCCGGACATCATGTCATACAGCCGCTTGAGCAGATCTATCGCCAGCGCCGATCGATCAGGCATATCGCCGAGCTCCGTATAAATATCGGTCCAGGGTTGGTCGATGCTCTGCGCAGCGCCTGATCCCAGCCTGCCATTGATGCCGATCCCTACCACTGCCGAACAGGCATCCTCAAGATCGCCACTCAACTCGATCAGAATGCCGCCAATCTTACGCCCGTGGACCCAGATATCGTTTGGCCACTTCAGCGCCACTCGACCAGCCAAGCCATTTGCCGAAAGCGCCTCGGCGACCACAACCCCGACCGCCAGGCTCAACCCCTCAAGGCGCGGCGCTCCCACCGGAAAACGCCAACCTACGGACAGATAAATATTCCCGGCGTAGGGTGAAGACCAGCTTCTCCCGCGCCGACCACGCCCGGCGGACTGATGCTCAGCGAGGATGGCCAGCGGAGCCGGCGAATTAACAGCGAGTCTTCGCATCACCTCCGCATTGGTAGAGTCGGTCGACTGCAGCACGTCAACTGACATAATCGACGCCAGCCCTTGCTGCAACCGCGATCTTTCAAGCAATGACACGCCACCCGGAATCCGATATCCACGTCCCCGGACCCGTTCGACATCCACACCAACCGAAGCCAACTGCTCAATGCGCTTCCAAACCGCAGCTCTGGAAATCCCAAGAACATTCCCGAGTGTTTCGCCGGAATGAAATTCACCGTCAGCCAGCGCCTGAATCAACTCCGAGTCCACAGTTTATTCCGAAAAGATGGTGCGCGGACGAGACAGGGGCGCCCGGAAAGGCGCCCCGAGGCAATTAAAACTACGATCATTATCCCCAGACAACACCGCGGGAGCGGGACCAGCCCGGCACTCGATCGGCGTAACACTTTTCCAGTTCGTTACGCTTGAGCTTCAGTGTCGGGGTAAGCATGCCATTTTCAACTGCCCACGCCTCAGACACAACCACCAGACAATGCAACCGCTCGTGCGCATCAAGCTCATCGTTAACCCGGGCAAGCAGCGCGGCCAGCTGCTGGGTGTAGTGCTCGCGACCAGACTGATCAAGCTTGGCCTGCTCCTCCGGTGACAGATTGAGCAGCGCAATCGGCTGTGGCAAGCCAGGCCCCATGACACAAGCCTGCTCAATACCAGGGAACGACACCAACCGGTTCTCAATCGGCGCGGGGGCGATGTACTTGCCTTTCTCGCTCTTGAAAATTTCCTTAACTCGACCGGTAATTCGCAGGCGCCCTTTCGGATCAATTTCACCAACGTCCCCGGTTTTCAACCAGCCACCGTCGGCAAAGGTGTCACGTGTTTGAGCTTCATCCTTGTAGTAACCCTGCATATTACCAGGACTGCGCACCTGTATTTCACCACCTTCGGCAATCCGGCACTCGACGCCTTCATTCGGCGTCCCTACCCAACCGACCTTTTGATCGCCGCTACGGGTGGTATGGGACCACGCCATATTCTCGGTCATCCCATAGACTTCAAGTATTTCCAGACCAAGCCTGTTGAACCATTCAATCACTTCAGGGGAAAGCGCGGCAGCACCAGAGAGCGCGATACGACACTCATCAAGCCCCATGGCCGCAAGGATTTTCTTTCTGATAATCCGGTTAAGAATGGGAATCCGCAGCAGGCGGCGAAGCTTCGCCGGGGGCATGGCGTCATTCACCTTTTGATAGAACTTGGTCCAGATTCGTGGCACCGCAAAAAACAGGGTCGGGCTGGCCCGCTTAATATCTTCGCCGAACGTTTCCAGCGACTCCGCAAAGAAAACCTCATGCCCGACGTAGATCAGTGCCAACTCAACAGCCGCCCGCTCGGCAATATGGGAAAGAGGCAAATAAGAGATCATCCTGTCACTGCTGACCAGGTTGTATACATTCACCAGCTTGGTGCCGACCACAGCAAAATTGCGGAAGCTGTGCATTACACCTTTCGGTGTCCCGGTGGTGCCGGAGGTATAAATGATTGTCGCCGTAGCGTTCTCATCGGGATCTGCCGGATCAGCCAAAGGCTGATGCCGAGACACCAGCTCCTCCCAACGGGGAAAGCGCTGACGAGCATCATCCGGGGCCAATGAAAAGGCGACACACTGCACAGTCTCGGGCACCCCCGCTCGGGCCTCCTCCCAGACATCCAACTTGCCAACAAACAATACCGGCGCACCGGAATGCTCCATGATTTGGCGGACGCTGGTCGATGTCAGGGTCGGGTAAAGCGGCACGCTGACGTGCCCGGCCATCCAGATAGCGAGGTCGGCAATAATCCACTCTGCGCAGTTCTTTGACATCAGGGCTACATTGGTTCCCTGTGGCAGGTTCAGACTATGCAGGTAGGCCGCCATCCTCAGCGCTTCGTTCTGAATATCCAGCCAGTTGTACTCACGTAAACGTCCACCACCCAAAGGCTGGATCATGGCCACGGCCTTGCCGCGACGCTGGACTGTTTCGGCAAATGCCTGAAGCGGGGTCTTCATTGCGCTCATCACCATCTCCATCGCTATTATTCTGCGGATAATTCCTCTCCCGCTGGGATATTCACGAATGCTGGCGCCTTGCGCAAGTGCACATTCCAAAGCACATGTAAATAAAAAGCCCCCGGCGCTTGCGCGACGGGGGCTTTTGTTTAAGTGCCTGACGATGAC
>JAGLCJ010000002.1 GCA_023146255.1 Alcanivoracaceae bacterium
GTGCATGGATGGATAAAGTCAAAGCTGTCTTCGGTGTGCTAATGCTCGGTCTTGCTATTTGGATGTTAGAACGAATTTTACCCATTGAAGCCATTATCCTACTGACTGCAACCTTATTAATTGGCTCTGCTATTTATATGAAAGCTATTGATTCTCTAAACTCAACAGCAAGTGGCTGGGATCGATTATGGAAAGCATTTGGCTTTATTATCCTCGTTTACGGCATTATCTTAGTCATCGGCATAGCAAAAGGAAATAAGAGCTTCTTTACTCCACTAAAAGATAATACTGTTATCCAGCAGGTGGGGAGATCATCGCCAGCACAATCGCTAGTCTTTACTCCCATTAAAGGCATTAAAGGGTTAGATTTAGCACTGGATAGCTCATCAGCAAAGAACAAAACCTTGATGTTAGATTTTTATGCCGATTGGTGTATCTCTTGTAAAGAAATGGAGCATAAAGTCTTTACTGATCCTCGCATCATAAAAGCATTGGAAGGCACAATTCTAGTACAAGCCGATGTGACAGAAAATGATGATCAAGATATTGCGCTGATGAAGAAATTCGGCTTATTTGGCCCTCCTGGTATTTTATTCTTTGATCCTAAAAAACAAGAGTATCGCGCCTTTAGAGTGGTTGGTGAAATGTCAGCTGATAAGTTCTTAGCACATATCAACGAATTTCTCAGTAAGAAAAAATAGCCATGCTAATCAACAAACAACGGAAAACATACTTTATCCTAGCCATATTGCTTACCTTTCTCCTCAATGGTTGCGATAAAAAACCTCCCGCACTCTTTGAATTTGCACAAATAGGTAGCATGGCGGAAGACTTCACCCTACCTAGCATTGATGGCAAACAAATTACACTCTCAGACCACAAAGGAAAATTAATCCTTCTTAATTTTTGGGCATCATGGTGTCCACCTTGTCGCTTTGAGATTCCAGATTTCATTAAACTACAAAATAAATATCAAGATAAAAACTTCACCTTTATCGGTATCGCTATTGAAGGCCTTGATAACGCTAAAGCCTATAGCAACGAAGCTGGTATCAACTACCCTATTGCTTATGGAAAAAAAGCAGGGCAGATCATCGCAACTGCTTATGGTGATTCCGCAGGTGCGTTACCTTATAGCGTATTAATTGGACGAGACCAAAAAATTATAGCCATCTTTCCAGGATTACTTCGCCCTAAAAAACTCTCCAAGGCTATTGAAGAAAACCTCTAATTTCATTTATTTTAAAGAATTATTTAAAAATAGCTTGCACTTCTTTAGACACCTCCCTATAATCTGCCTCCTCTGATGCGGGGTGGAGCAGTCTGGCAGCTCGTCGGGCTCATAACCCGAAGGTCGTAGGTTCGAATCCTGCCCCCGCTACCAAACAGAGGAAGTCTGCGGTTCTGTTTGGCAGGCGGCCTGGTATTACCAAAGCCCCTTTTCAGGGGCTTTTTTGTCTTGCGGGCCGGCTGCCTCGGGCGGCGGGTTCGCAACGTGAAATGGGCGTTGCGCCCATTTTTTGTTTATGGCGTTTGGGTGAGCTGTGTCACGCAGAAGCGACGAAATTCAGGCAATGTTGCAGCCGGTGGTGGAAAGCCTCGGTTACGAATTCTGGGGGCTGGAATATATTCAGGGCCGCGGTGCAACGTTGCGCATTTTTATTGACCGCGATTCAGATGAAGGCGTTAGCGTCGACGACTGTGCGCTGGTCAGCCACCAGGTTAGTGGTGTACTCGATGTCGAGGACCCTATACCGGGTGAATACAACCTTGAGGTTTCCTCGCCGGGTATGGACCGGCCGCTGTTCACTCTGGAGCAGTGGGGTCGTTATATCGGTGAGGATATCCAGATTCGCTTGCTGGCCCCGGTGGCCGGAAAGCGGCGTCTGACAGCCACGCTCACTGCTATTGAAGGCGATGACGTGCTGCTGGACGTGAAAGGCGAGGCGCTGCGAGTGCCATTCGCACAGGTGGATCGGGCAACTCTGGTCGCAAAATTCGACTGATTGTCCCGGTGTCGTCAAAGGACTGTTTGTCTTTGTAAAGGCTTGGCCATGAACAAAGAAATCCTGTTAGTTGCAGAATCTGTATCAAATGAGAAGGGCGTCAGCCGTGACGTCATTTTCGAAGCCATCGAGCTTGCTCTGGCGGCGGCGACGCGCAAGCGTTTCCACGAAGAGGAAGACGTCGAAATCCGTGTGCGCATTGATCGCAATACCGGTGATTACAGCTCGTTTCGGGTCTGGCATGTGGTGCCGGACGAAGAGCTGTACGAATTCGGCCGCCAGCTGACGCTGGACGAAGCGCATGAGAAAGACCCGTCCCTGAAGATGGGCGATACCTGGGAAGAGGAAGTCGAGTCGGTGGCCTTTGGTCGCATCGGCGCACAGGCTGCCAAACAGGTTATCGTGCAGAAGGTACGTGAGGCCGAGCGCGCCCAGATTATTGACGAGTATCGTCCACGCATTGGCGAGCTGATCAGCGGCATCGTCAAGAAAGTGACTCGTGACAGCATTATTCTTGATCTCGGCGGTAATGCCGAAGCGCTGATTACCCGCGAGCACATGATTCCGCGTGAGATGGTCCGCCAGAACGATCGTCTGCGGGCCTATCTGCTTGGCGTCAATGACGAGAACCGTGGCCCGCAGCTGTTTGCCAGCCGCGCCTGCCCGGAAATGCTGATCGAACTGTTCAAGATTGAAGTGCCGGAGATCGGCGAAGAGCTGATCGAGATCAAGGGCGCTGCCCGTGATCCGGGTGCCCGCGCCAAGATTGCAGTGAAAACCAATGACCAGCGAATCGATCCGATTGGTGCCTGTGTTGGTATGCGTGGCGCCCGCGTTCAGGCGGTATCCAACGAACTGGCGGGTGAGCGTGTCGACATCATCCAGTGGGATGACAATCCGGCGCAGCTGGTGATCAATGCCATGCAGCCGGCAGAAGTGGCTTCTATCGTTGTTGACGAAGAGAAGCACGCTATGGACGTAGCCGTCGAAGACGAGTCGGCCCTGGCTCAGGCGATTGGACGTGGCGGCCAGAACATCCGCCTTGCTTCCGAGCTGACTGGTTGGGAGCTGAACGTGATGACTCTCGACAAGGCGCAGGAAAAGCAGGAAGAAGAAGCGCAGCAGTCGATGGAAGTGTTTATCCGCGAGCTGGATGTGGATGAGGAAATCGCTGAGGTGCTGGTTGCCGAAGGCTTCACCACCATTGAAGAAGTCGCCTACGTGCCAGTGGAAGAGATGCTTGGCATCGAGGGCTTTGATGAAGACATCGTTGAAGCCCTGCGCCAGCGCGCCAAAGACGTGCTGTTGACCCGCGCGCTGGCGTCGGAAGAGCAGCTGGAAAATGCCGGCCCGGCGGAAGACCTGCTGAACATGGAAGGCATGGATCGCAAGCTGGCAGTTGAGCTGGCATCCCGTGGCATTGTCACCATGGAAGATCTGGCAGAGCAGGCGGTAGACGACCTGATGGAAGTTGACGGGATGGACGAACAGCGTGCTGCAGAACTGATCATGACAGCGCGCGCGCCCTGGTTCGCGAATGAGGAAGCTGCCGGCCAATAATCTGTTGTATGGCCCGGTAAGTGACGAAACGAACAGGAGCAAGGTTGAGATATGGCAGAAACGACGGTTCAGAAGCTGGCAGAACTGGTGGGAACACCGGTCGACACGTTGCTGACGCAGATGCGCGACGCAGGTTTGCCCCATAAGACGGCGGACGAGGGCGTATCCGATGAGCAGAAGCAGCAGCTTCTTGCCCATCTGCGCAAGTCACATGGCGCGGCGGATGCCGAGCCGAAGAAAATTACGCTGACGCGGAAAACCACTACCACCATCAAGACCACCGGCAACTCCGGCAAGTCGAAGACGGTGGCGGTAGAAGTGCGCAAGAAGCGCACCTACGTGAAGCGTGAAGTGCTTGAGGCCGAAGAGCGCGAGCGTGAAGAGCAGGAGCGTATCGAAGCTGAGCGTATTGCTGCCGAGGAAGCGGCGCGTAAAGCTGACGAGGAAGCTCGCCACAAAGCCAATGAGGAAGCGGCACGGCGTCAGCGTGAGGAAGCCGAGCGCGCTGCCATGACCCCGGAAGCTCTGCAGGAAGCTGAGGAAAAAGCTCGCAAGGCTGCCGAAGAAAAAGCCAAGCGGCTGCACGTGCCCAAGGTTGGCGGTGGCAAGAAAGCCGAAGAAAAAGTCATTAATGAAACCCCGGAAGAGCGCGCTGAGCGCGAAGCCGAGGAGAAGCGCAAGCGCGAGGCTGAAGAGGCCCGCCGCAAGGTAGAGACCGAGAATCGTCGCAAGGCTGAAGAAGAAGCCGCTCGCAAGACCGCCGAGGAAGCCCTGCGTCTGGCTGCTGAGCTGGAAAAGCGTGGGGATGCGCCGGTAGTAGCCGAAGAAGATGACACTGGTGCCAGCATCGTGGTGGAAGCCATGGAAGCCAGCTGGCGCGATGAAGAGCGCTCTTCCAAGCGTCGTCGTCGCAAGCCGGGTGGTAAGGAGCGCGAAGGCGTGATGCCGGTGGTGGCACATGGCCAGATGAAGAGCTCGTTCCACAAACAACACGGCTTCAAGAGCCCGACGGAGAAGATGGTTTACGACGTTGAAGTTCCGGAAACCATCACTGTGGCAGATCTCGCCCAGCGTATGAGCGTGAAGGCACGTGAAGTTCTGAAGGCCCTGATGCAGATGGGCGAGATGGCCACCGTGAACCAGCATATCGATCAGGAAACGGCGATGCTGCTGGTGGAGGAAATGGGCCACACGCCAAAGGCGGTCAAGGACACTCACGCAACGCTGGAGGATGATATTGCCAGCCTCGTGCCAACTGCCGGCGAGCAGGCTTCCCGTGCGCCGGTGGTGACCATCATGGGTCACGTTGACCACGGTAAAACCTCGCTGCTGGATTACATTCGCCGCGCCAAAGTGGCCGAAGGCGAAGCGGGCGGCATTACCCAGCATATCGGTGCTTACCACGTCACCACCGACAAGGGCATGATCACGTTCCTCGACACCCCCGGCCACGCGGCGTTTACCGCCATGCGTGCTCGCGGCGCCAAGGCTACCGACATTGTTGTTATCGTCGTTGCGGCCGATGACGGCGTGATGCCGCAGACTGCCGAGGCGATCAATCATGCCAAGGCGGCTGGCGTGCCGATCATTATTGCCGTCAACAAGATGGACAAGGAAAGCGCCGACCCGGAGCGGGTCAAGAGCGAGCTGTCCCAGTATGAAGTGATTTCGGAAGAGTGGGGCGGGGATTACCAGTTCAAGTATGTTTCAGCGCACTCAGGTATGGGCGTAGATGATCTGCTCGACGCTATTCTGTTGCAGGCGGAGCTGCTTGAGTTGACCGCATCGCGAACCGGCCCGGCCCGAGGCGTGGTGATTGAATCGCGCATTGAAAAAGGGCGTGGCGCCGTGGCGTCCGTGTTGATTCAGGAAGGCGAGCTGAAGATCGGCGATATCCTGCTGGCCGGAGGCACGTTCGGCCGCGTCCGGGCAATGGGCGACGAGAACGGCAAGCCAATCAAGTCGGCTGGCCCGTCTATCCCGGTGGAAGTGCTGGGGCTGGATGCCGCACCGGATGCCGGCGAGCAGTTCCTGGTGGTGCCGGATGAGCGCAAGGCTCGTGAAGTGGCGGAGTCCCGTCAGGACCGCGAGCGTGATACCAAGCTCAAGCGTCAGCAGGCGTCCAAGCTCGAGAATCTGTTCTCGACCATGGATGGTGCTGAGCAGAAGCAGGTCAATATCGTCCTCAAGGCCGATGTACGTGGTTCACTTGAAGCCATTACTGGGGCGCTGAATGATCTGTCCACTGACGAAGTGAAGGTCAATATTGTTGGCAGCGGCGTTGGCGCGATCAACGAATCTGACGTCAACCTGGCGATGACCTCGGAAGGCGTATTGCTTGGCTTCAATGTCCGCGCTGACTCAGCCGCGAAAAGGTTGTGCGAGCGCGAGGGCATCGACCTGCGTTACTACTCGGTTATCTACGAGATGATCGACGATGTGAAGAAGGCGATGTCCGGCCTGCTGGCACCAGAGCGTCGCGAAGAGATTCTCGGTGTTGCCCAGGTCCGCGACGTGTTCCGCTCCTCCAAGTTTGGCGCAGTGGCCGGTTGTATGGTGATCGAAGGTACGCTGTACCGGAATCGTCCGATTCGCGTATTGCGCGATGAAGTGGTGGTGTTCGAGGGCGTGCTGGAATCACTACGCCGCTTCAAGGAAGACGTTGCCGAAGTGCGTAATGGCATGGAGTGTGGTCTCGCCGTGAAGAGTTATAACGATGTCCGCGAAGGCGACAAGATCGAAGTGTTCGAGGTGCGCGAGATTGCGCGCACGCTCTGACCATGACGAGACACCGTCGCCCGCAGGGCTTCCAGCGTACTGACCGGATCGCGGATCACATCCAGCGGGAACTGGCGCGCCTGTTCCGCGAAGAGATGAAGGATCCGCGTATCGGTAACGTGACCGTGCAGGATGTCCGGGTGGCCAAGGATCTCGGCTGGTCGGATGTCTACTTCACCCTGCTCGGTCAGGGGGCGGAAGAAGGGCGCGCCGCTGAGGCGGTGCTGAATGGCGCCGCCGGGTTCCTGCGTACGGAGCTGGCGCAGGTGCTGAATACCCGCACCACGCCGCGTCTGCGTTTTCATTACGATGAGCTGCCGGAGCGAGCCAGCGAGATTTCAGCGCTGATCGAGAAAGCCCTCGCCGAGGACAGTCATCACCCCAGCGACCCGAACGAATCGGGTCAGCCGGAAGATCAGGAGTAACAGCAGGTGGCGAAACGTCATCGTGGCCGTGAGGTCAACGGTATCCTTTTGCTCGACAAACCCGCCGGGATCACCAGCAATGGCGCCCTGCAGGTGGTCAAGCGCATGTTTGCCGCTGCCAAGGCCGGGCACACCGGCAGCCTCGACCCGTTGGCCACCGGTATGTTGCCGATCTGTTTTGGCGAGGCCACCAAGTTCAGCCAGTTTCTGCTTGATGCCGACAAAAGTTATCTGGTCACGGCCAAGCTGGGTGTGGTGACCGATACCGGTGATGCTGACGGCGAGGTGTTACGCACCACTCCGGTAAGCGCCGACGCAGCTGCCATTACTGCTGCGCTGATGGAATTCGAGGGTGAGATCGAACAGACCCCGTCGATGTTCTCGGCGATCAAGCACAATGGCCAGCCGCTCTACAAACTCGCCCGTCAGGGCATCGAAGTGGAGCGCAAGGTACGGCGGGTGACCATCCATCGCATCTCGGTGCTCGAGGTGCGTGCTGACGAGGTCGATTTCGAGGTGGCCTGCAGCAAGGGAACCTATGTCCGCTCGCTGGTGGAGGATCTGGGTGAAAAGCTCGGTTGTGGCGGCCATGTTCAGGCCCTGCGCCGGCTGACCGCCGGGCCCTACCCGGCGGAGCGGATGCTGACCCTGGACCAGCTTGGCGAAATGAAGGAGCGGGGCGGGTTCGAGGCAATCGACGAACAGCTCTTGCCTTTATCCACATCCGTGGCAGACTGGCCCGCCGCTCAGCTGGGTGATAACGCCGCCCATTACCTGCTGCAAGGTCAGCCGGTGATGGCGAATGATCGTCCCCGCGATGGCTGGGTAACGCTTTATCAGGCCTCCACCGGACGTTTTCTGGGGGTCGGAGAAATACTGGAAGACGGGCGCATTGCGCCCCGTCGTCTGGTCGCCGGGCTCTGAAGTCCACTTCAGGGCAGGCACCTCACGGCAGCTGTAAATATGCGCGGCTGTCCGTGATTCTTCATACGCATATTTGAGGAGAAGTAACATGGCATTAACCGTAGAAGAGAAGGCCGCCCTGCTGAAGGATTACGGCCGTAAGGAAGGCGACACCGGTTCACCGGAAGTTCAGGTTGCCCTGCTGACTCACAATATCAACACCTTGCAGAGTCACTTCAAGGAGCACAGCAAGGATCACCACAGCCGTCGTGGTCTGATCCGCATGGTAAACCAGCGCCGCAAACTGCTGGACTACCTGGCCCGTAAGGACCGTGAGCGTTACCTGACCCTGATCGAGCGTCTGGGCCTGCGTCGTTAATCGACCGGCACCACACGATCATCACGCAAAAGCCCGGCTCGCCGGGCTTTTGTCGTTCTGGGCCGGCCGCAGCCGCCGGATAGCGGGTGAAACAAGTGCCTGTTTCGCGTATGATTTCCCCCGCACGCCCCAGGCTAATGTGAAAAGTGACTAACAAAGAAACCGAGAGAAGAGAAAACATGTTCAAGATCGTTCGCAAGGAATTCCAGTTTGGCCGTGACACCGTGGTACTGGAAACGGGTCGTATTGCCCGTCAGGCCACCGGCGCTGTCATGGTCACCATCGGCGAAATCGCCGTACTCGTGACTGTCGTTGGCAAAAAAGAAGCAGATCCTTCCAAGGGCTTCTTCCCGCTGACCGTCAACTATCAGGAAAAGACCTACGCTGCCGGACGTATTCCGGGTGGTTTCTTCAAGCGCGAAGGCCGACCGTCAGAGAAAGAAACCCTGACCAGCCGCCTGATCGACCGCCCGATCCGTCCGCTGTTTCCAGAAGGCTTCATGAATGAAGTCCAGGTTATCGCCACGGTGATGTCGGTCGGCAAAGATGCAGACCCGGATATCGCGGCAATGATTGGTACGTCCGCAGCACTGGCAATTTCCGGCATTCCGTTCAACGGCCCGATCGGTGCTGCCCGTGTTGGCTTTATCGATGACATGTATGTGCTCAACCCGACTTACTCGGAGCTCAAGACATCGGCTCTGGATCTGGTTGTGGCCGGCACTGAAAAAGCTGTGCTGATGGTCGAGTCGGAAGCCAGGGAGCTGAGCGAAGATCAGATGCTTGGCGCCGTGCTGTTTGGCCATATGGAAATGCAGACGGTGGTCAAGGCTGTGCGCGAGTTTGCCGCCGAAGTTGGCACCCCGCAGTGGCAATGGCAGGCTCCGGCCGCCAATACCGCTGTCTATGATGCGGTGAAGGCCAAGGTTGGCGCCGACCTGGCTGCCGCCTACAGCATCACTGACAAGCAGCAGCGTTATGCTCGCATCGGCGAGCTGAAAGCCGCCGTGGTCGAAGCGCTGGTCACTGGCGAGGAAGGTGCGCCGGAGAAGGGCGAAGTGTCCAAGCAGTTCTCCGAGCTGGAATACCGCACCGTGCGCGACGCCATTCTTGACGGTAAACCGCGTATTGATGGTCGCGATCTGAAAACCGTGCGTCGCATCGAAACCGAGATCTCGGTGTTGCCGAAGACCCACGGCTCTGCCCTGTTTACTCGTGGCGAGACCCAGGCCATTGTTGCGGCCACTCTTGGCGGCATGCGTGATGCCCAGAACATCGACGCGCTGGAAGGCTCGCGCACTGACCGCTTTATGCTGCACTACAACTTCCCGCCGTTCTGCGTCGGTGAGACCGGCATGGTTGGCAGCCCGAAGCGTCGTGAAATCGGTCATGGCCGCCTTGCCCGTCGTGGCGTGCAGGCGGTGTTGCCGGATGAAACCACCTTCCCGTACGCCATCCGTGTGGTCTCGGAAATTACCGAGTCGAACGGTTCGTCTTCGATGGCATCGGTGTGTGGCACGTCGCTGGCACTGATGGACGCCGGTGTGCCGATCAAGGCGCCGGTGGCCGGTATTGCCATGGGTCTGGTCAAGGAAGAAGACGGCCGCTTCGCGGTGCTGTCCGACATCCTCGGCGACGAAGATCACCTCGGCGACATGGACTTCAAGGTGGCTGGTACCGCCAATGGCGTGACCGCCCTGCAGATGGACATCAAGATCGAAGGCATCAACGAAGAAATCATGGAAGTGGCCCTGAATCAGGCCCGCGAAGGCCGTCTGCATATTCTTGGCGAAATGGCACGCACCATGTCGGCGCCGCGCAGTGAGCTGAGCGAGAATGCCCCGACCCTGATCAGCATCAAGATCAATGCCGAGAAGATTCGTGATGTGATCGGCAAGGGCGGTGCCACCATTCGGGCACTGACAGAAGCCACTGGCGCTAACATCGATATCAATGACGATGGCACCATCAAGGTCTATGGTGCGACCCGCGAATCTGCGCTGGATGCCGTGCGTCGTATTGAAGCCATTACGGCAGAGCCGGAAGTGGGTGAAATCTACGAAGGCAAAGTTACCCGGGTGGTGGATTTCGGCGCTTTCGTTGAAATCATGCCGGGTACCGAAGGTCTGCTGCACATTTCCCAGATCGCTCAGGAACGAGTGGAAAAAGTCAGTGATTACGTCAAGGAAGGCGACATGATCAAGGTCAAGGTGCTGGATGTGGACCAGCGTGGCCGGATCAAGCTGTCCATGAAAGAAGCTCAGCTCGAAGCCAGCCAGGCCTGATCCGGCCATGCTGTTCGACTGACAATAAACCCCGGCATGCCGGGGTTTATTGTTTCTGGTCATGGCGTTCCATGGTCAGAATATGGGAAAGTCTCGGCATCAGAGGATCCTGATGCCCTAACAGAGCAGACTCACAACAGCGCTGTTCCACCATCCAGAAGAGGCGAGAATGAAAGCCGATACACGCAAGATTATTTATACCCAGACTGACGAAGCTCCTGCCCTTGCCACCTATTCCTTCCTGCCGATTCTGAATGCCTTTACCCGGGCCGCGGGGATTGTCGTTGAGCCGGTGGATATTTCCCTGGCGGCACGCATTCTGGCCCTTTTCCCGGAGTATCTGCCAGAAGACAAGCGGGTGCCGGATAACCTTGCGGCGCTGGGCAAGCTGACCCTGCAGCCGGAAGCCAATATCATCAAGCTGCCAAATGTGAGTGCCTCAATCCCGCAGCTGAAAAACGCCATTGCCGAGTTGCAGGCACATGGCTATCCGGTGCCGGACTACCCGGACGAGCCGGCCAACGATGAAGAGCGCACCATCAAGGCGGCCTACGGCAAGGCCCTGGGCAGCTCGGTAAACCCGGTGATCCGTGAGGGTAACTCCGATCGCCGTGCTTCCACGGCAGTGAAGAACTTTGCCAAGAAACACCCGCATTCCATGGGTAAGTGGAGCCAGTCATCACGGACCCATGTCGCGCACATGCGCGCCGGCGATTTCTACCATGGTGAAAAGTCCCGCACCATGGAAAAGGATGATGTGCTCCGTATCGAGCTGCTGACCAAAGATGGCCGGACCATCGTTCTGAAAGAAAAAACCCCAGTGCTGGAGGGCGAGGTAGTTGACGCCATGTTCATGAGCGTCAGGGCCCTGCGAAAATTTCTTGAGGAGGAAATCGAAGGTGCGCGCAAGGCGGGGATGCTGTTCTCGCTGCACGTTAAGGCAACCATGATGAAGGTTTCGCACCCGATCGTGTTTGGTCATGCCGTGACGGTGTATTTCAAGGATGTGTTCGAGAAGCACAAGGCGCTGTTTGAGGAAATCGGTGTCAATCCGAAAAACGGCCTGAGCAACCTGTACCAGAAAATTGCCAGCCTGCCGTACTCGCTGCGCGCCGAAATTGAAGAGGATATCCGTGATTGCTATGCCCATCGCCCGGAAATGGCGATGGTGGATTCAGAACGTGGTATTTCCAACTTGCACGTGCCCAGTGATGTGATCGTTGATGCATCCATGCCGGCAATGATCCGTGCCGGGGGAAAGATGTGGGGCACTGACGGCAAGCTGAAAGATACCAAGGCAGTGATCCCGGAAAGTACCTACGCGACCATCTATCAGGAAATTATCAATTTCTGCAAACATCACGACGCCTTTGATCCGCGCACCATGGGTACGGTGCCGAACGTCGGATTAATGGCGCAGCAAGCTGAGGAGTATGGCTCCCACGACAAGACATTCGAGCTGCCGGAAGATGGCACCGTGCGTGTGGTGGGCCAGAGTGGCGAAGTCTACTTCGAACATGAAGTTGAAAAAGGCGATATCTGGCGAGCCTGTCAGACCAAAGATGCAGCGATTCGTGACTGGGTTCGTCTGGCCGTGCAGCGCGCTCGTTTGAGCGGCATGCCAGCGGTGTTCTGGCTCGACCCTGAGCGTCCTCATGATGCCCAGATGATTGAGAAAGTTCAGCGCTATCTGAAAGACCATGACACCGAAGGGTTGGATATCAGCATCATGTCGCTGGATCAGGCCATCCGCCACACCATGGAGCGGCTGATTCGCGGCAAGGACACCATTTCGGTAACCGGTAACGTACTACGTGACTATCTCACCGACCTGTTCCCGATTCTGGAGCTTGGTACCAGCGCAAAGATGCTGTCGATCGTGCCGTTGCTGGCAGGAGGCGGCCTGTTTGAAACCGGTGCCGGTGGCTCTGCGCCAAAACACGTGCAGCAGTTTCTTGAAGAGAATCACCTGCGCTGGGATTCGCTCGGTGAGTTCCTGGCGATGATGGTGTCGCTGGAAGACCTCGGTGATAAAACCGGCAATAAAAAAGCCAGCGTACTGGCGAAGACGCTGGATCAAGCCACTGCAGTGTTCCTTGACGAGGACAAGTCTCCATCACGCAAGGCCGGTGAAATTGACAACCGTGGCAGTCACTTCTATCTGGCGCTGTACTGGGCCAAAGCATTGGCAGAGCAGTCTGATGATCCCGAGCTGAAGACCGGTTTTGCCCAGTTGGCCAGGCAGCTCAGTGATAACGAGCAGATCATCATGAATGAGCTGATTGCCACGCAGGGACAGCCGGTGGATATCGGCGGTTACTATCAGCCTGACCCGGAAAAAGTGACGGCTGCGATGCGGCCAAGCCCGACTCTCAACAGGATTATCGACTCTGCCTTCAAATAGTTGCGCCAGTATGGCCCCTGCATTTGAGTCCGACGCAAATGCAGGGGGCTAGCGGACCAGCATTTTCGCCAGCGTGCTGACAAGTGCCTGTTCCATTGCCTCAGCGTCAGCGGATTTCCCAAATGCCGCTTCGGCACTGAAATAGCCAAACAGAGTGCTTTGCACCACCATCGCCAGTACTCGGGGATCGGCGTCGAGTAGCTCGCCACGCTGGATACGCCCCGAATAGCTCTTTGCCACTGCCTCTGTGGCCTGATTCACAAAGGCATCGCGCAGTCGCTTGATCAAAGCCGGAAAGTGATCCGCTGCCCGAGTAAGCAGACTGATCAGGGCCGCGTTCTGTCGCAGCCCGATTAATGTCAGCTGGAATTGCTGTCTGAGCGCCTGCTGTATATCGGTTTCCGGGTTGTAGAGCGCATCCTGTTCCATGGCGCGGCGGGATTGGGCCCGTTCGATTTCACGCTCTATGATGGCCTCCAGCAATGTCTCCTTGTCGGTGAAATGGCGGTAGAAACTGCCGCTGCCGGACTTCAGCCCGACGGATTCCTCCAACTCGCTCACCGTAACGCCTTCCACGCCCTTCTGGGCAAACAGCCTCAGGCCTGCGTCCAGCAGGCGGTGGCGGGTTTGTCCGCGCGGCTTGCGGCCGCTGACAGTGGTCGTCGCTTTTGATTGCGTCATCAAGTGCCCTGTGCACAGCGGAGTTGTGACCATGATGGTCATGCCGTTCGGGCCATTATGCAAGACCAATCTTGCGCCTTGGCTTAAAGCAAGAATAGTCTTGCATATAATGGAAAACGTCACTAATACCAATTACTTAGAATAACCAGAATGGAGGTGTCAGATGGGGTGGTGTGCATCAATGCTGCAAAAACGCTGGATCAGCTTGCCGGCCGGTCTTGGCGGCCTGTTGCTGGTCACGGATGCGCTGGGCATGGCCACGGTGCCGCCACCACCGCGGCCGGAGCCGCCGCTGATCATGCGCGACATGGCCAAAATCAACGACCAGTTTCAGTTCACCAGCCCGATTATCCCCGGTAACCGGACCACCATGGATGGCCGTGTGGCGCTGGTGGCGGAGGGCGGTGCCGGACGTGAAGAAAGCCCGATATTGCGCCACCTGATTTTCTCGCTGCACGTCCCGGAGCGTGTCGGCAGCCCGATCATGACGGGGCCGGCAGGCGCAAAAATCCTCGGCGCCGGTCAGCCTGTCATGGTGCCGGTGCCGTCGGTGATTCCGGCTGGCTTGCCGCTGGTGAACTACAACTTCCACCACACCATTTGTGATGCCACGCCGGAGTTTTTCACCCCGGCGGAAAAACCCAACCCCTATACCTGTGGTGCCGACGGTCAGAATGACTGTTATGACGTGACCATCATTACTTCCACCAGTGTGCTGTTGACCACATCACTGTGGGGGACGCCGGCACGGATTGAGGTGGCAAGTCCGAAAACCCGGGATGCGCGCATCGTCGATGTGAGTCTGGGGGAAACCGTGCGCGGCGCTACCTTGCATAGCTCGCCGAACCTGAACGAGCCGGTGGTCACCGAGGACGGGCGGCTGCTCACTGGTCGGCGTGGCGGCTTCGCGCGGCTATGGACCAACCCCAATACCGGGCATACAGGAATTTACGGTCATGATCTGGTTTATTCGGTGCTGCCGGACCATGCCGAGCCCTGCGATGTGACCGGCTGGAAGGATTTTCATCCCATATCTCATGCACCCTATGATCCGAACATGGTGGGCCGTTACGGTCTGGCGGATTATCCGTTTCGCGATACCGAGGGCAACTATATTGCTGACGGGGACGACATGGGTGGCACTTATCCGTGGGTCGATCGTCAGGGTGACAACGTGTTCATGTCAGGGATCGGGGCGCGCCTGAGCGAAGAGAAAACCGATCGCTTTCCGCGCCGTTGTGCCCGGAGTGGCGCCGATTGCGACAGTTACGAGCAGCCCAAGGATTATGATCGTGGGCAAATGGTCGGAGGTGCCTGGACGCACGGAAAATTTGTCTTGCTGGATGCCCAGATCAATCATGTGGATTGGGCCGTCGGGGTAGCGCCGCAGGCGCATTTTAATGTTGACCTGTACCGCAACGCCGCCGGCGCGGATGTCAGCGTGCGAGTAGGTGGTGGCCGGTTCGTTATGCCATTGCGCAAGGATATGGTGCCGCACTATCCGGCTGGCTATTCCTTTAACCCGAACATTCTCGACTCGGTACAGAACATTTTTAATTATCACCACAACCTGAAAACCATCACTCCACAGGATGTGGTCTGGTTGATGAGCAATGGTGTTGCCACGGATGAAATTGCCTTTGACGATTACCTGTATTTTGATTCGTTGATTATTTCCAACATGCAGGCATCAATTACCCAGGGGCCGCTGAACGTCAACAGCGGTCGCACGCCGCACTACCGTGATGGTAACAAGCGCAATCTGCATCAGGGCATCGTGCCGGTATTCAATATCTACGAAGGTGGCTCTGAAGAGATTCATATTCAGAACGCGGCCACCTCGCTGGAGTGGAAAACACCCGCTTACGGAAGGGTCGAGCAGGGCAACAGCCGGATTGAGCCGGTGGCTCTGGGCGGTATTAAAGGCAAAGGCTTCTGGCTTGATGGCAGCAACCGGATCAATTATTCAGTGCCGGATCAGCGCAACAAGGCAATCGCCGATTACCCCTGGTATATCAGCCTGTTCGTGGATCCAAGGCTGGCGGGCAATGAAGGCAAACCGGTGACGCTGGTGAAATTTCCGGATGGCAGCGAAATCCGTGTGATGGCGTCCAATGGCAGCGTCCGACGTGTCCAGTACCTGAAAGGGGCTACGTTGATGGCGGACGTCGGCCTGTTCGCCAAACCCGGCTGGCGCCATCTGGCCTGGCAGCTGGAGCCCGGCAATCGTACCGTGACGATGCTGGTGGATGGCTTCCCGCGCCACCGGAAAACGTTTTCCGAGCCGCTATTCCAGATGCAGCGTGGCGCCCTGATTGTCGGTGGCACCGGTAGCCCGTCATCTTCGTTCCGCGGTTGGCTGGACGACTTCAAGGTGCTGGCACAAAAGCTCAATCCTGAAGTGGCCTGCAATCATGCACGAGGCACTCTGGTGGCCATCGATTATCAGGAGCAGTGGCTCAACGTCGCTGGGAAATACCCTGACTGGGCGCACCAGGATGTGGCCCGGGTGGCCGGCGGTGACACTGCCGGCAGTGGCAAATATGCCTGCTTCCACGATTACAGCCAGGATTGGGGCGCGCATCTGGCAAATATTCCGGACGGTACTCGGGGGCTTAGAGAGGCTATCAATTTCCCCGAGGGACCGTTGCGTTACGGCCAGCCACGACCGGATTCCACCAGCAATGCGTTCTGTCTGGCCTGTCACCATGATGCCGGCAAGAGCGGTTTGACCATCGAGGCACTGGCCTATCGGCCGATCAACGTGGAAGACGATGAACGTCGCCAACCGAGTCAGCCACCGCAGCGGGTATTCGGTAATCTGCCGGCGAACTGGATTGCGCCAGGCCATGGTCTGGGAAGTCCGAGCCACTCTGATGTGGCGCCAGCTCAGGGCGCGAAAATAGATCAGTGGGTGTTGCCGCGCTGATGTCCGATACCGGGGTCCAGCTGCTGGCAGTGCAAAGATCTGTCAGCCGCCGGAGCCCGGCGTTTTTTCAACTGACAGGTTTTGGGCTGGGTTCGTTAGGGCAAGCTGCCATCGGCAGACAGTTTCTCCAGAAACTCCAGTCGCTGCTGGGCCGCCGGATCCTGGTAGGGCTCGTCACTGTAGCTGTCCAGCGGAAAACCGTTAACCGGATAGCTCTCGGCCTGCGAGCTGCCATAGCGGGTTTGTTCTCCGGGAGCCGCCGGCATTCGCATAAGATTGATATCTGTCAGCACATAGGGGCCAGCCAGGCCTTGCTCCGTTAGTGTTGTGGCATGCACCTTCAGCAGGCCGGTGACGTTGCCAGCCGATAGCGTAAAAGTGCTGTTCAGGTGAGCCACCGGCTCGCCAGCCTGAGTGAAAAGGTTAGTCTGCACCCGGTACATGCCTGCGTCCATCACCTGAAAGAACACGGGGATAAAGAGGTGAGTCCCATCGGTGTAGGCCGCGCCAATCGCATCGAGACTCGCCGTGCTTTGGAAGAGTTGAATCATCGTCGATGCGCTGGAGCTCTGTCCGTCGGACAGGGCAAGGAGCGCCGCGACTTCAACCTCGGCGTTTGCAAACGGGGAGAGTGCGGTGGCCGGAATCGTCGCCGCGAAGGTATCGACATTGCCCTGCGTACGGGTTTTCACCAGCAAGACAGGGGGGCTACTGGCGTTCCGGGAGCGGATCAATACTTGCACTGAAGTCGCCTTGAGTGGCGGAGCTGACGAACCGCTACCGTCACTAACGACGATTACCTGCACCGGCAGTTCGCGGTTGCTGTCGACAATATAGTGGGGCAATTCGATGCTGACCCGAAGTGATGGTGCATTCGACAGCGGCCGTTCTTCCGGGACAAACGCGCGCGGGTTGAGTGCGCTCCAGTCATTGTCGGTTAGCGGTTGCGAGTATGTGGGGAAGCGGCTGTCACGTTGGTAGGCACTGGCAATCTCTGCCAGCTGCTCTTGCATGGGATTTTCCGGTGCCACAGACGGTTCCGCGTCCAGACTCTGCTCCGGCTGTTCTGTTGGCGCACTGGGGCCGAGGGATTCTCCGGATCTGCCAGGGGCGTTCTCCGGAGTCCTGGCAGATAGCACGATGCTTTGTCCGGCATCCGCTTCCGGAGCCTCGTCCTGCATGGCTATCAGAACTGCCACCAGCACTGCTGCCATGCCTGCCACTATCCGGATCTTGTTCATGGACACCCATCTGACGTCGGTCGTGAATGAGGTTACTGGCCCCGTGCCTAAGGGGCCAGTGCTCAGTATCGGCCGGTCAGTTGTTCAGTGTCTGATATATCAGTCGGGAGAAGGAGGTGTTTTCCGATCCGGCGACATACTGCCAGGTGCCGGTTTCTTTCCACACTTCCCACCAGCGCCGGGTGACTGTCCGGGTGGTGGTGCCGAAATCGACGTTCAGTCCGGCGGCAAAATTGTTCAGGACATAGGTGGTTCTGCCCTGATGCTGATCATCGACCAGAGTGAAATGGTCGTAGTCGGCTGCCATCAATACCGGGAAGTGGTTGTGCCACAGGCCGCGAGGGCCGAACTGCCAGGTTCGCTTGCCGTCATAGGCGATGCTCGAAGAGCAGCTTTCTATGGCGTCCGGTGCCGAGGCACCGCAGCTGGAATGTGCCGGCACAACGGTGTCGTCCGCGCCACGTATCAGGGGTTTGGTGGGATCCGTCAGGCCGCCGCCACTGACCGAGAAGCGCAGGCGGGGGATGCTGTTGGGCCAGTTGGCATGGTTGCGGGCACCCGAGGTGGTCAGGTCAAGCACCACCCCCAGTTGGTCATAATCAGTAATATCAAGGTCCAGTCCCAGTACGGCGCCAGCAGCAAGCTTCATCACCAGCGGGACATATTCACTGTTGGCGGCGGCCACGGCGATATCGGCAATGTCGGTGCCGCCACCGGCGCCGGCGAAATCAATGGTGGCGACAATATTCAGAGGCTGATAGCCGGCTGCCGTCATCCAGGCCTCCTGATGGGCAAGGAAATAGCGGCTAACCAGATCCCCGGTGCTGTGTGTGACCAGCACACAACCGTTGTTGCACACGCCATCTGCAGAGAGTGTCTTTGCCTGTTCGAATACGATCTCGGCAATGCCTCCCTCAAGACGCTCTGCTGCGGACCAGTTAAGGTAGCCTTCGGCCCGGGATTGCCAGAAGTCCGATACCTTGCGGCGCGACAGCACCTCTTCTTTTGTCGGTGCCTTGAGCAGGTCGGTGATGATCAGTCCATGCACGAGAATGACGTTGTGTCCTGCCAGCTGGGCGCTGACGCTGGCAGGGGCAGCAAGGCTGAACAACGCAACCAGCCCCGCTGCGTATCGTGCAATCGATTTGTTGTTATTCATGTCTGTTATCCTCATAAACGGACCTGCATGGCGAGGCCTTTACCGACCAGCTGAATAGCTGCTTCGGGACCGCCGCTGATAAATGTACGGGCTGGCTAATTGCCAAACTCGCCAGAACGTGAACAAAAGGCGCCAATCGAGGCGTCCGGGGGATCACGGGAAACGAGTGTTCACAAAACGGGGCGTGGTTTGCCAATATCCCGCGTTGGCCCGAGAATCGGTCTGGACAGCACTGCTGCGGATACCTGACAAGAATGAGAAAAGCCGGAGAGGGCCTGAAAGCGCTGCGCATACCAAGAACGGTGCTGGAACCTATAAGACAGGTTCTTGATCGTCATGCTGTTCATGTCTCCTTTGCCGACATGCTGACTCAGTTGGGCGTCACCCGCGAACAGTTCGAGGACCCGGCGTTCAGCATTGATGGCGAGGAGCTGTACGCGCTGTTTGACTGGGTTGAGCACAACGCTCGTGGCAGTATCTCAATCCGTGACTGGCTCAGTCATTTTTCCGCCACCAGTGCAGGGCTTGCCGGGATGGCCGCACTCAGCGCAAGAAATGTGCGTGAGTCGCTGTTGGTGGCCGTACGCTATCTGCCGCTTCTGATTCCGGTGATGCGAGCCGATCTGGTTGAAGCGCCGCCAAAGGTTCTGTTCAAGCTGGAGATGGCCGTCGACCTTGGCAGAATGAACAGCTTCCTTCTGGAAATTGTTACCGCCGCCGTTCACGTTATTTCCAATGATGTCATGTCCGAATCGGTGCCCAGAATCATTCATTTCCGCCATGGCCACGGGAATGGTCAGGCAGCGACAGCACATCGCCGTGATCTTGAAGAAATTTTTTCATCGCGGATTATTTTCAACAGCCATTTCGACGGAATGGAAGGGCGGATGGCGGATATGGACGTGGCGACTCGTAGCCCGAACGAGGCCACCTTCAATACTGTCAAACGGATTCTTGAAGATGAAATCTCGACCCGACAAGGCGTCGCTGCATTCTCGGTTACTGTGCATCAGGAGCTGGTAAGGCTTGCCAATGCCGGCCACTTCCCTTCGCTGGAAGAATTTGCTGATCGAATGAATTTGTCGCCGAGAACCTTGATCCGGAAGTTATCCGGTGAACAGACATCGTTTAAAAGTATTGCCAACGAAGTGTGGTTCCGGCTGGCCAAGGAGCTGCTGTTGCAAACCCGGTTCTCGGTCAAGCAAATTGCTGCGAGAACCGGCTTCAATAATACCAACTCATTCAGTCGTGCATTCAAGTCGTTGTCGGGCGAAACGCCACTGGCATGGCGTACCCGACAACTTCCCTGATGCCAGTTCAGCTGTTCATCCGTCCGGAAATCAACTGATCCACTACGGCAGGATCTGCCAGTGTTGACGTATCGCCCAGCGTGTCCAGTTCATTGGCGGCAATCTTGCGCAGAATCCGGCGCATGATTTTTCCGGAGCGGGTTTTTGGCAAGCCCGGGGCGAAGTGGATCAGATCCGGTTTGGCAATGGCGCCGATTTCCTTTGCGACAAAATCGCGCAATTCCTTGAGCAGTGCATCGTCACCGGTGACACCGCTCATCAGTGACACATAGGCATAGATGCCCTGACCTTTGACGTCATGCGGGTAACCGACCACGGCGGCTTCGGCGACGGCGGTATGCAGTACCAGCGCCGATTCGACTTCCGCAGTGCCGAGACGGTGACCGGAAACGTTCAGTACGTCGTCGACCCGGCCGGTGATCCAGTAATAGCCGTCTTCGTCACGGCGGCAGCCGTCACCGGTGAAGTAGGTGCCCTTGTAGGTGGAGAAGTAGGTGTCGATCATGCGCTGATGATCGCCGTAGACGCTGCGGATCTGGCTCGGCCAGCTTCGCTTCAGCACCAGATTGCCGCTGGCGGCGCCAGACAGTTCGTTACCGTTTTCATCCATCAGCGCCGGCTCGACACCGAACAGCGGCAAGGTTGCAGAGCCGGGTTTCAGGTCGGTAACACCGGGCAGCGGCGCGATCAGGATCGAACCGGTTTCGGTCTGCCACCAGGTATCGACCACCGGGCAGCGATCTTCACCAACCACGCGGTGATACCACTCCCAGGCTTCCGGGTTGATCGGCTCGCCAACACTGCCAAGCAGTTTCAGCGAGGCACGGGAGGTTTTCTTCACCGGCTCATCGCCCAGACCCATCAGCGCGCGAATGGCGGTGGGAGCGGTGTAGAAAATATTCACCTTGTGTTTGTCGATCACCTGCCAGAAACGTGATGCATCAGGGTAAGTCGGAACGCCTTCGAACATCAGTGTGATTGCGCCGTTGGCGAGCGGGCCGTAGACGATGTAACTGTGTCCGGTGACCCAGCCAACGTCGGCGGTGCACCAATAGACATCGCCATCGTGATAATCGAATACATACTTGTGCGTCAGCGCAGCGCCAAGCAGGTAACCGGCGGTGCTGTGCAGCACGCCCTTGGGTTTGCCGGTGGAGCCGGAGGTGTAAAGAATAAACAGCGGATCTTCACTGGCCATCGGTTCCGGCGCGCAATGATCGTCGGCCTGCATCATGGCTTCGTGGTACCAGACGTCACGGCCATCGTGCCAATCGGTTTTGCCGCCGGTGCGTTTCACCACCAGGCAGGTATGCACGTTCGGGCAGTGCTTCAGTGCGGCATCGGAGTTGCCTTTCAGCGGTACCGTCTTGCCGCCGCGCACACCTTCATCGGCGGTGATCAGAATGCGGGCATCGGCATCGAGCAAGCGGTCTTTCAGTGCTTCCGGAGAAAAGCCGCCAAAGACCACGGAATGAACGGCGCCAATCCGGGTGCAGGCCAGCATGGCGTAGGCGGCTTCCGGAATCATCGGCATGTAGATGCAGACCCGGTCGCCTTTTTTGACGCCGCGGGTTTTCAGCACATTGGCCAGTTTGCAGACCTGTTCGTGCAGTTCGCGATAGCTGATGTGTTTTGACTGATCCGGTTCGTCACCTTCCCAGATAATGGCGGTCTGATCGCCGCGTTCGGCCAGATGTCGGTCAATGCAGTTGCTGCTGACATTCAGGGTGGCGCCATCAAACCAGCGTGCTTCGCCTTTGCTGAAGTCGCCGCTGTGTACGCTTTGCCACGGGCTCATCCAGTCGAGCAGTTCGCTGGCGCGGCTGGCCCAGAAGGTGTCGGGGCTGTCGAGGGATTCGCGGTACCAGGCCTCGTAGGTGGCACGGTCGATCAGGGCGCTGCGTTTGAAGGTTTCCGCAACCGGATAAAGCTTGCTGCCGGACATACTGACTCCCGTTATCGTTTTCGGCGAGGCAGTAACTATTGACCATCGGGTCGCGCAGGTAAAGCGCCGGCGATGGATTCGACCGGCATAAAAAAACGCCGGCGTGCGCCGGCGTTTTTCAGCAATCGGTCAGATCAGGCAACCTGAACCGGAATGGCGTTGCTGGCGCCCTTGACCGCATTGCCGTCGGCCAGATAGACCAGCCGTGGCTTGAAGTTGATCAGTTCAGCGGCACTGTAGTTGGCGTAGGCGCAAATGATTACGCGGTCACCCGGGCCAGCCTTGTGGGCGGCGGCGCCATTGACGGAAATCATCCGCGAGCCTTCTTCGGCGCGAATGGCGTAGGTGGTGAAACGCTCGCCATTGTCGACGTTATAAATCTGGATTTGCTCGTACTCCAGAATGCCGGCCATATCGAGCAGATTGCCATCAATGGCACAGGAGCCTTCGTATTCCAGTTCCGCATGGGTGACGCGGGCCTGGTGCAGCTTGGCTTTCAGCATCGTGCACTGCATGGCTAATACCTCTCTCAGCTACCCATGGTTTACAGCAGGTTTCCAACCAGATGAGCGCGCGTCCTGCTACGACATTGGTACCAAAAATGGGGCGCCAGTATCTATGAATCACCGGTCACGTGCAATTGACAGGCTGACATTGTCTATCAATCGCGTGGTGCCCAGCTTGGCCGCCACGGCAATCAGCAAATGGCTGTCCGGCGAAGTCGCCGGCGCCAGCGTGCCAGCGTGGTTGATACTCAGGTAGTCGACCACAAAGCCGGCCTGAGTCAGTTGATCGGTGCCAGCTTGGACCAGCGCCGGATAATCCCGTTCCCCGGCCTCGATACGGGCCTTCAGGGCCTGCAGGGTGGCGTGGATGGCCCCGGCCTGCTGTTTCTGGGCCGTGCTCAGGTAGCCGTTACGGGAGCTCATGGCGAGGCCATTGGCCTCGCGGGCGGTGGCCACAGCAATGATCCGGACCGGGAAGAACAGGTCCTGGACCATGCGCCGGATGATCGCCAGCTGCTGGAAGTCCTTCTCGCCGAAGCAGGCGATATCCGGCAGGACGATATTGAACAGCTTGCTGACCACCGTACTGACACCGCGGAAGTGGCCGGGGCGGCTGGCGCCGCAAAGGTAATCACCGAGATCATCGACGTCGACCCAGGTGCGGTTCTTCTCTGGATACATCTCGTCTACCGACGGCGCAAACAGCAGATCGCAGCCGGCTGCGGCCAGCTTCTCGCTGTCGGCCTCCAGCGTGCGCGGGTAGCTGTCGAAATCCTCGCTGGGGCCGAACTGGGTCGGGTTGACGAAGATGCTGGCGACCACCTTGTCGGCGTGGCGGCGGGCTTCATCAATCAGGCTGATATGGCCGGCGTGGAGGTTGCCCATGGTCGGCACGAAGCCGATGGTCAGGCCGGCCTGGCGCCAGTCGCGGACCTGCTGCCGGGTCTCGGCAATGGTATGTACGGTTTTCATGCTGGCTCTCGGATGGGGGCTCAGAAGCAGTGTTCGGCGGCCGGGAAGCTGCCGTCCTTGACGGCCCTGTCATAGGCGGCGAAGGCAGCGCGGATATCACCGGTCTCGCTGGCAAAGTTGCGGACGAAGCGGGCCGGCTTGCCCGGGGTAATGCCGAGCAGGTCGTGCATCACCAGCACCTGACCATCGCACTCCGGGCCGGCACCGATACCGATCACCGGCACCTGAACGGCCTTGACCAGCTCGGCGGTGACGTCACGCGGTACGCACTCCAGCAGCAGGACATCGGCGCCAGCGTGTTCCAGCTGTCTGGCATCCTCGATCAACCGCTCGGCATCGGACTTGTCCCGGCCCTGAACCCGATAGCCGCCAAAGGCATTGACCGATTGCGGGGTCAGGCCGAGGTGGGCGCAGACCGGCACGCCGTTGCGTTTCAGCACGGTGATGGTGTCCGCCAGCCAGCCGGCGCCTTCGAGTTTGACCAGATTGGCGCCGGCCTGCATCAGTGCATGGGCGGAAGTGAGTGCCCGCTCAAGCGTGGCGCCGCTCATGAAGGGCATATCGGCCATGATCAGGCTGCCCTGATTGCCACGGGCCACGGCGGCGGTGTGATAGGCGAGCTGTTCGGTGGTCACCGGCAGGGTGCTGTCGTGGCCCTGCAGCACCATGCCAAGGGAGTCGCCGACCAGCATCACATCCACCCCGGCCTCGCTGATCAGTCGTGAAAAACAGGCATCGTAGGCGGTCAGCACGGAGAACTTCTCGCCGTTCTGTTTGCGCTGTTGCAGGGTGCGGAGCGTCACGGCCATGGTCTGGTCTCCGGTGAATCAAACGGGCTGGCCGGGCGAAATCAGCCGGCCAGCGGGCGCGGGTTAAAGTAGTGCCGGCCCGAACGGATGTCCAGCGCCCGGCGCAGCAGCTGGGCATAGTCGTCATCACGGTGGACCGGGTCAATGTCCGAGGCATTGACGATCAGCAGTGGCGCTTCGTCGTAGAAGTGGAAGAAGCGGGCGTAGGCTTCGTTGAGGCGGTTCAGGTAGTCGGCGCTGATCGGCTTTTCATGCTGGATGCCGCGTTGCTGGATGCGCTGCAGCAACACCTGACTGGGCGCCTGCAGATAGATCACCAGATCCGGCTTCGGCGCCTCCAGGGTCAGATGGCGGTAGACGTTGTCATACAGGGCGAACTCGTCCTGATCCAGATTCAGCTCGGCAAACAGCCGGTCTTTCTGCAACAGAAAATCACTGACCCGCACCGGACTGAACAGCTCGTTCTGTGCCAGTGCCCGCATCTGCTCGGCGCGTTGAAACAGAAAGAACAACTGGGTCTGCAAAGCGTACTGTCGCGGCGATTGGTAGAAGCGCGCCAGGAACGGATTTTCTTCCGGTTGTTCCAGCAGCACTTCATAGTTGAAGGTCATCGCCAGCTTGCGCGCCAGCGAAGTCTTGCCAACGCCGATCGGGCCTTCGACAACGATATAGCGTGGCGCGGTGGTGCCGGGCAGGATGAGTTCGCTCAAGGGATCAGGCTCCAGCGGTCATCGGAATATTGGCAGATTGGCTGGTCCTCGACCGTGGCGCAATAGGGCGCCAGTGCGGTGCCATCCGGCAGGGCGATCTCTGCAGCAATATCGAGCAGCGGTTTCAGGACAAAGGCCCGTTGATGCAGGCGTGGATGCGGCACCTGCAGATTCGGCAGATCGATCCGCTCGTTGCCATACAGGAGGATATCCAGATCCAGAGTGCGTTCGCCCCAATGACGCAGGCGTACCCGGCCGGCCTGTTGTTCAATCAGCTGCAAGGCGACGAGAAGCGAGGCGGCATCAAGACCGGTATCGATCCGTACCACAGCATTGAAAAAATCCGGCTGGTCCTGCGGGCCGACCGGAGCGCTGCGATACAGTGGCGACACACCGGTGACTCGGGTCTGTGGAAGCGAGGTCAGTGCCGCCCGCGCTTCATTCAGCAGCGTGACACTGTCGCCAAGATTACTGCCGAGGCCGATGAAGGCGTCGGTCATGCCGGGCCGGCGGGCTTGCGCCGGCGGCGCCGACGCTTTTTCGCCGGGCCGGCAGATTTGCCGAGCTGGCGCACCATCTCCAGGCGGCCATGCTCGTCTTCTTCCTGATAGTGGGTCCACCAGTCGCCGAGGCCCGGTTCGATTTCACCCGCTTGTTCGCGCAGCAGCAGAAAATCATAGCCGGCACGGAAGCGTTGATCGGCCACCAGTATTTCTGCATGCCGGCCTTGCCGTTTGTCCAGACGCAGCTGTACGTCCCAGATTTCCCGGATAACCTGGCTGAAGCGTTTCGGAATGGCAGTAATTTCATTCTGCGCATGGATGACCTGACCGGCGGCTTTCTGCCTTGCCGGAGCAAAGGGCAAGCCGTGCTCGATATGCTTTTCCGTGCGCGCTACCACCGCTGGCCAGAGCAGCACAGCAAACAGGAAAGCGGGGGTTACCGGGCGCTCATTGGCAATCCGAATATCAGTATTGATGCAGGCCTGCTCGATCAGCTTTTGCCAGATGATGCCGCTATCACGGTCATGCAGATGTTTGCCGGATTCCGGAATCAGGATTTCCAGCAGGCCGAGTTGCTGCAGCGCTTTCATGGATGCCAGAGCATGACCGGTCAGGAACAGTTTTAGCAATTCATCGAACATCCGCGGCGCGGGCACTTGATGCAGACTCAGACCAAGTTGGTGAATCGGCTTTTCCGTGGCCGGGTCGAGTTCGAACTGCATCTTCGCCGCGAAGCGTGCTGCGCGCAACATGCGTACCGGGTCTTCGCGGTAACGCCGGTCCGGGTCACCGATAATACGAATGCGCTTGCGACGAATGTCTTCCATGCTGCCCATGAAGTCATACAGGGCAAAGTTGTCGATGTTGTAGTAGAGCGCGTTGATGGTGAAATCACGGCGCAGCGCATCTTCCTCAATGCTGCCGTAGATGTTGTCGCGCAGGATCATGCCGTGTTCGGATTCCTCGCGCTCGTCCGGTTCGCTCAGCGCGCGGAAGGTGGCAACCTCGATGACTTCCTGGCCGAAGTAGACATGAACGATCTTGAAGCGGCGGCCGATCACCCGGGCGCGACGAAACAGCTTCTGCACTTCTTCCGGCGTGGCGTTGGTGACGACATCAAAATCTTTCGGCTTCTCACCGGCAAGAATGTCGCGCAGGCAGCCGCCGACCAGATAGGCCTCGAAGCCACCCTTGTTCAGCCCGTACAGCACGTTCAGTGCGGCGCGGCTCATGTCGCGCCGCGAAATGTCATGGTGCTCACGGGAATGAATTTCCGGAACCGGCAGGGCCGGGGCGGAACTCCGTCCGAGCAGCCTGGTCACAGGGCCCAGTGGTTGCGTCAGGTAATTGGCAATCTTGCGAAGCATGGAACGGATTGACCTTCGGGGTGTCAGGAAGCGGAGGATGGTAACACTGACGTGCGCTGCCCGGGTAACGGATATCGGTGTGTGGGCATGTGCGACTGCTTGCAGGCCAACACAGTCGCTCCCCGTTAATCGCTTGGTGTGTTGGCCTGCAAGCAGCCACACATGCCGGAAGAGGGGGGGAGGGGTAAAAAGTAAAAAGGGACCAGAGCTCCGCTCTGATCCCCTATTGCGCTGATTCTATTGTTGTTGTTTTTCGTTTTCTGGTTTTGCCTTCGGTTGCCTCATTTGGGCGACCACGCTGTATTGGCTCGTTGAACTGTTGTTTTTGTTATCTCAGCCGGCTGTTGTTATTAGATCCGGGAGCCACATGCGCCGTTGTTTTTGTTATTTGGCGTGGAAGTCATGGTGCCGTCGCGGGGCGGGCTTTGCAATAATTGGAAATATTGTTTAAAAACAGCGCTTTACGTGCATTCTGCGTTTCTGGCGGGACAGCTGTCAGAACAGGTGTTTACTTTCTGTGTAGGACGGTAACACTTCGGTTACGTCCGGTAGCAGATCATCCGCCGGCAGCACTATTGCGGCTGCGAGGGATGCCGAGGCGCTGACGACGTTCCCACAGACACTTGCGGCTGATGCCGAGTTTTCGGGCCAGCTCGGTTTCTGTCATGTGATCCTGATTCTCCATGACGAAGCGGGCAAAGTAATCCTCCAGGGACAGGTCTTCGTTCGGGTCCTGAAAAGTGCGCACCGGAACCGCCGTGGTATCAATGCCAAGCAGCTCCACCGTGATTGGCGCACCATCAGCCAGAATCACGGCACGCTCGATGGCGTTCTCCAGCTCCCGGACATTACCGGGCCAGTGATAGTGGCTCATGGCACGGCGGGCGTCGGTGCTGAAACCTCCGGTTTTCAGGTTCAGCCTGGTGCTGATCCGCTCCAGCAGGCTATCAGCCAGTAGCAGGATGTCGTCACCCCGTTCGCGTAGCGGTGGCAGATTGAGTTGTACCACCTGCAGGCGGTAGTAAAGGTCTTCGCGGAACCTGCCTTCAGTGACCAGCCGTGGCAGATCCCGATGGCTGGCGGCGATGATCCGGGTGTCCACCCGGCGCGAACTGGTGGCGCCGATACGCTGCACGGTCTGGCTTTCCAGAAGTTGCAGCAACCGCCCCTGAGCGGACGACGACAGTTCGTCTATTTCATCCAGAAACAGGGTGCCGCCGTCTGCGCTTTCCGCCAGCCCGCGCAGGCTGCGTTCGCTGTCATTGCTGCGCTCGACGCCGAACAATTGCTGTTCCAGTTCATCACTGGCCATGGCCGCGCAGTTCACCGGGACCATCGGCCCACGGCTTCGTTCGCTGCGGTCGTGCAGGGTGCGGGCAACCAGTTCCTTGCCGGAGCCGGATTCACCACAGATCAGAACTGTGCTGTCGGTGACGGCTACGCGGTCGATGTGTTGCAGCAGTGCGCGCATGGTTTCGCTCTCGCCGATCATGTCGCTGACCGGATAGCGCTGGGCGAGATCGGCGCGCAAGGCGTCATGGCCGCGCTTGAGTGTACGTTCCTTCAGGATGCGGCTGACCGCCATCACCATTTCATCATGATCAAACGGTTTGGCAATGTAGTCGACGGCGCCGAGCTTCATCGCATCCACCGCCGAGCGCAGGCTGGCGTAGCTGGTCATGATCAGCACCGGAGTCGGTTTGGCCTGCTGGATCAGATCAGTACCGTGAGCGCCGGGCAGGCGCAGGTCACTGATGATCAGGTCGAAATCGCGCAAATCATGACTGCCGGCCTGCTCCACCGAGTCGGCTTCCACCACACTGTGGTCGTGACGTTCCAGCAGCTTGCGCAGAGCGCCGCGAATAACCGGTTCATCTTCGACAATCAGAACATGACTCATGCTGTGATCCCGTCCGCCGCCGGCGCGGAACTGGCTGCCGGCAAGCTGATGATAAAGCGTGTGCCGTGGTCTTCCCTGGTCGGGCTTTCCACCCGGATGCTGCCACGGTGATCTTCGATAATGCTGTATACCAGCGCCAGACCCAGTCCGGTACCCCGTCCCGGCGGTTTGCTGGTGACAAACGGCTCGAACAGGGTATCAAGCAGTGCCGCCGGAATGCCATGACCGAGATCTTCGATGCTTACCTGTATCTGCTCGCCGGTGCGTTCGGCGTGAATGCTGACCGGTTGATCATCCGGGCTGGCGTCGGCAGCATTGGCAAACAGGTTAACAAATACCTGCAGCAATCGCTGGGCATCACCGGACACCATCAGGCCGCTGGCGCAGTGGTTTTCAAAACGCTGGCGTCGACGATCCGGATCCAGTGCCAGCAGGGCGATCGCTTCCGCCGCGGTGTCATGGATGTCGACCGGCAGGTGGTGATGTTGTGGCAACTGGCCGCTGTGACTGAACGTCACCAGTGATTCGACAATTCGGGTAATGCGTCGGGTCTGTTCCAGAATCTGGCTGGTGCCCTGATCCAGTTCGTCATCGGACGCGCCCAGCGCAAGATTCTGGGTCAGGCAGGCAATGGCGGTGACCGGGTTGCCGATTTCATGGGCAACACCGGCGGCCAGACGGCCGATCGAGGCGAGCCGTTCATTGTGCGCGGCGCGCAATTCCAGTGCCCGGATTTCGGTAACGTCTTCCACCACGATCACCTGACCGGCATCGCGCTCACCATGCAGGGATTCGTGCACCCGCGATTTATGCAGGCTCAGCCAGCGGGTGGCTCCGCGCAGGCTGATTTCCTGTTGCGGCTGATGGCTGACATCGCCTTTGGCAAACTCAAGCAGCGGTTCGCGCCATGGCCCCGGCAGGTTGGCCAGACGTGAACCGATCATGCGCCGGCCGGAAATGCCGGTCAGCTTTTCCATGGCCAGATTCCAGCCGATGATTTCATCATCGGCACCAAGTGAAATCACGCCCATTGGCAGTTCCAGCAAGGTCTGGCGATGGAACCGGCGCAAGCTGTCGAGCTCCGCAGCAAGGCCGGAAAGCCGGCTGCGATACTGCTCCAGACGCGACTCGATAAACTGGATGTCTTCGTTACTTTCCTCTTCACCCTGGGCCTTGTAGGGCAGGTGATCGTCGACCAGCTGATGCGCCACTGACGGGCCAAGCAGGCCGGACAGATTGGTCTCCAGTTGATCGCGCAGACGGCGCAGCGCATAGGGGCGGGTTTCGTTGCGGCTCAGGCTGAGATCGCGCAGCGCCAGCTCGACTTCGCGCTCGGCGGTGACCGCGCCCAGTGGCTGTGCCAGCGAGCGGATAAAATCATCGACATCATCCGCCTCCAGCTCCCAGCGATAGGGGCGGCGCAGGCTGTCCACCGCGCAGGTCTGGGCGGCATTCTGTTCGGCACTGCTGGTGGTGGTAATCAGCGAGACCACGGCAAACAGGATGCCGTTACTGGCCACCGACATCAGGGCAATGGTGTGCCACTGGGTCAGCGGGCTGGCAAAGCGCAGGCCAAGCAGCTCCGACAGGCCGGTCCAGTGCAGTGATGGATCCAGCGTCGGCAGTACCAGCATCAGCAGCCAGATCAGAAAGCCGGCGAGCAGACCGGTGAGCATGCCGCGGCGATTGCCGCCGGGCCAGAACAGGGTGCCGATCAGGCCCGGCACGAATTGCAGGGTGGCGACGAATGACATGACGCCAAGCGAGGTCAGGCTGTGGCGATGCCCGACCCAGGAATAAAACAGGTAGGCCAGACCGATCACGCCGACAATCAGAACGCGCCTTGCCCACAGCAGCCAGCGGTACAGATCCTCGCCGGGTTGCGGCCGTCGCAGCGGCAGCAGCAGATGGTGCAGGGCCATGCCGGACAGTGCCAGCGTGGCGACAATCAGCATGCCGGTGGCGCCGGCCAGGCCGGCCAGATACGCCAGCAGGGCGCCCTGATCGCCAAACCGGCTGGACAGCCCGAGGGCAAAATAATCCGCCGGGGTGGCGACATCTTTTGCCAGCGCCGCCCAGACAATGATCGGCACGCAGATCGCCATCACCAGCAGCATCAGCGGCACCGCCCAGCTGGCGGTAATCAGGGCGCGCGGATTCAGGTTCTCGGCGAACGCCATATGGAACATGTGTGGCATCACCACGGCCGAGACAAAGAACGCCAGAATCAGACTGTGCCAAGTGCCGTCCTGCAGCGGGAAATACAAGCGGGCGAGCATCTCCGGATGCTGGTCTAGCCAGGTATTCAGGCCATCCGGACCATCAAACACACCGAACAGACCGATCAGCGCGACGCCGACAAACGCGACCACCTTGATCAGAGATTCGGTCGCCATGGCGACCACCAGACCTTCGTGCTTTTCCCGGGCGGTGGCATGGCGGGCGCCGAACAGAATGGCAAACAGCGCCAGCATGGCGCAGAACCAGAGGCCGACATCCAGCGGCTGGGCATCACCGCTCATGATGGCAACAGACTCGGCAACCGCTTTGATCTGCAGTGCCAGCAGCGGCAGCATGCTGGCGAGCATGATCAGCGTCGTCAGGGCGCCAGCGGCGCGACTGCGATAGCGAAACGCGAACAGGTCGGCCAGCGAGCCGAGCTGGTAGGTGCTGGTCAAACGCAGAATCGGCGCCAGCAGAATCGGCGCCAGCAGGAACACACCGGAAATGCCGAGAAAATAGGCGAGGTAGTTGTAGCCGTACTGATAGGCGTAGCCGACGCTGCCGTACACTGCCCAGGCGCTGCAATACACGCCGAGGGAAAACACATACACCATCGGGTGCCGTACCAGCCTGGCCGGCAGCCAGCCGCGGTCAGTGATCCAGGCGATCAGAAAAAGGAACAGCAGCCAGGCGCCGGCAATGGCGAGCAGGTGGTAAAAATTAAAGTCCATCGAAGTCCCGGCTGCGACCAATCCAGTAACTCAGGCCGATCAACAGGGACCAGACCAGAAACGGCCTGAACCAGGCCCGGCCGCCATCGCTCCACCATTCAATGATGGCTGGAGACAGCAGGTAAGTGCCGAGAATAAAAATGATCAGCAGGCGATCGGTGTACATGCGCGTATCCGTAACCGGGTGCTGGCATGGTAAACGGCTGCATCAGGAATGGGTAGGCAGGCCGCTCTGCAGGGCAGCGTCGAGCATCCGCTCCGGTTTGTCGATCTCCACTTCAATGCCGAGCAGCGACAGGGCGAGCTTCACGGTCTGTGCTGCCTGACCGCCTTCGATGGCTGCAGCGCCGGAGGATTTTGACAGCTTGTGGCCATCGGCGCCGAGCACCACAGGCAGATGACCATAGCGCGGCGCGGCGCGGCCAAGACAGTCAAGCACATGGATCTGCCGCGGGGTGGAATCGAGCAAGTCCACGCCACGCACCACGTCAGTGATGGCCAGATCGGCATCGTCAAGGGCACAGGCCAGCTGATAGGCATACAGGCCGTCCCGGCGACGGATCACAAAGGCGCCTTCGTGCCGGTTGAGGTCAAGACACTGGCGACCCTGGAAGCGATCATCAAAACACACCTCCTCGGTCGGCACGGCGAGTCTGACTGCCGCATCCGCTGGCCACTGGACCGCCACGGATCTGCCGGGGTGAAGGTTGCCCATGGCGTCGAGCTCGCGCCGCGACAGCTGGCAGTAAAACGCATCGCCTGTTGCCAGCAACTGTTGCACCGCCGCCTCGTAGGCCTGGTGACGACGGCTCTGGTAATACACCGGGCCATCCCAGTGCAGGGCAAAGGCGTCGAGTTGCTGCAGGATCCGGTCGGCGGCGCCGGGTTGCTCGCGCGGGGGGTCGATATCATCAATACGAAGCAGCCATTCACCTTGCTGGCGGCGGGCGTCCAGCCAGCTGGCCAGTGCCATCACCAGCGAGCCGAGGTGCAGCGGTCCCGAGGGTGTTGGTGCAAATCTGCCGCGATAGCGCGGTGTCTTCATCGCTCTCTCCGGCAACGCAAAACGCCGGGTTGCCCCGGCGTTTTGCGTGGATCAGGCAAGCGCACAGGTATTAGCCGGCGAGCTGCTTTTCCTTGATTTCGGCCAGCTCCTTGCAGTCGATGCAGAGCTCAGCGGTCGGCCGCGCCTCGAGACGGCGAATACCGATCTCAATGCCGCAGGCTTCGCACCAGCCGTAGTCGCCCTTGTCGACCTTGTCGAGCGCCTTCTCGATTTTTTTCAACAGCTTGCGCTCGCGATCGCGGGCGCGCAGCTCGAGGGCGAACTCCTCCTCCTGGGTGGCCCGGTCGTTCGGGTCTGGCAGGTTGGCGGCTTCATCCTGCAGGTGGTGCATGGTGCGGTCTGCTTCTTCCATCAGCTCCTGGCGCCAGGCCAGCAGGATCTTGCGGAAGTGCACGCCCTGTGCCGGGCTCATGTATTCCTCGTTCTTGCCCGGCATGTAGGGAGCAAGGCCAAAAATCGGCGTCGTTGACGGAGCAATGTTGGTGGTGCTGGTCTGGCGTTTCACGGGTGTCGGTACCTGTACAGAGGACTGCGTTGCTCTCCCCGCACTCGGTTTGGCCGGTAACATGGAAGCGGGCCGGGCGGGAATGGCCGATGCACTGGCCGATTTTTCCGCTGCCTTCCTGGCGGTTTTCGGTTTCGCTGATTCCTGTTTCACCGGCGCCTTGCTGGCCGCAGGTTTGGCGGCGGCCGGCTTCGGTGCGGGCGCCTTGGGTGTTGCTTTCGGCTTGGCAGCAGCTTTCGGAGCTGCCGCTTTGGCCGGAGATTTCTTGCTGGTATCAGCCTTTGCCTTTTCAGCCTTGGCCTTCACCGGGGCAGCGGCCTTCGCCTTGGCGGGCGCTGCTTTTTTGTTCGGGGTGGCTTTCTTGCTGGCGGCAGGCTTGGCTGCTGCCTTGGCCGGGGCTTTCGCTGCCGGCTTGCTGGCTTTCTTTGCTGCCGGTTTTGCCGCTGCCTTTACTGCGGCCTTTTTCGCAGCCGGTTTTGCTGCCGCTTTAGTGGTCGGTTTGGCCGCAACTTTCTTTGCAGCCGGCTTTGCGGCTTTGGCCTTGCTGTCTTTTTTCGCGGGTGCTTTCACTGCGGATGCCTTGGCAGCGGGCTTTTTCGCTGCAGCGGTTTTTTTCTCGGTTTTGGCCGGTTTGACCGCAGCAGATTTCTTTGCGGCATCCGCCTTCGGGGTGGCTTTGGCTGCCGGTTTGGTGCTGTTGTTTTTCTTGCGGGTAGCCATTCTGATCAACTCCCTTAACATACTCGCTGCTCGCTGTTAGTGTGCCACCGGCTCCGCCGGCTCGGACCCCCAGGCCCGACTAAACGTCCGACAATACCCGTCACATCGGGTCCTGTCACCCATGACGCGCCACCCCGGCAAAAGCGCGGCGCATTATAGCGAGACGTATCAAAACTGAAAGTCGACAGAAGGACTGATTTGCATGCTTCGCCAGGCCTCCCGGAACGACCGTATTGCCCCGTTTCATGTCATGGCCCTGCTCGGGCGGGCGCAAGCCCTGCAGGCCGCCGGCCATGATGTCATCCACCTGGAGGTGGGTGAGCCGGACTTTCCGACGCCAGCGCCGATCGTTGCCGCCGGCCAGCGGGCGCTGGCGGCGGGGCTGACCCATTACACGCCAGCCACAGGCTTGCCGGCCCTGCGTCAGGCGATTGCTGACTATTATGCCGATCGTTTCGCCGTGAAGCTGGAGCCACGACGGGTCATTGTCACGCCCGGTGCTTCCGGTGCCCTGCAGCTGGCGCTGGCATTGCTGGTGGACCCCGGTGACGGTGTTTTGTTGACCGATCCGGGCTATCCCTGCAACCGGCACTTCGTCGAGCTGGTCAATGGCGTGCCGCAGACACTGCCATTGTGTCGTGACGGCAGCATGACCGATGTCCGTGTCAGCGCCGGCAAAATCCGCCAGTACTGGCAGGCAAACACCGTGGCCACCCTGCTGGCCTCGCCGGATAATCCCACCGGTACCGTGCTGTCCGCTGCTGAATGTGCTGGGATTGCAGCGACGGTACGCGAACTTGGCGGCGCCCTGATTGTTGATGAAATCTATCAGGGGCTGGTTTATGAACAGCCGGTGCACACGGTGTTGTCTGACGCGCCTGACGCGCTGGTATTGAACAGCTTCAGTAAATACTTCGGCATGACCGGCTGGCGACTGGGCTGGATGGTGGTGCCGGACGAACAGGTCGCGGCGCTGGAGCGTATGGCGCAGAACTTTTTTATTGCCCCGGCCACGGTATCCCAGCATGCGGCGCTGGCGGCGTTTTTGCCGGAAACCCGTGCCGAGCTGGATCGTCGCCGCGATGTGCTTAACGCGCGCCGACATCTGGTGTTGCAGGCATTGCCCGGATTGGGGTTGAAAGTCATTGGCGAGCCGCAGGGTGCCTTCTATATCTATGTCGATGCCAGCGCTGTTACCGATGACAGCTTTGTATTCTGCGAACGGTTGCTGGAACAGGAATTTGTTGCCTTGACGCCGGGCGCCGATTTCGGCGCCTTGCATGGCCCGGAAAAATGTCTGCGCATTGCCTATACCACGGATGAAGCACGCCTGCAGGAAGCGCTGGAAAGACTGCGCCGCTTTGTCAGCAGGTATGGCAAATGAAGTTTGATCCACCGCTGCAACAGGCCAGACTGATTCGCCGCTACAAGCGCTTTATGGCAGATGTCGAGCTGGCCGACGGCAGTGTCATTACCCTGCACTGCCCGAATACCGGTTCGATGAAGAACTGCCAGCCCGCCGGTGCTACGGTGTTGTACTCCGACAGTGGCAATCCGGCGCGTAAATATCGGCACACTCTGGAGGCGGTGCAGGTGGCCCACGGTCACTGGGCCGGGGTTAACACGGCGCGCACCAATCAGCTGGTCGCCGAAGCTATTCTGGAAAAGCGCATTCCCGGGCTGAAGCGCTATACCGCGTTGCGCCGTGAAGTGACCTTTGCCGATAGCCGCTTTGATATCGCGCTGGACCATGCCGATGGCAAGCACACCTATATCGAAGTCAAGAATGTCACGCTGGGTCCGGCCGAGGATGAACCGGACCATGGTGTCATTGCTTTTCCAGATGCGGTGACCGAGCGTGGTCAGAAGCACCTGCTGACGTTGATGGAGGTAATCAGACAGGGGCACAGGGCGGTGCTGTTTTTCTGTGTGCAGCACACGGGTGCACAAGCTGTTCGGCCGGCAGATGAGGTGGATCCGAAGTACGGCGATCTATTGCGCCAAGCTATCATCGAAGGGGTTGTCGTGATGTCGTGGAGGACTGCGATACAAAGCGACGAGTTCAGGCTGGAGCTGCCCGTCCCGCTGCGTCTTGGCTAATTGCCGGTCAGCTAGCGGCGTTTGATCGCCAATAAACGATCAGGTAGAGACAGTGCTTCAAAAGGTTTGGCAATCACATCTGTTGCGCCGAGCTGAAACAGTTCCTGTAGCTCGGCGGGTTGCACCTTGGCGGTCAGAAAAATCACCGGAATATCAGTCAGGCTTGGGATGGCGCGCAGCTCCCGATAGGTTGTTCGGCCATCCATGTCCGGCATCATTACATCCAGCAGCACCATGTCCGGAGGTGCTTTTCTTGCGACCACAAGTGCCTCCTGTCCGGACAGACAGATGGTCAGATGGAACCTTTCGTCGCCATCAAAGGCGAGTTCAACAATGCTGCTGATATCCTCGTCGTCATCGACATACAGCAGGTTAATCAGATCGGTCATGCTGTACCTTCTCCAGTAAGTTTTTGACAGGCAGTGAGAAGTGGAAGACCGTACCGCCACCCTCCGCCGGACGGAATCCAATGGTGCCGTGATGCCGTTCGATGATAGAGCGGGTGATGCTGAGGCCTAGTCCTGTGCCGCCACGTTTGCGGGTGTCCGAGCTGTCAGCCTGAGCAAAACGCTGGAATATCTTGTCACGAAAAGCGTCGGAAATTCCCGGGCCATGATCGCGGACACTGACGGTTACCCTGTCCACATCACTGTCTATCGATATCTCAACGCTACCGCCAGCCGGGGAGTATTTAATGGCGTTTGACAGCAGGTTGGCATAGACCTGAAAGAGCCGATGTTCATCGCCGTGAACCCAGGCCAGTAGCGGGGCATCCTGAAGGACAAGCCTGATCTGATACTTATGCGCATAACTTTCGTTGGCAGAGATGGCCTGTTCAGTCAGGGTAACGATGTCCAGTTCTTCCATGTCCAGCGGTGTTGAGGAAGTCTCCAGCTTTTCCAGATTCAGAATGTCGTTGATCAACAGCGTCAGTCTTTCACTATTCCGCTTCGCGGTATGCAGCATCATCACTGCCTTTTCAGGCATCTGGCCGTGAAATCGGTCCAGAACCAGATCAAGGGCGCCGCGTATGGAGGTTAGTGGGGTGCGTAGCTCATGACTTACCGTGGAAACAAACTCCGCTTTCATGCGCTCAACTTTTAGTCGCTCCGTTATATCCTGAATAACCATCACCTGCATCGGATGCTCATTTACGGTGCTGCGTTGAATGGATACTTCCACGTCGAACTCTGAGCCATCGGCAGCCAGTCCTCGTGTGTGCTGGCGTTCGGCACGGGTTCGGCTCTGCCAGTGCAGTTTTCCAACTGCTGGCAGTACTGAAGTCACCTGTCGGCCGATAAACTGGCCGGCATCCAGACCAAAAAGGTTAGAGGCGGCCGGGTTGGCTGCCTGAATCATATCGGTGTCAGTGACCAGAATAATGGCCTCGCTGACGCCATTGAGTACCGCGCGAAGCTGCTGTTCCTGATCGCGGATGGTTCTCAAGTAGGAAAGCGTGGATTGGTTCTCCAGCTCTCCGATAACACAGCGGCCGAGATCGTAAAGAATGGAGACCTGTTGGTGGTCAAGGTGGCGCGGCCGCCGGTCCATGATGCAGAGGGTGCCAACGGTAAAGCCGCTACTCAGCGTGATCGGCATTCCGGCGTAGAAGCGTATATGCGGATCGCCAATAACATAGGGGTTATCGTGAAAACGCGAATCCTGTAGCGCGTCGGGGACAATCAGCAGATCGCCTTGCAGTATGGCATGGGCACAGAATGACAAATCTCTGGGCGTCTCTGAAATGTCCAGCCCCTGTCTCGATTTGAACCATTGACGGTTCTCGTCGACCAGACTAACCAGCGCAATGGGAACATCAAGGCTGCCACGAGCAAGGCGTGTTATCCGGTCAATCCGCTCTTCGGGAGATGTGTCGAGTACGCCCAGCGCATACAAGGCGGCGAGGCGATCTGCTTCATTGGCGGGCTTGGCCGGCTTCAACATAAGCTTGCTCAGGCGTTAGGGTTGTATTGCATGACATCTGCAGGGCGCTGGATGAAGTAACCCTGAAAGTAACGGATGCCCTTGTCCCAGAATGTGGTCATGACTGACATGTCCTCGACGCCGGCAGCAATCAGCGCAACTTTGCCATCGAAATGCTGCCGGATATCCTCAAGTAGTGGCGCGATCAGCTCGGCGCCTTCCTGCGATTTTCCATACCGCAATGCCAGCTTGATAAAGTCAACGCTGCCGGCATCCCGGATAACGTGATGGCTGAAATCGGTTTCTCCGACATCGGTTAGCATAATGCCGCACTTCAATCCCGCCAGTTTCTCGAAAACTCCACGGGCTCGTTCCGGTTCCCTGACCAGGTGGGCTTCAGGTACCGCAAAGATGACCCGTCTGGTTCCGCGGATTCGGGAGCTGGAGAGTGCGTTGCTGATCATCGGCACCAGCTTTTCGATTTGCGAAACAGATGAAAAGAGCCGGACGACTACTGAGTAGTTCTCCGCTTCCTTGCCACCTACTGCACCAAGTTGCAGTAGCGCCTGATCAAGTAGCCAGCGATCGAGGCTGTAAGCTCCTCCGGATAGATTGGAGGCAATCAGGCCGGCAAAGTTCACCGGGGTAAAGTTATGGCCGTCTTGTCCCTCGAGACGGACAAAGGTCTCGAAAAGGGTTTCTCCGGTTTCCAGGTTGATGATTGGCTGAAACATCAGCTTGAAGCGCTTTTCACGTATCAGCGCGATGGCACCCTGATCATCCTCGCCGGGCTTCTCAGTCGTGGCGGTGACGGATTCAACTTTGACTCGATTCCCTCCCTGTTTCATCGCTTCAGTACAGGCCTGCTCGGCTCGCCTCAGGGTGTCGCCAAGATGTGAGCCGGAAACGAAGGGCGTGCTGCCAATGCTGAAGGTCAATGTATTGTCGGATAGCAGCCACTTCTTGATGGCCAACATGCCATGCAGCGATTCGGCGAATAGTTCGTTCTCGCTATTGGCCAGCAACAAAAAAGATAGCGGGCCAACTACACAGCCATGGCCTGCGATTTCCGGCCGCTGACACAGAAAATTCTCGATATCTCTGGTTTGCCGTGATACCTGCTGCCTCCCCTCTCTGGCGAGGAGATAGTCATGCTGGTCAACGGTAACGTGCACCAGCTGCTGCTTAGTCTGGCCGGGCTGTGATATCAGCCGTTCCAGCTCAGTGAGAAAGGCACCTTCATGCATGAGCTGGCTGGCAGCAGGTCGTTGGCTGATTTTTCGGATTTGGCTGCTGACTTGAGCTGCACGGCTGAGTTGGCGACGTACTGCTGGCAGAAGTGATTCGGCGTTGACGGGTTTTTGCAGCCAGTCATTAACCAGCAACTGTGGTTGTCGGCGCAGAGACTCAGGGGTGTGGGCTGAGGAGAAAATAATGGGCAGAGTCAGGAACTGCGGATCCTGACGCAGCATGGCAATCAGGTCGGCGCCGCTGCAGCCTGGCATACTGTGATCAAGAATCACCAGGTCGGGGCGAAAATGTTCCAGTCGATGCAGTGTTTTGAGCGGCTGCGCCAGCACGTCCACTTGATAGCCGGCACTGCCAAGTATTTCACGATAAAAATTCAGTATCTCCTGGTCATCATCAATACAAAGTATCTTTTCGCGCCTTGGCACGGTTTGGCGAAGCGCTCTCTCCAGAATGGCAGCCAGTTCGTCAAGAGGGATGGGCTTGCTGATAAAGCCGCTGGCGCCTGCCCGCAGAGCTCGCATGCGAGCGACCAGATCGGTCCGGGTGGACATGATAATCACAGGGCAGTGAGCAGGTATTTTTTCCCGCACCTGCTCCAGCCAGGTCAGGCCGTCGATTTCGTAGCCCGAGAAATGAATATCAAGCAGGATTAACTCCATCTCAGCGGAATCGCGGTCCTGATATTCTGCCGGGCTAGTGAAGTGCCGTACTTGATATCCTGCGTGGAGCAACCACTCGCTGAGCAACGCGGCCTGATCGGCGTCATCCTCGACAAGAGAAATGTTGACAGTTGTACGAGTGCTTGGCGGTGAAGCGGGCAGGGCCGGCGTTTTGCCTTGGTGCATCGCTGTAGCATGCCGGATGGCACCAGCAAGTGACGCCAGTGATGCTGAAATCAGCTGCTGCTGGCGTGGGCCGGCGCCGCCCGGCTGCCGCGTAGCAAGCAGGGCCGATTCCAGTTGAGCAGCGCAAGTGCTGATATCGGGAAACTGAAATGTTGTGCCACTACCGGCAAGTTTGTGAGCACCGTGCAACATGATATCAATGTGCTTGTCGTGCCACTCGACATGCTTAAGGCGCTCCCACGCCTGACTGATTTCATGGAGTCGCTCTGGTAGTCCTTTGACATAGCGGCTTATCAGCTCCGCCAGCTTTTGCTCCTGAACCGCGTTTGACATCAGGGCTCTCTATTTGCGACTGATACATCGTTTATAACCAATCGCGGACCAGAGAGCCACCTGATGAGTGTGATCTCAAATTGTCAGTAAATCAGCGCAGGCTCCTGCAGTGTTGACATCTGCATGCGCAGATCAAGGATAAATTCACCCCAGTAACGAGGGCTGTTGAACCAGGGGAACGCGCGCGGGAAAGCCGGGTCGTCCCAGCGCTGGCCGATCCATGCCGAGAACTGCAGCATGCGCAGGGTGCGTAGCGGTTCAATCAGGCGCAGCTCGGCAGTATCGAAATCGCGGAATTCGTTATAGCCATCAAGGATCGCGCCCAGCTGCTGCTGTTGCTGCTCGCGTTCGCCGGAAAGCAGCATCCACAGATCCTGAGTTGCCGGCGCCATGCGGGCATCATCCAGATCGATAAAGTGCGGAGCATCATCGCGCCAAAGCACATTGCCCGGGTGGCAATCGCCATGGCTGCGCAGCATGTTGATGCTGCGGCCACTGGCAAAGCGGTCTTCCACCATGGCCAGCAGATCACGGCTAATGCTTTGCCAGGCCGGCAGCAAATCTTTCGGCACAAAGTGTTCGCTCAGGAAGGCAACGGATTGATGGCCGAAACTCTCTATGGTCAGTGACGGGCGGGCGCTGAATGCGCGTACTGCGCCGACGTTGTGGAAGCGGGCCAGCCATCGGCCCATGGACTCCAGACAGTTGTCATCATCAAGCGGTGGGGCATGGCCGCCGCGGCGCGGAAACAGGCTGAAGCGGAAATCACCGTATCGAAAAAGCGTTCGCCCATCTGCATCCTGCAGTGGCGGGACCACAGGTAGCTCCTGATCAAGAAGTTCGGCGGTAAAAGCGTGTTCCTCGAGGATCTGGGTATCCGTCCAGCGCGCCGGTCGATAAAACTTGGCAATGATAGGCGTGCCTTCCTCAATGCCAATCTGGTAAACGCGATTCTCGTAGCTGTTCAGGGCAAGAAAATGGCCGCTGGTTTGCCAACCCTGTTGCTCGACAGCATCAAGAATGACATCCGGGGTCAGTGCATCAAACGGGTGGCTGGACGGCAAGGTACTCATGCCGGTTGCGGCAGCTCGTCAACCCACAACTCGTTGCCACGCACGCTGTGTTGCACTGCTACCAGTTTGTCGCCGCTGCACGGTCCGGAAAGACAGTGGCCAGTATCGATTTCAAACAGGGCGCCGTGGTTGGCGCACTGGATAAACTGGTTATCCGAGTCAAGAAACACATCCGGCTGGAAATTCAACTCGATGCCAAGGTGCGGGCACCAGTTCAGCCAGGCGTGAATCTGGCCATCGCGTTGTACCACCACAATTGACTGGCCGTCAGCAGTGAACTCACGAGCGCCCTCAACAGGCAGTTCATCAATACGGCAAAGCATGTGCATGATCGGTTCCTGTTCCGGCTCGTTAATCAGGCTTAGTGACCGAGAATGTCGCGGCGAATGGCAAGATGTTCCGCCGCCGGCAGTCGTGGGCCGAAGTCGCTGACCACGCGGGCGGCGGCGGCGCTGGCCAGACGGCCGGCGGTGGCGAAGTCGTGGTTTTGGCTCAGTGCGTACAAAAACGCCCCGGCAAACATGTCACCGGCACCGTTGGTGTCTACTGCCTTGACCGGGAACGGCTCGATATCAATGATCTGCTCGCCATCCCACAAGCGCGCGCCGCGAGCACCGCGGGTAATCACCAGCGCGCCGGCGTGTGCTTTCAGGGCATCGATGGCGGCATCAATATTGTCGGTGCCGGAAAAGCCAAAGGCTTCTGCTTCATTGCAGAACAGGATGTCGACACCATCGCCGATCATCTCGCGCAGGCCGTCGGCAAAAAACTGCACCATGGCCGGATCAGAAAAAGTCAGCGCAGTATGGACACCGGCCCGCTTCGCGGTGTCGCGCAGGCGGATGGCGGCAGCACGGGCACTGGGGGACGTGACCAGATAGCCTTCTATATAGGCGAACCGGGAAGCTGCCACTGCGTCTTCAATCACTGCCTCCTCGCCAACCGTCTCGGAAATACCAAGGAAGGTATTCATGGTCCGCTCGGCGTCCGGGGTGATCATGACCAGACACTTGCCGCTGACGCCGGCGCTTTTATTGCCGGCCATATTGGTATCGACGCCGGCGGCGCGCAGGTCGTCGACGAAAAAGTGACCGGTGTCGTCATCAGCGACTCGGCAGGCATAGTAAGTGCGGGCGCCGAAGTACTGCGCCGCGACTGCGGTGTTGCAGGCTGAACCGCCGCTGGCGCGTCTATGAATCCGGCCGTCACTGTTGAGCGCGGCGACCAGCTCGTGCTGACGGGCCTCATCAACCAGCGTCATCATGCCCTTGCCGATGCCCATGCGCTCAAGGAAGGCATCGCTGACCTCGACTTCGGTATCAACGAGGGCGTTGCCAATGGCGTAAATGTCGTAGCGCTGGGTCATGAGTCAGGGTTCCTGTAAGCAAAGAGCGAACATTATGGTGATGGCAGGGTCCATTGCCAAACGTGAAGGTCGCCGGCATTCAGGGCGTGCCTCGATTGTGTCGCGGCCGGCGGGCCGCCGCTGCTATATACTGCCGGCCCATGAGTGCATCGAGAAAATCTCCGGTAAAGAAGAAATCCCCGAGCCGAAGGGCATCGGCAGGGACGTCCGTGGCTGCAGGCATCCGCTGGCGGCGGCTGCTCTGGCAGTTGTTGCTGGTGGGACTGGTCATCAGTTTGCTTGGTCTGGCGTGGCTCGATGCCCGCATCCGCCAGCGCTTTGACAATCATCAGTGGCAGCTGCCAGCCCGTGTTTATGCCCGACCGGTGGAGCTCTACAGCGGCCGCGAGATGACCGGGCAGAACCTCGATCAACTGTTGTCGCTACTGCGCTACCGGCCCGACAGTGCCGCCCGCGAGCCGGGCAGCTATGCCCGTTTCGATGGCGGCGTGCTGCTGCATACCCGCGGCTTTCGGGATAGCGATGGCGGCGAACCGGCACAGCTGGTGCGGTTGCGCATTGATGGGCCCCGTATTGGCAAATTGACCGACGGTAGTGGCCGGCCGGTGCCGGTAGCCCGTCTCGAGCCGTTGCAGATCGGCAGCATTCACCCCGGTCACAGTGAAGACAGGGTGCTGGTGAAGCTCGAGGAAGTGCCGCCGCTGCTGGTGCATATGCTGATGGCCACTGAGGATCGTGGCTTTCATGAGCATCATGGTATTTCCATCCGTGGCCTGATGCGCGCGGTGTTCGCCAATCTGCGAGCCGGCGAGATGGAGCAGGGCGGTAGTACCCTGACCCAGCAGTTGGTGAAAAATTTCTGGCTGACCCGCGAGCGTACCCTGTCGCGGAAGCTGGTCGAAATTCCGATGGCGCTATTGCTGGAGCTGCACTACAGCAAAGCGCAGATTCTCGAGACCTACCTTAACGAGGTCTATCTCGGGCAGGACGGTGGTCGCGCCATTCATGGTATGGGACTGGGGGCGCAATTCTATTTTGGCCGTCCGCTGGCAGAGCTGGAGCCGCATCAGTTCGCCATGCTGATCGGTTTGTTGAAAGGTCCCAGTTACTATGATCCGCGCCGCCATCCCGAGCGCGCCCGGCAACGTCGCGATATCGTGTTGCAGGCAGCGGCCAGTCAGGGTTTGCTCGATGAGAAAGTGCTCAGTCACTTCCGCAACAAAGCACTGGATGTGGTGCCGAAAGGCGGTTCGGCCCTCTACGCCTTCCCGCATTTTATCGATCTGGTGCGGCGCCAGCTGGCGCGCGATTACCCGCCGCATATCCTCGCCTCGGAAGGATTGATCATCCACTCGACGCTGGATGTGCTGGCACAGCTGGTGGCGGAGCAGAAGCTCAGTGATTTTCTGACTCCGCACAAGGAGCTGAATGGCGCGGTGATTATTACCGCACCGGATCAGGGCGATGTGCTGGCGCTGGTGGGTGACAAGTCACCGCGCAGCGCCGGTTTCAATCGGGCGCTGGATGCGCAGCGGCCGATTGGCTCGCTGGCCAAACCTGCGGTGGTGCTGGCGGCGTTGCAGCAGCCGGCAAAATTTCATCTCGGCAGTGTGGTGACGGATGGTCCGTTTGAAGTGCGCATGGAAGATGGCCAGGTCTGGCAGCCAAAAAACTTTGATAATCAGTCACTCGGCGCCATGGCGGTGACCGATGCGCTGGCCCAGTCACGTAATCAGGCGATTGCCCGCCTCGGTCTGGATGCCGGTCTCGGTGAGGTGATCCGAACCTTCCAGAAGCTTGGTGTACAGAGCCGGATTCCTCCCTATCCGAGTATTTTTCTTGGCAGTTTGAACCTGAGCCCGTTTGAAACGGCGGTGATGTACCAGACCATCGCCACCGGTGGTCAGCGCACCCCGTTACGCTCGATCACCGATGTACTGGATCGTCACGGTCAGCCGCTGGCCCGCTATCCGGTGCGTCCGGAGCAGGTGATTGATCCGGAGCCGGCCTATCTGTTGCAGTGGGCGTTGCGTCAGGCCATGACCCAGGGCACCGGTCGTTATGCGGTCGCGCAGCTGCCGGAAAAACTGGTGGTGGCGGGCAAGACCGGTACCAGTGACGGCCAGCGCGATGCCTGGTTTGCCGGTTTCAGCGGTAGTCATCTGGCGCTGGTCTGGCTTGGTCGTGACGACAACGGTGATACCGGTTTTACCGGTAGCAGTGGCCCGCTACGCATCTGGACCAGCATCATGGCGGCGCTGCCACAACGGCCGATGCGACTGGCCCCACCAACTGGTGTCGAGCTGGTATGGTTGGACCCGGATGGCGAGCGACTCAGCGGCAAGGGCTGTGATGGCGCCCGCGAATACCCGTTGATGACCGCATCGATCCCGCAGCAGACCAGTGCCTGTGGCAAGGTTCAGTCGGTACCCGGAGGCATCAGGAAATGGTTCAAAGGTTTGTTCGACTGATTCTGTTGTCGGCGTCACTGATGCTGGCAGCCTGTGCGAGCCGAATGACAGACCCGCTGGCGCCCATGGGGATGCCACCGGAGGATCCGTTAAAGGGCAGTGCGGCGGAGACCCTCTGGCAGCAAGCGGTAACGGCGAGGGAGCATAACCAGCTGTCGGCGGCTGGTCGTTATCTTGAGCGGGCCCTGTATATGCAGCCGGAATCATCCTGGTTATATCGGGAACTGGCTGAGCTGCGCTTGCGCGAGGACGACCCGCAAACTGCCGAGGTGATGGCGCAGCGAGCACTGCGGCTGGCGCCGAAGCGACCGGCCTACCAGGCAGCCCTGTGGCAATTGATCGCTACGGCGAGAGCGCGTCAGGGCAATGAGCAGGGCGCGGCGCGCGCCCGTCTCGAAGCTGAAATGCTGATGCGACGCCAGTAATACCGGCAGACACTGACCCCGGTCATTCTATTCTGCTGCCAAGACGCTATTCTCAGGGCATGATAGGTGCTGTTGACCATGTCCGGGGTAGTTGATGTCTGGCAAGCCTGATAACCGCCTGATGCAGGCGATCTACGCGATCCCGCGCAGCGCTTTCATTGCCTCGTCCGATCTTGGCGACATGATGTCCGGTCACAGTATCCCGTCGCGGGCCACGATCAAGTCGATTCTGTCGCGTATACCGGTGCTGCGAGAGACTGACCGCGTGCTACTGATTGGCGCAGGCTCCGGCTATCTGGCGATGATCCTGTCGCGGCTGGTGGCAAGCCTGCTGGTGATCGAGCGCGATAGCAGCATTGCCGATATCGCCAGAAAAAATATTGCTGCATTCAAGCCGGCCAACCTGACCTTGCGGGTCGGCGAGGGTGCTGATGGTGCGTCGGACCGAGCGCCCTACGACCGGATTATTGCGCTTTGCAGCATTGATGACATTGATCAGTTGATGAAGCAGCTTGTTGAGGGCGGCGTTCTGATTCGTCTGCAGCATAGTGATGGCCGCTGGGCCATTCTCGAGTCCTGTGGGTACGACCAGACTGGCAAGTTGCATCGTCAGGATCTCGGTCCGGTAGACTTCAGTGGTGATATCAGTGAAGCGCTGATTGACATGGGGCTGGTTGATGATCGACTGCTTCAAACTGCGAAAGAGGAAGCTGGCCGCCTCGATCTGCCGTTGATGACCGTGGTTCAGCGTCATCTCGGTGGCGACGAAGTTTCGGTTTATCGGGCACTGGCCAAACGCATTGGTGTCCGCTTTGAAGAAGCAGAAAAGCTGTTCCCGGAAATTGATCGGAGTTTATTCCGACACTTCTCTCGCACCTTTCTTGATCACTATCGACTTATCCCGATTGTGAAGAGGGATGGCAAAATACTGATTGCTTCAGATAACCCTGATGCCCAGACCGATGCGCTTGAGGCCATGTACCCCGGTACCGCAGTGGTCAGAATTCTGGTTACGCCGACGGATTACCGACGGCTCTGGTCGACTATCAACATTATCGAGAAGGGCGCCAGACCGCTGGAGAAGGCGCCTGCGGCAGCACCGCCAGCGGCGGCCGGGGCTGAGCATGATGATTTTGCCGAGGATCTTGATAATCACATAAGTCCCTATCTTGTGGCGGTCTATGAGGCAATTCTGCTTGATGCCGTCAGTGAAAAGGCCAGTGATATACACATCGAGCGCTACCAGCAGCGTGTTCGCGTCAGGCTCAGGGTAGATGGCGAGCTGTTTGATCTTGAACACTATCAGTTGACCCCGGTCGAGATGGCCGGTGTTGTCAATGTGATCAAGACCCGTGCTGAACTGAATATCGCCGAGCGCCGATTGCCCCAGGGAGGGCGTTCGCGTTTGAAGGTGGGTCAAACCACTTATGATCTTCGCATCCAGACCCAACCGTCCCTGCATGGCGAGCATGTGGTCATTCGTCTGCTGCCGCAAAGCGGGCGTGCCATGAACCTCCATGAGCTCGGGCTGGCGCCGCGAGTGGCGCAGCAGTACCGACGGCTTCTGGATAACCCGGCCGGGCTTGTACTGATTGTCGGGCCAACCGGCTCCGGCAAGTCGACCACGCTTTCCGCAGGCCTGCAGGAATTGGCGGACGACGGCCGGCGCAAGGTCATCACCGTTGAAGATCCGATTGAGTATGCCATCGATAATATTCAGCAGACCCGGGTGCGAACCAAGATCGGCTTTGGCTTTGCCGATGCCATGCGCTCCTTTGTCCGGCAGGATCCGGATGTGATTCTGGTCGGGGAAATTCGTGACACCGAAACAGCGCTGGAGGCGGTGCGGGCATCGCAAACCGGTCATCTGGTGTTATCGACCCTGCACTGCAATGACGCGGTGGATGCTGTTCAACGCTTGTATGACCTTGGATTGCATCGAAACTCCATTGCCAGTGAGTTGCTTGCAGTGATTGCTCAGCGTCTGGCGAAAAGAATCTGTCCGCACTGCCGAGAGCAAGTGCAGCCTGATGAGAAAATCTTGCATGAGTTGTTTCCTGAGGAAGTTCCCGCCAACTTTCGATGTTATGCCGGCAAGGGCTGCAACCAGTGCAGCCAGCGCGGTACCCGAGGTCGCGTGGCAGTGGTCGAGTTTATGCAGGTCAATGCGGATTTTCGCGACATCATCAGCCGCCGCTTGGTGAGCTGCGCTGGCGGGCACTGGATGCCGGCTTGGTAACGATGCGTGATAGCGCCATCGATCTGGTAGTGCAGGGCGTGATTCCGATGTCAGAGCTGCCGCGCCTGCTACCGGCAGAGCGGATGGCGCCGGAAGTGCGTGGCGGCGTGAGGGAGAGCTGATGAAACCAGCGGAGCGGGTACAGCGTATCCCGGCAGAAGTGCGTTTCGCCGAGGAGCTTGAGCGTTTGCGGCAGCGGGATAAATTTCCGGTGCCACCGGGCTGGCGGATGTCGCCGATTGCGGTTGAAAAGTTCATTAGTGGCGACGATGGCATCAAGGTGGCGCGCAAGTTTGTTGCCGAGTCGGGTGTGGTCAGACGTATCGTTATTTCCCTGTGCACCAACCGCGGCTGCTTTATGGTTGGCGAACCGGGTACCGCAAAGTCCTGGGTGTCCGAACTGCTGGCGGCGGCGGTGTCCGGCGATTCCACTCTGGTGATTCAGGGAAGCGCAGTGACCTCGGTCAGCCAGCTGCTGTATGACTGGGATCATGCCCGTGTGTCGCGCACCGGTATGCGCAAGGAAGCGCTGATTCCCGGGCCGCTTTATCGCGGCATGCGCGACGGCAAGCTGGTGCGGTTCGAGGAGCTGAGCCGCTGTCCGCAAAGTCTTCAGGACGCAATCCTGTCAGTGCTGTCAGAACGGATCATCAGCATTCCCGAACTCGGTGATGAGGACGGCATTCTCTATGCCGCCGCCGGCTTCAATATTGTTGCCACCAGCAACAGTGTCGACGAAGGTGTTAACAAGATGAGTGTGGCGCTGCGTCGCCGCCTTAACTTCGAAACCATCCGGCCGATCCGCCACCTGCAGGACGAGATTGACGTGGTGATGAAAGAGCTGGCGATGCTGAACCGGAATTCGGGCATTGATATCACTCCGGCCGCGGAGGTGATCGAGGTGCTGGTGACCATGTTTCACGAACTGCGTAGTGGTCAGTCGCTGGATGGTCGTAGCACCCACCGGCTGGCCGGTGCGGCGCTTTCCACCGCCGAGGCCATCAACGTTGCCCATGCGCTGAGCGTCTACGCGTTCTACTACAACGACGGCGTGATGAAGATCGATGATCTGGTCCACTTCATTATTGGCGCCGCATTGAAAGACAAGCCGGACGACCGACGCAGGCTGAAGTTCTACTTTGAAACCGAGATCAGTCAGAAGCAGGGCAAGGCCTGGCAGGTGGTCTATGCCCAGCGCGACCTGTTGTGACGGGCCAAAACGCGGGCTCCGGCTTCCCTGTCGGCCGCTGCTGTGGTTCCATTCTTGCACTATCGTACAAATATGGTGCCATGCACCTCACAGGAGTCCGTAATGTCCCAGAACCGCATTCATGCTTTTGGTGATGATCTGCTTGCTGACCACGACGCTGTAGCACTGGCCGAGCTGGTCCGCCGTGGCGAAGTCAGTCCGCGGGAGCTGGCGGATGCCGCGATCGCCAGAGTCGAGAAGGTCAACGCGGTCCTGAATGCGGTGCAGGTGGCGGATTATGAGCAAGCCAGAGAGCGTGCGGCCGGGAATGCCACCGGCGTGTTCGCTGGCGTCCCCACCTTTATCAAGGACAACACCGACATCGCCGGCCTGCCAACCCGGCATGGCTCGCGCGCGGTGCCGGCGACGCCGGCACTGAAGCATGGCGCGTTTGCCAAACAGTATCTGGCTCAGGGCTTCACTCTGCTTGGCAAAACCACGCTGCCGGAATTCGGCTTTAACGGCACCACCGAATACGAGGGCGCCGCGCCGACGCGCAATCCCTGGCACACAGATCATTCCTGTGGTGGCAGCTCCGGCGGTTCGGCAGCATTGGTGGCGGCGGGAGCGGTGCCGATCGCTCATGCCAATGATGGCGGCGGCTCGATCCGGATTCCGGCGGCCTGCTGTGGCCTGATCGGGTTGAAGTCCACCCGCGGCCGCTTTGTCACCAACGAGATGTCGAAGACTCTGCCGGTGAATGTGGTTTGCGATGGCGTTGTCACCCGCTCGGTGCGTGATACCGCACACTTCTTTGCCGGTGCTGAACAGTACTGGCAAAACCGCAAACTGCCGCAGGTCGGTCTGGTAGAGGGGCCTGGCAAGAAGCGCCTGAAAATCGGCCTGATTATGGATTCTCTTACCGGCCAGACCTGCCCGGAGACCCGCGCCACGGTGGAGCAGACGGTGGCCTTGCTGGAGAGTCTTGGTCATCTTGTCGAGCCGATGCCGTTGCCGGTGAAACCTTCGTTCGTCGATGATTTTTCCGATTACTGGGGCTTCCTTGCCTTTATGGCCAGCCGCTTCGGTCAGCACAGTTTTGGCAAGGGCTTTGATGCCGAGCAGCTTGATGGTTTGAGCAAGGGGCTGGCAGAGCGTTTCCGCAAGCGTGGCTGGCGCTTGCCGGTGGTGCTGATGCGTCTGCAGCGCACCTGGCAGCAATATGAGAAGGTCATGCGCAACTATGATGCGGTGCTGTCGCCGGTGCTGGCCCATGTCACCCCCGAGATTGGTTATATCAGCCCGGAAGTACCGTTCGATGAGCTGTTCGAGCGGATGATGAATTACGTCAGCTTTACGCCGATGAACAACGCCAGCGGCAGCCCGGCTATTTCCCTGCCCGTGGGTCAGTCGGAAAAAGGTCTGCCGATCGCCGTGCAGTTCTCGTCAGCACACGGCGCGGAGCGTACATTGCTGGAGCTGGCCTTCGAAATCGAACAGGCCAGACCGTGGCGGCGGATAACGATGGCGTGACGCGCCACTCAGGCTGAATCGATAATAAAAAAGCGGGAGACGTGCATGCAGGGTGGATTGGTCGATATCGGACTACCGGCGGCACTGTTCCTGATCATGATCGGCATGGGGCTGACCCTGACTCCGAAGGATTTTCGCGAGGTTCTGATTGCGCCGAAGGCAACCCTGTTTGGCCTGGTCGCGCAGGTGCTGATCGTGCCGCTGGCGGCATTTGCACTGGCCTGGGTGATGCAGCTCGACCCGCTGCTGGCAGTGGGGCTGGTGATTATCGCCGCCTGCCCCGGGGGTACGACTTCGAATATCTTTACCTATCTTGGTGGCGGTGACGTGGCCTTGTCGGTGGTACTTACGGTGCTGGCCAGTCTGGTTGCTATTGTCACCTTGCCGCTGTTTGCCGGGCTGGCACTGGATGCGTTTCAGGATGCCAGTGTTGCTATTCAGTTGCCGGTGGGGCGAACCATCATCTCCCTGATCGTGATTGTTATCGTGCCGTTGCTGATTGGCATGTCGCTGCGCAAATGGACCCCGGTTTTTGCCGCCAGAGCCGAGCGTTTTGTCGGTGCTTTCGGCATGACCGTGTTGGTGCTGGTGATCGTCGCGATCCTGCTATCGCTCGGCGATCGTGTCGTGACGCTGGCGCGTGATGGCACCTACATCGCTGTGGCATTGAATATTATCGGCATCGCGATTGGTCTTGGCGGAGGTCGTCTGCTCGGTCTGGATCTGAAGCAGTCGTTTACCATCGCCATTGAGCTGGGTCTGAAAAATGCCACCCTCGGCCTGATGATTACCCTGACTCTGCTGCATTCGAACGAGATGTCGGTGCCGAGCGCGGTTTACGGAGTGGTCATGTTTGTACTGGGTGGACTGCTGGTTATGTTCAGCCGGCAGATGGGCCTGGTACGGCCACCTCTTGGCGGCAAGTGACTGCAAATAAATATCATGGTTTCAGAACGTTAGTACCCAATGAAATCATTTTGACAGCATTGTTCGCATGAACGGAATGATCGTACTCTGAGCAGCCTTTCACGCCGAGACCAGCTGATGCGTTGCCCACACATGGAACAGTGCCAAAGCCCGAAGGAGCAGGGTACCGGGCCGGTCTACCAACGTCGTTTCTGCCTTCAGGATTGCACTGGCTGCGCCCGCTTCCGGCTTGCTGGTATCTGGGCCGTGGAAGACATTCCGCGCTGGCTCCGCCCTACCATGATTGCGCATGCAGACTGGTTGCTGGAGCAGTGGCAGCAAGGGGCCCGGCAGATTCCCGCCAGCATGCCGCAGATGATTCCATTGACCCAGAGTTAGCAGCTGCCTGCAGAAAGCAGGAATACCGCAAAAAGACTGTCGCCATCCCGCCAGCATTCTCGCACATGCAAACCTGCCGCTGCGGCCAGCGCGGTGAAGCTCTCCAGCGAATACTTGCAGGAAATTTCCGTGTGAATCCTTTCGCCGGCGAGGAAATGAATGCGCTTGCCTGCAGCGATGACGGTTTGTTCAATTCTGCTTTCCAGGTACATCTCAATGCGTTGGCAGGTATCGTTATAGAACGCCAGATGCTGAAACTGCTGTGTTCGAAAATCCGCCGGCAGGATCCGGTTCAGGTGTTCCAGTGCATTGAGATTGAATCGCGCAGTCACACCGGCACGGTCATTGTAGGCGCGATCCAGAATCGCACGGTCCTTGTGCAGATCGATGCCGATCAGCAGCTTGCCCTCGGTGCCGACAAGGCGCTTTGCATGACGCAGAAAGCCGGTGGCCTGCAGTGGTGAGAAGTTGCCCAGAGTCGAACCCGGGTAGAACAGCGTGCGGGGGCCGGCCGGCAGGTCTGCCGGTAATGACGGCATGGCAGCAAAGTCGGCGCGCAGGGCAGCGATTCGCAGCCAGGGAAATTCCCGCTGTAGTCCGCTGGCAGAGCGCTGCAGAAACTCACCGGCAATATCCATGGGCACATAGGCTGCCGGCTTGAGGGCATCCAGCAGCAGCCGGATTTTTTCACAGCTGCCTGCTCCCGGTTCCATCAGTACCGTGCCGGTTCCGATTGCCGTCGCCATGTCGCTGGCATGCTCGCTGAGAATGCGTCGTTCCGTGCGCGTCGGGTAATACTCTGGTTGCCGGGTGATCTCCTCAAACAGCAGTGACCCGGTATCGTCATAGAAATATTTCGGGCTGATACGTTTGCGCGTCTCCTGCAGTCCAGCAAGAATTTCGTCACGACTGTTGCTGCTGGCCGGGCCAAGGTCCTGATAATGAAAGCGGGCCTGCTTCTGTGGACTGTTCATCTGCTGTCTCCATCCCTGGCGAGTCGCACGCCGCTGAACTGCCAGCGGTCCGGCGGGTAAAAAAAGTTGCGGTAACCAGGTCGCAGTTGTTGGCGATCACTGACGCAGGAGCCGCCGCGCAGAACCAACTGGTTGCACATGAATTTACCGTTGTATTCACCCAGCGCGCCCACTGCCGGGCGATAGCCCGGATAAGGGGCGTAGCTGGAAGAAGTCCACTCCCAAACGCTGCCGAACAGCTGTGACAATGGTATGTCATCCGCCGGTCCCGGCTGCAGTAAGCCATTGCTGGAAACGAAGTGGCCCTGTACTGGCAATGACCGCGCCGCCAGCTCCCACTCGGCTTCATCCGGCAAACGGGCGCCGAGCCAGCGGGCAATGGCGTCGGCTTCATAGGCACTGAGATGGACTGCTGTATCGGCGCGGTTGAGTGACGACAAACCGTGCAGGGTAAATGCCTGCCAGCCATCCTCGCTGTGTTGCCAGTAAAGCGGATGTTGCCACTGCTCCTGCTGCACTCTGGCCCAGCCATCGGCGAGCCAGAGTGATGCTGTTTGATAGCCGCCGTCGTCAATGAATGCGAGTACTTCGGCGTTGCAGAGTGGCCGGGAAGCGAGCTGGAACGGCGCCAGAAAACGCTGATGTGCGGGCGTTTCATTATCAAAAACGAAACCGTCATCAGCATTGCTACCGATGCTGATCAGCCCGCCGTCAAAGCGTTGCCAGTGAATGGCACTTGCGGCTGCGGTGGCCATGCTTTCTTCAGATTGGCGTGTTTGATGTGGGCGATACTGTGGCGCCAGCGGATTGCAGGAGAGGTTGTACTTGATGTCAGTGAAGAACAGTTCCTGATGCTGATATTCATGGTGCAGGCCGAGCTCGGTGCGGCGGACGATCTCCATCCGTGCCGGATGATCGACCTGCGACAGCAGGGTTGCCATGGCCTGATCGACATGGGCGCGATAGTGCAGCACTTCTTCCAGTGACGGACGCGACAGCAGCCCACGCCTGGCGCGCGGATACTGGGCGCCAACGCCGTTGTAGTAGGAGTTGAAAAGATACTCGAAACGGTCGTTAAAAGGTTGATGGCCGCGCAGGTAGGGTTTCAGCAGAAAGGTTTCGAAAAACCAGCTGGTATGAGCCAGATGCCATTTTGCCGGGCTGGTTTCCGGCATCGCCTGCAGGTTGCAGTCTTCCGGCTGCAGCGGTGCACAGTAGTCGACAGAATGCTGCCGCACCGAACTGAATCGTTGCGGCAGACGTTGACTGAAATCCTGAGGCAGAGAGGAAGTCACATGCGGCCCTGTTTCCATCCGTGGCGGAGGATGCCGCATGGATGCTCAAGCGGCTGCCTTGTTACAGCGTAACCGTGCCGCCAATCACCGCTCAGGTCAACGTTCGCTGCGGCTCCATTGTTGTTGTGGCGCAACATGCTCCCCGCGACAGCGCTGGCGTGAATGCTGCTACAGGGCCCGAAAGGCCTCCCGCGCGCGCTCCAGCGTGTCATCGATCACTGCATCCGTATGGGTGATCGAGACAAAGCCGGCCTCGAACGCACTCGGCGCGAGATAGACGCCGTGATCGAGCATGGCATGGAAAAATTTCCTGAAGCGTTCCTGATCGCAATTCATTACATCGTTCAGTGACGCAATCCGGGTTTGATCGGTGAAGAACAGGCCGAACATGCCGCCGACCTGATTGGTGGTCATGGCGATGCCTTTTTCCCGGGCCATGGTTTCCAGCCCCTGGGTCAGGCGTGTGGTCAGGCGACCGAGCTCGTCGAAAAAGCCGGGCTCACGGATCTGCTTCAAGGTGGCCATACCGGCAGCCATGGCCACCGGATTCCCGGACAGGGTGCCGGCCTGATAAACCGGGCCAAGTGGCGCCAGATATTCCATGATCGCGCGCTTGCCGCCAAAGGCGCCGACCGGCATGCCGCCACCGATCACCTTGCCCAGCGTGGTCAGATCCGGGGTAATGCTGTAGAGCGACTGGGCACCGCCCAGCGCCACCCGGAAGCCGGTCATGACCTCGTCAAAAATCAGTACCGTGCCGTGCTCGTCACAGCACTTGCGCAGGGTCTGCAGAAAGCCATTCATCGGCGGCACGCAGTTCATATTGCCGGCCACCGGCTCGACGATCACGCAGGCGATCTGGTCACCCATCTTCGCGAACGTCTCTTCGACCTGGGCGGCATTGTTGTATTCCAGCGTCAGGGTATGTTCCGCCAGTGCCGCCGGCACGCCCGGCGAGCTGGGCACGCCAAGGGTCAGGGCGCCGGAGCCGGCTTTGACCAGCAGGGAATCGGCGTGGCCGTGGTAGCAGCCTTCGAACTTGATCAGGGTGTCGCGGCCGGTATAGCCACGGGCGAGGCGGATGGCGCTCATGGTGGCCTCGGTGCCGGAGCTGACCATGCGCACCATGTCCATCGACGGCACCAGTTCGCAGACCAGATCGGCCATTTCTACTTCTGCAGCAGTCGGTGCGCCGAAGCTGAGGCCATTGCGGGCGGCTTCATTGACGGCGGCCAGCACCTCGGCATTGCCGTGGCCGAGAATCATCGGCCCCCAGGAGCCGATGTAGTCGATGTAGCGGTTGTCGTCTTCATCAAACAGGTAGGGGCCTTCGGCCCGGTGGAAAAACACCGGCTGGCCGCCGACGCCGCGAAATGCCCGGACCGGCGAGTTGACGCCACCGGGGATGTGCAGCTGCGCCTTGCGGAACAGGTCTTCGGAATGAATGCGGCTCATGATGGCTCCTTCGGAGAAAACAGATTGGCGAACAGCCGGGCTTGCGCCTCGATGTCCGCCGCAGAAAACAGGCTGTGGATCACTGCCACGGCATCGGCGCCGGCGGCAATCAGGGCGGGCGCATTATCCGGGGTGACGCCGCCAATGGCCACCTTGGGCAGCGCCAGCGGGGTGGCCAGTATGGATAGCTCTGCCTGTGGCGCGCCGGGCTTGGTGTGTGAGGGATAGAACCGGCCGAAGGCAGCGTAGTTGGCGCCCGCTTCGGCGGCATCCCTTGCCAGATAAGGATTGCTGTGACAGGTGACGCCGATAATGGCGTCGGGGCCGAGTAACTGCCGGGCGCGCTGGATACCGCCATCGGACTGGCCGATATGAACGCCGCCGGCGCCGATGTCGGCGGCCAGCTGCGGGTCATCATTGATCAGCAGCACGGCGCCGTGGTCGCGGCACAGGTCGCGCAGGCTGGCGGCCCGCGCCCGCCGCTCGCTTTGGCTGGCCGGCTTGTCGCGGTACTGCAGCAGCCGGGCGCCGCCGCGCAGGGCGGCTTCGCAGGCGGCCAGCAAATGCCCGGCCGGAATCAGCGTCGGGTCGGTAACGGCATACAGGCCGCGGATGTCAGCCACGGCGGTCGGGAATCAGTTGGCCACGGCCGGCCTGCCAGGCGTTCTGCAAGGTCCGGTAGACATAGTCCTGCGCCTCGGTCAGCGCCTCTTCCAGGGCAATGCCGTGGGCCAGCCGGGCGGCGCAGGCCGAGGCCAGGGTGCAGCCGGAACCGTGGAAGCTGCCGGGCAGGCGCGGCCAGCTCCAGTCGCCAACGCCTTCAGCGCTGAACAGGTGGTTATGGACCGCCTCGGTCTGGTCATGGGTGCCGGTAATCAGCACCGCCGGGCAGCCGGAGCGCAGCAATACTTCACCGGCCGCCTGCACGCCAGTGACGCCAGCCAACCGCTCCGCTTCAGGCAGATTCGGGGTGGCCACCGTGGCGCGCGGGAACAGGTGCTCCAACAGGGCTTCCGGCACCGACTGGGCACCGAGACTGCCGCCGGCTTCCGCCGCCAGCACCGGGTCCAGCACCACTGGCACGCCCGGCAGCTGATCGAGCAGTCGGGCGATAAAACGGATGATGGCCGGGCTGCCGGTCATGCCGATTTTTACTGCCTGAAAATTCATGTCATCGAGCAGGGCTTCGGCCTGACGCTCGAGCAGGTCTACGTTGACCAGCTCGAAGCCACGCACGTTCTGGCTGTTCTGCACGGTCAGGCCGGTAATCAGGGTCGCCGGCAGGCCGCCAAGACTGTGGATAGCTTCGATGTCGGCATGGATGCCGGCGCCCCCGGAAGGATCATGGCCGGCAATCACCAGTACGTTCGGCTTCATTTTCGTGCCCTCAGAACGGTTTCACCACGGCCAGGCAGATCACCGCAATCAGGATCAGTACCGGGGCCTCGTTGAACCAGCGGTAGAACACATGGCTTTTGCTATTGGCGTCGCGGGCGAACTTTTTCATGAAGGCGAGGCAGACGTGGTGGTAGCCGATCAGCAGGAATACCAGGGCCAGCTTGGCATGCATCCAGCCCATCTTCATCAGGCCCGGGTTCAGGTAAAGCAGCCAGCCACCCAATACCAGCACGGCGATCATCGACGGCGTCATGATGCCGCGATAGAGCTTGCGCTCCATCACCTTGAAGCGCTCGCGGCTGACCTGATCTTCTGCCATGGCGTGATAAACAAACAGGCGCGGCAGGTAAAACAGGGCGGCGAACCAGGTCACCACCGAGATCAGGTGCAGGGCTTTGATCCACAGGTACATAAGCGTCTCCGGCTGGGGGCGGACATCATAGCAAAGCTATCGGCATCACATCTGTGCAACTGGCGGGTTGCCGGGCCGGGGCTGCCTTCCTATCATGCCCCTCCTTTCACTCGTCTTTTCTGGAGAGCAGGTCATGGCGTCAGCCCCGTCGCGGTTGCGGATCGGTATTGTCGGTGGCACCGGCTACACCGGCGTCGAGCTTCTGCGTCTGCTTGCTGCCCATCCGCAGGCCGAGGTGGTGGCCATTACCTCCCGTTCCGAGGATGGCGTCGCCGTGGCAGACATGTTCCCGAACCTGCGCGGCCATTATGACCTGCGCTTTTCGGTGCCGGACGTGAAGCTGCTGGCCAGCTGTGATCTGGTGTTTTTTGCCACCCCGCACAATGTGGCGATGAAAATGATGCCGGAGTTGCTGGCGGAAAAGGTGCGAGTGGTGGATCTGTCTGCCGACTTCCGTATTCGTGATGCCGGACTGTGGAGCCAATGGTACGGCGAGCCGCATGGCTGCCCGGAGCTGCTCGGCGAGGCGGTTTACGGTCTGCCGGAGGTGAATCGGACGAAGATTCGTGATGCCCGGCTGGTGGCCTGCCCGGGTTGCTATCCGACCTCGGTGCAGCTTGGTCTGCTGCCGTTGCTGGAAAATGGCTGGACCGACAATAACCGGCTGATCTCCAACAGCGCATCAGGCATCAGCGGCGCTGGCCGGCAGGCCAAGGTGCCGATGCTGATGGCCGAGGCCAGCGACAACTTCAAGGCCTACGGTGTTGCCGGCCATCGTCATTTGCCGGAAATCGAACAGGGGCTGGCCGACATTGCCGGCGGCCCGGTCAATCTGACCTTTGTGCCGCATTTGCTGCCAATGATCCGTGGCATCCATTCGACCATCTATGCGCCGGTAACCGGCAAGACGCCGGCGCTGAAGGATGTTCAGGCGGCCTATGAAGCCCGCTACGCCGACGAGCCGTTTGTTGACGTGATGCCTGCGGGCAGTCACCCGGAAACCCGCTTCGTCAAGGGCGCCAATCACTGCCGCATAGCCATTCACCAACCCCAGGGTCGCGACCTGCTGGTGATTCTGTCAGTGATCGACAACCTCACCAAAGGTGCTGCCGGTCAGGCGGTGCAGAATATGAACATCATGTTTGGTCTGCCCGAAAATGCCGGTTTGACCGGCGCCGCGTTGTTGCCCTGATCATGGCGAAGAAACGACCGGGAAGTTCCGTTGATGACATGGTGCTGGTGCCGGTGGACCGTCGCCGTCGGCGCCGGCTGCGTGTTTATGGCAGCTTGTTTGTGATTCTGGCGGTGCTGGCGGCGTTTGTTGCCGGGCAGGTATCGGTACGCGAGAACACCTCCCGAATGGAGCGCGACCGGGCCCGTCTGGCAACCGAGGTTACCCGGCTGGATACCGCTTTGCGCGCCGCTCGTAATGAGCTGGCACTGCATCGTACCGGCACCGAAGTGTCGCAGCAGGCTCAGGAGCAGGTGCGCAGCGAGATTCGTGATCTGCGCGGCCAGCTGGCAGAACTTGAAGAAGCGGTGGCGTTCTACAAGAGCGTCATGGCGCCGGGTTCGGTCGAGCAGGGACTCAGAATCGAGAAGTTTGATCTGGCCGCCACCTCGACGGAAGGTGAGTTTGCCTTCCGGTTGGTGCTGACCCAGGTTGGCGACAATCGCAACAATATCGCTGGAGATGTGCTGTTGAAGCTCGCTGCGCGCAAGGGTGAGGACGCTGTGCAGCTCAGCGGCAGTGATGTGCTGGCGGAAGGCAGTGAGACCCGGTTCCGATTCCGTTATTTTCAGGAGTTGACCGGGAAATTGCGCTTGCCCGCGGACATTGTTCCGGAGCAGATTACCGTTGAGGCGATCAACAGTGCCCGGCGTAACCAGAAAACCGAAAAAACCTATATCTGGCAGTTACAGGAGAGAAGCGGTGCTTGGGCGGGATAAAAAACCGGTAAAAGAAAACTACAGCAACCATACCCTGATCGCACCGAGTGCGGAAATTCGTGGTGATATCCAGTTCACCGGCGGCCTGCATATCCTTGGCACCGTGATTGGCAATATCAGCGTTGGCGCCGAAGGCGGCCGTCTGGTGATTGGCGAAAGCGGCAAGATTCAGGGTGAAATCCGGGTGCCGAAGATCGTCGTCAACGGCAAGGTCGAGGGCGATGTGCATGCCTCCGAGCACCTTGAGCTGGCGGAAAAGGCGGTGATCGAGGGTAACGTCTACTACACCCTGATCGAGATGGTCATGGGGGCGCAGGTCGACGGCAAGCTGGTGCGTCAGAATGAGCGCAAGCACCTGCCACACCCTGATCAGGTCAATGGCGGTAATGGCAAGGACGGCAAGAAGGCGCCTTAATACTTGACTGTTTTTGTCGGGTATTACACCATGCACTGCCCGCCGACAGCCTGATTGTTGCCATGAGTGAAGCCGCCGTTATCACATTCACCGACCGTGCCGCCGCCAAGGTGCGTGAGTTGCGTGAGGAGGAGGGCAACCCCGCCCTCAAGCTCCGGGTGTATATCACCGGCGGCGGCTGTTCCGGTTTCTCCTACGGCTTCACCTTTGACGAACGCGTTAACGACGATGACACCGTGGTCGATAACGCCGATGTCACGCTGCTGGTGGATGCCATGAGTATCCAGTACCTGAGCGGCTCGGAAGTGGATTATGAGCAGGGCCTGATGGGCAGTCGTTTCGTCGTCCAGAATCCGAACGCCACATCGACCTGTGGTTGCGGCTCCTCGTTCTCGATCTGAAACTGTTCGCATCCTGACGCGCTGGCGTCAATTCCGCGTTGTTTCACTGCAGCCGCCATGCTATCCATACCGCTCTTTCCAGCAGAGCGGAGCCTCCGGTGACAGAGAACAACAAGATCCCGCGTCATGCAGAGCGTGACTACAGTTCGGAAATGGCCGCTGAGCGCCGCGCCTTCATTACCGGCAAGACATCAGCCGGGTTGAATCATGTAGGCAGCTTTTCCTTTGACCCGGCAGTGTTGCCCGGCAACATCGAGAACTTCTCCGGCGTCGCCCAGATACCGCTTGGTTTTGCCGGGCCGCTGCGCATCAACGGTGAGCACGCTCAGGGTGACTTCTATATTCCAATGGCGACCACCGAAGGGACCCTGCTGGCCAGCTATAACCGCGGCATGCGTATCGCCAGCGCCGCGGGTGGCATAACTACCACGGTGATTGATGATTGCATGCAGCGGGCGCCGTTGTTTGTGTTCGAGAATGCCCGTGCTGCGCGGGACTTCGGCCGCTGGGTGCATGAGCATTTCTTTGCCATCAAGGCGAAGGCAGAGGAAACCACAAAAAGCGGTCATCTGCGTGATATCCAGCAGTTCGCTCAGGGCAAGATGCGCTGGCTGCGATTCAACTACACCACCGGTGATGCGGCCGGGCAGAACATGGTCAGCAAGGCGACCCGTCATGCCTGTCAGTGGATTCTGGAGCAGAAGCCACCGGGTCTGGAGCATTTCACGCTGGCCGCCAACTTCGATACCGACAAGAAGCATTCCGTGGTCAATGCATTGCACAGTCGTGGCAAGCGGGTGGTTGCAGAACTGACGTTGCCGGCGGAGATGGTGGAGAAGGTGCTGCACACCAGCAGCAAGGCGATGCATTACCAGCGTCAGTTATCCAATATGGGCGCGATGCTGGCCGGTTCAGTGAACAATGGCTCGCATTTTGCCAACGGCATTACCGCAATGTTTATTGCCTGTGGGCAGGATGTTGCCAACGTTGCCGAATCTTCCGCTGGCATGGTTTATACCGAGTTGAAAGACAATGGCGATTACTATGTCTCGGTGACGATCCCGGCGCTGATCGTGGCGACATATGGAGGCGGTACCGGCTTGCCGACACAGCGTGAGTGTCTCGAAGTGCTCGGCTGTTATGGCACCGGCAAGGTTAACCGGTTGGCGGAAATTATGGCCGCCGTCGTATTGTGTGGTGAGTTGTCACTCGGTGCGGCGATTGTCGCTGATGAGTGGGTGTCGAGTCATGACAAATACGGTCGTAACCGACCGTAAAGGAATATGCACCAGGGAGGATGGTGATGAGCCAGGACGTGCTGAATACCAATACCAGTCAGTGGTCGCTGGTGATTCACAGGGTCACACAATCGTCGGTGGAGATCTGGGTGGGAACGCTGTTCCCGTTTATGAAAATGCCGGATCATGCCAGAGTTGTGATCCGTGATGATCAGGGGCAGGAAACAGAGCATCTGCTGGTTCGGGGCGACTGGCAGCGACCGTTTCGCAGTATGAATCAGCGCTTCTGGGCGTTGGTTACGGTAACCGCACTGACACCCGGGAAGCAGTATCGGGTGCGCTTCGAGCGACGTATCGAGGCGCTGGCGGGGGTGCGATCACAACCATTGTGGCAGCACCTGCGCGATGCCGAGTTCGGCACCTTGCCGGATGCGCTCCCCGGTCCGACCGAAGCGCCTTTCACGGTTGGGCTTGGCAGCTGCTTTTACAATCACCGTGACGGCGGCCATGCGGCGGCAGCCTACAAGGCTATTTACGAGAATGGTGGCCATGCCAGTCCCGACATCACCTTTCTCAGTGGTGATCAGGTTTATCTGGATATCGGCTTCGATTCACTGTCGCTGATTCCGAAAGAAATTCGCGAACGTATTGCCACGGATTATGCCGTTCACTGGCAGGCGCTAGGCAGCATCTTCACGCGCGGCGGCACCTGGATGTTGCCGGACGATCACGAGTACTGGAATGACTATCCGTTCTACGACTCACTGCTACCGACCTTGCTGCCACTGAAGTTGTCGCCCGTGCGCAGAGCCTGGTCTCAGGCTTCGCGCGATGCGGTCAGCAATATCCAGCGCAGCGCGCAGGTCGAAACCTTTTCGATCGGCAATGAGCTTTCATTCTGCATCGCGGACCTGCGTTCGTATCGACGCGGCAAGCGCTTTCTTCCCGAGGAATCATTCGCAAGGCTGTGCGACTGGGCGCGTAATCTTGATTGCCCCGGTGTGTTGCTGGTGCCACAACCGTTGATTGTTGGTGACGAATCGCTGGAGCGAAACCTGCGCAGTTTTCCCGAGCAGTACGCGGCGCTACTCGGCGCCTTGGCCAGCAGTGGGCACGATGTGGTGCTGCTCAGTGGTGATGTGCACTTTGGCCGGATTGCCTCGGTGTCACTTGGTCAGCAGGGTGGCAAGTTGATCGAGATTATTTCTTCGCCGCTGTCGAACCTGACTGGCCTGAATGGTGTGGCCACCGCAACGGCAGAGCTGAAGCCGAAGCGTTTTCCGGACAATGCCACGGCGGCGCGTTTGGGATGGTCCGCCAGTTCGGTGGATTACCGGAACGGCAGCTGGGCGGTGTCTACCCGGCCGGGCTTCCCCTTGTCTGCCTACCCGAAAGCCCGAACCCGCGAGCATTTCATGACCATCGGTTTTCGCCGCGACGGGTTGGGTGCTGTCAGCCTGGAGGCCAATGCCTGGCGCGTGCGCGAGCGGGCCGGTCCGGACAATATGCCGGTAGCGGATTTTACTCAGCCTTTTATCACCCGACTGCGCTAAGCCAGTCTAGAATGCCGGTATGAGACTCGACTTCTTTATTGCCCACGCCACCGGCTTGTCGCGCCGCGAGGTCAGGATACTGCTCGCTCGTGGCGAGATCACTGTTAATGATGAGCTCCGGCCGAAGGCGAATCTGCAGCTTCAGCCGGGTCAGGCGGTGCGTTGCCGTGGCACGCTGCTCAGCCTGCCCGGTCAGCGTTATCTGATGCTGCACAAGCCCGCCGGTGTGGTCAGCTCCACTTCCGATCGTGACGGCACCTCGGTGCTGCAGTTGATTCCTGCCGAGCTGCGCCGGGATCTGCATATTGCCGGGCGCCTCGATGCAGACACCACCGGCCTGTTACTGCTGAGTTCAGATGGCCAGTGGTCGCATCGGATCACCTCACCAAAATCTTCCTGTAGCAAGGTCTATCGCGTTACGACCGCGCGTCCCCTGACCGGAGAAATGATCGGCCAGTTGCGCAGCGGAGTGCTGTTGCGGGGAGAGGAGCGGCCAACCCTGCCGGCGCAGGTTGAGCAGCTTGATGACTGCTGTCTGCGCCTGACCATTGATGAAGGCCGCTATCATCAGGTCAAGCGGATGCTGGCGGCGGTGGGCAATCATGTCGAGGCGCTGCATCGTGAACGGATCGGGCTGCTGGCGCTGGATCCTGCGCTGGCGCCCGGTGAGCATCGTGCCCTGACAGCAGAAGAAACGGCGTTATTCTGAATCGCTCGTAACAAATCCCGATTTCAGGCATCAGCAAGGCAGGATGTCCGGGAACCGGCTTGATGGGTTCCTCACAGTCACTGCGGTTCACTGCCGCGTGTGTTCAGGAGATAGCCATGCAGCGACGACGTTTTCTACAGCAAGCCCTGTTGCTCGGTGCTTCCGCCGGCTTGCCCGCCATGCTGGCGAGGGCCGCTTCGCCGGTGACCAGGCTGGATGTATCTGCCGACAGCTGGCGCGGCAAGGTTTCCGACGAGGCCTGGCAAGTGCTGTTTCGCGAAGCCACGGAGCGGCCCGGCAGCAGCCCCCTGAATGATGAAAAGCGGGACGGCGTGTTCATTTGCGCCGCCTGCTACTTGCCGTTGTTTTCCAGTGAGCACAAGTTTGAAAGCGGCACAGGCTGGCCAAGCTTCACTCGTCCCCTTGAGGTCGGCAATATCGGCACCAAGCGGGACTTCAAACTGATTCTTCCGCGCACTGAATATCACTGTGCTCGCTGTGGTGGCCATCAGGGTCACGTCTTCAACGATGGTCCGCCCCCGCGGGGTGAGCGCTGGTGTAACAATGGCGTGGCATTGCGTTTTATCGTCAAGGGCGAAGCCTTGCCAGCGCTGAGGGGGTGATGTGATGAAATATTTCCTCACTGTGTTGATGCTGCTGCCGACATGGTTGGTAGCTGCCGAACAATCAGCGGAGCAGGGCGTGGCAATTTTTGCCGGTGGCTGCTTCTGGTGCACCGAAGCCGATTTCGACAAGGTCCCCGGCGTGCTGTCGACGACATCGGGGTATATTGGTGGCGAGCTGGAGCGTCCCAGCTATGAGCAGGTGTCGCGCGGTGGCACCGGCCATCTCGAAGCGGTGAAGGTGGTATTTGATCCTGAGAATACCAATTACGCGCGTCTGCTGGAGGCATTCTGGCCGACAGTAGATCCGCTTGACGCCGGTGGACAGTTCTGCGACCGAGGCCATCACTATCGCAGCGCAATTTTCTATCTTGATGACAATCAGAAAGAACTGGCGCAGGCGTCGAAGGCGGCTTTGGCCGCCTCGGGAGAACTGAACGGTGAGATAACGACACTTGTTCTCCGTGCCGGAAATTTCTGGCCGGCGGAGGAGTATCATCAGGACTACGCCAAACGTAATCCGCTGCGCTACAGCTATTACCGCTCCCGTTGTGGCCGCGACCAGCGTTTGCAAGAGGTCTGGAAGCACCAGTCTCCCTGAGCGCTGTCATCAAATCGTAGTGGTGTTGTCATATTTCCGCCCCGACGGCGGTGGATTATGGCGGCATGAATACACAACGAGAGAAGACATTCGACAAACTGACCGGCTATGACCTGCGCGCTATGCACTGGCTTCTTGGTCGCCCCTCCGCCGTCCGCATCGCCCGGATTGCCAGACAGGTGTCCAGGCTGGGAGACGGTCCCTTCTACGCAGTCGTTGCAGCGCTACTCTGGTATCTGTCTGTCCCCGAGGTGGCTGCATTTACCCAGCTTTTGCTGAGCGCATTCCTGATTGAGCTACCGCTGTATCTATTGCTGAAAAACATGATCAGACGGCCACGACCCGCCGACGCGGTGGAGAGTCTGTCGGCATTTATCCGGCCCTCCGACCGGTTCAGTTTTCCTTCCGGGCACACAGCGGCAGCTTTCGCTTTTGCGGTCTCGGTGGCAGCATTTTTTCCGGCCTGGGCGCCGCTGGTGTTTGCCATGGCCATTGCCATCGGGCTTTCCCGGGTTCTGCTGGGCGTGCATTTCCCCAGCGATATTCTTGCCGGTGCGGTGCTTGGCAGTAGCGCGGCGTTGCTTGCCTTCGCGCTGATATAAAAAAGGCAGCCGGAGCTGCCTTTTTTACTGGTTTTCAGGATCAGTTGCTGACCTTCTCTGTCTCGCCGCGGGTTACCCTGTTCTTGCAGCGCACTACCTCATAGGCACCCGGAGCGAGATCCCGGGTTTCCAGCCAGAAACGCCAGGTTGAGGCCGGCCAGATGGTGAAATTCTTGCCATCGGCTTGTTGATACCAGCTCTGGCAGCCGGACGACCAGACTGTACCTTTCAGTTTTTCCTGAACCCTGACATTGAATTTTTCCTGCACATCCTGACGCACGTCGATGTAATCGCCGCCCTGCTGCTTGAGCAGGTTCATGCAGTTAAGGATGTGCTGCACCTGACACTCGATCATGAAAATGATGGAGTTATGTCCCAGAGCGGTATTCGGGCCCACCAGCTGATACATATTCGGGTAGCCGCTGACGGTGGTGCCATAATAGGCCTCTGCTCCATCTTTCCAGTCATTATTCAGGTTGCGGCCGCCCAGCCCGGTGAGTTCGAAATCTTTCATGTAGACGCGCGGGTCGACAATAAATCCGGTGCCAAGAATGATGCAATCCGCGGGCCGCTCGACACCATCGCTGGTGACAATGCTGTTCTCGCGGACTTCGAGAATGCCATCGGTAACCAGCTCGACATTGTCGCGGTTAAAAGTCGGATAGTATTTGTTGGAAATCAGAATGCGTTTACAGCCAAGGGTGTAATCCGGGGTCAGCTTGCGAGCGGTTTCCTTGTCTTTTACCTGAAAGCGGATAAAGGCCTCGGCCAGCTTCTGCAGGGTGCGGGCAATCGCCGGATTGAAGATCGGCCAGACTCGCGATTCATTGCTCCAGTACAGTCGGGCACGATGCAATTTACGCAGCGCCGGGAGGGCGGAGAACATTTTCTTGCTCAGCGACGAATACAGGCGCTCATCGCGCGGAATGACCCAAGCCGGTGAGCGCTGGAACGCATACAGCTGCTTTACCTGCGGTGCGATCTCCGGCAAGTACTGCACCGCAGAACCGCCGGTGCCGATTGACACCACATTCTTGCCGGTCAGGTCGTAGTCGTGATCCCAGCGGGCAGAATGGAATACCTTGCCCTTGAAGGTTTCCAGACCCTTGATGGTCGGATACTGGGGGACATGCAACGGTCCGGTGGCCAGCACCCAGTGGCGGGCGATCAGGGTGTCACCGTTGCTGGTGCGGATAGTCCACTGGCCGGTGCTTTCGTCAAAATTGGCGGCTACGACCTCCTGACCAAAGCGCAGATGCTGACGCAGGCCATACTTGTCCGTGGTATCGAGAATATATTGCTGGATCTCCTGCCACGGCGCATAACGCTTGCTCCAGTCCGGCTTGCCCTCGAACGAGAACGAGTACATGTGCGATTGGACGTCGCAGGCGCAGCCCGGGTAGCTGTTGTCACGCCAGGTGCCGCCGACTTCGTTGTCTTTTTCCAGAATGACGAAGTTGTCGTTGCCGCTTTCTTTCAGCTTGATTGCCATGCCAAGGCCGCCAAAGCCGGCGCCGACGATAACAACGTCGACAACTTCAGTGGTGGTACCGGGAATATGCGCTTTGCTGGTCATGCTGGCCTCCACGGGCATTTTTTCTTGTCGAGGGAGTGTCCCCATGGAGGGCATTCTGGGGGCTTCCACGGTTGCCGGTATATGCTAGTCTGCCATGATAAATTGATATTTTCGGCCACCGACGGTCCGTTATGAGCAAGCACTCCATACTTGGCATGGTCTATATGCTGCAGGGTTTCAGGGCATTGGGAGAAGACATTGACCCGGTGCTGGCGCGTTTCGGCATTGATCTGGACAACATAGACCCGGGGGCGGAGATCGACCGCGGTCTGGAGATGCGTATTCTCACTGAAGCGGCCATGCAGATTCGCGATCCGCTGGCGGGGCTGAAGATCGGCCAGCATTTTGCGCTGGCCGGGTACGGTCCTTTCATCATGCTGCTAATGACCTGCGACAACGCATATCAGGCGGTGCAGGAGGGTATCCGCTATCAGGATCTGACATTCCTGTTCAGCCGGATCAGTTTCGAGCCAGGCGAAAAGATCAGTGCGCTGGTGCTGACGCCGCCGCCGCTGCCTGCTGCTGTGAGGCGGGTCAGGATAGATGGCGAAGTGTCCGGCACGATCAAGCTGCTGCGTGACATGCAAACAGGGATTGGCACCAACTTTGATGCCGTTGCCATCGAGATGCCGTACCCGATGCCACTGGAGGCAGCGGCCTATGAAGCCCATTTTCGCTGCCCGGTAAAGTTCGGCTTCGAGCAGGGACGTATATGGATCCCGAACGCACCACTGGCCACACGTATGCCAACCGGTGATCCGGTTGCGCACCGTATGTATCGGGCCCAGTGTGATGCGCTGTTGCAGAGTCGCAGTCAGAGCGCCGATAGCATGGCCGATCGTGTGCGCAGCCATCTGGGCTTGTTCAGCGATGATTTTCCCTCGGCGGCGGAAGTGGCGGTGGCACTTGGTGTCTCAGAGCGCACCCTGCGGCGTCAGCTGGATGCCGAGGCAACCTCATTCCGGTCGTTACTGGATGAGGTGCGAGCGGACAAGGCCCGGCAGTTGCTTGGATCGGGAAGCGTTTCAGTGGAGTCGGTGGCGCGGCAGCTTGGCTATGCCGAGCCGGCATCGTTTATTCGTGCTTTTCAGCGCTGGACTGGAACAACGCCGGCGGCTTACCGGCGCAGCATTGTTGGCGCTCAGGGTAAGTAAAGCGCGCCCAGCACTGCCTCGGCACGTGCGCCGGTTACTTTGCGGACATTGCCCGGTACCTGATTAAGGCGCGCCCAGGCAAGCCATGCGAATGCAGCGCCCTCTACCCAGTCCGCGCTCAGGCCGACGTCATCGGTGGGCATCACCGGGGCGTTTTTGCAGAGTGTTTGTATGCGCCGCATCAGCGTCTTGTTGTGTGCACCGCCACCGCATACCAACACCTTTGCCGGCATCAGCGGTCTCAGTGCTTCAGTAATTGACCAGGCTGTCAGTTCTAGCAGCGTTGCCTGAACATTTTCGGGCGACTCCCCATTCAGATGGCTGTTCAACCATTCCATGCAGAACAACTCACGTCCGGTGCTCTTCGGTGGTGGCATGGCGAAATAGGGTTCCTGCTGCATGCGTTCAAGCAATGCCGGTTGCAGCTGGCCGCTGGCTGCCCAGTGGCCATCCTGATCAAACTGTTCACCACGATGTTTCCGTATCCAGCCATCCATCAGCACGTTGCCAGGGCCAGTGTCGAAGCCGCTGGTAACGTCGCCATTTTCCAGCCAGGTAATGTTGGCCATTCCGCCGATGTTGACCACTGCGGTGCCTGACATGCTGCCCCACATGGCGCGATGGAAAGCCGGAACCAGAGGCGCGCCCTGACCGCCGAGCACCATGTCACGGTTGCGAAAATCGCAAACTACAGCGATGCCGGTACGCACAGCCAGAGTGTCGGCGCTGCCAATCTGAACAGTGAAGCCTTGGCTTCCCGGGCGGTGCCGAATGGTTTGACCGTGACAACCTATGGCAATGACATCGGAGGCGGAAGTGCCGGTTTTGTTCAGAAGGTCCAGCGACGCCGCGGCGAACTGCTCGCCTAATGCGAGATGGACGACGCCAGCACGATCAATTTCATCGGCGCCGCTCTGGCACAGCTGGAGAATTTTTTCTCTCAGCCCGGAGGGCATGGTGTGACTATGAGTTCCCCGCAAGCTGATGCGATCACTGCTGCAATGCAGCAGCACCGCATCAATGGCATCCAGACTGGTGCCGGACATCAGGCCAATGTACAGGCCATCAAGGGGTTTCATTGGCAGCAAGAGTGCTGGTATCGGAGTACAGGGCAAGCTGGTTGCGCAGCTTGTTCACATGGACCAGAAAGGCCTTGCGTTCTCCCTCGGGAATTCCCTGTGCCTTGGGAAGCTGCACGGTCAGTGGATCCCGGTGCACGCCATTGACGAGAAATTCGTAATGCAAGTGTGGGCCGCTGGCCAGGCCGGTCATGCCGACGTAACCGATGGTCTGCCCCTGCTTGACCCGGGAGCCAGAACGAATGCCGCGGGCAAAATTACGCATGTGTGCGTAGAGCGTGCTGTAAGCCTGACCATGGCGAATGATCACGACATTGCCATAACCACCTTTCTTGCCGACAAACTCCACCCGCCCGTCTCCAGCCGCACGGATGGGGGTTCCGGTTGGGGCTGCATAGTCAACGCCGCGGTGGGCGCGAATGGTATTCAGCACCGGATGGCGGCGATTGGGGTTGAAGCGCGAGCTGACTCGGGCGAACTCCACCGGGGTGCGGATAAATTCGCGGCGCATGGAGTTGCCAAGTGCATCAAGATACTCAACACGACCCTCTGATGTCTCAAAGCGGAATGCGGCAACTTTTCTGTCCCGGTTCCAGAATTCCGCCATCAGAATGTTGCCGTCACCAACCTTTTCGCCATCGAGTAACAGCTCTTCATAAAGTAGGCGGAAATGATCGCCGCGCCGAATGTCGAGAATGAAATCGATATCCCAGGCAAAGATATTGGCCAACTGCATAATCAGGTTGTCGGTCATGCCTGCTTGCTGGCCGGCGAGAAACAGAGAGTCTTCAATGACGGCTTCGGCGTAACTGAGCTGGCGCTCGTAATCCCGTTTCACATGCTCGCCATGCCAGCGGGCACCGTCAAATTGGCCGCGCAGCATCTCTACCCGGCTGATCTGGTGCTCAATGCCCTGCAGGCTGCCGCGCTCATCAATGTCGAGTCGCAACAGATCACCGACGCGCAGGTTAGCCAGTTGCTTCAATAGTGGGTCGGAGCTGACCAGTGCATGGATCTCAGTTGCGGGGATGCCATTGTCGCGCAGCAGCTTGCCGAGTGTATCGCCGCTACGCACGTTGATCTCGCGCCAGCTCCGGGTCGTTTCGGGATTGCTATCGGCAACATCAATACTATCCTCCAGCTCCGGGAGGGTCAGTTCCATGGACTCCAGGTGGCTGGGCACAGACGAGCCCGTCTCCGGGAGCAGAATGGCAGCGCCCAATAGCACGGCGAGACTCAGGCTGGCCGCAATATGAACCCGGGGGAAGCGGGTCAGAAAAAACATTATTAAAGACAGTGGCTTAGTCATGATCCTGCAGAGATTGCCGAATTATTCAAGGTAACTGACCGGAATATATAGGATGAAAGCACACTTCGGCCAACTTTGCGGCCTTCTGTGCGGCGGTGCAGATGTTACAATCGGCAACTTTTCCGACCCTACTCAACAGCTGACGGGAGTATACATGGCCAGGCTGGAAGATGCGCTCGCCCTGATCCGGCGTGGCACCGCGGAAATCATTCAGGAAGAAGACCTGATCCGCAAACTGGAGAGCGGCCGGCCGCTACGTATAAAGGCAGGCTTTGACCCCACGGCGCCCGACCTTCATCTGGGTCACACCGTACTGATTAACAAGCTGCGCCAGTTTCAGGAGCTTGGTCATGAGGTGATGTTCCTGATCGGCGACTTCACCGGCATGATCGGCGACCCGACAGGAAAGAGCGCGACCCGCCCTCCGCTGACCCGGGATGACGTGCTGGCCAATGCTGCCACCTATCAGGAGCAGGTCTTCAAGATTCTGGATCCGGCCCGGACGCGGGTGGTATTTAACTCTGAATGGATGGATAAACTGGGCGCGTCCGACATGATCCGTCTGGCCGGCCAGTACACCGTGGCCCGGATGCTGGAGCGGGACGACTTCAGCAAGCGTTTTCGCGGAGAGCAGCCCATTGCCATCCACGAGTTTCTCTATCCTCTTGTGCAGGGCTATGACTCGGTGGCCCTGCAGGCGGATATCGAGCTTGGCGGCACTGACCAGAAGTTCAACCTGCTGATGGGGCGCACCCTGCAGAAGCATTACGGCCAGGAGCCGCAGGTCTGTCTCACCATGCCGATCCTTGAGGGGCTGGACGGGGTGCAGAAGATGTCCAAGTCGCTGGGTAACTATATCGGCGTCAGTGACCAGCCGGGGGAGATGTACAGAAAGCTGGTGTCAATGCCCGACCAGTTGGTCTGGCGCTACTTCGAGCTGCTCAGCGCCCGGCCCATGACCGAAATCAATGAATGGCGCCGGCAGGCGGAGCAGACTGGTGATCCGCGCGAGGCCAAGCGTCTGTTAGCAGTGGAGATGGTGACCCGGTTCCATGGTTTGGACGCTGCGGAGCAGGCGCCGAATGCGGCGGGTAACCAGATCGCACTCGGGGAGATTCCGGATCGGGTCCCGGAGGTGGAGGTGGTGCTGGAGGCCGGGGTGGAGGATCTGCCGGTGGCGGCAGTGCTGCGTCTGGCCGGGCTGGTCAAGAACAGCGCGGCGGCTCGAGACCTGCTTGAGCGCGGCGCGGTGTATGTGGATGGCAAGCAATGCGCGCCGGACCTGCGCCTCTCCCGGGGTCAGAGCCCGGTGCTGCAGGCGGGTAAGAAACAGATTGCCAGGGTGCGTCTGGGTTAGCCTGATCTAATGAAAAAGTTTTCAAAAAACGTTTGACAGAGAGAGTCGTCTGAGTAGAATGGCGCCTCTCTCGACGGGGGTGACCCCGCAGCTCTTTAACAATCAGGCA
>JAGLCJ010000003.1 GCA_023146255.1 Alcanivoracaceae bacterium
ATCCACCAGGTGGCATAGGTCGAGAACTTGTAACCGCGACGGTATTCGAACTTGTCTACGGCTTTCATCAGGCCGATATTGCCTTCCTGAATCAGGTCGAGGAACTGCAGTCCACGGTTGGTGTATTTCTTCGCAATCGAGATCACCAGACGCAGGTTGGCCTCGACCATTTCTTTCTTGGCGCGACGGGCCTTGGCCTCGCCGATGGAGACGCGGCGGTTGATTTCCTTGATTTCGGAAATCGACATGCCGAACTTTTCTTCCATCTGCTGGACACGGCGCTGGGCGCGTTCGATGTCATCACGAACGGCTTTCAGGCTGTCTGCCCAGGCCTTCGATTTCTTGCTGCTGGTGACGTCGTCGATCCACTTCAGGTTCGATTCATTGCCCGGGAAGGTGGCAATGAAGTCAGCGCGCGGCATGCGACCACGCTTGACCGCGGTGAGCATGATTTCCTTTTCCATCTTGCGCACACTGTCCAGATTGTCGCGGACATGACGCAACAGCTCGTCATAAATGCGCGGCACCAGCTTGAACAGGGTGAAGTGTTCGGCCATCGCTTCCAGCGCCTTGGCGCTGCTGTTGTGATCGCGACCGTTGCGCTTCAGCGATTTCTGCAGCTTGTCGAGACGGCTTTTCAGTTCGTTGAAACGCTCGGCAGCCAGCACCGGGTCGAGGCTGCCATCATCTTCATCCGAGTCATCGTCGCTGTCGGAATCGTCGTCGTCACTTTCTTCTGCGGCAGCCTTGGCTTTGGCTTTGGCGGCAAACGACGGCTCATCGCTGTTGTTATTGTTGCCGGTGGTGGTGGCAGCGGCGCCGTCATCATTCGGATCAAGATAGCCGGCGATGATATCGGACAGCCGGCGTTCCTCGGTGGCGACTCTGTCAAACTCGGCGACCACAGCGTCCACCGATCCCGGCCAGAACGCCATCGCATGCATGACTTCGCGGATGCCTTCCTCGATTCGCTTGGCGATTTCGATTTCGCCTTCGCGGGTAAGCAGCTCGACGGTGCCCATCTCGCGCATGTACATGCGCACCGGGTCGGTGGTGCGGCCCGGCTCGCTTTCCACGGCAGCCAGCACGGCGGCAGCTTCTTCGGCAGCGACTTCGTCACCGCTGTCCGGACTTTCGTCCATCAGCAACTGTTCGGCATCGGAGGCCTTTTCCACCACCGGGATGCCCATGTCGTTGATCATCTGGATGATGTCTTCGACCTGGTCGGTATCGGTAATCGAATCCGGCAGATGGTCGTTCACTTCGGCATAGGTCAGGTAGCCCTGTTCCTTGCCAAGGGTGATCAACAGTTTCAGCTGGGATTGTTGCTGCTCTTTCTCGGATGCCATGAATTATGCCTGTGAGAACAGAGGGGTGGCAGCACTGACCTCGGGGCCAGAGAGCCGTTCCCCTCGGGGTGCTGAAAACCGCGCATTATAGGCGGGAATGGGCTTTGCTGCCAGCGGGGCGTCGGATCAGTCGAGTCGGCGGCGCTGGTGCTGTCTGGCGTCGGACAACTGTCGGCTCAGCGCGGCCAGCCGGTGAATATCCGGCTCTGCGGCATGGCGGGCCTGATCCAGCGACCATTCCAGCCAGCGGATTTCCAGTTCGGTGACGCCGCCGCGCCAGTCATTCAGGGCCGCTTCCTCGCTGGCCGGCACCTGTTCGGACTGGCGGATCACTTCGGCAATCAGCTCGCCCTGATCCATCGCCATCAGCCCGCCCAGCAGGGCCGGGCCGGGCAGGTCCGGCTGTTCGGTGAGGAGGTCGATGACCTGCACCAGCACGTCCATCTGCGGTTCTTCCAGCTCTTCAACCCCGGCCGGCAGCGGGCAGTCCTTCAGCACGCCCGGGTGCTGGATCAGGATCAGCAGCAGCCGCTCCACCAGCGACAGACGCAGGCGTCGCTCCGGCGCGGCACGCTGCGGGCTCCGGCCGCGCTGGGGCGGACGGGTTTCCGGGTAGGCCGGCTCGGCATCGAGCCAGGCCGGCGGGCCATCATGGTCCGGTGGTTCCTGGGGCGTCGTCGCGCGACTGGCGGGCTCCGGGTCGCTGGCCAGCATTGCCAGCTCGGATTCATCCAGCCGGGTCAGGCTGGCCAGCTCCTTGCGCAGCAGGCTGCGGTAGAACTCGCCGCGTGGCAGCCGAATCAGGGGGAGCGCCAATCGCGCCAGCCGGGCGCGGCCGTCGACGCTGTTGACGTTGAGGCCTTCCGACAGGTGCTTGAACAGGTATTCGGCCAGTCCCGGTGCTTCCGCCGCCATGGCCAGCAGGGCTTCGCGGCCCTGTTGGCGCACCAGCGTATCCGGGTCCTCGCCATCGGGCAGGAACAGGAAGCGGGCCTGTTTGCCGTCTTCCAGCACCGGCAGGGTGTTCTCCAGCGCCCGCCAGGCGGCGCGCCGACCGGCCTCGTCGCCGTCGAAGCAGAACACCACTTCGTCAACCTGCTTGAACAGCTTTTCCGCATGCTCGCCGGTGGTGGCGGTGCCGAGCGTGGCCACCGCATTGGCAATGCCATGCTGCGCCAGTGCGATCACGTCCATGTAGCCTTCCACCACGAACAGCTGGTTGTGCTTGTCGCGGCTCTGTTTCCATTCCCACAGGCCGTACAGTTCGCGGCCCTTGTGGAATACCGGGGTTTCCGGCGAGTTCAGGTATTTCGGTTTGCCATCGCCCAGCACCCGGCCGCCAAAGCCGATGGTGCGGCCGCGGCCATCGCGGATCGGGAACATGATCCGGTCGCGGAATTTATCGTAGACCCGGCCGGTGTCTTCGCGGCGCACCAGCAGGCCGGCTTCCTCGGCCCGCTGCAGGCCGGTCTGGTCGAGCGACAGGGCGGTCATCAGGTTGTCGAACCCGGGTGGGGCGAAACCGACGCCATAGCGGGCGGCGATCTCGCCACTGAGGCCGCGGCCTTTCAGATAATCGACGGCGACCTTGCGCTCTGGCGCGCTTTTCAGTTGCTGGCGGAAAAACAGGTCGGCGCGGTTGAGCAGGTCGTAGGTTTGCTGCAGGGCGCTTTTTTGCGCGGCGCTCTGCTGTGGCCGGTTGTCTTCTTCGCGCGGCACTTCCACGCCGGCGCGATCGGCCAGTTGCTTGACCGCTTCCGGGAACGACAGCCGTTCGTATTCCATCAGGAACCCGACCGCATTGCCGGTGGCGCCGCAGCCGAAGCAGTAATAGAACTGCTTGTCCGGTGCGACGGTGAAAGACGGCGATTTTTCCTGGTGGAACGGGCAGCAGGCCATGTAGTTGCGGCCGGCTTTTTTCAGCGGCACCCGGGCATTGATCAGCTCCACCACGTCAGTACGGGCGAGCAGGTCCTGCACAAAATTGTCCGGTATCCGGGCCATGGGGTGTCGGGTGTGGTGATCGAAGCGGCAGTGTAACCGAAGTCGTCTCTTGTAGGAGCAGACCATCAGGTGCTTTGGTGTGGCAGTGAACTTCTCCGGCAGTTTGCGTTGCAGGCTGTTGCCGGGACCCGCCGTGAACCCATCCATGGGGGCTTGGGTTCGGCATCCCTGCCTCACACAGTCCCGGCAACAGCCTGCAACGCAAACTGCCTCGCATCTGTCTGTTTCGACAGGCATCAGGTTTGATCGTGATTGGGTGTTAAGAAGCTCAATGATAGACCAGAGCGCCATTCAGGCTTTTCCGGAACCGTGTGAGCAGGGGTGAGGCAAACGTGTTGCGAAGCGCTGCTTCGCGTGCAGCCGAACGCCCGGCAGGGCCGGCCCCCGAAGGGGCCGAACCCGAGCCCCCATGGATGGGTTTACGGCGTGTTCCGGAAAAGCCTGAATGGTGCTCTGGTCGGGATGTTCACCACGATGCCGCTTACGGAGCGGAGGCGTTCACCGCGACAGCGGGGAAAAGAGTGATCAGACCAACCGCTGCTTGACCAGGCCACTGACAGCGCCAAGATCAGCCCGGCCCTGCAGTTGCGGTTTGAGGATGGCCATGACCTTGCCCATGGCCTGCATGCCGGTCTCGCCAACCTGGGCGATGGCAGCATCAATGGCGGCGTTGATCTCGTCCTGGGACAGGGCGGCGGGCATGAACTCGCGCAGGATCGCGGCTTCAATGTCTTCCTTGTCGGAAAGATCGGTGCGGCCGGCATCACGGAACTGGGTGCTGGCGTCAATGCGCTGCTTGATCTGCTTGTCGAGGATGGCGAGCACGCGGGCGTCATCGAGCTCAATGCGCTCGTCGACTTCGACCTGCTTCAGAGACGCCAAAGCCATGCGGATTACGGTCAGCCGGTGCTGATCCTTGGCCCGCATGGCCTCTTTCATCGCGTTGGTCAGCTGATCTTTCAGGGCGCTCATGGCTCGTTCCCGACGCTCAAGGCTGTTCCTTGAGGACGCTCATTGGCCGCTGGTAGCGGGGATCAGTACAGACGCTTGCGGTTCAGTTGCTCGCGCTGGAGCTTCTTCTGGTGGCGCTTGACCGCGGCAGCAGCCTTACGCTTGCGCTCCTGGGTCGGCTTCTCGTAGAACTCGCGACGACGTACTTCAGCCAGAACACCGGCTTTTTCACAGGAACGCTTGAAACGACGCAGGGCGACGTCAAACGGTTCGCCTTCTTTGACTTTCACTTGCGGCATGCGCAATCACCTTCCAAAGGGTACTTGAATATGTGCCGACACCACCGGGTACCGGCAAAGAGGCGCGCATTCTACCCGAGCGCAACAGGAATGCAAACAGCGGAAACGACCGCCGGGCGGGGCGGCACTCTGTATGGGGGCGGCAAACCCGGCTATCCTTGCCGGCCAATCCACCCCGACGGCAGGCCGCCCACCCGATCATGATCATTCTTGGCATTGAAACCAGCTGTGACGAGACCGGCATCGCCCTGTATGACACCGACCGGGGCCTGCTCGGTCAGGCCCTGTTCAGCCAGGTCGAGCTGCACGCCCTGTATGGCGGCGTGGTGCCGGAGCTGGCCAGCCGTGACCATGTCCGCCGGGTGCTGCCGCTGATCCGTCAGGTGCTGGAGCAGGCTGGTGTGGTCGCCGGGCAGATTGATGGTGTCGCCTACACCGCTGGCCCGGGGCTGGCCGGGGCCCTGCTGGTGGGCGCCTCCACCGCCCGGGCGCTGGCGTTTGGTTGGGGCGTGCCGGCGCTGCCGGTGCACCATATGGAAGGCCATCTGCTGGCGCCGCTACTGGAGGAGGGCGGGCCGCAGTTTCCGTTTGTGGCGTTGCTGGTCAGCGGCGGCCACACCCTGCTGCTGGAAGCGAAGGCGCTGGGTGAGTACCTGCCGCTGGGCGAATCGGTCGATGACGCCGCCGGCGAAGCCTTCGACAAGGTCGCCAAGATGATGGGGCTGGGGTATCCGGGTGGTCCGCGAATTGCGGCGCTGGCAGAAAAAGGCAATCCGGCCCGCTTCACCTTCCCGCGGCCGATGACCGATCGCCCCGGTCTCGATTTCAGCTTTTCCGGTCTGAAAACCTTCGCCATGAATACCATGACCGCCTGTCGCGACACCGACGGCAATCTCGGCGAACAGGATATGGCCGACATCGCCCGCGCATTTGAAGATGCGGTGGTGGAAACGCTGGTGATCAAGTGTCGCCGGGCGATGCAACAGACCGGGCAGAAAACGCTGGTGATGGCCGGCGGCGTCAGTGCCAACAAGCGGCTGCGTGCGCGTCTTGCCGAAGCGCTCGGCGAAAAAAATGTCCGGGTGTTCTATCCGCGCCCGGAATACTGCACTGACAACGGCGCTATGATTGCCTTCGCCGGGGCGTTGCGGTTGGCTAAAGGCGAGAAGTCGGAAACGCTGAGTATCTCCGTTCGCCCACGTTGGCCGCTAGCAGAACTCCAGTCTCCGGTGTAGGAGCGGCTGATCAGCCGCGAAATCTTTTTCGCCGTCGATCGACGGCTCCTGCAGATGCATCTATAGCTCGCCCATCGCCGGCTTGCCGCTGCGTCTGCTGTTCAGCCAGATGGCTGTCAGCACCGGCGCGCCGAGTAATGCTGCGATCAGTTGCACGATAAAACTGCCTTCGGTTTTCTGGCCGCGCAGTCGTGCCAGCACGGCATCAGCGCTGTTGCCGGTCAGGTTGGCGAAATAGATGGCATGGATATAGGCCATGATTTCGCGTCGCTCGCCAGCATTGAAATGCTGCTGCAGTTTGTCCCGTGCCACTTTTGATGGCTGTCGCACGGTATCAGCGAAGTGTTTGCCAAACAGGATCGCAACAGCTTCGCGTTCGTCAACGCTCACGAGGTCGCGACCGAGCAGCATGCCGAGTGAATCCATATCGACACCGTTTTCCAGCGCCAGCCCGGTATGCACCCAGCTGCAGTAACGGCAGTCGTTGACGCTGGTCACCGCAAGCATGATTTCCTCGCGCAGTGCCGGTGACAGGGAGGGTCGCAATAGCGCATGGGCCAGTGTCGGCAGGCTGATTCCTGCGGCGGCCAGCGAGAGGCCAAGCAGCGGCAGGGTAAAGGTGCGTTTGCGAAATACGGATGCCTGACTGTCGCTCATGCGACCTCCTGTTGTGATGATGACGATGAAGAAGACAGTTGCGCTGCGACGTGTCCGGCCCAGGCGGCAATGGTCATCGATGGCGGCACACCCGGTGCGGCGGGCAGGGCGCTGCCATCGGCAACAAACAGGCCGGGAATGTCATGCACTTCGCCGCGGGCACTAATGACGCTGCTTGCACTGTTCTGACCAAGCCGGACGCCGCCAAACGGATGCACGGTGATGGGTCTGCTGCGCAGGAAGTAAACTTTTTTTCCGCTCAGTGCGCTGATGCGATCAAAAGCGCGGTAGATATCGGCCAGTACCGGGCTGTTCTGTTGCCGGTATTGCAGCGACAGTTTGCCATTTTGCCAGCGGGCGATACCGTCTGCGCTGTCGGCGCCCATGCCAACCAGTACCAGATCGCGCTTCAGTCTTGCCCGCAACGTCGGCGGCATGGGAATGCAATCAACGCCGTTCAGTCCATAGCGAGTCAGATCGGTGGCGTCATTATCCAGTGCGAAGCGGCCATGGCAGGGGGTGCCGAGTGAATAATCGCGCCCGCTTTCATTGCAGGCCCAGTAGGCTGGTACATCACCATTGCCACCGATGCCCAGGCCAAGCGCCGGCATGCCGTTCAGGCTGCCGCGGGCGCGGCTGGCAAACAGCAGCCGCAGGGTATTGAGTGTGCCGGCGGCAAGCACGACCCGCCGTGCCAGCAAGGTATGCATGCGATTGTGTTTGTGATCCATCACGACCAGACGAAAACCCTGTTCGGTCTGACAGATATCCCGGACTTCATGGCGGTCGCGTACGTTCAGGCCGCGCTCAAGCAGCGGCAGTAGCAGGCGCTCGTCCAGTGTCACCTTGCTGTTGTCCTGGCTGCCGAAAAAACTGTTGTTGCTGAAGCTGCCGTCGCCGAAACGAAAGCCCATTTCCGGCTGGCGAACACCGGCCACATTCATCCATACCGGCCGCCGGCTGTCGGTAACGATATTATTTGGAATCAGCGCCGATGAGCTGGCGGCGGTGCGGCTGCCCATCTGCTTCAGTATCCAGTCGTAATGCGGCGCCAGCGATTCGCTGCAAACGTTGTCGTGATGACCGTTCCAGTAGCCATCGACGGGACGCACGTTCATTGCCGAATACACGTGCGAGCCACCGCCGACACCACTGCTGCAGAGCATGCTCAGCTGGCGATCATAGTGCAGATCAAACAGGCCATCGTGATGCAGATTGATTTGTCCGCCGGGTAGCCAGCTTGCCGAGACCCGTCGCAATGCGTGGCTGAAAAAATGCTTTCCTGCCGGTAGCGGTGCGCGCCCGGCAATGCTGGCGGCGCGAATGGCATCAGTGTCGCGCCACGGGCCGCGTTCCAGCAGGGTGACGCGGGCACCGGCGGCGACCAGTCGTGCCGCTAGAGTGGCGCCGCCAAAGCCGCTGCCTATAACAATGATGTCGTGTTGCTCAGCGGCCATGTTGTGCTCCTTGCAGGGTGAACCAGAGCAACGTGGTCTGGCCACGATCGTTCTGCCAGAGCATGCGACACAGCCACTGCCCCTGACGCAGCTGTCGCGCCTCGCCGCGAATGGCTCGCAGCAGTGAGGGATTGCGATCGACGTTGTAATCAAGCCACAGCGACGGTTGGCCATCCATGCCGTTCTGCTTGCCGATCCGGTAATGGCCCAGTGCCGGCCCATGCAGCCACAGCAAATGGTTGCTGCCCTGTTCGCCGTGGAAAGATTTGCCGCGCCACGGATTGATTGGCGTCGACAGCAGCTTGTAGATCGCTCCTGCCAGCGGGCGCGGCAATGCGCCCAGACCGCGAACGGCAAACAGTCTGCCGTGCAGATAGCCGCTCGGTGCTTCGCCCGCCGGCAAGGTCGAGAACAGCTCGGCCAGTTCGGCGTCGCGCCAGTCATTGAGGTGGGTGTGAGCGTTTGTTGCGAGTGAGGTCATGCCGTTAGCTCCTGTCAAACCGGATTCGCGAGGCGATGGCGGCATGATCAGATTCCCGGGGCGGGGCGGCAAACGATGCTTTTTTCAGGGCGGTTAAGTTTTACTTCACCGCCGCAGGCAGGCTGGCGAGCTGGACTTTCAGCCAGTCGAGAAAGGTGCGGATATCACGGCGTTCGGCCTGCTCCTCGCGCATCACCGCATAAACCGATTCCGGCAACGGGCCGATTGCCGGCCAGGGCGCGGCGAGACGCTTGCTGTCGAGCAGAGGTTGTTCAAGCGGCAGGACGGCCAGCGCCACGCCAAGCGTTTCCGCCGCTTCAATCGCGGCCGGATAATCGTCGACAAAAAACTGCTTTTCAGTTTGTGGCCTGCCAAGTCCGGCCATGGCGAAGAACCGGTCCCAGCTGTCGGCGCGCTCGGTCATCTGGATCAGCGGCAACTGCGCCAGCCGTTCCGGGTGCCGGGCCAGATCATGTTCCAAAGCCATCGCTGGCGGACAGACTGGCAGGACATACAGATCCAGCAACTTCTCATGGCGGCAGCCGGGCCACGGTGGCCGGCCGAAGCGAATGGCCAGGTCAATATCCTGTTTGCCGAGATCAACATAGCGCAGGCTGGCATCAATGCGCAGTTCGATATCCGGGTGTCTCTGCTGGAAATCGGTTAGTCGCGGCAGCACAACACGGCTGGCCAGTGGTGGCATCAGGCTGACTCGCAGAGTGTCTGCCGGGCGCCGCGTCAGGGCGCGGGTGCTGCGATCTATGCCATCAAGATGCTGCTGGATGTCGCGCCAGTAGCGCTCGCCGGCCTGGGTGAGGTGCAGTCCTCGCGGCTGGCGTTCAAACAGGGTGATGCCGAGATCTTCCTCCAGTTTGCGGATTTGCTGGCTGACCGCCGAAGGGGTGATACACAGCTCTTCCGCCGCCAGGGTGAAGCTGAGGTGGCGGCCGGCGACCTCAAAGGTGCGCAGCAGATTCAGCGACGACAATGGCCGTTTCATCTGCCGCGTTATTCCGGCTGTTTCGGCTTGCGAAAGCCGAGCTCTTCACCGGACAGCAGCTTGCGGATGTTGGAGTGATGCCGGCCAATCAGTACCAGACTGAGCAGGATCATCGGCCACAGGGTTTCCGGCTGCCAGAACAGGATGGCCACCGGCATCACCAGAAAGGCGGCCATCGATGCCAGTGACGAAATCCGCAGGGTAGCGAACAGCACCAGCCAGACGGCGCCGGTGACCAGGCCGGTGGGCCAGTGCAGAGCAAAAAGGAGGCCGAAGGCAGTGGCCACACCCTTGCCGCCCTGAAACTGGAAGAACACCGGGAACAGATGACCGAGAAAGGCGAACCAGCCGGCCAGCGCAGCGATCAGCAATGGCAGCTGAAGCCAGTGCACCGCCACCAGTACCGGAATCACCCCCTTGAGGACATCGCCGGCCAGCGTCAGTGCCGCCGCCGGTTTGCCGCCAAGGCGCAGGACATTGGTGGCGCCGGGGTTGTGCGAGCCTTCTGTACGAGGATCGGGTAAACCGAACAGCCGGCAAACCAGGATGGCGCTGGAAATCGAGCCGCCGAGATAGGCAGCAACGCACAATAACGCGGTAATCAGGCCATGAGCCTGTAATGTGGCGAAATCCACCGGCTATAATCCTCCGTCCCTCGGCGTCACAGAGACTGCCTGAACTGACTGCGGCTGAACAGCCCCGTGATATTGCAGGATGCTACCGGTGCCGCGTGTCTCTTCGCCGAACCCTGACGTGACAGCGGCCAGACTGGACGGCTTACTGACTCTGCAATGAGGCAACATATGGACATTGTTTACATCCGTGATCTGAAAGTGGCCACCGTGATCGGCATTTTCGACTGGGAGCGCCGTATCCGCCAGACCGTCAGTCTGGATCTGGAAATGGCCACTGATATCCGTCGTGCTGCCGCCAGCGACCATATCAACGACACCCTCGACTACAAGGCGGTCGGCAAGCGCCTGATCAGCTTTATCGAGGCATCGGATTTCCAGCTGGTGGAGACACTGGCCGAGCGGGTGGCAGAAATCGTCCTGAATGAATTTTCCGTGCCCTGGTTACGACTACGGGTTTCCAAGCCTGGCGCCCTGCGTGGTTCGCAGGATGTCGGCATTATCATTGAACGGGGCAACAAACAGGCATGACACGGGTTTACCTCAGTTTCGGTTCGAATATCGATCGCGAACACAATATTCGCTCTGGTCTGGATGCGCTGGCGCGGCAGTGTGGCGAGCTGAGTTTGAGCCCGGTGTATGAAAGTGCGGCTGTCGGGTTTAACGGCGCTGCATTTCTTAATCTGGTGGTTGCGATTGACACCGATTTATCAGTCGGCGAGTTGTCAGCGTTGCTGCGAGCCATTGAAGCGGACCATGGCCGTACCCGTGGTGAGAAAAAATTTGCCAGCCGGACGCTGGATATCGACATTCTCACTTATGCGGATGCAATCGGCGTGATTGATGGCGTGGAGCTGCCGCGCGATGAAATTCTCAAACATGCATTTGTGCTGAAGCCGCTGGTGGATATTGCGCCGGAGGAAAAGCATCCGCTGCTGAAGAAAAGCTACGCCGATTTATTGGCGGCAAAGGATTTTTCGTCCCAGTCGCTGTCGCAAGTGCCATTCCAGTGGCCAGCATAGATCGTTTTTTCAGTAACGATGCGGCGCCATGTCGCCCTGCGCCCAGCGGAAAAAATCGTAATCCATCTTGATCAGGCCACCGGGATAGCGTGCATCGAATGCTTCTGCGGTTGGCCACTGGCCGTTTTTCTCAAGATCGTGCAGTAACCGGCGCAGGGTTTGCTGGCCAACCTGAGATGACATCAGAAAATACACCGTTGCCCAGGCCACGCTATAGGGCATGGCATCCTGATTGTGTGCCATCTGTCGCCATTGCGGTTCCGGCAGGTTCAGGTAGGTGCGCAGACTGACCAGCTCACCATTTTTGGTCCAGCCGCGAATGCGCTCTGCCGCCGGGTGCGGACCGATGACGATGGCGCCATTTTCCGCTTGCAGCATCTGCACATACTGGGCCATGCCCTCATGAATCCAGCTTGGTGCGCGCGGCGCCAGCTGGGCCAGAATGACGTGACTGGATTCGTGCAAAATGGTGCCGACAATCCGCTCCTCCGTGGACCAGTCCCAGACCGCCACTTCCTTTGTCCGGGTGACATAAACACCGGAAATACCATCGCTGGCGGATTCGCCGGTGCGTTCATTCAGCCAGCGATAGAATTCGGCCTTGCCGCTGATCAGATTCAGATTGACCGCGACGTCGCCGCGTACATCGAGGCCCAATGTGCTGGTGTAAAGCGACAGGATGGTATCGAGCCCCTCGCGTACCCGTTTCTCCGCTGCTTCGCTCAGGTTGAAGTCATTGCGCCGGAAATGTACCAGGCCGTTGCGTTCGTTGGCCGTGGCAGTGTGTAGCGGTTTGCTGTGCTGATCCTCCGGCGGTTTGTCACCGAAGTGCAGGCGCCCCTCGGCATCACGCCACTGATAGACCTCCGCCTGTGCCAGGGGGCAGATCAGCAATAGCAGCAGGCTCAGTCGGTACAGTTGTCGGCGATCCATTTGCTCAGCCTCTCTTTGTCTGCTGCGACTTGCTCCATTGGAACACTGTAGCGCTCGCCTTTTTCATTTTTGTACATCACCGGGCCATCAAGTGATTTCCGTTCGCGCTTTGCTTTTTCACACTTGGGCGCCATTTCCAGCTGGCGGATGCGCTCTGCTTCAGCACTGCGCAGCTGTTCCTCTTCCTGTTGCTGCTGTTCGGCATCTCGCAAGCGCTGCAGCCGATCCCAGGTTTCCTGCACCGCTTCATCCTGACCCAGCAGGGGTTGCTGCTTGATCTGCACTTCCTCAACAGCCGGGTCGCCTTCACGGGGGCGATCACTGAAATGCACCCGGCCCTGTTCGTCGGTCCAGCGATACAGCCCCTGCGCGGTTGCAAGGCAGGGTAGTAGCAACAGCAGAATCCATCCTGTACGGATCATCTCAACCTCCTTGAAAGCCCAGCGAGCGGCCGCCATCCACAGCCACAATCTGCCCGGTGACGTAGGGCGCGTCCAGTGCCAGAAAGGCCACCATGCCAGCAATATCCGTGGGGTTGCCACAACGCTTCAATGCTGTGGCCTGAAGAATGTCTGACTGGTTGTCCTGGCCCTGTTCCGGCCACAGGATCGGTCCCGGAGCAACGCCGTTAACACGCACATCCGGCCCCAGCTCGCGCGCACTGCTGCGGGTCAGCATGGCGAGGCCTGCTTTGGCGACGCAGTACAGCGTGTGTTGTGCCAGCGGCTTTTCCGCGTAGACATCGACAATGTTGATGATGCTGCCGTTGTGTTTTGCCAGCGTTGGTGCCAGTGCTTCGGTAAGAATCCAGGGCGCCCGCAGATTGCTGTTGATCAGTCGGGTCCAGTCTTCATCGCTATTGTTGCCGATCGGCGTTGGATAAAACGATGAAGCGTTATTCACCAGCAGATCAAGTCGACGCCATTGCTGAATCGCCATGTTGGCGAGAATCCGTACCTGATCCGGTTTGTCGAGATCAGCTTGCATCACGCAGGCGGACTCCGGCCGCACGGCGTTCAGCTCATCGGCCAGCCTGTCGGCTTCGTCGCGACTGTGACGGCAATGAATGATCACCCGCATGCCGCGGCCATGCAGCGTCCGCGCAGTTTCAGCGCCAAGTCGTCGGGCGGCGCCGGTAATCAGGGCGACGGGATCTGCCATGTTTGCTTGTGCTCCTTCAATAATTGGATGCGCGCCTTGTCGATGGCGTCGCCCAGTTCCGGGCCGTCAAACCCTCGCGTCCGCAATGCCGTGACATCCACCTGACGGGCAGCGTCTGCAGCGGCACGCAGATAGGTTGCCTGCGGGTAGTCGCGCTGCGCAAAACCGCTGCGACCACGGGCATCGGCCTCACAGGCGCTGAGAAACAGCTCCCAGCGCTCCGGCCGGCGGATCGCATCAAGCGAGCGTAACAGCTTCCAGACCGTCTCCGGTTTTAGTTCCAGCGCCCGGTGGCAGTGGGTATGAAACCGCGCCACCAGAATGCCCAGTTCACGGCATTCAGCCGGTGCCCGCAGGCGTTCTGCAACCTGTTCGGCGAGTCGGGCACTGCGTTCTTCATGGGCAATATGCCGCGGCCATTCGGCGGGATCTGTCAGGCCCTTGCCGAGATCATGCACCAGCACGGCAAAACGGGCCGTCAACGGCAGCTGCATTCGGGCACACTGTTGCAAGGCAAGATACTGGTGCTCGAGGGTGTCGATTTCCGGGTGATGCGCGGCCGGTTGTGGCACACCGCGCAGTCTGGCCAGTTCCGGCAGTAGCACGGCTAACGCGCCACATTGCTCCAGCACCTGAAAATAGATCTGCGGGTCGCGTTCCATCAGCCCCTTTTCGGTTTCTTTCCAGACCCGCTCAGCGGTCAGGTGGGCGAGTTCCCCGCCGTCACCAAGCTGGCGCATCAGCGCCATGGTCTCTTCCGCGACGCGAAAGCCGAGCCAGTGGTAGCGGGCGGCAAAGCGCGCCACCCGCAATACCCGTAGCGGGTCTTCGGCAAAGGCCGGCGACACATGCCGCAGCCAGCGTCCTTTCAGGTCACGCAGGCCACCATGGGGATCAATCAGCGGGCCGCCTGGCTCGCGGGCCATGGCGTTGATGGTCAGGTCGCGGCGCAGCAGATCCTCTTCCAGCGTGACCTCGGCAGAAGCATTGAAGGTAAAGCCGTGGTAGCCGTGGCCGCTTTTCCGCTCGGTGCGGGCCAGCGCATATTCTTCGCCACTGCGCGGGTGAATGAATACCGGGAAATCCTTTCCCACCGGGGTAAAGCCCTGAGCATGCATGGCCTCCGGCGTGGCGCCGACCACCACCCAGTCTCTTTCCGTGACCTTGAGGCCGAGCAGCTGATCCCGCACCGCACCGCCCACCAGATAATTTTTCAATTTGTGACTTGCCTGTGCCGGACTGAATGCAGATGATGTTCGCATGATGAAGAGCAGCCGCAAACAACCAATGCTGAAAGTTGCAATGCGAGTCGCCCGCGCATGGTGTGGGGGAGCGCTGCCGGCTGTCTGATTCATAGTACTGAATTAAACCAAAGCCGCAGCGTGACGCACCTGCGGCTTTTTTTGTGCCCGGTGCCCCCGCTGCCCACATCAAGGAGAAGAAACGTGCCTGTCGGGCTTGCCTACCTGATTGTTGTACTGGTCTGGGCCACCACACCGCTTGCTATCAAATGGAGCGCGGAAACCTTTATGCCGGTGACGGCGGTGATGCTGCGGATGATGCTGGCGGTGGCCGTCGGGTTGCCGTGGTTGTGGCTGCTTGGCCAGCGTCTGCGCTGGGACCGGTTGGCGATCAAGAGCTATGCGGCGGCGTTGCCCGGTGTGTTCGGCGCCATGTCGCTGAGTTATCTGGCCTCGGTATATGTGGCCTCCGGGCTGATCTCGGTGATGTTCGGGCTGGCGCCGCTGCTGTCCGGCTTCATGCTGCAGCTGCTGCCCAATCCGGTGCGCCTGAATGGCTGGCACTGGGCCGGTTGCGTTACCGGGGTCGGCGGGCTGGCGCTGGTGTTTGCCGATGCCCTGCAGGGCGGTAACCAGTTGATCGGCATCCTGCTGTTGCTTGGTGCGGTGACCGGGTTCAGCGTCAGTGGCATTGCCGTGAAGCAGGTCGCCGCCGGCCTCGGGCCACTGCCGCAGACGCTTGGCTCGCTGATTCTCAGCCTGCCCTGTTTCTGGGGGCTGTGGTTTGTCATGGGCGAGAGCTTTACCGTGGGCGAGGCCATGCAGGGCGTCTGGGCGGTGCTGTATCTGGCGCTGTGCGGGTCGCTGGTCGGCTTTGTTTGCTATTTCAAGGTGTTGTCCAGTCTGTCGGCGGCCACCGTGGCGCTGATTACGCTGATCACGCCGGTGCTGGCGCTGTTGCTGGGTGCGCTGTTCAACGGCGAACAGCCGGGCCTGAACGTGATGGCCGGGGCGCTGGTAATTCTGCTCGGGCTGGCGCTGTACTTTCTCGGTGACCGCCATACCCGGGCGGTGCTGACCGGGGCAGCGGGCCACTGAGCCGGTCTTTTTGGCGCAACTGACCTTGACCATCGGGCCGGGCAAGTTCATTTTGTAGCGATCGTTACAAAATGGATTGGCCATGGCCCGACCGTCCCGCTTCCGTGAACCTGATGTCCTGACCCGGGCCATGCTGGTGTTCTGGCAGCACGGCTTTGCCGGCACCAGCGTACGTCACCTTGAGCAGGCTACCGGCCTGACCGCCTCCAGCCTGTACAACCGCTTTGATTCCAAGGAAGCGCTGTTCGCCAGCGTGCTCGATCACTACATCGTCAAGGTGGTGCAGTGGCGCATTGATCGTTATCTGCGCGCCGACGATGCGCTGGCCGGACTGCGCCGGTTTTTCGATTCCACCTACGACTACATCAGCGAGCAGCGGCCACCGATGGCCTGCCTGCTGGCCAATACCGCGCTGGAAAAATCTGCCAGCGACCACGCGGTGAGAGCGCAACTGGATCGTGGCCTTGCGTTGCTCGAAGACGCCTTTGCCGATTGCCTGCAGCGGGCGGTACAGGCCGGCCAGCTGCGCGCCGATTGCGATTGCCGTCGCTGGGCCCGGCACCTGTTGCTGTGTCTGCAGGGGGTGCTGGTGGACAGCACCATTCACCCCGATCACGCCCGCCTGTCCGAACTGGTGGACGGGGTCATGGCGGCCCTGCCGCTGCAGCAACACTGAATCTGACGACAAATAAAAAAGGAGCATTGACCATGCAAGCGCTACGCACCCCTGATGAACGTTTCGAAAACCTTCCCGGTTATGACTTTGCCCCCCACTACCTGATGGTCGATGACACTGAAGGCGGCGAGCTGCGCATGCATTATCTGGATGAGGGCCCGCGTGATGCGGCGCCGGTATTGTTGATGCACGGTGAGCCGACCTGGTGCTATCTGTACCGGAAAATGATTCCGCTGCTGGTGGCCGCCGGCCATCGGGTGATTGCCCCGGACCTGATCGGCTTTGGTCGTTCCGACAAGCCTTCACAGCGTACCGATTACACCTACCAGCGCCATGTCGACTGGACCCGTAACGTTCTCACGCAACTGGATCTCACTGACATTACTCTGGTCTGTCAGGACTGGGGCGGTTTGATTGGTTTGCGGTTGCTGGCCGAGCATCCGCAGCGTTTTGCCCGCGTGGTGGCGGCGAATACCATGCTGCCCACCGGCGATCACGATCCAGGTCCGGCATTTCTGGCGTGGCAAAAGTTTTCCCAGGAGACGCCGGTATTTGCCACCGGCAAGATTATCCAGTCCGGTTGCGCGACGCCATTAAGTGCCGAGGTGGTGGCTGCCTACGATGCACCGTTCCCGGATGAGTCCTACAAGGAAGGCGCCCGGCAGTTCCCGACGCTGGTGCCGACCACCCCGGACAACCCGGCCACCGCTGCCAACCGCAAGGCCTGGGAAGTGCTGTTCAAATTCGACAAGCCGTTCCTGACCGCTTTCAGCGACAAGGACCCGATTACCGCAGCAGCGGCGCCGGTGATCCGCAAACTGATTCCCGGTTGTGAAGGCCAGCCGCACACCACCATCGAGAACGGTGGCCACTTCCTGCAGGAAGACCAGGGTGAGGCGCTGGCGAAAGTGACTATCGACTTTATCGACGCAACGCGCTGACAGGATGTTCCCGCCGGCACGTTGTGCTGGCGGGAACATCAGGTATCAGCGCTTCAGTTCTTCGGACAGCTGCAGATAAGCCTTGCCCTGCTTTTTCACCTTCTCCGGATCACCATGCTCCGAGCCCTTGTGGACGTCTTCCAGCGTGTCTTTCAGGGTGTCGACGGAGTCATCGATTTTCTCCAGCGCATTTTCCAGGGTGTAGGTCAGCACGTGGATTTCGTGCATGTCCTGCGGCGCCAGCTCACCCTTGGCCAGCAGCGCGGCCAGCTTGCGGTTGTATTCGGCAAAGTTGCTCATCGCTTCGCTCAGGGTGGCCGAAGGTTCGCCCTTGAAATGATCCGGGCGGTCGTCGGCAAAAGCCGGGGCAGACAGCAGCAGGCTGGCGGTAATCAGGGCGGAAGTGCGCAGGATAAGCATGATGTTCTCCATGGGGGCGGTCGATGCCAAACGATAATGATTCTCAAATGCGACGTCAACCATGCCATCCCTTACAGGGCGACTGGCTCGGGAAGTCTTTTCCGTGACGGATACTGTCATTGCTGACCCTGAGGGTGCGTGAATAATGACGCCATCCCGCCCGGTGCCTGCCGGGCAGTCTGCAGGAGAAGTGCATGAAAACCCGTATCACCGAATTGCTTGGCACCCGTTATCCGATTGTTCAGGGCGGCATGCAGAATGTCGGCTTCGCCGAGCTGGCCGCGGCGGTATCCAATGCCGGCGCGCTCGGCATCATCACTGGCCTGAGCCAGCCAACACCGGAGGATCTGGAAAAGGAAATCCGCCGCTGCCGTGAGATGACTGACCAGCCGTTCGGCGTCAACCTGACGATTTTGCCGACCATCAAGCCGGTGCCGTATGACGAATACGCTCGGGTGATTTGCGAATCCGGCATCAAGATTGTTGAAACCGCTGGCCGCAACCCGGAACCGTTTCTGCCGCTGTTCAACCAGTACGGCGTCAAGGTCGTGCACAAGTGCACCTCGGTACGCCATGCATTGAAAGCGGAAAAGGTGGGCGTCGCCGCGGTCAGTGTTGATGGCTTTGAGTGTGCCGGCCACCCGGGCGAAGACGACATTCCCAACCTGGTGTTGCTGCCGGCCGCTGCTGCGGTGCTGAAAATCCCGATGCTGGCCTCCGGCGGTATCGGCACCGGCGCGCAGATGGCCGCCTGCCTGGCGCTGGGTGCTGACGGTATCAACATGGGCACCCGCTTCCTCGCAACGAAGGAAGCGCCGGTCCACGAAAACATCAAGCGCGCCATCGTCGAAGCCAGCGAGCTGGACACCGCACTGGTCTATCGCCCGCTGAAAAACACGGCCCGCGTTTACAAGAACAAGGTGGCCGTTAAGGTCAACGAGATCGAACGCGAGCAGGGCAAGGACATGGCATTTGAGCTGATCCGTGACATGGTCGCCGGGGTGAAGGGCAAGGTTGCCTTGACCGACGGCGACATTGATTACGGTGTCTGGACCTCGGGCATGGTGCAGGGCCTGATCCACAGCATCCCCAGCTGCGAGGAGCTGGTGCAGGAAATCATTCGGGATTGTCAGGACACCATTCGTAATCGGTTGAGCCAGTTTGTTGCCTGACAGGCAAGACTGCAGGCGGGGATCATGGCTGACGACAAAACCGTGCTTCGTGCACGGGCGGTTGCGGTACTGGCCAGTTATCTGGTGACACTTGCGCTGTGGCTGTCACTGAGCAATCCGTTCAGTGACAGCGCCATGCTGGTTGCACTGGCCGTCGGCTTTTTTCTGCGCTACCTGTTCGTTTCAGTGGCAGCGCTGCTGTTTCGCTAGGGTCAGCGCTTCTTCTTTGGCGGTGCCATCCCTCCCGGATTGGACACCGCCGGTGCTTTCGGCTTCTTCGCCGTCTTCGCTTTGCCTTTTACTGCCTTGCCATCCTTTTTCTTCTTGGTGCCGACGGTTTTGCCGGAGGCCTTCAGTTTTTTCGGTCCCTGAAAGCTGCCTTTCAGTTCCTTGATCACGCGCAGTTCGAACTTCTGCTTCAGGTAGCGTTCGATGCTGGCCATCAGGTTCCATTCGTTGGTCAGCACGAACGAAATTGCCAGACCGCTGGCGCCAGCGCGGCCGGTACGGCCGATGCGGTGGATATAGTCATCACCGCTGCGCGGCATATCGAAGTTGATGACCAGATCCAGACCGCTGACATCAATGCCGCGGGCGGCAACATCGGTGGCCACCAGCACGTCGATGTCGCCGTTACGCAGGCGATCCATGGCTTGCTTGCGATCTTTCTGATCTTTTTCACCGTGTAATACATAAGTGCGGATGCTGGATGCCACCAGCACGCCGCCAAGACGATCGGCCTGTACCCGAGTGTTGGTGAAAATAATCGCCTTGCGATATTCCTCGTGGGCAAGCAGCCACTGCAGCAGGCGCTCTTTATGAGAGACGTCATCGGCGGTGATGATCTGCTGGCCGATATGAATGTCGAGATCACGGACGTTATCGATCATCAGCTGCTGCGGTTCACGCAGCACCTGCTCGGCAACCAGGGCAAGGCCGGGACCACCGCTGGTGGCGGAGAACAGCAGGGTTTGCCGCTGCGGGTTGCACAGGCCGGCAAGCTTCAGCACATCCTCGGCAAAGCCCATGTCGAGCATGCGGTCGGCTTCGTCCAGCACCAGCACTTCCAGATCGCCCAGCTCCAGATGGCCGGCATTGAAATGCTCGATCATCCGCCCCGGAGTGCCGATCAGGATGTCCGGGTTGCGGCGCATGCGTGAGGCCTGAATCTTGAAGTCTTCGCCGCCGGTGATCAGCTCGGCCTTGATGAAGGTGTAGCGGGCAAATTGGGTGACCTGTTTCAGGGTCTGCTGGGCCAGCTCGCGGGTTGGCAGCAGGATCAGGGCGCGGGTCGCCGTACGCGGTTTCGGGTCGCCGTACAGGCGGTTCAGCATCGGCAGCAGGAAGGCGGCGGTCTTGCCGGAGCCGGTGCGGGCAATGGCGCGCAGGTCGCGGCCGGTCATGATGGCCGGAATCGCCTCCTGTTGCACCGGAGTGGGCTCCTTGAATCCCAGTTCGGTGACCACACGCAGCAGGCGTTCATGCAGGGCAAAATCGGTAAACATCATGTTGTCGGTCCGGGGTGCAATGGCGAAATGCTGATGCCGCGCAGTTTACCTGCATCGGCGCCGATTTGGGCTGTTTCTGTTGCCGGGGGCATAATGCCGGGGTGAAGTATCCGTGTAATTTGCCCCGGGGCAGGAGAGAAGATGGCCGGTTCGCTGAAAGACCAGTTACTGAAAGCCGGGCTCGCTGATGCGAAAAAGGCACGGCAGGCCGAGCACGCCAAGCGTCAGCAGGCCAAACAGGTGGCCCGTGGCGAGGCTGAGGACCCGGCCGAAGCCGTGCGTCAGGCCCGCGAAGCACAGATCGAGCGTGATCGCGCCCTCAATGCAGAGCGTCAGGCACAGCAGCGGCAGAAAGAAATTGCCGCGCAGATTCGCCAGCTGATTGAAGCGCACCGGCTTGACCGGCGTGGTGCCGAGCAGTCGTTCCAGTTTGTGGATGGCAAGAAGATCCAGAAACTCTACGTGAAAGCACAGATGGCGGATCAGCTGGCCCGTGGCATGCTCGCCGTGGTCCGCCTTGGCGACGGCTTTGAGGTGGTGCCGACAGCGATTGCCGACAAGATTGCCGAGCGCGATCCGGCAGCGATTGCGGTGCGTCATGAACGTGATGCCGGTCAGTTGGCAGTGGACGATCCTTATGCCGACTATCCGATTCCCGATGATCTGATGTGGTGAACCTTTGCTGAAACGGTGGCTCGTCATTGCGGCGGTGGACATGGTGGTGCTGGGCAGCGCAGCCAGCGCCAGCGCGGATATCTGGAGTGACCCGCATCCGTTTCGCCGCGAAGCGCTGATTGAAGGACGCGATTTCGAGTACGACAGCCGTTCGTTTCTGAACCGCCTCAGCTACCGGCCATTGTTTACCGTGCCGGCGGGTGGTGACGGCATTTTCGGCAGTGCCGGCAGCGTTACCAGTACCGAGCTCTATCTGGATGTGGCGGTACAGCAAACCCTGCGTTTTGATGATCAGCGTCACTCGGTCAGGTTGAATTACCGGCGTTCGGAAGACTACGACGGCTATTTTGATCAGCAGCGTTTTGGTTACGGCATGGATGTCGCTGATCTCCGCTTGGCAGTATCTGGTGATGTGCGCGGAGACAAGGCAGAAACGGACGTCTATTTCGAGGCTGACTGGATGCCTTCGGAAGATGCATTCTGGCGAGTCAATCTGATCTTGCCGGATGCCTATCTGAATCAGAAAGGTGAGAGCGAGGCAGAATATCTGACCTCAGCACGGAGCTGGTTTGTCGAATGGCGACAGCAGTGGCTGGCCTGGCAGTGGCGGGTTGCGATAAACACGACACCGACTATTCGGTTGTTTGATAGCGTGGTGGATCAGGCTGCGCAGGCAGAGCAGCATCGAGGCATGCTTGAGCTGTCGGTCGGTGAGAAGTGGCATTGGCAACTGCGTGCGGAAGGTGAGCGTGCTGACCGACAGTTCGTTATTGACCCGGATGGTCTGGCTGAAGAGAAAGCCTTTCGTCGTCGCATGCATGCGGTGACGACTTCCGTGCAGGCGACACAGTGGCAGCTGACGCCGACTTTCGGTGTCTATTATCTGCGCCTGGAGGAAGATGGCTGGACCGGCCTGGCACGGAGCCTGACGGTGGCTGATCGTTATGAAGAGTCCTATGCCTTCGTCGCACTCAATCATTCACTGACACAGCGCTGGCAATGGCAGCCTGCGGTGTATGTTGGTCTTACTCAGCAACATCGCAGTGCTGAGGAAGACCCTGATCGTAACAGTCGCACTGACCGCTTTCAGGGCAAGCTGTCACTGCCATTCAGCTATCTGGCAAAGGCAGAGACCGGTGCCTATCTGTCATTGTCGCCGTCTTTCTATCTGCACCGCGCTGCCTTCGGCGGTGGCAACCTGCAACTGCACTGGCCATTCTGAAGTTACTTGTGTTTGCGGCAATCGCACTGAAAGCGCTGCATGTCGTCCAGTCGCAGCGCGGTGAGGAAGCCATCCCACACGCAACCGCTATCAAGCGCTTCGATGCCATCAATGGCTACATCACCAGCTAAAGCCGCCCAGTGGCCGAACAGTATTCTGGTATTGGTGTGGATGCGGCGGGGGTGATCAAACCAGGGGAAATAACCTGCCGGGGCCTCGTCGACCTCTCCTTTGGATTGCAGTTCCAGCTCTCCCGCATCGTTGATAAAGCGCATGCGGGTGAAATGATTGGTGATCACTCGCAGGCGGTCACTGCCAGCGAGTTCATCGGACCAGCCTGCCGGATCGTTGCCGTACATGTTGAGAAACAGCTGGTCGCATTGATCGCTGTGCAGCACGGCTTCCACCTGGCGGGCGCGCGCACGGGCCTGATCCATCGTCCATAGCGGCGGAATGCCGGCGTGTGCCATCACCGCATCAAATTCCGGAATGTCGATCATCAGTGGCTGCTGGCGTAGCCATTCAAGCAACTCGTCGCGATCCGGTGCATCGAGAATCGGCTGCAGGTCGACATCTTTTTTCTTCAGGGGCGCGGCGCCGTGGGCGATGGCGAGCAGATGCAGGTCATGATTGCCAAGCACACAGCGAACATGGTCACGCAGGGCATAGACCTTGCGCAGGGTGCCAAGCGAGTCCGGTCCGCGGGCCACCAGATCACCGGCCAGCAGCAGCTGGTCCTGCCCCGGCCGGAAATCGACCAGCTGTAGCAGCCGCTCAAAGGCGCCGAGACAACCCTGCAGATCTCCGATGGCATAGCTGCTCAAAACAGACTCCGCAGTTAATGCAGTGTGTGGGGCGGCGCCAGAGTGAACGCCGGGATGTCAGCATCGAAACAGGTGCCATCCTCAGCCAGCATCTGGTAGCTGCCGTACATGCTGCCAACTCGCGTTTCCAGCACGCAACCACTGGTGTACTCAAATGCCTGCCCGGGAGCCAGATTCGGTTGTTCACCGATCACGCCCTCACCGTGGACTTCCTGAATGCGCTCTTCGCCGTCGGTGATGATCCAGTGACGGGTCAGCAGCTTGGCACTCTGCTCGCCCTCGTTGCGAATGGTCACATGGTAGGCAAACACCCAGCGTTGGGATTCCGGGTCACTCTGCTCGGGCAGGAACTCGGTCTCAACGGCAACGCGGATACGATAACGTGAATCATCCTGCATGGTCAGTATCCGATTTGGTGTGACTAAGAGTGCTGGCCATATTGGCCAGAGCAACAAAACCGGCCAGGCCGATGCTGTCAGGGCGCAGGCCCGGGTCGACACCGGCAGCAGCAATCTGCTCGCTGTTGAGAAAGGACTTCAGGCCATTGCTGATGACTTTGCGGCGCTGGGTAAAGGCCTGGGCAACGACCCTGCGCAACATCTCGATGTCATCAGCGGGGTGCGGTAACTGCCGATACGGGGTCAGCCGCACCACCGCAGAATCGACTTTCGGTGGCGGCGAAAATGCCGTTGGCGGGACAAAGAAAAGATAATCGTTGCGGCAGTAATACTGGATCATTACCGACAGTCGCCCCCAGTCTGGCGTGCCAGGCACGGCCACCAGGCGGTCGACAACTTCCTTCTGCAACATGAAGTGCATGTCTTCAATGGCGTCGACCTGATGCAGCAGATGAAACATCAGCGGTGTGGAAATGTTATAGGGCAGGTTGCCGACCACGCGAATACGTTTGCCGTCTTTTGCCAGCGCGGCGAAATCAAACTTCAGCGCATCGGCGCTGTGAATGGTCAAGCGCTGAACGGAAATACGCCGTTCCAGTTCGGTGATCAGATCGCGGTCCAGTTCCACTACCTGCAGATGCTGGATGTGATCCAGTAGTGGCAGTGTCAGTGCGCCCTGGCCGGGGCCAATCTCGACCACGATCTGGTCATCGGTGGGCGCAATCGCACGTACCATTTTCTCCACCAGCGCGGTATCGGTGAGAAAGTGCTGGCCAAAGCGCTTGCGGGCCTGATGCTGCATGGTCAGTTTTCCAGAGTAAGTTTTTGCTGCGCCAGTCGGGCGGCAAGCCGGGTGGCAGCAATAAGGCTGCCAGGTTCGGCGCGGCCGCTGCCGGCCAGATCAAAAGCGGTGCCGTGATCCACCGAGGTGCGGATAAATGGCAGGCCCAGAGTAATGTTGACTGCCTCGCCGAAGCCTGCGTACTTCAATACCGGCAGGCCCTGATCGTGGTACATCGCCAGTACTGCATCATGGCCCTGAAGCTGGCGTGGGGTAAAGGCGGTATCTGCCGGCAGCGGCCCGGTCAGCTGCAGGCCTTCACTGCGTAGCCGCGTCAACGCCGGAATGATGACCTTCAGTTCCTCGTCACCCAGGTGGCCGCTTTCGCCGGCATGGGGGTTCAAACCCAGCACCAGAATGCGCGGGAGACGAATGCCGAAATGAACGCGCAGGTCATGTTCGAGAATACGTACTGTGTCGATTATCAGGGTTTCGCTAATCGCATCGGCGACCTTGCGCAGCGGCAAATGCGTGGTCACCAGTGCCACTCGCAACTCGCCGGCCACCAGCATCATCACTACCTGATGGACGCCGGCACGCTGGCACAGGTACTCGGTGTGGCCGGTGAAGTCAGCGGCTGCGCCTTCACGGATGACATGCTTGGCCAGCGGCGCGGTGACCATGGCCGAGAAGGTGCCGTTACTGCAGCCGTCGGCGGCGCGATCAAGCAGGGTCAGGATGCTTTTTGCGCAGGCCGGATCGGGTTTGCCGGGTTGCACATTAACACCACTGGGCTGATGCCAGACGGCAATACCGCGCTCTGGTAGAGGCGCTCCAGGCTGCCAGTCATGCAGCGTGAGGTCGATATCCAGTAGCCGGGCGCGCTGTTCCAGCACTTGACGATCACCGAGTATCACCAGCGGAACATCGGTCACCTGCTGTGGCAGTTGCAGTACCAGATCCGGACCAATGCCGGCCGGGTCTCCGCAGGTGATGGCGACCGGTGCAATCATCAAAGGCGAATGTCCACGTAGGCTTCCTGACGCAGTTCGGTGGTCCACAGCTCCAGCTCCTCGGCAAAGCGCCGCTGATGCAGGGCCTGACGGGCGCGCAGGCGGCGATATTCCTCGCTCATGTCGGCGGTGCGGATCGAGTCAACGCGCAGCACATGCCAGCCGTATTCGGTGCGAAACGGTTCGCTGATCTGGCCCGCGGGGGTTGCCTGCATGCGCTGGTCAAACTCCTCTACCATCTCGCCGGGCGTGACCCATTCGAGACTGCCGCCGTTACGGGCACTGCCGGGATCGTCGGAAAACTCCCGCGCCAGTCGTGCCATGTCCTCGCCCTGACTGATCCGGCCATGCAGTTCACGAATCAGGCGCTCGGCCTCTTCGCTGCTGCGCAGGGTGGTCGGTCGAACAAGGATATGTCGGACCAGATACTGATCGACCATCTGCTGATCACCGCCACGGCGATCAATCATCTTCAGAATATGAAAGCCGTTGCCGGCGCGAATCGGGCCGGCCAGCTCGCCGGCTTTCAGGTCGATCACGGCATTGGTGAACAGTGACGGCCACTGTGCTGCCGGACGCCAGCCGAGGTCACCGCCTTCCAGCGCCGATTGGCCATCGGAAAATTCGGTGGCCTGGGCAGAAAAATCGGCGCCGCTACGCAGCCGGGTGACGATGTCATTTGCTTTCTGTTCTGCCAGCTTCAGCTGATCAGCAGAGCCTCCTTCCGGGATCGCCACCATGATATGGCCAAGGCGAAATTCCGACTCAAACAGTTGCCGCGCTTCTTCCGACTTGAGGAAGCGATCCAGCTCGCCATCAGTGATGCGAACCCGCTGGCTGACACGTCGCTGACGTAACTGATTGATGGCCATTTCCGTGCGCAGCTGTTCGCGGAAGGCGGGCCAGTCGTAGCCCTCGCTGCGCAGATGCTCGGCGAATTCGTCAAGGCTGTAACCGTTCTGCCGGGCAATGCCGGTCAGGGAGTCATTCAGCGTGGTGTCGTCAATCTTGATGCCAAGACGTTTGGCCTGATCGAGCTGAATCTGTTCCAGCACCATGCGCTCGAGAATCTGGCTGCGGAGGATCTCGTCCGGCGGCACCGCTCTGCCTTCCACTTGCAGGTTGCGGCGAATATCCGCCACCCGGGTGTTGAGCTCGCTTTCCATAATGACGCTGTCGTCAACCACGGCGGCGATCCGGTCCAGCGGTTGCAGGTCATCAGCAAATGCCAGCGCCGGTAACAACAGCGCAAGGCAGAAAAATCGGATCATGGTGTTCTCCTGTAACCGGGGATGCCGCGTTCCAGCAGCGTGTCGACGGTGCCGCCGAAACCGCCCAGACCAATCATCTGGATCTGCAGCAGTGTGGTCCGTTCTGCATCCAGAGTGGTGTCGCCGTCGCGATCACTCAGTTCACGCAGATTGATGAGACGAATTCGCCAGCAGCAGTCGCGATATTCGACTCCGGAAATGTTCTCCAGGGACTGCCGCTCACCAAGATCATGCAGCCAGCGACCGATCAGACTCCAGTTGCGGTGGACCGGGATCATGGCGGCGAGTTCCGTTTGGCGAATGTCATCCTCCGGGCGGTACTGATAGCCGGCGTGAAGGTATAGACGGCTGCGGTCACTGTAACCGATCCGCAGGCCATTCTGTTCGCGGCGGTTTTTCTCCGAGTTCCACTGGGATTCGGCAAACAGTGACCAGCGCTGGTCCAGTTGCAGGGTGGCATCGGCAATGATCGGACTCTGCCGGCGGGTGTTGTCCGGCAGGGCGATATTGCCGGATTCGACGATACGATCCTGATCATGGAATTTCTGCGCGGCTCGCAGGATCAGCAGATCATCACCGCGTTGCGGATCACGAAACCGGGTGGTGACGCCGATGGTACCGCTTCTCTCGTCGCCGATACGGTCATAGCCGGTGAAGCGATTCTCCCGGAACAGGGTGTCCCAGGATGAGGTTAGTCTGCCGCTGTCGAAATCCGGCAGATCAATCTGGTCTTCCTGTTCGATATGGTTGAGGAAGATGCGGGGTTCCAGTGTCTGCAGCAGTTGCCGGCCGGCAAAGCTGAACGGCCGCTCAAGGAACAGGCCGGTATCGAGATTGGCTCCCCAGAGTGAGCGGGTGGGGGTATCCGATGGCAGGGTGTCCACGCCACTGAGCGAATAGGCGGTCTGGTAGAAGCGCACCCGCGGTTGCAGGTAACCCCAGGGCTTTTGCATCGGCACGGCCAGGGCCGGCTGCAGATGGATGCGCTGGCCACGAATGTCATCTGCCGCGACCACGGCAGTGCGGTCAAACACGGTGATGTCGCTGGCCCAGTCGAGTGTCAGCGGACCGAGCAGCGGCTGCTCGCCGGTCAGATTCAGCTGCGGCAACCGGCGATAGGGCAGATCGTCATCCAGCAGGGTCGGGTCAATGGTCTGCCAGGCTTGCAGTCTGGCGAGAAAGCGCCAGTGTCTGCCGAAATACTCCGCCTGTCCCTCGCGTGGCAAATGTGTCAGCGAGGCAACTTCCAGGCCAGTGTCGAGATCCTTGAAGTAGAAATCGTCAGAGACATAGTTGACGTCGGTGCTGAACAGCCAGCGGTCAAGGCTGCCGTCGTGGTTCCAGCTGGCCACCACCCGGTCTTCTTCGTTGAACAGCTTGTCCTCATGCAGCCAGCCATAAACGAAATCGCCCTGACCGAGCTTGGTCAAATAGCGGAACTCCGTGTTCACACCATTGCCGCGGCCGTCGATATAACGCGGCGCCAGAGTCGCGTCGGCCTGTGGGTGCAGGTTCAGGTAGAGCGGCTGGCTGATATCCAAACCACCACTGTCAGTGGTGCCGAAGTCAGGGAACAGCAGGCCGGTTTTGCGTCGGTCGTCAATCGGAAAGGTAATCCAGGGCAGATACATGACCGGGACTTTTTCGACCTTGAGCACGACATGGCGCGCCTCGCCCCAGCCCTTGCTCTGATCCAGATCCAGCTCACGGGCGCTGATGCGCCAGCCGTCTGAGCCAGGTGCACAGGTGGTGTAGCTACCACGCTCGACTATGATCTGGTCGCCGCGTTGCTCGATACGCCTGGCTTCACCATGCGCCTGCTGCGCGAAAAGAGCATAGCGCGCGTCAAGCAAGGTGGCCTCGCGGTTCTTCAGATTGCCGGCCAGACTGTCAGCACGAAAGCTGAGCTCACTGGTGTCCAGCAGGATGTCGCCAGTGAGCTCGAACTCGCCGGTGGTCTGGTTGTAGAGGGCGCGTTCGGCCCGCAGTGATCGTCCCGGCTGCTCGATCAGCACATCGCCTTCCAGCAGGGCATCGCCATCAAGCTGGAACTGGGAACGATCAGCGCTGATCTGCGTGTCCGGGGAGCCGGATCTGGCAGCCAGCTCCGGGTTATAGAACATACCGCTGCACCAGACCGGAATCGGCTTCTGCAGGGCTTCGGGCAGGGCGTCCATCTGCTTGCGTTTGACCCAGTTCAGATCGTCGGCCAGCACCGGGCCTGCCAGCAAAGCGGAAATCAGCAGGGCAGAGGTGGGGCGCAGTGGCATTCGCAATCCGGAACAGGTAAAAAGCCGGACGGCAGTTTACTGGATAGAGGGTGGCAATGCAGCCGGCGACAGAGGCAGGGCAGATCGGGGGTGAAAGCGGTCAGGATGAGCGCAAATCGGCGCTGGATGCGTGGGTTTCCATGCAGATTGGTCAGCAGGTCGTTGGCGTGCCGGCATCCGCAGACGCCTCTTTCCGGCGGTATTTTCGTTACAAATTCCCTGATGGTGACTGCCAGCGCAGCCTGATTGGCATGGACGCGCCGCCGCCACAGGAAGATTGCCGGCCGTTTGTCCGTATTGCCGGTCTGTTTGCCGATGCCGGTGTGCATGTGCCGCATATCATTGCCCAGGACCTGACGCGTGGTTTTTTGCTGCTGCCGGATATGGGGGCAGAGACCTGGTTGACGGTGCTGAACGATGACAATGCCGATGAGCGGTTCAGCCGCGCCATCAATGCCCTGATCCGGATCCAGCGGATCAGCCAGCCGAATGTGCTGCCAGTCTATGACGAGGCGCTGCTGCGTCGTGAGCTGGAGCTGTTTCCCGAGTGGTATCTGAAGCGTCATCTTGGTATCGAGATGGACGCTGCCCTGCGTGCTGAGCTGGATGCCATCTTTGATCTGCTGGTGGCGCGGGCGCTGCGCCAGGGCCAGGTCTACGTGCATCGCGACTATATGCCGCGCAACCTGATGGACAGCGACCCGGACCCGGGCATTCTCGATTTTCAGGACGCGGTCTACGGCCCGGTCAGTTACGACGTTACATCGTTGTTCAAGGATGCCTTTATCAGCTGGCCGGAAGATCGCGTGCTGGGCTGGCTGCAGCTCTACTGGCAGCGCGCCCGGGCGGCAGCGTTGCCGGTGCCAGCGTCGTTTGACGAATTCCTGCATGACTGCGATCTGATGGGCGCACAGCGGCATCTCAAGGTGATCGGTATCTTCGCCCGTATCTGCCACCGCGATGGCAAACCGAAATACCTGCAGGACGTGCCGCGTTTTGTGCGCTATTTGCGTAACGTGATTGCGCGACGTGACGAGTTGGAACCGCTCGGCACCTTGCTGGATCGTCTCGGCCTGTGAAAGCCATGATCCTCGCCGCTGGTCTGGGCACGCGCATGCGGCCGCTGACCGATCATACGCCCAAGCCACTGCTGCTGGCCGGTGGCAAAAGCCTGATCGAGTGGCATATCGAGCGGCTGCAACGGGCCGGGTTCTGCGAGCTGGTGATCAATACCGCCTGGCTTGGCGAAAAGATCGAGGCAGCATTGGGTGACGGTAGCCGTTATGGTGTGGCAATCCAGTGGTCCCGCGAAGGCACTCCGCTGGAAACCGCCGGTGGTATTCGTCGGGCACTGCCTCTGCTCGGAGAGGCGCCATTTGCCGTGATCAATGCTGATATCTGGACCGACTTCGATCTTGCCCGGCTGTCAGCGCCGCAAGGGCTGGCGCATCTGGTGCTGGTGAATAACCCGGAACACCATCCGAATGGTGACTTCGGTTTGGATTCCAGCGGGCTGGTTCGGGACAATAGCGCGGCGAAGCTGACCTTCTCCGGAATTGGCGTGTACCGCCCGGAGCTGTTTCAAGCGCTCGCCGATGGCGAGGCGAAGCTGGCACCGCTGCTGCGTGCGGCAATGCAGCATGACGCGGTCAGCGGCGAACATTTTACCGGCGCCTGGTGGGACATCGGCACGCCGGAACGATTGCAACAACTGGATGCGTTTTTACGCAGCAACTGATTTCTCGGGGGGATATATGGCCAAGCAGGATTACTGGATTGCTCCATCGATTTTGTCCGCCGACTTTGCCCGTCTCGGTGCGGAGGTCGATGCAGTACTGAATGCTGGCGCTAATGTGGTGCACTTCGATGTGATGGATAACCACTATGTGCCGAACCTGACCATTGGGCCCATGGTCTGCAAGGCGCTGCGCAACTATGGCGTCACTGCGCCGATTGATGTGCACCTGATGGTCAGCCCGGTGGACTCGCTGATCAGCTCGTTTGCCGATGCTGGTGCCAGCATTATTACGTTCCATCCGGAAGCCAGTGACCATGTTGATCGCTCACTGCAGCTGATCCGTTCGCGTGGTTGCAAGGCGGGGCTGGTGCTGAATCCGGCTACCTCGCCGGATTGCCTCGAGTATGTCATGGACAAGCTCGACATGGTTCTGCTGATGAGTGTGAACCCGGGTTTTGGTGGCCAGTCGTTTATTCCCGGTACCTTGAAAAAAGTGGAAAAGGTTCGCCGCCTGATTGATGCAAGTGGTCTGGAAATTCGTCTTGAGGTGGATGGCGGGATCAGTGAGAACAATATTGCCGAAATTGCAGCAGCAGGCGCGGATACGTTTGTCGCCGGGTCGGCGATCTATGGCCGGCCGGATTATGAAGTGGTGATTGACGCCATGCGCGCGGCGCTGGCGTCGGTTCGTTAAAGATTCTGAGGAGAAATAAATGATTCGTAAAAACCCGAGCGGCGATCTGCCGGTGGTGGCAGAATCCGCGTTCGTGGATCCGACCGCCATTATTTGTGGCAAGGTAATTATTGGCGAGAATGTGTTTATCGGCCCTTACGCGGTGATTCGGGCCGATGAGGTCAATGCCGAGGGCGGCATGGACCCGATCGTGATCGGTGATAATTCCAATATTCAGGACGGCGTGGTTATTCACTCCAAATCTGGCGCCCGGGTCGAGATTGGTGAGAACACTTCGATTGCCCACCGCTCTATCGTTCATGGTCCGTGCAAGGTTGGCAGCAGCGTATTTATCGGCTTTAACTCGGTGTTGTTCAATTGCGAGGTGGGGGCGGGCTCGGTGGTGCGACACAACTCGGTGGTGGAAGGCGTGGTGATCCCGGAGAACTTCCATATCCCGTCCACCAGTAACATCCGCAAGGACTCTGACCTTGCCAATATCAAACCGGTGCGCCCGGACGTGTCTTCTTTTTCAGAAGACGTGGCACAAACCAATGTGCGGCTGGTGCAGGGATACAAGAAAATCCAGAACGAGCTGTAATCTGCCATAACGCTTCTTTCACTGACCCCGCCTTCACCGTGAAGTCGAGAGGATGCACTCCTCACTAATCGGGAGGGCGTTCAATGGTCACCATTTCTGTTTTGCATGAAAGCATAGCGGCTTATGTGAAGGATGAGAAAAAGCATTTCGAGTTGCTGGTGGGAACCACGGATCTGGTCCGGTTTGAAAAAAGCATCGAGATGGATAGCCCCCAGGTTCTGCTGCTCGACGTCAGCTTGCTTGGCGATGATCCGGTCGCCAAGGTGCGTGAACTTGAGCGCAAGGCAATGCCGGAAACCACGGTTCTGATTTACAGCTTTGCCAAGCGTGACGTTATCAATGCATTGCGTGGTGAGAAGCGGCAAGTAATGCGCGGGCCTCTGAAGATGCAGGATTTGCGTACCGCTTTGATCAACCTGATCGTTCGTGACATGACGTCGAAGCCGTTGCCGGCGAAGCACGCGGTGGTGCCAGAAACGCCGCCGCCGCCGGTTTTCTTTACTACCGAGCAGTTGACCCGGCTTCAGGAAATCAAGAGCGTGGTGGATTGCGAATGCCCCAACCATGTCTCCGACATCATCATCTCGCTAAAGGCCTTTGAGGATTATTCGAAGCAGTGCGAGAGCAAGAACGATGCCGATGTAAAAATGCATGAGTTTCTGTGGCGTGCTTCGGGGCATTCGCGCGCGCTGATGGAGCATGCACTGAAAGAGCTGTGTCGTTTCGAAGGTATCGATCTGAATGACCCCAACCCGGTTGCGCCGTCAGCGCGCAACGGCCTGGGGGCGCCGCCAGCTACACCGGCACGATAGGCGTTTCGGCGATGGCAACCTGGTGGAGCTTTAGCGGGTTGCCGTCGCGGTCAAGCACCTGAACCTGCTGTACTGGCTGGAAGCGGTCACGGTCGACCAGCTGAAATGGTGGCTGATTCTCGAATACCCACTTGTCGGCCCACTGCCGCAGGGCGGTGAGTACCACGAACAGATCCCGTCCCTTGTCGGTCAGGCGGTACTCGAAACGGGTGCCGTGTTCGCCGGCGTCTACCTTGCGCAGGATATCGCGGTCGACCAGCTTGTTCAGGCGGTCGGTGAGGATGTTGCGAGCAATGCCAAGGTTCTGCTGAAAGTCAGAGAACCGTCGGGAGCCGTACATGGCCTCGCGGATGATCATCAGCGACCACCAGTCGCCCACCTCGGCCAGGCCGCGGGCGAGGGAACAGGGGTCGGTGGTGGGGTCTGGTCGGTTCATGCAGGCCAGTTTCGGGAATATGGTTGCAAAAAGCAACCTTCATCAATAAGGTTGCAAATCACAACTTAATGCCGGGCGCCTGCCGCCCCTGAAGCCGAGGTTTTTCGTGACTGATACCAGCCCGCTGTTCCGCCCGTTCGAGTGCAAGTCCCTGCATCTGGCCAACCGGGTCGCCATGGCGCCGATGACCCGTATGCGCTCGCCGAACTACATTCCCAATGACGAGGTGGTGGCCTATTACCGCCGCCGCGCCGAGGCCGGGGTCGGTCTGCTGATCACTGAAGGCACCACGGTCAATCACAAGGCCGCCAATGGTTACGAGCAGGTACCGGCATTTCATGGTGCGGCGCTGGATGGCTGGGAAAAGGTAGTGGAAGCGGTGCATGCCGCAGGCGGCAAGATCATCCCGCAGCTCTGGCATGTCGGTTCGGTGCGCCGCCCCGGTATTGGCCCGGACAAGGACGTGCCCGGTTACAGCCCGTGCGGCATGGTCAAACCCGGCAAGGTGGTGGGCCATGCTATGAGCAAGGACGACATTCAGGACGTGGTGAAGGCCTTTGCCGATGCTGCCCGCGATGCCAGAGCGCTGGGCTTTGATGGTGTTGAGATCCATGGTGCCCATGGCTACCTGATCGACCAGTTCTTCTGGGAAGGCACCAACCAGCGTGACGACGAGTACGGCGGCTCGCTGGAAAATCGCAGCCGCTTTGCGGTCGAGATTATCCGCGCAGTGCGTGCGGCGGTGGGCGAGGATTTCGCCATCGTGCTGCGCTACTCGCAGTGGAAGCAGCAGGATTACAGTGCCCGCCTGGTGCAAACCCCGGAGGAACTGGGCCGTTTTCTGGCGCCTCTGGTTGAAGCTGGTGTCGATATCTTCCATTGCTCTACCCGCCGCTTCTGGGAGCCGGAGTTCGACGGCTCCGATCTGAATCTGGCCGGCTGGACAAAAAAACTGACCGGCAAACCGACCATGTCGGTGGGCAGTGTCGGTCTGGATGATGACTTTATCGGTGAGACCGGCATGGCCATGGGCGGTGACGCCGCGCCGGTCGGCATTGATGAGCTTGTGCGCCGCATGGACGCCGACGAGTTCGACCTGGTCGCTGTTGGCCGCGCCCTGCTGCAGGACCCGCAGTGGCTGGAGAAGATCCGCGACGGTCGCAGTGAGGAGCTGACCCCGTTCAACAAGATGTCGCTGGCTAACTACTTCTGAGTTGAAAGTGCCGGTTCCCGCTGTTGCGGAGCCGGCTTGCTCTCACGGTCTGGTCGGCGATTTCTCGCCAGACTGGCCGCCTCTCACCGACATACACCCGTTTTCCCTCCGCGCAGGCTCTAGCCTGACTGGTGGATGGAAAGATAGCAAAAATGAGATATTCTGCGTGGGAGGTTGTGCTGGTCAGCGATGCTGTTGAGGCAGAAATCCGAACCCTGCCTTTGTCGTTGCAGGCCCGTTACCTGAGGTCGGCGGATCTGCTGGAGGCATATGGTCCGCAGCAGCTGGGTATGCCGCATGTCAGATCTTTGGGCGGCAAACTCTGGGAGCTACGCATGCAAGGGTCGGATGGCATTGCCAGGGCGCTTTGCATATCAGCCAGTCAGCGCCGGATATTGGTCCTGCATGTATTTGTGAAGAAAACACAGAAGACGCCGCGCTCAGCCATTGAAACCGCGCTGCGTCGTTTGAAGGAGTGGCAGTCATGAAGCGTCATGCAGAGCTGAAGCGCGAGATGCTAGGCCGGCCGGAAGTGCAGGTCGAGTACGATCGGCTGGCGCCGGAGTTCGAGTTGATCGAGTCCCTGTTGCGGGCCCGGATCGGTGCCGGCCTGACTCAGGCTCAGTTGGCGAAGAGGATGGGGACCAGTCAGTCCGTCATCGCCAGGCTGGAGGGCGGGAATTCTGCGCCGACGCTGTCAACCTTGAGGCGTTACGCCGCCGCCACCGGCACCCGTTTGCGTGTTTCCCTCGACGCCTGAGCGGCGAACTAGCCGCTCACCGCCATTGTCGCTACAATCGACCCCGATTCTTTCCCGATTATCAGGATGCTTCGGTGGCTTATTCTCCGGTTGCGTTAATCTGCCTGGCTTTCGTCCCCGCCCGTTGGCGATGGTGATGTGACCTGCCGTGCCTGTCGGCCGGCCCCTTGTGTTCATCATCCAGAGCAGAAAACCGGGAAACCCGTTATGTCATCCAGACACGCCGCTCCGCTTAGCGCGGAACAAATGCAGACTTACCTTGATGCCGGCTTCAACCGCGTGCCCGTGGTGCGTGAAGTGCTGGCCGATCTTGATACCCCGCTGTCGGCCTATCGCAAACTGGCCGCCGCCCCCTATACCTATCTGTTCGAATCCGTGCAGGGCGGCGAGCGCTGGGGCCGTTACTCGATGATTGGCCTGCCGGCCACGGAAGTGATCCGGGTCTACGGCGAGCGCATCGAGATCAGTGGCGAACATGGCAATCGGGTAGAGCAGGGCGATCCGATTGCCTTTATCGAAAACTACCGCCAGCAGTTTCGTGCCCCGGAAGTGGAAGGCCTGCCCCGCTTTAATGGCGGTCTGGTCGGCTATTTCGGTTACGACAGCGTGCGTTATTTTGAGCCGCGGCTTGGCCCGGCGCGCGGCAAGGACACCATCGGTGCGCCGGACATTCTGTTGATGCGCTCCGAAGAAATTGTCGTGTTCGATAATCTGCGTGGCAGCCTGTTCCTGCTGGTGCTGGTCGACCCGAATCAACCCGGCGTGCTGGCCCAGGCCGCCGCCCGGCTTGATGCGCTGGAAGAAAAGCTGCGCGCGCCGCTGGCCGAGCCGGAGCCGCACCGTGCGGCGCCGCTGTCAGAAAAGGAATTCGTTTCCGAGTATCCGGAGGACGACTTCAAGGCCGGAGTCGAGCGCATTCGTGAGTACACTCTGGCCGGCGATATCATGCAGGTGGTGCCGTCCCAGCGCATGTCTGTGCCGTTCGCGGCGTCGCCGCTGGATCTGTATCGGGCGCTGCGTTATCTGAACCCGTCGCCGTACATGTTCTATCTGGATCTGGACGATTTCCATATCGCCGGTTCATCGCCGGAGATTCTCACTCGGGTCGAACACGGCATGGTTACCGTGCGACCGATTGCCGGCACCCGTCGCCGTGGCCGCAGTGCTGAGGAAGATCTGGCGCTGGAACAGGAGTTGCTGGCAGATCCGAAGGAAATCGCTGAACACCTGATGCTGATTGATCTTGGTCGTAACGATGTTGGCCGCATTGCCGAGCCGGGCAGTGTCCGGGTGACTGAGAACATGAAAGTGGAGCGTTACTCCCACGTCATGCATATCGTTTCCAATGTTGAAGGCAAGTTGAAAAAAGGCTTCGGTCCCCTAGAGGTGCTGAAGGCGACTTTTCCGGCCGGCACCTTGAGTGGCGCGCCAAAAATCCGTGCCATGGAAATCATTGATGAGCTCGAACCGGTCAAGCGCGGTGTTTATGGCGGCGCGGTGGGCTATATCGGTTTTAATGGTGAAATGGATACGGCGATTGCCATCCGTACCGCAGTGATCCGTGATGGCCGTTTGTATGTGCAGGCCGGGGCCGGCGTGGTGGCCGACTCTGTCCCGGCACTGGAGTGGAAAGAAACCATGAACAAGGCGCGGGCCATCTTTACCGCCGTCAATATGGTGCTGTCCGGTCTGGAGGTGCGCTCATGATTCGCGTGCTGATGATCGATAACTACGACAGCTTCACTTACAACATCGTCCAGTACTTGCAGGAGCTGGGAGCTGAAGTGATCGTCAAGCGCAACGACGAGCTGTCGCTGGACGATATTGCTGCGTTGAACGCTGACCGCCTGGTGATTTCGCCGGGGCCCTGTACGCCGAATGAGGCGGGCATTTCCATGGCGGCCATCGAACACTTTGCCGGCAAGTTACCAGTTCTCGGCGTTTGCCTTGGCCATCAGAGCATGGGACAGGTATTCGGCGGCAAGGTGGTGCGCGCCCGTCAGGTTATGCATGGCAAGACCTCGCCGATTTATCACAATGGCAAGGGCGTGTTCCATGGTTTGCCGTCACCGTTTACGGCAACACGCTATCACTCGCTGGTGGTGGAAAAGGACAGTCTGCCGGACTGCTTCGAGATCACCGCCTGGACCCAGCATGATGATGGCAGCGTCGATGAGATTATGGGGCTGCGCCATAAGACTCTGGATGTTGAAGGCGTCCAGTTCCACCCCGAGTCGATTCTGACCGAGCATGGTCATGCCATGCTGAATAACTTCCTGCAGGGAGAGCGCTGATGGATATCCGCGAAGCACTGGGCCGGGTGGTCGAGAATCTTGATCTGACGCTGGAAGAAATGCGTGAAGTGATGCGCCAGATCATGACTGGCGCGGCCACCGATGCACAGATCGGCGCGTTCCTGATGGGCATGCGCATGAAAAGTGAATCCATCGACGAGATCACCGGCGCGGTGCAGGTGATGCGCGAGTTGATGACACCGGTGAAAGTGGGCGAGCTGCCCTATCTGGTCGACATTGTTGGTACCGGCGGCGATGGCGCCAATCTGTTTAACATTTCCAGTGCCTCGGCATTTGTTGCCGCGGCCGCCGGCTGTCATGTGGCCAAGCATGGCGGTCGCTCGGTCAGCTCAAAAAGCGGCGCCGCCGATGTGCTGGAGGCGGCCGGTGTGCGGCTCGACCTGACGCCGGAGCAGACTGCGCGCTGTGTGCGAGAGGTCGGCGTCGGTTTCATGTTTGCGCCCAACCACCACAGTGCCATGAAGTATGCGATTGGCCCGCGCCGTGAACTGGGTCTGCGCACTATCTTCAATATTCTCGGCCCGATGACCAATCCGGCCGGGGTAAAGCGGCAAGTGGTCGGGGTGTTTTCGTCGCGGCTGTGCCGGCCGATTGCCGAGGTGCTCGGGCGGCTTGGTGGTGAGCACATCATGGTGGTGCATGGTATGGATGGGCTTGATGAATTCAGCATCGCTGCCCGCACCCATGTGGCCGAGTGGCGCAATGGCGAGCTGAAGGAATATGACGTCACCCCGGAGGATGTGGGTTTGACTTCTGCCTCGCTGGTTGGCCTGAGCGTTGCCGATGCGGCGGAATCGCTGGCACTGATTCGTGATGCCTTTGGCAAACGCAGTACAGACGCGGCGAAAAAGGCCGCCGATGTGATCTCGATGAACGCCGGTGCGGCCATCTATGTGGCCGGCGTTGCCAGCTCACTGAAAGACGGTGTGCGTATGGCGGAAGATCTGGTGCATAACGGCGAGGCCCGCGAACGGATGAGCCAGTTGCGCGACTTCACCGCGTTGCTGAAACAGCAGGAAGATATTCAGTGAAAATGACTGGCACCGTGCTGGACCGTATTCTGCTGCGCAAGCAGGAAGAAGTGGCCGAGCGACTGAAGGCAAAATCGTTGGCGCAGGTGCAGCAGGAGGCCCGTGCCCAGACGCCGGCTCGCGGCTTTATCCGCGCGCTGCAACAGAAGCTGGAACGGAATCTGCCGGCGGTAATTGCCGAGGTCAAGAAGGCTTCGCCATCGAAAGGCGTGATTCGCGAACACTTTGTTCCCGCCGAGATTGCAGTCAGTTATGAAGAAGGCGGCGCTGCCTGCCTGTCGGTGCTGACCGATCACGATTTTTTTCAGGGTCATGAAGACTACCTGCAACAGGCGCGCGCCGCCTGTTCGTTGCCGGTGCTACGCAAGGATTTCACCATCGACCCGTATCAGGTCTGGGAAGCTCGGGCCATCGGCGCCGACTGTATTTTGCTGATTGTCGCGGCACTGGAAGATGACACCATGGCGGAGCTGTATGCCACCGCCAATGAGGCCGGCCTTGATACCCTGGTCGAGGTGCACACCGGAGAAGAACTGGACCGTGCCCTGAAACTCGGTGCGCCACTGATTGGCATCAATAACCGCGATCTGCACACCTTCGAGCTGTCGCTGGAGAATACCTTCAAGCTGCTTGATCGAGTTCCCGATGATCGATTGCTGGTTACCGAAAGCGGCATTCTCTCCCCGGCAGATGTGGCCGCCATGCGCGCCCGTCAGGTCAACACCTTTCTGGTTGGCGAAGCCTTTATGCGTGCCGATGACCCGGGTGCCGAGCTGCAAAGATTGTTTTCCCTGTAGCAGCACTGTCATTTCACAAGTCTGAGACTGGCCGGATTTTTATGGTGACAGCGAGCTCCCCGGTTCTGGTATTTGATTCCGGTGTTGGTGGCCTCAGCGTTGCCGCGGAAATCCGTCGCCGTCTGCCGGGTCTGCCGCTGCATTATCTGATGGACAGAGCCGGCTTTCCCTATGGCAACAAGGACGATGCCACGCTGATCGAGCGCGTGCTTAAGGTGTGTGGCGACGCCGTTGTGCAGCAGCAGCCACGCATGCTGGTGGTGGCCTGCAATACTGCCAGTACACTGGTGCTGCCGGCGTTGCGGGCGGCGCTGGATATTCCGGTGATCGGCGTGGTGCCGGCGTTGAAGGTGGCCGCGCAGGCAAGTCCCGGTGGCAACATCGGTTTGCTGGCCACGCCCGCCACGGTTAATCGGTCCTATACCGACAATCTGGTTCACGAGTTCGCCGCAGGCTGTCATGTACGCCGGATGGGAAGCACGGAGCTGGTGCAGTGGGCTGAGGACTGGGTTGGTCTCGGTCGTGAACCGGCTGCCCTGTTTGAACATCTTGATGGCTGGCTGATGCGACCTGATCCGGTCAGCCAAGTGGTGCTGGGCTGCACGCACTTTCCTTTGCTTCGTCCCATGCTGGAGCGGTTGTGGCCGACGGTTATCTGGGTCGATTCCGGCGAGGCGATTGCCCGTCGTGTCGAGCAGCTGCTTGGCAACGAGATTGCGGTGAAGGGCAATACGGCGGTAACGCTTTGCTGGACCGGTGAGCAACCACCCGGTGAAGGTGTGCGGCGTTACGTTGCCGCGCTGTAGCGGCGGAAACTAAAGCGGCAGTTCAGGCCGGTGGCCGTGTGCCGGCAATGGCGGGCCGTTTTTCCATGTCGAGCAGATAAGTCGACAGCGGCGGGTAATCAGCCAGCGGTACATCCGCGCTCAGGCGAAGCTGAACGTAGCCCAGTGCCGATGCCAGCGCGATATCCGCCAGCGAAAATGAGCCGTTGCAGGTTTCCCCGGCAAGCAATCGCTGTGCTTCGCCGAGGCCTGCGCGCACTTTGCCCAGCTGACGGGCAATCCAGTCCTGACTCTGTAGCGCGGCATCACGGCGCCGTTCGATAAACACCGCTGCTGCCGCATCACTGATGCCATCGGCCAGTGCTTCCCAGCGCAAAACCTGAATGCGAGCTTCACTCTCTGCGGGAATCAGTGCCGGCGAGGAGAGACTGTCCAGATACTGGGCGATGACGCGGGAATCAAACAGCGTCGAGCCATCGTCCCGTACCAGTACCGGAATCTTGCCGAGGGGATTGAATTGCGGCGTCACCGTATCCGCGTTCCATGGCACGTCTTCGACGATTTCGCAGGCAATGTTCTTTTCCTGCAGCAGAACGCGGATCTTGCGGCCGAACGGGCTGGTCAGGGAGGTGATCAGTTTCAATCAGCGTGTCCCGTACACCACCATGGTCTTGCCCTTCACCGAGACCAGACCCTGATCTTCCAGGTTCTTCAGTACCCGGCCAACCATTTCCCGGGAGCAGCCAACGATGCGGCCGATTTCCTGGCGGGTGACCTTGATCTGCATGCCATCCGGGTGGGTCATGGCATCGGGCTGCTTGCACAGCTCCAGCAGGGTGCCGGCAACGCGGCCGGTGACGTCGAGGAAGGCGAGGTCGCCGACCTTGCGGGTGGTGGCGCGCAGGCGGCCGGCGATCTGGGCAGAGACGGTAAACAGGATCTCGGCGTCTTCCCGGGCCAGCTGGCGGAACTTGGCGTAGCTGACCTCGGCCACTTCACACTCGGTCTTGGCCTTGACCCAGGCGGAGCGGGAGGCCTCTTCGAACAGGCCCATTTCACCGAAGAAATCGCCCTCATTGAGGTAGGCCATGATCATCTCGCGGCCATCGTCGTCCTCGATCATGACGGTGACCGAGCCCTTGAGAATGTAGTAGAGCGCGTCGGATTCATCGCCGGCATAGATGATGGTGCTCTTCGCCGGGTATTTGCGGCGATGGCAGTGGGCCAGGAAGTGGTCCAGATTCGGAATGATCTTGTTGACGATCTCGGTCATGGGGGTCCGATGCAGCTTCACAGTGGTGACAATGGGCCGAGTTTGCCCGTTTTCACCCCCCCTGCCAAGGGAGCGCATCACACCTTATTCCTAGTGGCAGCGTCGGATTCACAGCTTGTCTGCACAGACTGGGTGCAACGGCAGGGTTGTGTTAATCTGCGCGCCCTTCGGCATATCGAGGTGGCTGATGAAGGCTGTAGTCCGCTGGCAGGGTGAGGTGAGTTTCGAGGCCGAGTCCGAAACCGGTCACAAGGTCCTGATGGATGGGCCGCCGGACCACGGTGGCCGCAACCGCGGCGCCCGGCCGATGGAGATGATCCTGATGGGCGTTGGTGGCTGTGCCTCCTTTGATGTGGTGCATATCCTGAAGAAGTCCCGTCAGGACGTTACTGATTGCCGTTGCGAGATGGACGCCGAGCGGGCTCAGGACGAGGTGCCGGCGGTGTTTACCCGTATCCATATGCATTTCGTGGTACGTGGCCGCAATCTGAAAGAAGCTCAGGTGAAGCGGGCAGTGGAGCTGTCTGCCGAGAAGTACTGTTCCGGCTCGATCATGCTGGCCCGCGCCGGTGTGGTGATTGAGCACAGTTTCAGTGTGGAGCAGGAAGATGTCTGAGCGGCCGAAGCATGCCGGGCTGCGCCATGTGGCGCTGTTCTGCCGTGATTACGAGGCCAGCGAACGGTTTTATGTCGATCTGATGGCTATGCAGGTCGAGTGGCGCCCGGATGAGGACAATGTCTACCTCAGCTCCGGCGCCGATAATCTGGCCCTGCATCGCTGGAAGGACGCGGACTTTGCGCCGTCCCAGCGACTGGACCATATCGGCTTTATTGTGGATCAGCCGGCGGACGTGGATCAGTGGTTCACGTTTCTGAAAGATGCTGGCATCAGGATGAAGTCGGAGCCGCGTACGCACAGGGATGGCGCGCGCAGCTTCTATTGTCTGGATCCGGAGGGTGTGGTGGTGCAAATCATCTATCACCCCCCGATCTCCGGTGGTCGCTTTGTCCGTGAACCGGCAGGTGGCTGATATCCATGGGGTGCCGTTGATGGCACTCCGGTCTGGCGAGTAGAGAAGGAAAACAGTGAAAGATCTCAACCCCAAGATCCGGCTTCACGGCTTTAACAATCTGACCAAGTCGCTGAGCTTTAATATCTTCGATATCAGTTATGCGAAGACCGAGCAGCACCGCAAGGAGTACATCGAGTATATCGATGAGCTCTATAATGCCGAGCGGCTGACCGAAATCCTGACCAACGTCACCAAGATCATCGGTGCCAACATCCTCAACGTGGCACGTCAGGATTATGATCCGCAGGGCGCCTCGGTGACCATGCTGATCGCCGAGCATGAATCGCCGCCGTCAGATCCGGATTTCGATGAGGAAGCGCCGGGTCCGCTGCCGGATACCATCGTCGCCCACCTCGACAAGAGTCATGTGACCGTGCACACCTATCCGGAATCGCATCCGGATAATGGTATCTCGACGTTCCGCGTGGATGTCGATGTGTCGACCTGTGGCGTGATTTCACCGCTGCGCGCCCTGAACTATCTGATTCACAGCTTTGACTCGGATATCGTCACCATTGATTACCGTGTGCGCGGCATGACCCGTGATGTTGATGGCACCAAGCATTATATTGATCACGACATCAACTCGATCCAGAACTTCCTCACCGAGGAAACCCGTAACGCCTATCAGATGATTGACGTCAACGTGTATCAGGAAAACATCTTCCACTCGAAGCTGTTGCTGAAAGATTTTGACATCGACAACTACCTGTTCGGTGCCGGTCGCGAGGAGTTCTCCGATGCGGAGCTGGAAGATATCGAACACCGCCTGAAGAAAGAGATGCTGGAGATATTCTACTCCCGTAACCTCGACTAGGTTCTGCTGGCGTTACCACTGCAGGAGCGGTCGACCGACCGCGATAAAAAAGCCCGGCGAAATTGCCGGGCTTTTTTCTGTGGACATTTTCGCGGTCGGTCGACCGCTCCTACAGCTTGTAGGTACTCCAGGTCATCACCTTGCTCATCAGGGTCATCAGATGCTGGATCGGCGGCGGTAGTGGCGCGCCGCCGGCACCTTCTGCGGTCACCGCATGTTTCAGCTCATCGACCCGCATCTGTTCGAGTATGGCCCGACTGCGCTGGTCGTCAGCAGGTAACTGCTGCAGATGGGACTCCAGATGCCGCACCACCTGATGTTCGGTCTCGGCGACAAAGCCGAGGCTCCAGCGGTCGCCGGCTAACCCGGCTGCGGCGCCAATGCCGAATGACATGGCATAGAACAGCGGGTTCAGCTTGCTTGGTGCGCTGCCCAGCTCGCGCAGGCGATCCTCGCACCAGGCCAGATGATCTTCCTCCTCGCGGGCGGCCTGCTCCATGGCATGGCGCACATGCGGCAGGCTGGCGGTGCTGGCCTGGCCCTGATACAGCGCCTGGGCACAAACCTCGCCGGTGTGGTTGATACGCATCAGACCGGCAATATGGCGCCGGTCCGGGTCCGCCAGGCTGGCCGCCGGGGCATCATGCCGCGGCTGACGTTCGGCTTTGGTGGTGCCCGGGGTCAGGGTGCGCAGGGCGTTGTCGGCGCTGCTGAGCAGCTTGTCCAGCGGGCTGAGCTGGCGGCTTCGGGTTGTGGTCATGATGCTGTCCGGTGTCTGTGTTTCGCGTGCTAGGATACCGCCAAAACGGGGGGAATTGGCGTGAAAGAAGTGAAAGACCTGCGGTTGCTGATTGACTCCCGCTATCCCGTCATCGTTATCGAAACCTGGGAAGAGCGGCGGGCGCTGGACCTGCTGACCCGGATCGGCATGGCGGAATCCCGGCCGGTATTCAGCTGGACGGTCACCGAGGGGCTGAACCGGGTCGAGTTTTCCGATGCGCCGGCGTTTACCGATACCAGTGAGCCGGAGCAGGTACTGCAGCATATCCGCAAGAGCAAACAGGCCGGCATCTACGCGCTGTGCGATTTTCATCCGTTTCTGCGCGATGATCCCAAGGTGATCCGTCTGATCAAGGAAATTGCCCTGGGTCATGACAAGGTCGATCACACGCTGGTGTTGATCAGTCATGAGCTGACAGTACCGGCGGAGATTCGCCGCTTCTGTGCCAGCTTCAGTCTGGCGCTGCCGGATGACAGCCAACTGCGCGCCATTGTTCAGGACGAAGCGCGGCGCTGGCAGCAGCAGAGTGGTCAGCGAGTCAGTGCCAAGAGCGATGTTATCCCGCGACTGATCAGTAACCTGCGCGGATTGACCCGTGATGACGCGCGGCGCCTGGCCCGCGGTGCGATTGCCGACGACAACGCGCTGTGCGAAGCGGACCTGCCGGAGATCAACCGCGCCCGCTTTGACCTGCTCGATATGGACAGCGTACTCAGCTTTGAATATGACACAGCGCGGTTTTCTGATGTCGGCGGCTTGCAGGGGTTGAAGGCATGGCTGGCGAGACGCCGTGATGCGTTTGTCGCCGGTGCCAGTCAGCGTGATAATCCGCGCGGCATTTTGCTGGTTGGAGTTCAAGGTGGCGGCAAGAGTCTGGCGGCCAAGGCGGTGGCAGGCCTCTGGCACTTGCCGTTACTGCGGTTGGATATGGGCGCGGTCTACAACAAGTTTTTTGGCGAATCCGAGCGTAATGTCCGTGAAGCACTGGCGCTGGCGGAAACCATGGCGCCGTGTGTGTTGTGGATTGATGAGATCGAAAAAGGTATTGCTTCAGGGGATAACGATGGTGGTACCTCCCGGCGCGTGCTGGGCACTTTGCTGACCTGGATGGCGGAGCGCAAGTCGCCGGTTTTTCTGGTGGCGACGGCGAACCAGATTGACCAGTTGCCGCCGGAGCTGATTCGCAAGGGTCGGATGGATGAAATTTTCTTTGTCGACCTGCCATCCGCCGAGATTCGTGAGGAGATTTTCCGAATTCATCTGCGCCTGCGTGATCAGGATCCGCAACAGTTTGATCTGGCGATGCTGGCGGACGCCAGTGACGGCTTTACCGGCGCCGAGATAGAGCAGGCAGTGGTGTCGGCCCTGTACAACGCTCGTGCTCGTTCGGTGACATTGTCGAGCGGGTTGCTACTGGAAGAAATCGGCAGCACGGTGCCGTTGTCGATAACCATGGCAGAGCATATCGCGGCACTGCGGCACTGGTGTCACGGCCGTGCGGTGCCCGCCGATGGCGTACCGGTGGCTGGAGACGTTCAGTGACGACACCTCGCTCACCACTGGATCCGGATATCGCCGGCACTGATCGTAGCTTGTCGGTGGCCTATGTGGCGTCGGTGCTGCCTGCACTGGCGCAGCGGTATCAGCTCGACATGGCGACGCTGCTGAAAGAGGCAGGTTTGCCAGCGGATCTGTTCGAGCGGGTCGACAGTCTGTTGCCACTGGTGGATGTCATGCGTCTGTTTGTGGTTGTGCTGTCGCACTGCGCCGATCCGGGCATGGGCTTTGAAGTCGGCCGGCTGGTGCGGGCACGATCCTATCAGGTGCTTGGCTACGTCATCCTCGCCAGTCGGGATATTGGTGAGGCGATCGACAAGCTGATCCGTTTTGAAAAGCTGACCGGCAATCTCGGCCACACCGAAGCACAGAAACAGGGTCAGGTCTTACGACTGAGCTGGCATTGTCCGATTGCCGGTGAGCCGGGGCGATTCCTTACCGAGGCGGCCATTACCGGTTGGGTAACCTTCGCTCGCCAGTTGGTTAATGTGCCGGCGTCCCCGGCTCGGGTCTGCTTCCGTCATGCGGCACCGGCGGACCTGCAACGCTATCAGGATTATTTCGGCTGTCCGGTGGAGTTCGCGGCTTCTTTCGATGGTGTTGAAGTGCCACTCGAGCTGCTCGCTCTGCCGCTACGGGATGCAGACCCCGGACTAAGCGGGCTGATGGAGCGCGAAGCGGCGCAACTGATGGCCGACTATGACAGTCGCACCAATCTGGTGGCGGCGGTGCGGCGGGAAATCTTTCGCCTGCTAGTGGAAGGTGAGCCGACGCTGGAGCAGGTGGCGGCGCGTTTGGAAATTGCCGAGCGAACCTTGCAGGGGCGACTGCGCAAGCAAGGGCTGGGCTTTCAGGAAGTGCTGGACGGTCTGCGGCGGACCTTGGCCGAGTTGTACTTGAAGGACTCGCGATTGTCGCTTACTGACATCGGCTTGCTGTTGGGGTTCGCTGAGCAGAGCTCTTTTACCCGCGCGTTTCGTCGCTGGTTTGATGAGTCGCCGGCAAATTATCGTCAGCGTCAGGGGTAATGCTGTTGCGAGTGAAGCTGACAATGACTTCGGCGAGATTGCCAAGCTCCACCGGTTTCGCCACGTGGGCATTCATGCCGGCGGCAAGACTGCGTTCGCGATGCTCACGCAGAATATGGGCAGTCAGGGCAATCACGGGCACCGGCTTTTTACCCTGACGGCGCTCAATCTCACGAATGCGTCGGGTTGCTTCAAAGCCGTCCATTTCCGGCATCTCGCAATCCATCAGGATCAGGTCGTACTGCTTTTCCTGTGCTGCGGCGAGGGCTTCCAGGCCATTGCTGACGACATCCGCATCCAGTCCCAGCTTGCCGAGCATGCCACGAATGACTTTCTGGCTGAGCAGGTGATCCTCTGCCACCAGAATTCGCAGTGATGGATCAGGTGTCACGCTTTCCTGCCCGGAAGCAGTCTGGTTGCTTAGCATGCCCAATGCTTCCGTCAGGGCTCGGCGCAGACGTCGACCGGAAACCGGTTTGGTCAGCACTTTGTGGATGCCGACATTGCGAGCCAGATTGGTGGTCGGCGCATCCTGGACACCGGTCAGCATGACCAGCACCAGAGGATGGCTGATCATCAGGTCCTCATGAATGCGGGTGGCGAGTTGCATGCCATTCATGCCAGGCATCAGGTGATCAAGCAGGACAATATCGTAAGGGTCCTTCAGGTTGGCCTGCATGCGGATGCTGGCCATGGCTTCGCGCGGGTCATGGCAGACGGTGACGCGCATGCCCCAGCTTAACGCCTGATGGCGAATAACCCGGGTGACGGTGCTGGAGTCGTCCACTACCAGCATATGCCGGCCCTGAAGTGCTTGCGATGAATCTTCGGGTTCACTTGCATCGCTTTCCACTTCCGGCAGCGGCACGCTGATCCAGCAAAGCTGACCATGGCGTCGGCCGTCGCGTACGCCGCAGCGGCCGCCAATGGCTTCACTAAGCTGACGGGCGATGCTCAGGCCGAGATCGGTGGCGTCGTCGTGGTGTTCATTACCTTTGTCGTGCAGCGCGCTGAGGCGGTCACCAATATGCTTTAGTGCCGAGCCCTCGAACTCTATCCGCAAATGGTCGGCGCGACCTGACGGGTCACGGGCCACGTCCACCACCAGCTCACCGACCCCGGCGTGACGTACGCAGGCGGAAAGAATATTGGTGAGAATCTGTCGCAGGCGACCGGGATCGCCTTCCACCATTGCTGCCACGTTGGAGTGAATATGCGGAATCAACTCGACCTGCTTTTCCTCTGCACGTTCACGGAAAAGCTCCAGTGCATCCATCACCAGCTCACCCGGGTCGAAGCGTTCCCGATTGATGTCGCTGCCGGCCTGTTCGATGCGAGAGTATTCGAGTACATCATTGATGATGCGAAGCAGATTCTCTCCTGCGGACTGGATCGAACGAACACATTCCTTCTGGTTCGGTGTCAGTGGGGTGTCATCAAGCAACTCCGCCATGCCGAGAATGCCGCTCATTGGTGTGCGGATTTCATGGCTGACACGGGCCAGCGTGTCGCTGCGCGCACGCCAGAGAGATTCCTCCAGCACCTGCTGCTGGTAGCCAACCAGTTCCTGACGCAGTGCCTGTTCCCGGTGCAGCACCAGCCCGACTGCAAACAGCACCGCCTCCAGCCCCATCGCATACATCACCAGCAACGGTAGAGGCATATCCAGCGGGATCAGTCCGAATGCGGACAGCGTGGCGACCAAGACTGCCAATAGCAGGCTGCCGCGGGCAAGCAGGAACAGCCATGCTCGCTGCAAGCCGGCGTGCAGGGCAGCAACGCCCGCCAGTGCAAAAGCGATGGCGGCAATGAAGCAGCCGCCGTAGGCAAGCATGCCCGCGCTCTGAACCGGCAGAGACAAGCTGAATAGGGCAAGACCGGTGTATGCGACGGCCATAATTCGCAGCAGCCGGTTGAGAAACGGAAGACGCTGTGCCGGTTGCAGAAAGTGGATGCTGAAAAGGCTTGCCAGTGCAATTGCCAGCAGTTCGAAAAAAGTCTCCATGCGTGGCTGCAGGCCAGGCAGCGCAAACCAGTAAACACCGATAAATCCTGCGCTGGCCGCCATCGCCAACAGGGTGCTTGATTCGAATAGTAAAAAATACAGAAACAGTGGTTGTCGCGAATTCAGCCACAGCCCGGCCGCCAGAAGGATCAGGCCGGCCAGCAGTCCGCCGAGTAATAGATAGGGCAGGTCGCGACTGAGCTGGCGTTCGGCCTGCGCATTGGTATCGTGCAAACTCAGGCTAAAACCAAACGCCAGCGTCGGAACGATGCGAATATAGTAAACACGCATTTCATTGGCCGGCAGGCGCAGCAGGAAAAGTTGTTCACGACTACGCATGTCAGCCCACGGAATGGTCTGGTCGGTGCCGCTGGTTCGCTCCCGATAACCGTCTATGCCAGGCTCGTAAAAGGTGATGCTGGAGCCCAGTCCCGGGGACAATTCAAGCACCCGCTGCAGATTCTGATCGGTGCTGTTCCGAATGGCGAGGCGCAGCCAGAACGGATTGTCATGAAAGCCAAGGCGCTGGGTGCCGCGTCGGGCCGGAGTGAACTGGTCATCATAATTGCCGCTGCGGATATCATTAAGCGTCAGCGCACCGGCTTTGTCGGCAAGATACTCTGTATAGATCGTAACCCTGCCGCTGTCGGCGGGGTCATCAATGACATAGGGCGGAGGAGGCGATGCCAGCACGACGCCGGCGATCGATCCCGTCACCAGAATGGCAAGCCATCGCCAGATACGGTCAGGCCTGATCAGCGTTTTCTTCCGTGTCTTTGGGGGCATCCTGCGCCTTTGGCCTGTCCAGTACATAGGCGTCCAGACCTGCTTCGGTCAGCAGGTAGGCGCCGAGTTCACTGCGGCGTCCACCATCGCAGCACAGCACATAAACGAAATCCTTTTCCAGTGAGCGGATCTGTCGGCGCAATTCGTTGAGAGGAATATTGCGAGCACCGGAGGTGCGATCGTGTTTGAACTCCATTGGCAGGCGAACATCAATCAGCACAATCGCGTGATCGCCGTCCTCCTCCATTTTCTCGACATCTTCTTCCTTGAGATGGCGGATAACCGAGTCTTGCAGCAGCGAGCGGAAGTCGTCCTTACCCAGCATCATTAATACGCCGTCACTGGTCATGGTAACGGTGGCGTTGCGTGGCGCGTCGGAGATCAGCGCGTCCTCGCCGAAGAAATTGCCGGTGGTCAGGGCTGCCAGTGTTTCCTGCTTGGCACCCTGGGCCCGGGTCACCATGGCTTTGCCCTGCTTGATAACGAAGAAGGTATCGCCTGACTCTCCCTCCCGGACAACCTGCTCGCCGAGTTTGACTTCGCGTTCTTCAAACTTCACAAACAGTGACTGGATTTTTTGTGGCGGGATCTGTGAAAACAGACCGGAAGTCAGCAGCGCATCCATCCAGTCCCGCTCGGCGCTGTCATCATCTTCTTCCAGCATGGACTCTGCTGCCTGAGTCCAGGTCATCAGCAGATCAAGCTTGTCGCGTTCAATGGCATAAACCACCGAGGCTTCGGTGCTGATGGCATTGACGGTGTGTTCCGGGTAGTTGTCCAGGGCGAGGTAGTTTTCATCGTCGTCGAAGGGAAACTTGCGGACCTGAAATGCCGCATCAATCAGATCTACCGCACCGGAGATAAGAAAGTAAGCCAGCTCGCTGCGATCACCACGCTTGAACAGTACACGGGCCGGGGCCAGGCTCATCACCTGAATCTGCCCGGCGATGTCGCGCAGATGGGATTCGGACAGACAGTCAAACGGGATGAAGTCGTGCAGCCTGTCCAGATTGATTCCCGAGTCCGCCATGGTATCCCTGTCCCCTGAGTTGTCTGAGCCTGATTATGGAAGTGAATCATGCGGCAAGTCCAACCTGCCGCCGCAGTTCAGCCGCCGGCAATTTCCCGGGCCACCGCCCGGTAGCCTATATCACGACGATATTGACAGTCAGCCCAGTGGATTCCGGCTAGCCCCTGATACGCTCTGGCCTGTGCTGCGGCGACGCTATTGCCCAGCGCGGTGATGCAAAGCACCCGGCCGCCGTGGGTCAGCACACGGCCATCCTGCAGGCGGGTGCCGGCGTGGAATACCTTCAGGTCATCGGCATCGGCGCCATCCAGACCGTCAATGCGGTCTCCCTTGCGGTAATCATCCGGGTAACCACCGGCGGCCATCACCACGCCAAGTGCCGGGCGCGGGTCCCAGGCTGCTTCGACGCTGTCGAGCGTGCCGTCCAGCGCGGCAAGGCACAGGGCCGCCAGATCAGATTGCAGACGCATCATGATTGGCTGGGTTTCCGGGTCGCCGAAGCGACAGTTGAATTCGATTACTTTCGGTGCGCCGCTGGCGTCGATCATCAGGCCGGCATAGAGAAAGCCGGTATACGGATTGCCCTCGGCGGCCATGCCGCGCACGGTGGGATAGATCACTTCCTGCATGATCCGGTCATGGATGTCCGGGGTCACCACCGGGGCCGGGGAGTAGGCACCCATGCCGCCGGTATTCGGTCCGGTGTCGCCGTCGCCGACCCGCTTGTGATCCTGACTGGTGGCCATCGGCAACACGTTTTTGCCGTCGACCATGACGATAAAGCTGGCCTCTTCGCCCTCCAGAAACTCCTCGATCACCACCCGGTGGCCGGCATCGCCAAAGCGATTACCGGCGAGCATGTCGCGTACTGCGGCCTCGGCTTCGTCCATGGTCATGGCAACGATCACGCCCTTGCCGGCGGCCAGGCCGTCGGCCTTGATAACGATTGGCGCGCCTTTCTGCTTGAGGAAGGCGAGGGCCTGATCAAGGTCGGTGAAGTTGCCATAGCCGGCGGTGGGGATGTGGTGGCGGGCAAGGAAGTCCTTGGTAAAGGCTTTCGAGCCTTCCAGCTGGGCAGCGCCGCGACTCGGGCCGAAACATTTCAGGCCCTTTGCCTTGAAGTAGTCCACCAGCCCGTCCACCAGCGGCGCTTCCGGGCCAACGATGGTCAGGGCGATACCTTCGCGAATGGCCAGCTCCGCCAGCGCTGCCTTGTCGAGGGCATCAATGGCGACGTTCTCGACCTTGTTCTCGCGTGCCGTACCGGCATTACCCGGCGCCACAAAAACCTTGCTGACGTCGGCAGACTGCGCCACTTTCCACGCCAGTGCGTGCTCACGTCCACCGGAACCGATAATCAGTACTTTCATCGCCGTTGTGCTCCGATCAGTGGCCGCTGTTAATGACGGAAATGACGCATGCCGGTGAACACCATGGCCATGCCGTGTTCGTCCGCGGCAGCAATGGTTTCCGCATCGCGCATCGAGCCGCCCGGCTGGATCACGCAGCTGATGCCGTTGGCGGCGGCGTTATCAATGCCGTCACGGAACGGGAAGAAGGCATCGGATGCCATCACGGCCCCTTTGACTTCCAGGCCCGCGTGTTCGGCCTTGATCGCGGCGATTCGCGCTGAGTTGACCCGGCTCATTTGGCCAGCGCCAACGCCGATGGTTTGACGGCCTTTGGCGTAGACAATGGCATTCGACTTGACGAATTTGGCCACCTTCCAGGCGAAGATCAGATCGTGCAGTTCTGCTTCGGTCGGCACACGTTTGGTTACCACTTTCAGATCGCTTTCCGTGATCATGCCGTTGTCACGATCCTGTACCAGCAAACCGCCGTTAACGCGCTTGTAGTCGAGACCGGCGATACGCTCGCTGCCCCACTCGCCACACTCCAGTACGCGCACGTTCTGCTTGGCTGCGGTGACTTCGAGCGCTTCTTTGGAAACTTTCGGGGCAATGATCACTTCGACAAACTGACGATCGACAATCAGTTTGGCGGTGGCCGCGTCGAGCTCACGGTTGAAAGCGATGATGCCGCCAAAGGCAGATTCCGGATCGGTCTGATAGGCCAGTTCATATGCAGCGGCGATGCCGTCCAGGCTGACGGCGACGCCGCAGGGGTTGGCATGCTTGACGATCACGCAGGCCGGTTTGACGAATGACTTGACGCATTCCAGTGCCGCATCGGTGTCGGCGATATTGTTGTAGGAAAGCTCCTTGCCCTGCAGCTGGCGGGAGGTGCTGATCGATGCCTCGGCCGGATTTTCCTCGGTGTAGAACGCCGACTTCTGGTGCGGGTTCTCGCCGTAGCGCATGTCCTGGGTCTTGATGAAATTCAGGTTGATGGTGCGCGGGAAATCGGCGTTGCCGTTGCCGACCAGCTTGCCGAAATGGTTGGCAATGGCGCTGTCGTAGGCGGCGGTATGTTCGAATGCCTTGATCGCCAGATCAAAGCGGAATTCAAGGCTCAGCTCGCCGTTGTGGCTTTCCAGCTCGGCCAGCACCCGGGCGTAATCCGACGGGTTGGTGACGATGCCGACATGGGCATGATTCTTGGCCGCCGAGCGCACCATGGTCGGACCGCCGATATCGATGTTCTCGACCGCGTCTTCCAGCGTGCAGTCCGGCTTCGCCACGGTCTGCTTGAACGGGTACAGATTGACCACCACCAGATCTATCCGGCCGATGCCGTGCTCGGCCATCACCGCGTCGTCCTGACCGCGACGACCCAGAATGCCGCCGTGGATCTTCGGATGCAGGGTCTTGACCCGGCCATCCATCATTTCCGGGAAACCGGTGTAGTCCGACACTTCCTGCACGGCAATACCGGCATCTTTCAGGGCCCGGAAGGTGCCGCCAGTAGACAGCAGCTTGATGCCGCGGGCAGCGAGGGCAGCGGCAAAATCCACCAGTCCGGTCTTGTCGGAAACGCTGATCAGCGCGCGTTCTACAGCCTTGCTCATCGGAAAATCCTGATCGTGGTCGGTTATAAATGAAAAGGGGCAGAAACTCTGCCCCTCGGGTGGTCGGGCGGCCCTTTACAGCAGGCCGTACTGCTTCAGTTTCTTGCGCAGGGTGCCACGGTTAAGGCCGAGCATTTCGGCCGCCCGGGTCTGGTTGCCGCGGGTGTACTCAAGCACCTTTTCCAGTAGTGGGATTTCCATTTCAGCCAGTACCGTGTCGTACAGTTCGCTGACGTTCTCGCCGTCGAGATTACGGAAGAAATCGTTCAGGGAGCGGCGGACACAGTTGCGCAGGGTATCGCGGCTGTCGGCCTGGGCCAGGGTGAGCTCCGGCTTGCGTTGTTCCGGTGTGTCAAGAGAATCCAGTTTGCGTGCTGCTGAGGTCATGCTGCCTTTGCTCCGTTCTGGTCATCGCCGCATCCGTCGGCGAGAGATACTTCACCGTACCGACCAAAGCGGACCCGGTCGGTGACGGCATCGAGATTGTGAAAAAAATGCGCGACTGCGCGTTCCTGCGCCCCGGCATCATCAAGACGGTTGAACTGCCGGCGGAAATCTTCTCCCCCCGGCAAGTTCGCCGTGTACCAGCCCAGATGCTTGCGAGCGATCCGGATGCCGGCGCTGATGCCGTAAAAATCGTGCAGCGAATGCAGGTGTTCGGTGACAAGTGCCTGCACCTCTTGCACCGTCGGGGCCAGCGGCAATGTGCCGGTTGCCAGCCATTCGGCGGTGTCGCGAAAGATCCAGGGATTCCCCTGAGCTGCGCGGCCGATCATGATACCACCGGCTCCGGTGGATGCCAGCACTTTACGGGCCTTTTCCGGCGAGTCGATGTCGCCGTTGGCAAGTACCGGAATCGACACGCTTTTTACTACGTCGCGGATGGTGTCGTACTCGGCGTCACCATTGAACCTGCAGGCCCGAGTACGCCCATGTAATGCAAGTGCCTGAATGCCGCAGGCCTCAGCCAGCTGTGCAATGCGGATTGCATTACGCGTTTCCGGTGTCGGTCCGGTGCGGAATTTCAGTGTCACCGGAACCTTGACGGCACTCACTACTGCTTCAAGGATTTGCGCCACCAGTGCTTCATCCTGAAGCAGCGCTGAACCTGCCTGCTTCTTGCAGACTTTCTTTGCCGGACAGCCCATGTTGATGTCGATGATCTGTGCACCCATGTCGACATTCAATCGTGCCGCCTCGGCCACCATCTTCGGGTCACCGCCGGCGATCTGAATCGATACCGGTCCCGGTTCGTCGGCATGGGGCAGACGCCGCATGCTCTTTCGTGAATGCCACAGACTCGGATCGCTGGTCAGCATTTCGGAAACAATCAGCCCGGCACCCTGACGTCGGCACAGTTGCCGGAACGGCAGGTCTGTGACGCCGGCCATCGGGGCCAGCACCAGATTGTTGCTGAGCTGATAGGGGCCAATCTGCATCCTCGGGCTCCGTTACCGCCAGGCATTAAAACGGGAGGCGATGATAGACAAGCCGGCCGAGGGGGGAAAGCGGTGTTTGCAGCCAGTGGCCGGCTTGCCGGGCACTGGCAGTGTCAGTCCGGTCAGCCCTGAGTGGGAGCTGGCAGGAAGCGCAAGGTGTAGTTCTGCGCCTCACTGCCCGGGTCAACAATCTCCAGAGACAAGCGCACCGGCACGCCGGGCGGCATCTGGGTCATATCGGTCAGGTCACCACGCAGGTATTCGGCAGGCTGGAACCGGCGGCTGGCAACTGCCCGGCCGTTGAGGTCGGTGAACCCCAGCTCCAGCAGCGGAAATGGCTGTGGGTATTCGGCTTCATTGAAGACGATGACATCAACGATCAGGGCGCCTTCGGCCGCCGGGTGATCCCGGACCACCAGGTTGGCACCACGCAGTCGGGTGACATCAGAGGGGTTGGGCAGGGCGCAGCCGATGGCGCCACAGAGGTTGGCATAGAACGGCCGCCATGTCGGGGTCCGGGACAGCTCGGCGAAATTGAATATCAGGTACTGGCTGGTAAAGACCAGTACGGCAGCCAGAGACAGGGCCGCCCACTTCAGCAGCTCGCCACCTTGATTGCCAAGGCTGTCCATCGGCAGGCTGACGCGGGCGGGTTTGCGCTCCTCGATCGCCGGCAGATCAATGGCGGCGATTTCGCCAGTGCCCTCGTCCAGCACTCCGAGTGTGTCCTCGTTGAAAAAGTCACCGGAGTCCATCGCCCAGTCAGGGGTCTCAACGGCCTGCTTCTGGCTTGCCTGAGTGGTGCGTTGTTTGCGCTGTTCCTTTTGCTGGCGTCGTGACTGATCCTCCTCACGCTCGGTCAGCTCCATGATGTCTGCGCGGACCGGCACAGGTTCAGGGCGTTCGCCCTCGTCCAGCTCTTCCAGCAGCTTCTCCGCCCAGGACTCGTCACTGTCGTCACTCTGGTTGCGTTTCCCTGCTCCGGCCATATCGGAGAAGCTTTCGTCACCAAGGCCGTCTTTGTCGTCAGTGTCCAGCGACATGAAGGAGTCGCTTAGCTCCAGTGATCCCAGCGACACCTTGGTGTCATTGGACTGAATCCGCGAAGGTTCCGGTTCGTCCACCAGCTTTGAAGGGACGGCGTCTTCCATGTCGTCGCTGAGCTCGTCATCCAGCGTCCAGCGGTTGCCGGCCGGCGCTTCGGCAGGTGCCGGTCGGGCATTATCCTCCGGCATGGTCCATTTATTGTCGGTGGCCGGCTTCTGTGCGGCAGCAGGGCGTGAGGCAGGTTTTGGCGTCGCCTTTGCCGCTGGCGCGGGTGTTTTGGCGGCCGGCTTTTCGGCGATCAGGTGGTCAGTAGCCTGAAAAACCTTCAGGCAGGAGCCACAGCGCACCGCACCTTTGGCCTGGGCAAGGTGCTGTTCGCTGATTCGGAACTGGGCGCCGCAATGCGGGCACTGGGTTTTATATTGCGCAGCCATGCCGGCGACAGACTCCTTGTTGATCCTGAGCCGCAGTGTTACCCAAGCCGGCGGCTGGCGGCAAGCCGCTGCTCAGTGACGGGCGATATTTATCCGCGCCGGACGCCATGAATGCGAACCCAGTCATTTTTCTGTGCCACTGCGGACAACTCGAAATTATCGCGATAGGCGGCCAGCACTGCATCACGTTGCTCGGCCAGAATGCCTGACAACACCAGATCGGCACCGGGGCGACAGTGGCGGGTCAGCAGCGGTGCCAGCTCGACCAGCGGTCCGGCGAGGATGTTGGCCAGTACCAGATCATAGCTTTGCTCCGGCATCGCCTCGGGCAGGTAGCACTGCAGCCGATCGGCAACGCCGTTGGCCTGCGCATTGTCCCGACTGGCCAGCAGCGCTTGTGGGTCAAGATCGCAGCCATCAGCACGGGCGGCGCCAAGCAGCAGAGCGGCAATCGCCAGTACTCCGGAGCCGCAGCCAAAGTCGAGTACCGTGCGGCCGCTCAGGTTGGCGCCGTCCAGCCACTCAAGGCAGAGCGAGGTGGTTTCGTGGGTGCCGGTGCCAAATGCCAGGCCCGGGTCCAGCTTCAGGTTCACGCCCTGCGGGTCTGGCGCCTCGCTCCAGCTCGGCACAATCCAGAGTCGCTTGCCGAACTGCATCGGATGGAAGTCCGCCATCCAGGCCCGTTCCCACGGCTGGTCTTCGATCAACTCGTGGCGATAGTCGGCCAGTTCACCAGCGGCGGACTCAATAGCAGCACGCAGCAGGTCCGGATCCGTATCACTTTCAAACAGCGCGGTGATCACGGTTTCCTGCCACAGCGGTGTTGCCCCCGGTGGCGGCTCAAACAGCGGCTGGTCAGCAGCATCAGTGCAGGTCACGGCATTGGCGCCCAGCTCGGACAGCAGGTCCTGCAGGGATTCGGTGCGCGCCGCATCGGACGGAATATGGATTTGCAGCCAGGCCATGGTGGTTCCTGCCAGTCACGGGGGCGCGATTATGCCACGGTTTTCCCGGCGGGAGCTGCCGGGAAAACCGCAGTGATCAGCTGTTGCGCAGCTTTTTTTCCAGATAGTGGATGTCGACGCCGCCGGCGGCGAAACCCTTGTCGCGGAAGATCCGGTCGCGATGCAACGGGATGTTGGTCTTGATACCCTCCACCACCACTTCTTCCAGCGCGTTACGCATCCTGGCAAAGGCAGTGGCGCGATCCGGACCCCAGGTGATGATCTTGCCAATCAGCGAGTCATAGTAGGGTGGCACGGTATAGCCGGAGTAAACATGCGAGTCGACTCGCACGCCATTGCCACCGGGAGCATGGAAGTAGCTGATCTTGCCAGGGCTGGGCGTGAAGTTGACCGGATCTTCGGCATTAACCCTGACTTCAATGGCATGACCGAAAAACTGCACATCATCCTGAGTGATCTGCAGCGGGGTGCCACCGGCTACCAGCAACTGCTGTTTGACGATATCGACACCGGTGATCATCTCACTGACGGGATGTTCAACCTGAACCCGGGTGTTCATTTCGATGAAATAGAAATGGCCATCTTCGTACAGGAACTCGAAGGTGCCGGCGCCGCGGTAGTTGATCTCCTTGCATGCCCTGACGCAACGCTCAGCCACTTCGCGCTTGATATGCTCGGGAATATTCGGTGCCGGCGCTTCTTCCACCACTTTCTGGTGACGGCGCTGCAGCGAGCAGTCGCGATCACCCAGATGAATGACGTTGCCCTGGCCATCGGCCAGTACCTGAATTTCAACATGACGCGGATGCTGGAGAAATTTCTCCATGTACACGGTGTCGTCGCCGAAAGCATTTTTTGCTTCCGAGCGGGTCAGGGTAATGGCGTTGAGCAGTTGATGCTCGCTCTCAACAACGCGCATGCCACGACCGCCGCCACCTGCTGCCGCCTTGATGATTACCGGGTAGCCGATCTGTTGGCCAAGGCGCAGCGCTTCGTCAGAGTCTTCGCCTACCGGGCCACCAGAACCGGGAACGGTCGGTACACCGGCTTTTTTCATTGCCTCGATGGCGGATACCTTGTTGCCCATCAGGCGAATGGTTTCTGCGCGCGGTCCGATAAAGGTAAACCCGGAGCGCTCGACAATTTCGGCAAAATCCGCATTCTCGGCGAGGAAGCCATAGCCCGGATGAATGGCATCCGCGTCGGTGACTTCCGCGGCGCTGATGATCGACGGGATATTCAGGTAGGACTGGGCGCTGGGTGCCGGGCCAATACAGACCGCTTCGTCGGCAAGGCGCACGTGCATCAGGTCACGGTCAGCCTTGGAGTAAACTGCGACAGTACGAATGCCCAGCTCACGGCAGGCGCGCAAGATCCGCAGGGCAATTTCACCGCGGTTGGCAATCAGGACTTTCTCAAGCATGACGTATCCCCCGTCAGACGATGCTGAACAGGGGCTGGTCAAACTCCACCGGTTCGCCGTTTTCCACCAGAATGGCTTCGATGGTGCCGGATTTGTCGGCTTCAATCTGATTCATCATCTTCATCGCTTCGACAATGCAGAGCACATCGCCAGCCTTGACCTGCTTGCCGACTTCAACGAAGGAAGCGGCTTCCGGTGATGGCGAGCGATAGAAGGTGCCGACCATCGGTGAACGAACTACATGGCCGGCGGGCTTGCGCTCGGCGCTGTCAGCGCTACCGGTGGTTTGTGCCGGAGCGCTAACCGGTGCGGCTTGCGGTGGCGGCGCATAATAAGTCTGCTGCACTGGCATGGCGTTGCCGCCACGATTACGGCTGATGCGAACAGACTCTTCGCCTTCGCGGATTTCCAGTTCGTCGATACCGGATTCTTCCAGCAGTTCGATCAGTTTTTTGACTTTACGAATATCCATTGACGGTTCCTGTCTTCAATTCACTGTTGTTCAAGTTTGCGCAGGGCGGCATCCAGGGCCAGACGATAACCATCGGCACCGAGCCCGACGATGACGCCCTCCGCGATATCGGAGAAATAGGAGTGATGGCGGAAGCTTTCCCGGCGGTGCACGTTGGACAGATGCACTTCGATAAAGGGAATGGCCACCGCCAGCAGGGCATCGCGCAGGGCGATGCTGGTATGGGTAAAGGCAGCCGGATTGAACAGAATGAAATCGATGCCTTCGCTGCGGGCGGCCTGAATCCGGTCAATCAGCTCGTACTCGGCATTGCTCTGCAGGTACTGCAGGTGGTGGCCGCGGGCTTTGGCTTGCTCAAGCAGTTGCTGGTTGATCTGCTCCAGCGTCAGCCGGCCATAGGTATCCGGCTCGCGGCTGCCGAGCAGGTTCAGATTGGGGCCATGCAGGACAAGAATGGTGGCCAATTTCGCAGCTCCCCGGCAAAAAGTCCGTTAATTGCGCTGATCTTCCATGAAAAAGGCGCCGATAAGACGCCTTTCCCTGATGACCGGAGAGTCTAGGTGGAAATGGATGCAGTTGAAAGTGATTTACAAGGCTGGTTACAAATCACCGCCTGTTCGCTGCAGATACCTTCGTGTTCATGTGTGAAATAAAGGACTCTGGTCCCATTTCACCGAGTATCCGGCTGCCGTCGATCTCGTTGCCGGCGGGATCGAAGAAGATCAGGCAGGGCAGGCCGATAATGCCGTATCGCTGCATGATGCCCTGATTCTCCCGGTTAATCTCGGTGATATCGGCCTTGATCAGCCGGTAGTTGGCGTTGGCCAATGCCGCCAGCACATCGGCCTGATTCAGGGTTTTCTCCTCCAGCACCTTGCAGGCCACACACCAGTCGGCATAGAAGTCCACCAGCACCGGTTGGCCGTTGCGGCGTGCCTCGTCCAGTTGTTGCTGTAGCGCTTCAGCGCCTTTCAGCTTCAGCCACGGCCCCTGAGTCGCGGCCTGTGTGGTGGCGCTGGCACTACTGCCGGTGTCCGGACGATTCAGCGGTTGCAGAGGGTCGGTGCCACCACCGGCAGCGCCGACCACCATGATCGCGCCATACAGGGCCAGCACCAGCGCCAGACTGCGCTTCAGTCGTGACTGACCTTCCTGAACCGGCTCCAGCGCACCAAGCCAGATGCCGTAAACCGCCAGCAGCAGGCCGTACAGGGCCAGCGTAACGCCATCCGGAATGATCCGGTCGAGCAGCCAGATCGCTATACCGAGCATCATCACGCCGAAAAAGCGCTTGATGTCTTCCATCCAGCCGCCGGCTTTGGGCAGCAGGTGACCGCCGCCAGTGCCGGCCAGAATAAGCGGCAGGCCCATGCCCATGGACAGGGAGAACAGGCTCAGGGCCCCGGTCACGGCATCGCCGCTGGCGGCGACGTAGACCAGTGCGCCAGCCAGAATCGGTGTCACGCAGGGCGATACCACCAGTGCGGAAATGGCCCCCATCAGACCGGCACCCCACAGGGAACCGCCACTGCGACCATCGCCCAGCGCATTGAGTCGGTTGCGCAGTGCTGCCGGCAGCTGCAGCTCGTAAAGACCAAACATGGCCAGCGCCAGCACCGCGAACACCACGGTGGAGGCAATGATCGCGGCCGGTTGCTGCAGCATGTACTGCAGGTTCATGCCAGCACCGAACAGGGCCACCAGCATGCCGGCCAAGGTGTAGGGCAGGGCCACGCCGAGCACATAGGCGCTGCTGAGCATGAAGCCGCGGCCGGCGCCGGGATTGTCGGCGCCGGCAATAATGCCGGACAGGATCGGAATCATCGGGAATACGCACGGCGTAAAGGCCAGCAGCAGGCCGCCGGCAAAAAACAGCAGCATCACCATGCCAAGGCCGTGGCTGCTCATCCAGTCACTGAAGACGCCGGCATTATCCGAGGTCAGGGTGTTGAAAAATCCGCTGTCAGATGGCACCGGCGCGGTGGTGACGGGTGCCGGCTCCGGCACAAAGGTGAGTGGAATGCGGGCAGTTTGCGGGGTGTAGCAGAGCACGTCCTCAAGGCAACCCTGATGGTCGACCTCCAGCACGGTGGCCACCAGCGGCACGCTGTCCAGTGCCACGGTGAACTCCAGCTGGTCGTAGTAGACCTCGACCTCACCGAAGATCTCATCAGTTTTCGGTTTGCCCGCCGGCGGTTGCCAGTCAGCGAAATCGTTGAGCAGGTTGCCGTTTTCATCGAGCAGGCGCAGGCCAAGACTGTGCTGATACAGATAGACGCCGGGGTAGAGGGCGATCAGCACTCGAATCTGCTGTTGCTCCGGCTCGGCAAAGGCACTGACCTGCATGGCATCCGAGGCCAGTGGAATATCGTCATTGCTGAATGCGGTCGCCAATGAGGCATTGAGCAGCAGCCACAGGGCGCTGAAGGCAAGCCAGAATCTGTACATCGTTTTCTCCGTTATTGCCCGGTGGACCTCCCGGTGAGCGGACAGTTTCCGGGATGACGCTTAACGGTAGCTTAACAGCCCTGTGCGGCTGCTTAAGATTCCGTTAAGGCAGCGCGTGGACACTGCACTGGTCTGAATCGAGGAGACCACCATGCGCCGACTGCTCATCATGCTCTTGCTGTTGCCTTCGCTATTACGTGCAGAAGGCGTCACGGCGGAGCAATTCTCGCCGTCGCTGTACCCCGACGCAAAGGTTATCTATGTCGACTTCTGGGCCAGCTGGTGCGTGCCCTGTCGGCAATCCTTCCCGTGGCTGACGCAGATGCAGGCTCGCTATGGCGCCGAGGGTCTGAAGATTGTCGGCATCAATGTCGATCGCCGCCGTGAAGATGCACAGCGGTTTCTGGCAGAACATCCGGCCGGCTTCGATCTGGTGATGGATCCGGCCGGCAAGCTGGCGGCGAGCTATCAGCTCCAGGGCATGCCGTCGGCCGTGTTGTTGGCGCCAGATGGGACCGAGCTGGAGCGCCACATTGGTTTTCGCGCTGACCATCTTGATGAATACGAGGCGACCCTGCGCCGCCTGCTGGCTGAGAGGAACTGAATATGCGTGTGTTGACTGTGCTTGGCTGTCTGCTGCTTGTCAGCGGTTGTCAGAATCTCGGGGTGAATCCCTGGGAGCGTGAAGTCCTGGCCCGTGAAGCGATGATTCCCGGTGTCGCTGACGGTCTCGACGATGCTTTTGATGATCACATCTATTTCTCCAAGGAAGGTTCCAGCGGCGGCCGTGGTTTCGGCGGAGGAGGTTGCGGATGCAATTGAAAAAACGACATCAGCCGGGTCCGGTATCGACCAGTCTGGCGCTTGCCACCTGCGCTCTGCTGGGCGTTCCTGCTATGGCAGAAGAGGCTGACAAGTGGCAGGTCGACGGTTCCATGTTGCTATACTCGGAGACTGATCGGGTATCGGCCATCGAGCCGGTGATCAAGGCCAGTCGGACCTTCAAGAACGAGAGCAAACTCGATCTGAAGTTGACGGTGGATTCATTGACCGGTTCGTCGCATAACGGTGCGGCGGTGACCAATGGACCACAAACCTTTACCAGTCCGTCCGGCAACAAGGTTTACCAGACCAATGCCGGGGATGTGCCGCTGGACGATTCATTCCTTGATACCCGTGTGGCCCTGAGTGGCCAGTACAGCTGGTTGCTCAATCGCACACTGCGGGCCACAAGCGGCATCAATTTCTCCAATGAATATGACTTCTTCTCAGTGGGTGCCAACGCCGGACTGAACTGGGATCTGAATCAGCGCAATACCACGCTGTCTTTCCTGCTTGGCCTGGAGAGCGACACCATCGAGCCGGTGGGTGGTGTGCCTGAGGCGCTGTCGCTGCAGCCTGATCAATTACGCACGGACACCAGCGAGTCGCGCACGGTGACCGATGTACTGCTCGGCTGGACGCAGGTCATGAACCGGCGCTGGATCATGCAGCTGAACTACAACCTGTCGCTGGCCAGTGGCTACATGACTGACCCGTACAAGGTTGTGACGCTGACCGATGGTGCCGGCACGGCACTGGAGTCTGAGGACTTTGGTGGTGCCGATATCGGTGTCGGTGATGCACAGATATTCGAGCAGCGCCCGGATTCGCGAACCCGCCATGCGTTGTACTGGGAGAACCGCTACAGCCGTGACAATGACGACGTCATCGCGATCGGCTACCGGTTCATGACCGATGACTGGGGCATCAGCTCGCACACACTGGATGCCAAATATCGTTGGCAACTGGATCGTGGCTGGTTCCTGCAGCCGCATGTGCGCTACTACATCCAGAACGAGGCAGACTTCTGGTATGAGTCGCTGACTGCAGCCGAGTACACCACCGTGCTGGCCAGTAATGACTACGCCAGTGGCGATTACCGGCTTGGCAAGCTGACTGACCTGACCGTCGGTCTCAAGGTCGGCCGGGAACTGCCCAGCGGCAGGAAGTGGGATGCCCGACTCGAGTTCATGCAACAGTCCGGTGATACCGATGCTGCGGATGTCAGTGCGGTGATTGGTCAGGTAGGCTATCGCTTCTACTGGTAACGCGACATACCGATGAGTGGCGAAACCCGACTGACCCGCACAAGCGATGGCTGGCTTGGCCGTTTTACGGCCATGGCCAGTCCTTGCGAAGTGCAGCTACGCGATGTCGGTCGTGCTGCCGCTGAGCAGGTGCTCAAGCAGGTGGCGACGGAAGCCTGGCGGGTTGAGCAGCGTTTCTCCCGTTATCGCGACGACAATATCGTTGCGGCCCTGCAGCGAGCCAATGGTGAGTGGCTGGCGGTGGATGAAGAGTTTGATCGTCTGCTCGATTATGCCGAGACCTGCTGGCAACTCAGTGATGGTCGCTTCGACGTCACCTCCGGGGTGCTGCGCCGGGCCTGGCGATTTGACGGGTCCGACCGGATTCCGACAGCGGATCAGGTTGCCGCCCTGCTGCCACTGATTGGTTGGGATCGGGTCGAGCGCCGTCCCGGGCAGGTGCGTTTGCCGGTCGGAATGGAGCTGGATCTTGGCGGCATTGGTAAGGAGTATGCGGTGGATCGGGCGTTGCTTTTGGCCCGCGAACATACTGATGCGGATCTGTTGCTGAATTTTGGTGGTGATCTGGTCGCTGATGGCAAGGCGCCCTGGCAGATCGGCATCGAGAACCTGCAGCAGAACGGTGTCGCCGGACAGATTCCATTGGCCCGCGGGGCTGTTGCCACCAGTGGTGATTCGCGCCGCTTCCTGCTGCGCGACGGCAAGCGTTACAGTCATATTCTTGATCCACGTAGCGGCTGGCCGGTGCAGGGTGGTCCGCACTCGGTAACGGTGGCGGCGGCTCGTTGCACCGAGGCTGGCATGCTGGCGACGTTGGCGTTATTGCAGGGCGCCGGAGCGGAGCCATTTCTGCGTGCTCAGGGTGTCCGTTACTGGTGTCTGTGGGAATAGCCGATGCGTATTCTGCTGGTGGAAGATGACCCCCTGCTTGGCGATGGTTTACAGCGCGCCCTGCGCAATGACCACTACACGGTGGACTGGATTACTTCCGGCGCTCAGGTAGAAGGTGCATTGCAACACGACCATTTCGATCTGGTACTACTTGATCTCGGTTTGCCGGGCATCGACGGGATGGAAGCCTTGCGCCGGTTACGCGCCTCGTCGCAACCGGTGCCGGTTCTGATCCTGTCTGCCAGAGACCAGCTAAAGGACCGGGTTGCCGGCCTTGATGCCGGCGCTGACGATTATCTTATGAAGCCCTTTGATATGGATGAGCTGCGAGCCCGCATTCGCGCCCGCCTGCGGCGCACCGTGGAGCCGCCACAGAATCAGCTGATTGTTGGGCCGCTGCTGATCGACAGTGAAAATTTTTCTGTGCGGCAAAATGATCAACCGGTAAACCTGTCGCGCCGCGAATTTGTCCTGCTTCAGGCGCTGGCGCGGCAGCCCGGCAGGGTGCTGACCCGTGACCGGCTTGAGCAGGAGCTGTATGGCTGGTCCGAGGATGTCGAGAGCAATGCGCTGGAAGTCCACGTTCACCATCTGCGCAAGAAGCTCGGCGCCGATCTGATTCGGACGGTGCGTGGTGTTGGATATCAGTTGGTGGTGAGCTGATGTTTTCTATTCGTCGTTACCTGCTGGTCTCCATCAGTCTGATCATTCTTGCGGCGGGCACGCTCACCGCAGTGGCGACCTATCGCTTTGCCTGGCACGAAGTGGAAGAGCTGTTTGATGCTCAGTTGGTGCAGCACGGCAGGCTGTTGGCAGGCTGGCTGGAGCAGACTCACAGTAGCGAGACGTTTTCCTATCAGGCGATACAGTCAAAGGGTCATCATTACGAGCGCTATGTCGCCATTCAGCATGTCTCTGCTGACGGTGCGCTGCTGTTCAGCTCGCCGGTCTCGCTGGATCAGGTGTTGGCACCGTTACAGTCTGGTGTATCTGTACAGACTGCGTCAGATCGTAGCTGGCACGTTTTTGTCCAGCCGCTTGGTGATGGCAGTTGGCTGATGGTGGCCGAGGAAGAGCATGTTCGCGACGACCTGTCCAGTGATGCGACGCTGGCGATTATCGTGCCGTTTCTGCTGATGTGGCCGCTACTGATGCTGGCAGTGATGTCGGCGCTGCGCCGAGGTTTGATGCCGCTGGTGTCGCTGGAGAATGCCCTGCGCGAGCGCCATGAGGGGCATCTGGCAGCGCTCGAGTACGGTGGAGATATCGCCGAGCTGTCGCTGATGGTGACCGAGCTGAACCGGCTGTTCGCCAGAATTGATGAGGTGCTTGAGCGGGAGAGACGCTTCACTGATGACGCCGCGCATGAGCTGCGCACCCTGCTCAGCGTGTTAAAGCTGCATGCCGGCAACGCGCTGGAATCGGTGGCAGATGCAGAACGAAGCCATGCACTTGCGCAGCTGCTCGCCGGTATTGGTCGTGCCGAGCGTACCGTTACCCAGTTGCTGGCGCTGGCGAGACTGGAGGCCAGTGTTGCACATCGCGCCGAGTCTGCTGCGCTGATGCCGGCCCTGCGTCAGGTGCTGGCGGACCTGACGCCGGTGGCAGAGGCCGCTGGCCAGACCTTGCAGATTGAGGCGGCCGAGAGCATCCGTCCCAGAGTGGCGCTGGGTGCCGAGCTGCTGGATATGCTGTTTCGCAACCTGATCGACAACGCCTGCCGATATTCTCCCCCTGACAGTCATATTTCAGTACTGGTCCGGCCGGTTGGTGGTAGCGTTGAGGTGCGTATCGAAGATGGCAGTGAAGGTCTCCCGGAGCGATTGCGAGAGCGGGTGGGAGAGCGCTTTCTGCGCGGAGACAGCAGCATTCCGGGGACCGGTCTGGGGCTTTCTATCGTCCGCAGGATTCTGGCGCTATGTGACGGTTGCATCGAATTTATTCCACGCAACTCCCCTCAGGCGGCAGCGGTTGTGATCCGTTTGCCTGTTGTTAGCCAGAGCTCTGCTATAGTCTAGGCGTGATTGTGAAGCCTTGGCAGGAACACCATGAAGCTCCCGGAAAACATGACAGAAACCGTTGGTGATCGTTTGCTCGACCCGGGCAACTCGAAGCTCTGGCGGTTTGGTGCGGTACTGATTGTGCTGTTGTTTCTTGTCGATGCCGGCCTCGGTTGGTACTGGAGTCAGGAACCGGATGTGATCGCCGTAGAGCCGTTGCCGGAGGCTGTCACCGGCGATGCCACCACCGCCGCGCTGATTCTGGTCTCCGAAACCCTGCTGGAAAAGCCGGGTGGCTATCTGAGTAACGATATTCTGCCGCACCGGCTGTGGCTGGATAACATGCCGAACTGGGAGTTCGGTGTGCTGGTGCAGGTGCGCGATATGACCCGGGTCATGCGCCGGGACATGAGTCGCTCGCAATCCCAGAGTGAAGATGACGGCGATCTGATGAAGGCCGAGCCGCAGTTCAATTTTGACAATGCCAGCTGGGCGATTCCGGCCACCGAGCGTGAGTATCGTCGTGGCATTGATGCCCTGAAGCGCTATCGGCAGAGGCTGGCGGGCGGTGATGCACGCTTCTATGCTCGGGCAGACAACCTGAATTACTGGCTTGGCGATGTCCACAACAGGCTCGGCGCCATGTCCCAGCAGCTGAGTCAGAGTGTTGGTCGTGGCTCTCTGGATGAGAGCGTAAGCGCAGATGAGGAAGGCAACAGAACCGCGTGGATGGACATTGACGATGTGTTCTACGAGGCCCGCGGCGGTTGTTGGGCCCTGATCCATCTGATGAAAGCGGCAGAACATGATTTCGCTGAGGTCCTGGCCAAGAAGAACGCTCTGGTCAGTTATCGTCAGGTTATTCGCGAGCTGGAAGGTACTCAGGAAACCATCTGGAGTCCGATGATTCTGAACGGCTCAGGCTTCGGTGTGCTGGCCAATCATTCGCTGGTGATGGCGAATTATATTTCTCGCGCCAATGCAGCGCTGCTTGATCTGCGCCAGCTGTTGTCTCAGGGCTGAAGCGTTGGCCGGGTTTTGCCCGGCCATCTGCTTACTGTACTGAATCCAGAGTTTTTTCGACGTTGGCGCGAAACGCCTGATTCACCCGCAGCCGTCGCATGGTCCAGTAATGTCCCCCCAGTACCCGGTTGATCAGCAGGGTTCGCGGTGACGGCTGGAAGGACTCCAGATATTTCCACGGCACCGTGCGGGTGTGTTTGACCAGATCCAGATGCAGTCGGGAACCGGCAAAATCGAATGGCTGGTCGCTGAACGGGGGCATCAGCAGCTCCACCCAGGGGCGGTAGAATGCCTCGCTGACATCCGGGCCATCACCCTTGCGCACATCCAGATCCACCAGAATCCTGTCCAGTGCCTCGTAGTCTCCGGCATAGGCGGCCAGCGTCAGTGCTTTCATCGCTTTCGCGTCTTCCTCCGGAATGCGTTTCACCGCACCGAAGTCGTACATGATGATGCTGCCGTCCGGGCGGAAGGCAAAGTTGCCGGGATGGGGATCACAGTGCACTTCGCGAAGCACGAACATTTCCCGGCCAAGCGCGTCGAAAAGACGCTCGCCCAGCAGGTTACGAAGCTCCTGACTATAGCTGCTGCTGGCCTCGACCGTATCAAGGTCATCACCAGGCTCATAGCGCAGGGTTAGCACCTGTTCCGAGCTCAGCTCGTCAATGACTTCCGGAATGACAATCCAGGGCTCATCGCGGTGGAACTCACGAAAGCGTTTCAGGTTGTCGGCTTCCTGCTTGTAATCCAGTTCCTCTTCCAGCTGATCACGGATCTCGGAAAAGATCGCGTCCAGTGTCGCTTCGTTGACCTTGAACAGGGCGCCGAGGCGGAGAATGCGCCGCAGCTGGCGCATGTCCGAATCGATTGAGGATTTGACCGCCGGATACTGGACCTTGACCACCACATCAGTGCCATCCTTGAGCGTCGCCCGGTGCACCTGACCGATCGACGCTGCCGCAAATGGCTTCTCCTGGAACTCGGCGAACAGATTGGCGTGATCGTCGCCCAGCTCGTGCCTGAGCTGACGCTTGATGATGGAGAATGGCATCGGTGCAGAGGCTTTCTGCAGCACCGTCAGGGCGTCGGCGATTTCCGCCGGCAACAGATCTTGCATCTGCGATGCAATCTGGCCGACCTTCATCACCGCACCTTTCATCTGACCGAGGGTTTCCGCAACCTGCTTGCCGACATCGCGCATCAGCTTCTCACGGTCGCGCTTCTGTGATTCCTCGTCCTGAAACAGCTTCTTGACCTGATGGCTTGCCACCCTGGTGGCAATGGAAGTGGTCATGCCGGTCAGTTTCAGCAGCCGACCGGCATGGGTGGTAGCGCCAAAGGATTTTTTTTCTTTTGCCATGACTGGTCCTGTGCCCTGGGCTGGATAGCCCATCTTAGCCGCTCTCGGCGGGTAGCGGGTGGCTGAGAAGCACAGCATTGCCGGCTGCGTGGTCGCCGGCCATGGCCAAGCGGGACAATGCGGGGGAGGCAGGCAAAAAAAAGGGGGCCGAAGGCCCCCCTTAAACGGAGATGATCAGTCAGTGACGATCAGGCGCGCTGCTCGCCAGCGGCAACCAGTTCGTTGAACAGCTTTTCGCTTTCCTCGCGGGCAGTCTGGACAGCACCCAGACCAGCCAGCAGGATTTCGTTGGTTTCAGCAGCCTTCTCGCCACGCTGGCTACGGCCGGCATCAACGAAACGCTCGTACAGGGCCTTGCGCTTCTCCGGAGCGGCTTCAAGCAACTCGCGGGCGGCGGCCAGTGCGCCACGGCTTGCCAGAACGGCCTTCGGCTTGCCTTCTGCAGCTTCGCCCAGCTCGGCGGTGCCACGGGCGACGTACTCGTCGAGCAGCTCACCGGAGGTGGCTTCGGCCTTGGTCACGGCGCCCAGACCGGCCAGATACAGCTTGTTGCCCAGTTCGCGGGCACGGTTGACCAGATTTTCCTGTTGCGCGCGGATGTCTTTCAGTTCGCCCATGATGTTGGCTCCCTTGGTTAAGCAGTTGAGAAAATGGCTGCGATTGCAGTGGCGCCAGAGTAGGGCGGAGAGGGATGTATTGCCCTGATGCCTGTCTGACAATTGGTCAGGCGGGTGTGAATTGTCAAAATTCGTATCAGACCCGCGCAGATGTGAACCAGGTCAGGGTCGGCGGGTCGGATGGCACACGTTCCGGGGCTGCTAATTCTTTATACTTATCCGGAAGCCGAACCCGGAGAGCAGATCGTCATGATTGATAAGCACATTGCCGAAGTCCCGTCACGGATATGGGAAGAGGGACGCCCGCCGAAGGTGCGGGTCTGGGATGCAGAGTTCAATGTGGCCGGCTGGATCAAGGTCAGCGGCGCCACCGGTGATGCCAGTCTGATGGTTCGTCATGAGGATGAGGCGGGCGAGCATGTCTGCCTGGTGGATCGGACCACCATATCCGGAGATGGCAGCAACCTGATGTCTGGCCTGATCCGAATGCGTTTCACCGGCAACGTCAGCAAGGTTCAGGTATTGCTGCGGTTATCGGACCCCGGCATGCGTTTTCAGGTGGACGAGTTATTTGTCCAGCGCCGCGGCAACGCCCTGCGTCGTCAGGACAAATTGATCTCCAACTACTGATCAGTGACTGCCGGTGCGTCTGGTCAGCTGTTTCGCTCGGCTGGCGGACGCAGTCGCAGTCGCTTCCTGCTGCTGCACGGGCGCTTTCACCAGTGATTCCGGCCAGCTTTCGAATACCAGTCCAGTGAGACGATTCAGGCCTTCCAGTGCCTTGTCGGGGGCGGCTTTGCCCAGTTTGACAACGTTGCTCATGGTGCTCACCTGATTGCTTTTACCTGAATGCAATCTGTAAGGCGATTATCGTGCCAACCCGTAAGCCATATATTTATTGTTGAAAATCAATAGACTGGGGCCGATTCGCTCGCCGAGTGACGGGCGGCCCCGTCCCCCTGCGACCAGGTCTGACACTTTTTGTCAGGTCGTCTGGTACATCCGTCCAGTTTTCAGACTACAGGAAAAAATCCGGCATCAGCTGTGCATCGCTAATCGACGGGTCCACCCGATAGGCGCTGAAATCGTTGACCCCCTCGCTGCGCAGTACCTGTTCGTCGATAAAGAAGTTGCCGGAGCAGTCACTCGCCGGGCGGCAGAGGATCGCGTGGGCGGCATCTGCCATGATGGCGGGCTGGCGCGCGAGCTGCACTTCGGCGACGCCACCAAGCTGGTTTTTGACGGCGGCGGTATTGATGACAGTCTTCGGCCACAGGGCGTTGAAAGCAACTTTTCCCCGGTATTCCTCGGCCATGCCCAGTACGCACAGACTCATGCCATATTTGGCCATGGTGTAGGCGACATGACGGCCGAACCACATCGGGTCCATGTTCAGTGGCGGGGCCAGATTCAGAACGTGGGGATTGGCCGCCTTCTTCAGATGTGGCAGACACAGCCGGCTGGTCATGAAGGTGCCGCGGGTGTTGATCTGGTGCATCAGATCAAACTTTTTCATGTCGGTGCTTTCAGTGCCGGTCAGGGAGATGGCGCTGGCATTGTTGATGAGAATGTCGATGCCGCCGAAGGTGGCGACGGCTTTTGCCACCGCGGCAGCAACCTGATCTTCCTCGCGGACATCACCGACACAGACCAGCGCCTTGCCGCCGGCACGTTCAATGTCTTCCGCCGCTGTGTAGAGCGTGCCAGGTAATTTCGGGTGCGGTTCGGTGGTTTTTGCAAACAGCACCACGTTGGCGCCATCGCGGGCGGCACGCTCGCCGATGGCTTTGCCGATGCCGCGGCTGGCGCCGGTGATAAACAGGGTTTTGCCGGCCAGATCAGCCATCGGAACGTCCTCTCTCGGTGCGGGAGAGGGAACGCTATCAAGCTGGATGGCGAACGGCACTGACGAAAAAGATCAGTGCCGTTCGGGGAGGTCAGTCGCGGGCGATGACCCGATCCTGCAGTTCGTCCTGCAGCGGCGCGATCAACGCCCGGTTGTCGTGCTGCCAGGGATGGAAGCCGGGACGGAAATAGTCCAGATACTCCGGAATCAACCGGCGCAGCGGCCCCGGGTTGCCGACCAGCCACCAGCCGCCGCGCAGCATGCGCATCAGGCCACCGTTGCCCTCGCTTTTCAGGTAGGCGTGAGTAATGGCGGTGATGCGCATCCAGAACAGAATGGTCACCTGAACCATCATCAATACCCGATTCCAGTAACCGCCGCCGGTGGCCTCATAGACATCATAGGCGACTGCCTTATGCTCGGTTTCCTCTACCGCATGCCAGCTGAACAGGGCGCGGATTTCCGGATGCAGCGCTTCGGAAATTTCCGGTCGGGTCAGGAACTGGTTGGCCATGATCGCGGTGAAATGCTCCAGTGCCAGGGTCATGGCCAGCTGCTGCCGTGGGCCAAGGCGCTGGCGGGCCAGGTTGAGTCCTTCCTGAATGTTTTTCAGGACCGGGGCGAGCGGATAGCCTTTCTCGTCGAGCCAGGCATTGAACGCTTCGTGCTCCTGACCGTGATGGGCCTCCTGACCGATAAACTTGCGTACTTCGCTGATCAGGTTCGGGTCGGACAATTCTTTCTGGTAGCGTCTGACCGAATCAATGAAGAAGCGCTCACCGTCCGGGAATACCGTCGACATGGCGGCGTAGAAGGCGCTCAGAAACGGGTCATCGCCGAAGAAATGCTTCGGTACGCTGGCGCTGATTTTCAGGCCAAGGCGACGAACCTGTATGGCCGGGCGGGAAAGCAGTACAGCCTGAGCGGTCATGTCAAATCTCCCTGTTATATGGCAATGAGGCCAGTTTGCCTTGCAGCCGGCAACGGGCCGAGGTTATCTTGTGTCATTCGCCGGTCATTTTGCGCCATCCGTGGCGCTGACGAGAGAGCTTGCTGCATGACCATTCTGAAAATGAATCCCGAGGAATACTCCGTTTCCATCGAGTACGCGCCACTGCTGGTCACCATGCTGGAACGCTATGGCGTCAGCAAGGAACAGTTGCTGGCCGGGGCGGCGGAACCGCCGAACCTGCGTGATCCTGGTGCCCGTCTGCCGCTGCAGGATTTTGTCGATATTGTCCGTCGCGCTATCAAGCTCAGTGGTGCGCCCTGGTTGGGCTGGGATTTCGGCGCCACCCTGACACTGTCATCGCACGGCTTTCTCGGTTACGCCGCGATGAGCAGTGAAACCCTGCGTGATGCGGTGGAGCTGGCGGTGAAGTTTTTCCGCACCCGCACCACCGTTGTTGATTTGCAGTTCAAGGTTGAGGGCGACACCGCCATTTTGCAGCTCGACGAACTGGTGGCCCTGCATGACATCCAGCCATTTGTGGTCGAGAGCCTGTTCAGCAGCTTCCATTTCATGGGTCTCAAGCTGCTTGGCGAAGTGCCGATGGACGGTGAATTGCGCTTTGCCTTTCCCGAGCCGGAGTACTACGCGCGCATGAAGCCGCTGATTCCGGTGCCGGTACTGTTCGATTGCGCCTATAACCAGATGCGCTTCCCCGCTTCGCGTCTGGATCAGCGCCTGCGCTTCGCCGATCCGCGCCTGGCGAAAATGGCCGAAGCCCAGTGCGAACAGGAAATGGCCAATATCAAGTCACCGCCAAAGCTGCTCAATCAGGTGCGACGGATTATTCTGGCCCAGTCCGGGCGTTTCCCGTCAGTTGACGAGGCAGCGTCCGATCTGCACATGTCATCGCGCACGTTGAAGCGTAAGCTGCAGCAACTAGGCACCAGCTACCAGACGATTCTTGATGACTTGCGTAAAGGCCTGGCAGTGGAATATTTGACCCAGACCGAAATCACGGTGGACGATATTGCCGTCCAGCTCGGCTATTCCGATGCGTCCAATTTCGCCCGCGCTTTCCGCCGCTGGACCGGGCGCAGCCCGTCTGACTATCGCCGCTGAGGAAATGACCATGCACAGTCTGTATTTGCCACGGGATATGCTGGCCGGCGAAACCGCGCTGGTCACTGGTGCCGGCAGCGGTATCAATCAGGGGATTGCCCGCATGCTCGCGGCCCACGGTGCTCGCGTGGTGATGATTGGCCGGCGTCAGGAAAAGCTCGATGAAACCCGCGAGATGATCGAGAAAGCTGGCGGCGAGGCGGTCGGTTTTTCCGCTGATGTACGTGATGCCGATGCCATGGCTGAAGCAGCGCAGAAAGGCGCCGGGCATTTTGGCCCGTACGAAATTGTGGTTGCCGGTGCCGCCGGAAACTTTCTTGCCCCGGCGGAAAAAATCAGCAGCAACGGTTTCAGTGCAGTGGTCGACATTGATCTGAAGGGTACTTTCCATACCTTCAAGGCGGCGCTGCCACATCTGGCCGGCAGTAACGTCAAGATGCTGGCCATTACCGCGCCGCAGTCGCAGATGCCGATGCCCTATCAGGCCCATGTCTGTGCCGCCAAGGCGGCGGTCGATATGTTGGTGAAGACACTGGCGATCGAGTGGGGCAAGCGTGGTGTTCGAGTTAATGCCTTGTCGCCAGGTTATGTTGCCGGTACCGTCGGTGGGGATCTGCTGGCGGCAGATAAAGGCGATGAAATTCGCCATCGTTTGCCGCTGGGACGTTTTTCCATGGTCGATGAGATGGCGCAGATGGCGATGTTGATGGTGAGCCCGCTGACCAGTTATATGACTGGCCAGATCGTCGCACTGGATGGTGGTGTGTCTCTGCTCGGTGGCTCGGCGATGCTGGATCTGGCCGGTGCCTGAGCTGCATTTCCGCCTCAGCGCGGACACCCGGGCATTAGGCGAGACGACAAGCTGCTGGATTCGCTGGATGAATGATCAGCGTTTCCCGTGGCTGGTGCTGGTGCCAAAGCGTGACGGTATTCGTGAGTGGTACGAGCTGGATCATGACGAACAGCACGAGCTGCTGGATCTGATGAATCGCTGCGCCCTGCATCTGCAGACTCTGACCGGGGCGGACAAGATCAATATCGGTGCGCTCGGCAATCTGGTGCCACAATTGCATATTCATATTGTTGCCCGGCGTGAGGGAGATCCCTGCTGGCCCGGTCCGGTCTGGGGCAACGGCAGTGTGCAGCCCTATGCTGACGGCCAGCAGCCAACCTGGCTGCCGGCGTTGCGCGAACGACTGAGTTATCGTTGTGCTTGAAAGTGTGTTCTGTGATTGCCCCTACTGTGGCGAGTCGATCGAGTTGCTGATCGACTGCTCGGTAGCGGAGCAGGACTATGTCGAGGACTGCAGCGTCTGTTGCAGTCCGATCAATATCAGTGTGCTTGTCGATGATGACGGGGTGCCGCAGGTATCGGTGCGCACTGACAGTGAGTGAGAGAGTTTAAATGAGTAGCTGCAAGGAAATCGTGGTCACCGAGAATGCCGGCATCCTGGAAATTTCGATCCGTCGGCCGGAGCGCAAGAATGCCCTGACTCATGCCATGTACACGGCAATCAATGAGGCGTTTGAGCATGCCGAGGCAACCCCGTCAGTACGAGTAGTGCTGATAACCGGTACTGAGGACTGCTTCACCTCCGGCAATGATATGGTGGATTTTCTGCAAAGCCCGCCGATTGGTGATGACGCGCCGGTGATGATTTTCCTTGGCAAACTGGCGACATTCAGCAAGCCATTGATTGCCGCTGTGAACGGTCCGGCTGTCGGGGTTGGCACCACCATGCTGCTGCATTGTGATCTGGTCTATCTTGGCGAATCGGCACGGCTGCAGATGCCGTTTACCTCGCTCGGCCTGTGCCCGGAGGCCGGTTCCAGTTATCTGCTGCCGATGCTGATGGGGCATCAGCGTGCCGCCGAGTTGTTGATGCTCGGGGAAACCATTGATGCCCGGCGTGCCTGTGAGCTGGGCCTTGCCAACGCGGTGCTGGCGGATGCGGATTATCAGGCCCATGCTCGCAAGCAGGCGGCGCGGGTGGTGGCGCAGCCGGCGGCGGCCGTGCGTCTGACCAAGCAGCTGATGCGTGAGCCGTTTATGGCGAGCTTGCGTGGCCACATGAAGACCGAGGGCGATGCCTTTGGCAAGCGTCTGGTATCGCCGGAAGCACGCGAGGCGATGCAGGCATTTATGGAAAAACGCAAACCGGACTTCAGCAAGTTCGATTAGAATTGGCACCCTGTAGGAGCGGCCGACCGGCCGCGAAATGTTTCGCCGTCGGTCGACGGCTCCTACAGGTCAGAAAAATTGAAGTAGTGGATTGGCTTTGCAAAGCGCTGGCTGATTTCCTCGCTGCTGATTCCCAGTTCATCACCGGCATACTGATGACCGCTTCGGTACTGCTTTGCTTTTTCATCCTCCCTGCTGAGCCAGTCATGGTATGCATCGCTGATCGGCAAGCCAAAGGTCTGGTAGATCGCGTCGATGGTTGCCATCGGTGAGCGGGCCAGATCTGTCATCGCCACGATCCTGAATCTGTGTTCAGGCCAGCGCTGATGGCAATCCATCAGGGTCTCGTAGTAGTGCACCAGCATCCCGGTCAGCCCCTGCCGCCACCAGTCGAGATCCGGCTTGCCGGAGAACATCCGGGCGCCGATCAGAATTGAACTGACCTGTGACGGCAGCGCTTCATGCGGCGTGCGAACACAGGCAACAACGCGGGCGTCCGGGAATTCCTCGGCGAGACTGTACAGCCAGGGAGTAAAGGAAGGGTTTTTCGACAGGAAGGTTCTGTGGCTGCCATGGACATAAAGGTGGCGCTGGATCAGGCCGCGATAGATACCGGTCAGACGCTTTCGGTCGGCGTGATCGGCATCGCTGTCCAGTCTGGCAAGGCGCCAGAATGCGCTGTCGCCGAACGGCAGAATCAGCAGGAAGCAGCCAAGGAAAGGGGCCAGTGCCAGATAGTCTTCCTCCGGATCGAGCAGGCCGGTCTTGTGCACGCCATCAAGTCCGCCGAGCAGCTTTCGCTCCAGCCAGAGCAGGGCAGCTGCGCACGGTGCGCCGAGCTTGCGATCCAGCGCAGCGAAACACAGCCAGACGCGCCGCTGCAGAATCGACGGGGCGAAAATCAGTTCCCACAGGGCCGTGGTGGTAAAGCGCTGACTGTCGCCGGCGAGCAGGCGATGCAGAAAGGTCGTGCCACTGCGCGGGATGCCGGCGACAAAAACCGGCTGCAGTATTTCCAGGTCAGCGAATGCCGGGAACAGCAGGGTGTCCAGCCACAGGCACAACCGGTTGACCAGCATCAGGCCGAGAAACAGCGGCCAGAACAGCAGCATCACCAGCAGGCGCTGCAGGGAAAACTGCCGATAGGCGCTATCGGCCGCGGGGAAGAAACTGCGCCAGAAAAGCTGTGGCAGAGATATCGGCAAAGACACTGTTGCTCCCATGCCTGTCATCGGGATGACAAGCATGGGACAGAATCAAGTCAGACAGATGACGGCTCGCCGTTGCGCAGCCGGTCCGGGGTCAGCGCCAGCGCCTGCACGGTGGAGGGCTGGTGGCTCTGGTGAAACTGCTGGCGGGCATTCCAGAGTCGGCGGTAACGGTAGAACGGCACGGTCGGGTACAGGTGGTGCACCAGATGATAGTTCTGCCAGCCCATCAGCGGTGTCAGCAGCCAGTCCAGACCGTTGCGCATGTGGGTGGCCTGATAGGGTGCATCCTTGTGCAGCACGTCGTGCGGGTAGTGCGGCAGGTACATGAACACCAGTGCAATCAGCCAGGCCATCATTCGTGAAGGAATAAACCACAGGAACAGGATTTCCATGGGGAAAAACCAGCCGATACCAATGGCCATGGCCCAGACCATGATGGTGTCGCGCAGGGGTGTGCCGACGTTGGTGCCGGCGAACTGATCCTTGTTGCGCAGGTAGAAAACCAGATAGTGAAAATCCCAGAAAAACCAGATCCACAGCGGCTTCAGTGGTGCGGTCATGGTGAAGTGATCGGGGTCGCGCTTCGGGTCATTGGCAAAGCGGTGATGCATCATATGACCGACTCGCAGCATCTGGCCGTTGGAGCCGGGGACGATCGGTAACAGGATCAGGCGCATGAAGAATTCGTTGAGCCGGTCATTGGTGCTCATCGAATGATGAATGGCATCGTGGATCGGGCTGAACAGGAAATACATCGCCAGGGTGTTGCCCAGACAGCCCGCCCAGAGCGGGATCTGCTCGGTCAGCACCAGCGCCCAGCTGGCGAAAATCACGCTATGGCAGGCCAGCATCAGGATCACCGTGGGCCAGGCGATAGGGGGCCGCTTCTTCAATGCGTTGAACAGGGCCAGATTGTCGTCTTGGCTTGCCATTGGTGTCGCTCCGGGACAAAGTAAACACCCTATTTATGGCAAAGAGTGGCGGCCGTGACACGCGACAGCGGAGACCATCTGTCAATTGCGTCCCCGGAAGGCCCGGATGACCGTATTCCGGCGCTGATCCGCAGTGCTTTTATCCGACTGGCGGCAGCGCATGGCTACCGCGGGGTAAAGATGGCGGAAGTGGCGGCCGGTGCCGGCATGTCCCGGCAGAACCTGTACCGCTATTACCGTAACCGGGAGGAACTCTACCGGGCGACGCTGGATGAGCTGTTCGACCGCTTCTGGCAGGGCGCAGAGCCGCTATTCGAAAACTTCGACGACAGCCTCTCCGAGCAGATTAACCTGATGGCCATGGTGGTGGTGGCACAGCAGCCGGATATCTTGCGGTTGCTGGCGGACCCTTCCCAGCATGAGCTGAGTTTGTCACTGCTGCGACGCTACTATGCCAGAGTGCTTGGTGCACTGCTGCGTCAGCGCGGTGTGCAGAATCTGGACCGGGACAGGATGGATGTGATCATCGCCATGGTGTCCGGGGCCTCGCTGGCCGGGTTGCGGCAATGGCTGGAAGCTGACATGCAGGTGCCGGCTGAGCAGATGGCGCGGATCATGAGCCATGTTTTCAACGGCAGACTGGTGGAGTTGATTGATCGGCCGTCCTGATCTGCATCGCTTTCATATTCTGTAACAGCTTCTCGCCGAGCTGTCATATTTCCGGAACATGCCGTCACCACACTGGCGGCCATGAAAACCAATCAGCTGCGTATTCTGTTTGTGGTTGACGCCATTCAGGGACGAAACGGTGTCGGCACCTATTTTCAGGATCTGGTGGCGCAGTTGCGCGACCGGGTTGAACAGGTGGAACTGGTATCGCCGCGACTGGACGAACCACACCCCTGTCAGGGGGCATCATTACCGATGCCCGGCGATCCCACCCAGCGACTTTTTTTGCCGAAGATGCGCGAGCTGACCCAGTTCTTTATCGCCATGAAGCCGCATGTCATCGTTATCCCCGGCCCCGGTATTTTTTCCTTTGCCGCCAGCTGGATTGCCGCGCGTCTGGGCATTCCGGTTTGCGTCACTCATCAGACCGATTACAACAGTCTGGTTAATCTTTACTGGCGCGGTGCTTTCGCCGGTGTTGCCCGTTTCCTGCTGGCATGGCTGAACCGCTGGATGTTTCGTCGTGCTGCATCGGTGGCCACCATCAGTGACCCGATGCTGGAGCAGTTGCGCGCGTTGGGTATCGTCAATCCACATCTGGTTGGAACGCCATTGGCGCCACAGTTTATCCAGAAACCGGTAACGGCTCCGCAAAGCAAGATCAGCAAGGTTCTGTTTGTCGGACGGCTTGCTGCCGAGAAAAATCTGGATCATTTCCTTGCCCTGTCAAAAGCCAGGTCGGATCTGCAGTTCACTATTGCCGGCGATGGGCCGTTGCGGCCGATGGTCGAGCGCCATGTGCGGATGCAGAACAATCTGCGCTTTCTCGGCTGGTGCGCCCGCGACACGGTGGTGGAGCAGGTTGATGAGCATGACCTGCTGATTCTTCCATCAGCCGTGGAGGCGTTCGGTACGGTGGCGCTGGAGGCAATGGCGCGGCGGCGGCTGGTGATGGTGACGCCGGCCTGTGGCATCAACAACTGGCCGGAGCTGGCGGCGGGATTGTTTGTCATGCATGCCGGTGAAAGCCCGCGGCAGGCACTGGCGCGTCTTGAGCAGCTTCCGGTGACCGCACGCTGGCAGATGGCTGCGGAAGGTGAGCAGGCAGCTCGGGCCATCAACGAACAGTGTCTGGGTCAGTGGTCGCAGGTGCTGCGCATTGCTGCCCGTCAGGCCGGCAATTTGCCGCGGCCGTTGCCGTCGCCGGCATTTGCGCTGCTGCGCCGGCTCGCTTCTACCTCCGGCGTCTGATGCACGCGCTGCTATCGATACACGATGTCATGCCGTCTTCGCGGGCGGCAGTCAGTGCCATGCTGACGCAGCTATTTGTCTCAGTGCCGTTGCTGCGCCCGCAGGACATTACCCTTCTGGTGGTGCCGGGACAGAGCTGGTCTGACGAAGATCTGGACTGGTTGCGCCGTATGGCGACAAATGGTCATCCGCTCGCCGGGCATGGCTGGTGTCATCAGGCAGTCAGACCGCGTTCGCTGTTTCATCATCTGCACAGTGCCGTGTTGTCGCGTGATGCGGCAGAACATCTGTCCAGACCGGAGCATGAACTGGTGGCGCTGGTGCTGCGCTGTCACGCCTGGTTTGCACAGCATGAACTTCCGGTGGGGCCGTTGTATGTGCCGCCGGCATGGGCGTTGGGATCAATCGGCGGGCAAGCGCTGATGTCGCTGCCTTTCACTTTGCTGGAAACGCTGTCCGGGGTGCAGGACGTTCGCCGTGGAGAGCAGCTTTTGTTGCCGCTGGCAGGCTACGAAGCGGATAACGATTGGCGGGCGAGACTGCTGGCGATCAGTAATCGGCTGAGCTGGCAGTGGGCGAAGCGCAGCGGCAGGATTGTGCGCGTTGGTCTGCATCCGTTTGATCTGCAGTATCGGCTGGCCGATCACATCATTCGCGATCTGAATCGGGTGACGCAGTTCTGTGATTATCCATCGCTTTTTTCTGCGTCCGCGGATGCGGAGGCCTTGCCCTTATCGAGATGACCGAGATCGCGCTCCGGGAACAGCACATCGCGAACCCGGCGTTTCAGTTCGGCAATATCGGGAAAGCCGCCGTCGCGCTTGCGATCCCAGATCAGTTGATCGCCGGCATGAATTTCGAAAATCCCGCCACTGCCAGGTTCCAGGCTGACCCGCTGCAGGTCGTCACCGAAACTGCTGAGCAGTTCCTGCGCCATCCAGCCGGCACGCAGCAGCCAGTTACACTGGCGGCAGTAGCGAATCCGGATCTCAGCGACGGGCAAGCTGGCGGTCATGGAATTTCCCCAGCAGTAGCAGGGCGGTGACGGCACCGATCAGGGCCATGAACATGTCCGACTGGGTGTCCCAGACATAACCCTGGGTGCCGAGAAAGGATTCTGCCGCTTCTTCGCTCAGCAAGGCGACCCACCATTCGATCAGTTCATAGGCGGCACTGATGCCGAGAACGCTGAGTGTGATCAAGGCAAAGCGCCAGCCTTTGCTGGCGACCACATCGAGTCGGATGAACAGTTCCCGCGCCACCATTGCCGGAACAAATCCCTGCGCCAGATGGCCAAGCTTGTCGTAGTTGTTACGCGACCAGCCGAACAGCTCCGATACCCAATCGCCGGCGGGGACCAGCGCATAAGTGTATTTGCCACCGATCATCAGAATGATGCAGTGCAGCAAAATCAGCACATAAAGCAGGGGTGTCAGCGGAAAACGCTGGCGAGTGGCGAGCAGCACAGCCCAGGCCGCCAGCGCGGGAAAGACTTCGAGTAGCCAGGTGGCCCGGTCAAAGGGCTGCCAGCCTGACCAGATCAGGACCAGCCAGAACAGCCCCTGCCAGATCAGGTTCATGGTGTGGTGATGCTGCCGCTGAGAAAGTTCAGTAGCTTGTCATCGGCCAGCAATTGACGCAGTGCTCGGTCGAGCACCTCATTGAGCATCATCCGGTTGCGTTTGGCGCTCGGTGTCAGCGGCTGCTCATAGGTATTCCCGGCACGATAAACGCCGCGGAATTCGTCGCCACGATTGTTGCGGGCCAGTGCGTGCAGTTCGGTTTTGACTTCGACCCGGTTCACCACCGAGCCTTCTTCCGGCACATAGCTGAACTCGACCACGCGGACTTCCAGCTCGCTGCTGCCAGCGCCCGGGTTGTAGGCGTTGAAGCCCTGCTGTTGCAGACCCTGACGCACTGCCAGCGTGATAGCGCCGGGCATGTCGTTGGCCGGCCGGATCAGGCTGGTGTCGCCATAGACGCCGCCACGGGTGCCGAAGGCCGGGCTGTTGCGCTGGTCGATGGTGGTGATGCTGACCGGTTCGTTATTGCCAGCGTTACGGGTCACGGTTTCCGGTTTCGGTACGATATCGATCATCTGCGGACTCAGTGCGCAGGCTGACAGGCTGGTGACGAGCAGGGTGGTGCAGAAAAGGCGGATCATCGGTTTCTCCTCATTCCGGTCATTCCGGTGAACAGGTCGCGAGGTGGCCATTATGGCCACCGTGATGGTCATCAGAAATGACGGTTTACGGCTTCGCGAGCCAGAGCTTCCAGTGTCTCACGGTATGGCGATGCCGGCAGTTCGACCAGCGCGGCCAGCGCCAGTTCGGTCTGCTTGCGCGCCTGGACCATGGTGTAGTCGAGGCCGCCACTGCTGCGGACCACGGCAAGAATCTCGTCAAGATGGTCCAGACCGCCCTTGAGGATGGCGTTGCGGATCATCGCTGCCTGTTCCGGCGTGCCCTCGCGCATGGCGTGGATCAGCGGCAGAGTGGGCTTGCCCTCGGCGAGATCATCACCAACATTCTTGCCCAGCTCGCCGGCATCACCGACGTAGTCGAGCACATCGTCGACCAGCTGGAAGGCGATGCCGAGGTGACGGCCATAGGCGGCCAGCCTTTCGCGCAGTTCCGGGCGCTTGCCGCCAAGGCCAAGTACCGCGCCGGTTTCTGCAGCGGACTCAAACATCTTCGCGGTCTTGTGGTGGATCACCCGCATATAGCGCTCCTCCGTGGTGGCCGGATCGCGACAGTTGATCAGCTGCAGCACTTCGCCTTCGGAGATGATGTTGGTGCTGTCGGCGAGGATGTCCATCAGGGTCAGGTCGCCGACCTCAACCACCAGCTGGAACGCCCGAGAGATCAGGAAATCGCCCACCAGCACGCTGGCGGCGTTGCCCCAGACCGCATTCACGGTGGGCCGGCCCCGGCGCAGGCTGGATTCGTCGACGACGTCGTCGTGGAGCAGGGTGGCGGTGTGCAGGAACTCAATGATGGCGGCGACGTGGATGTGCTTGTCGCCCTGATAGCCGCAGGCCCGGGCCGCCAACACCGCCACCAGCGGGCGCAGACGCTTGCCGCCGGAGCCGACGATGTACTCGCCGACCTCGCGGATCATCGGCACATTGGTGTTCAGGCGGTCAGTGATGAATTGATTGACCGCGGCAAATTCGTCGGCGACGACGGCGTACAGATCTTTGAAATCCATGGGGGCTTCCGGCTTGGGTGCGGCAATGCTAACAGGGGAGGGGGGCGCGTCAAGGTGAACAGCTGTTGTGGTTCGGAGAGTAGGGTGCTTGATTCACGGCTCTATGTCCCGGAGCGGGCTTCCGGGACATAGAGCCTCCACCCCGCTAACCGGCTCGTTCACTGCCGGCCAATGTTTGATCTGGCAACCGTTGCCACGGAGCCCCCGGATGGCCTACAATCCGCGCCCCTGAACTCAATCGTCGCCGTGGCTCGGCAAGTGACCAGTGCCTGTAATCGGGTAGGTCCGCCACAGGGGGCTCTGTAAGGAAAGTGCTATGTACGCAGTAATCAAGACCGGTGGCAAGCAGTACCGGGTAGAGCAGGGCGACGTCCTGCGCATTGAAAAGCTTGAAGTGGGCACTGGCGAAAACGTCGATTTTGACGAAGTTCTGCTGGTGGCCGATGGCGACAAGATCAACGTGGGCCAGCCGCTGATTTCCGGCGCCAAGGTTACCGCAGAGGTGATGTCCCAGGGTCGTCACGACAAGATCCGCATCATGAAGTTTCGTCGCCGCAAGCACTACCGTCGCCAGGCTGGCCACCGCCAGTGGTTTACGGAAGTGAAAATTACCGGCATCAAGGCCTGAATCGGCGATTCGACGGAGGATTTGAACAATGGCACATAAAAAAGCCGCGGGCTCAAGCCGCAACGGTCGCGACTCAGAAAGTAAACGCCTTGGCGTCAAGCGCTTTGGCGGCCAGCTGGTCAACGCCGGTGAAATCATCGTGCGTCAGCGTGGCACCCAGTTCCATTCCGGTGTTAACACCGGCATTGGCCGTGACCACACTATCTTCGCCACCACTACTGGCCGGGTGAAGTTTGAAGTCAAGGGTCCGCAAAGCCGCAAGTTCGTTACCATCGAACCGGTTGCCTGACACCTGGTTGAAGAAAGTCGAAAGCCCCGTCAGGATTTCCTGACGGGGCTTTTTCGTATCAGACAGTTCTATTGCACAGCACGGCGGAAGGGAAAATGAAGTTCGTAGATGAAGCAGTCATTGAAGTACACGCCGGCAAAGGCGGCGATGGCTGCGTCAGCTTCCGTCGTGAGAAGTCGATTGAGTACGGCGGTCCTGATGGCGGGGATGGCGGCTCCGGTGGCTCGGTGTTTGTTGAGGCCGATAGCAATCTGAACACGCTGGTGGATTATCGCTATGACCGTATTTTTCGCGCCAGAAGTGGTGAAGCGGGCATGGGTCGGCAATGTTCCGGTAAATCCACCGATGACGTCACTCTGCGCGTGCCGGTGGGCACCACGGTAATTGAAACTGATACCGATGAAGTACTGGCGGACCTGACCAAAGACGGTGAGCGTGTCATGGTTGCCAAAGGCGGTCGCGGCGGTCTTGGTAATACCCATTTCAAAAGCAGCACCAACCGCTCGCCTCGCAAGGCCACCAAAGGCACACCGGGGGAGTCGCGTAATCTGCGTCTGGAATTGAAGGTGCTGGCAGATGTCGGGTTGCTTGGCTTGCCCAATGCTGGCAAAAGTACCCTGATTCGCTCTGTGTCGGCAGCCAAGCCAAAGGTCGCCGACTATCCCTTTACCACGCTGGTGCCGAATCTGGGTGTGGTCAAGGTCGACAAGTACCGCAGCTTTGTCATGGCCGATATTCCTGGCCTGATCGAAGGTGCGGCGGAGGGGGCGGGCCTCGGCATTCGCTTCCTCAAGCATCTGGCCCGCACCCGTTTGCTGTTGCATGTGGTTGATATTGCTCCAGCCGATGAAAGCGATCCGGTCGCGGCGATTGTTGCGATTGCCCATGAGCTGGAAAAATTCTCACCGGCACTGGCCGAGCAGGAGCGCTGGCTGGTGTTGAACAAGTGCGATCTGGTACTGGAAGAAGAAATCGATCAGGTGGCCGGTGATATCACTGAGCGACTCGGATGGACCGGCCCTGTGTATCGCATCTCTGCGGCCACTGGCGACGGTTGTCAGGATCTTATCTACGCGTTGATGAATGCTATCGAAGAGCGTCGTTTGCGCGAGCAGGAAGACGGTGACTATGCCGAGCAGCAGCGCCGCCTGCGCGAGCGCCTTGAAGAAGAGGCTCGTGAGAAAGTACAGGAACTGAAGAATCAGCGTCGTCTGGCCCGTGAGCAGGGTGAGCTCGATGACGACGACGATTTTGACGATGACGACTACGACGTCGAAGTCATCTACGAGCGCTGATAAACGGAGTGGTTATGGAGCGTCGCGGGCGCTGGGTAATCAAGATTGGTAGCGCCCTGCTGACCAACAATGGTCAGGGGCTGGATCGTGCGTTGATGCAGTTGTGGGTCGATCGCATGGCCGATCTGCGTCAGCGTGGCATCGAAGTGGTGGTGGTGTCCTCCGGTGCGGTCGCCGAGGGCATGACCCGTCTAGGCTGGAAAAGCCGGCCGGACTCCGTACATGAACTGCAGGCTGCCGCTGCCGTTGGCCAGATGGGTCTGGTGCAGGCATGGGAAACCTGTTTCCAGAATCACGGCATGCATACCGCGCAGATTCTGCTTACCCATGATGATCTGTCTGATCGCAAGCGCTACCTGAATGCCCGCTCGACGCTGATGACCCTGCTTGGTCTTGGCGTTATTCCGGTTATCAATGAAAACGATACTGTGGTCACCGATGAAATCCGCTTTGGTGATAACGACACGCTGGCGGCACTGGTTGCCAACCTTGCTGTTGCCGAACGACTTGTCATTTTGACCGATCAGGATGGTTTGTATGAGCGCGATCCGCGCTCTGATCCGTCCGCGCCGATGATCAAGGAAGCGCACGCTTCTGACCCGCATCTGTATGAGGTGGCCGGGGGCTCGGTGAGCGGCCTCGGTCGTGGTGGCATGATTACCAAGGTGCGCGCCGCTGAGCTGGCAGCACGTTCCGGTGCCCGAACTCATATCTGTTCCGGACGTAGTCCCGATGTGCTGACTCAGCTTGCTGACGGGGAAAATCCCGGCACCACACTGCTACCCGACACCTCCGTGTTCAATGCCCGCAAGCAATGGCTTGCCGGACATCTGCAGATGCGTGGTCGTCTGATTCTGGATGCCGGTGCGGTGTCACGTCTGCGCGAATCCGGTTCCAGTCTGTTGCCGGTGGGAGTGGTGGATGTGGCTGGTGAGTTTTTCCGCGGCGAGATGGTTTCCTGCGAGGATGAAAGCGGCAAGCGTATTGCTTGTGGTTTGGTGAACTATGACGCTGAAGAGGCGTTGCTGATTCGTCGTCGCAAGAGTAGCGAGATTCAGGATGTACTGGGGTATGTCAGTGAGCCTGAGTTGATTCATCGGGATAATATGGTTGTTTTTTGATTCTTTTCGGCTTTTTAGTTTGGCAGTGAACTTCCCGACCCTCTCCTCTGTGTGCCCTTTCCGGGACACGCGGCAAGTACATCCCTGTAGCTCCTCTCAGCCATCCCTGGCTTCGAGGGTCCCGGAAAGGGCACACAGAGGAGAGGGTCTAGCAGCTCGCTTCTTGCAAAAATTTTTGAAAAGCAAAAGTCAGGAAAGATGACAATGCGAGGTCGGAGGGCCTGTCAGGGGTTGCCGGGACTGTGTGAGGCATGGATGCCGAACGCAAGCCCCCAGGGACGGGTTCACGGCGTGTCCCGGCAACCCCTGACAGGCCCTCCGACCGGAGACGTTCACTGCCGAGCTTTCATAGAAAGTGTTTTTGCCAGCCATAAAAAAACCGGCCACAAGGGCCGGTTTTTTTATTCCCGATCGGGCAACAACAATCAGGCGGCAGCCTGACCCATTGCCTTGATCTTCGCGTTCAGGCGACTCTTGTGACGAGAAGCCTTATTAACGTGGAATTTACCTTTGCGGGTGGCCTTGTCCAGGACCGATACAGCCGTAGAGTACGCTTGCTGAGCAGACTGCTGGTCACCGGAAGCAATGGCCGCGTTTACCTTCTTCAGGTAGGTCCGCACCATGGAGCGCATGGCTGCATTGTGCTGACGACGCTTCTCCGCCTGACGAGCACGCTTACGCGCTTGCGGTGAGTTGGCCAAGGTCTTGCTCCTATATATCTGGTTAAAGCCGGGTGGCTTCTGGGTTCAACAATGCGGGAGGGAATCGGGAAAGTCCGGGCCCCTGCCCGAAAGGCCCGCAACTATGCCGTCGGCCCCCGCGCTTGTCAAGGTGATAAAAGGGGTTGTGCTGGCGGACCGAACGGCCATCCGCTACCCTTCGGCGATTATCCGGTCAGATCAGGTCATCATGTCGGCAGAGCAGGGCGCGGAGCAGAAAAAAAGCGGGCTGATGGCGTCCACGCTGGTGGTCAGCAGCATGACCCTGCTGTCGCGCATCCTCGGCCTGATCCGTGATGTGGTGCTGGCCCGTTACCTTGGCGTGTCCGCCGGCACCGATGCCTTCTTTGTTGCCTTCCGTATCCCCAATTTCCTGCGCCGGCTGTTTGCTGAGGGGGCCTTCAATCAGGCCTTCGTGCCGGTGCTGTCCGAATACCGGACCAATGGCTCTCAGGCCGCGGTTCGCGAGCTGATCAACCGGGTCGCCGGTACCCTCGGCCTGACCCTGTCGCTGGTCACGGTGATCGGTGTGGTCGGCGCGCCGGTGCTGATTACCCTGTTTGCCCCCGGATTCGGTGATGACCCGGTCAAGCGGGCGCTGGCCGTGGAAATGCTGCGGCTGACCTTTCCTTACCTGTTCTTTATTGCCCTGACTGCCTTCTCCGGGGCGATCCTCAATACCTGGGGCCGCTTCGCCGTGCCGGCCTTTACCCCGGTGCTGCTGAATATCTCCCTGATCGGCTGCGCCCTGTTCCTGACCCCGCTTTTCTCCGACCAGCGCATGGCGGTGGCACTGGCCTGGGGGGTGCTGATTGCCGGCGTTGTCCAGCTGCTGTTCCAGCTGCCGTTTCTGGCCCGTATCGGCCTGATGCCGAAACCACAGGTCAGCTGGCGCGACCCCGGGGTGAAGAAGATCCTCGCCCTGATGGCGCCGGCCATCTTTGGTGTCTCGGTCAGCCAGATCAATCTGCTGCTCGACACCGTGCTGGCATCGCTGCTGGAAACCGGTTCGGTGACCTGGCTGTACTACTCGGACCGGCTGGTGGAGCTGCCGCTGGGAATCTTTGCCATCGCCATCGGCACCGTGATTCTTCCGTCTCTGTCGAAAAAGCACGCCTCGGCGTCCACCGAAGAGTTCTCCCGCACCCTCGACTGGGCCATGCGCATGGTGCTGCTGCTCGGCCTGCCGGCCGGGCTGGCGCTGCTGGTGATGGCCAAGCCGCTGCTGGCGGCACTGTTCCAGTACGGTGAGTTCAGTGCCTTTGACGTTGGTCAGGCGTCCATGTCCCTGCAGGCCTACAGCGCCGGGGTGGTGGCCTTTATGTTGATCAAGGTGCTGGCGCCGGGCTATTTCGCCCGTCAGGACACCCGCACGCCGGTGCGGATCGGCATTATCGCCATGGCCGCCAATATGGTCTTCAACCTGCTGCTGGTCTGGCATCTGCGCCACGTCGGGCTGGCCATGGCCACCGCCCTGTCGGCCTGGCTGAACGCGGCCTTGTTATACCGGGGGCTGAAGGCCGACGGGGTTTACCAGCCGTCGCCGGGCTGGGGGCTGTTTTTCCTGCGTTTGATCGGTGCCAGTGCGGCAATGGTGGCGACAGTGCTGTGGCTGACCGGGCAAACCGATCTCTGGCAGACCGGGCTGGCCTGGCAGCGTGGCAGCTTTATCGTTGCTGTGGTTGCTGCCGGCGCGCTGGCTTATTTCGCCGGTCTGGCATTACTCGGCCTCAGACCTCGTCACCTCCGGCGCGGGCCCGTATAATCCGGCGCTTGTCGAATCCGAGTGTGCTGATGGAACTGATCCGGGGATTGCACAATCTGCGCCCTGCCCACCGCGGCGGTGTCGCCACCATTGGTAACTTTGATGGCGTGCATATTGGTCACCGGCGCATTCTCGATCAGCTGATCGCCGAGGCCCGGGCCCGGCAGGTGCCGGCCACGGTGATTCTGTTCGAGCCGCAACCGGCGGAATTTTTTGCCCCGGAAAAGGCGCCGCCGCGATTGATGACCTTGCGTGACAAGGTATTGGCGCTGCGTCGGGCCGGTGTCGATCAGGTGCTGTGTTGCCGCTTCGATCAACGTTTTCGCAGCCAGAGTGCCGCGCAGTTCGTTGATAACCTGCTGGTGCAAGGGCTTGGCATTGTCCATCTGGTGGTCGGTGACGATTTCCGTTTCGGTGCCGATCGTTGTGGTGATTTTGCCTATCTGGTCGAGGCCGGTAGTCAGCACGGCTTTACCGTTGCCGACACGCCGACCTGCGAAATCGCTGCCGAGCGGGTATCGAGTACCCGCATTCGCGCCACGCTGCAAAACGGCGAGCTGGATCTGGCGGCGGCATTGCTCGGTCATCCGTATGCGATCAGTGGTCGGGTGCGACACGGCGACAAACTCGGCCGGCAGATCGGTGTGCCGACCGCCAACCTGGCCATGCGCCGGGTGCAGTCGCCGGTGGCCGGGGTCTATGCGGTGCGGGTCAACGGCGGTGGCTTGCAGGGTGCGCCCGGTGTTGCCAATGTCGGCACCCGGCCAACCGTGAATGGCACCGACAACCGGCTGGAAGTGCATTTGCTCGATTTCAGCGGTGATCTGTACAGCCGGCATCTGGAAGTGGAGTTTCTGCACTTTTTGCGGCCGGAGAAAAAATTTGCCGGACTGGAAGCGCTGACCGCAGCGATCCACGCCGATATCGATAACGCGAAAGCGTTTTTCAGCCAATCATGACGGACTGGTATTCATGACCGATTACAAGGCTACGCTGAATCTTCCCGAGACCGGCTTCCCGATGAAAGCGGGGCTGGCCCAGCAGGAGCCTGCGCGTATTGCACAATGGCGCGAGAAAGAGCTGTACCGGAAGATGCGCGAGCAGGCCGCCGGCCGGCCGAAGTTTGTTTTGCATGACGGCCCTCCGTATGCCAACGGCGATATTCATATCGGCCACGCGGTCAACAAGATCCTGAAAGACATGATCGTCAAGTCGCGCGGTTTCAGCGGCTTTGATGCGCCTTATGTGCCGGGCTGGGATTGCCATGGTTTGCCGATCGAGCACAAGGTCGAGCAGAAAATCGGCAAGGCCGGTCAGAAAGTCGATGCGAAAACATTCCGCGACGAATGCCGTCGTTATGCCGCCAGTCAGGTGGAAGGGCAGAAGGCCGACTTTATCCGTCTTGGTGTATTTGGCGATTGGGACAATCCCTACCTGACCATGAACTTCGCTTTTGAAGCGAACATCATTCGGGCGCTGGGCAAGATTGTCGATAACGGTCACCTGACCAAGGGCTTCAAGCCGGTGCACTGGTGTCTTGATTGCGCCTCGGCACTGGCGGAAGCAGAAGTCGAGTATCAGGACAAGACCTCGCACGCCATCGATGTCGGTTTCCCGGTGGTGCACGGATCTGATTTTGCCGTGCGCAGCGGCGTGACTGCAGACAATGTCGAGATCGTGATCTGGACCACCACGCCCTGGACCATTCCGGCGAACATGGCGGTGGCACTGAACGGCGAGCTCGATTATCTGCTGATCAGTGGCGAGCGGGATGGTGTGAAGCGCCAGCTGCTGGTGGCGGAAGCGCTGGCCGACGATGTCATTGCCAGGGCAAAACTGGACGGCGTGTCGCGCTCGGCCGTATTCAAGGGTGCGGTACTGGAAGGGCTGATGCTGAAGCACCCGCTGTACGCCCGCGAGGTACCGGTGATTCTTGGCGATCATGTCACCACCGATGCTGGTACTGGCTGTGTGCACACGGCGCCGGGCCATGGTCAGGACGACTTTATCGTCGGCCAGAAGTACGGCCTCGAAGTATTCAATCCGGTGCAGGACAACGGCCTGTTTATTGCCGATCTCGACGTGGTTGGCGGCATGCACGTCAGCAAGGCCAACGAGCCGGTGATCGAGGCATTGAGTGCTGCCGGGCGACTGATTGCCCATGAAAAAATCCAGCACAGCTATCCGCATTGCTGGCGCCACAAGACGCCGCTGATTTTCCGTGCCACCGCGCAATGGTTTATCAGCATGGATGCCGCCGGCCTGCACAAGCGCGCCACCGAAACCATTGACGAAGTGCAGTGGCTGCCGGAGTGGGGCAAGGCCCGCATTGAAGGCATGATGAAGGATCGCCCGGACTGGTGTATTTCCCGTCAGCGTACCTGGGGTGTGCCGATCGCCCTGTTTGTTGATCGCCAGACCAGCGAGCTGCACCCGGACACACCAAAGCTGATTGAAGAAGTGGCAAAGCGGGTCGAGCAGGGCGGCATTGATGCCTGGTTTGAGCTGGATGCGAAAGAGCTGCTCGGCGCTGATGCCGAGCGTTACAGCAAGGTCACCGACACACTCGATGTCTGGTTTGATTCCGGTGTCACTCACTTTGCCGTGCTTGACCAGAATCCGGCGCTTGGCTCGCCAGCGGATCTGTATCTGGAAGGCTCCGATCAGCATCGTGGCTGGTTCCAGTCATCGCTGCTGACCAGCCTCGGTGTGCGCGACGCCGCGCCTTATCGGACGGTGCTGACCCACGGTTTCACCGTGGACGAGCAGGGCCGGAAGATGTCGAAGTCACTCGGCAACGTGATTGCGCCGCAGGAAGTCACCAATGATCTCGGCGCCGATATTCTGCGCCTGTGGGTGGCCGCCACCGATTATCGCGGCGAAATGAGCGTGTCAAAAAACATTCTTGCGCAGATGGCAGACAGCTATCGCCGCATTCGCAACACCGCGCGGTTCCTGCTTGCCAATCTGAACGGCTTTGATCCGGCTGCCAATGCAGTTGCGACGGAAGACATGCTGGCGCTGGATCGCTGGGTGGTGGACCGTGCGGCAAAACTGCAGCAGGAAATCATCGGCCTGTATGAGACCTATCAGTTCCACCAGATCTATCAGCGCGTGCATCATTTCTGCGCCATTGATCTGGGTGGTTTCTATCTCGACATCATCAAGGATCGTCAGTACACCTGTCAGCCTGATTCCCTGGCGCGGCGCTCCTGCCAGACCGCGCTCTGGCATTGCAGTGAAGCGCTGGCCCGCTGGATCGCGCCGATCCTGTCGTTTACCGCCGAAGAAATCTGGCAGTACCTGCCGGGCCAGCGTGGTGAATCAGTATTCCTTGAGCAGTGGTACACCGGCCTTGCCGAGTTGCCGGCCAATGCCGAGCTCGGTCGCGATTTCTGGCAGCAGGTGCTGCAGGTCAAGCAGGCAGTGAACAAGGCGATTGAAGATGCCCGTAACCAGAAAGTGGTGAAGGCCAATCTTGCCGCCGAGGCAACGCTGTATGTCAGTGACGAGCTGAAGGCACTGCTGTCGCGACTGGGTGATGAACTGCGTTTTGTCACCATTACCTCGACGGCAACGCTGAAGCCGCTGGCCGATGCCCCGGTGGAATTGCCGGTATCGACACTGCCGTCGTTGAAAGTGGCGATTGTCGCTTCGGGTCATGGCAAGTGCTCGCGCTGCTGGCACCATCGTGATGATGTCGGCAGTCATGCCGCGCATCCAGAGCTGTGTGGTCGCTGTATCGACAACGTTGATGGCAACGGAGAGCAACGCCGCTATGCATAACAGTCAGTTCGGCCGTGATCTTGAGTATCGCAATCTGCACTGGTTGTGGCTGAGTCTGGTGGTGCTGGCGCTGGATTTGTGGACCAAGTCATTGGCTGATAGCCAGTTGAGTCTTTATCAGCGCATAGAGGTGCTGCCGTTTTTTAATATCACTCTGGCCTATAACAGTGGTGCGGCGTTCAGTTTCCTCGCGGACGCTGGCGGCTGGCAACGCTGGTTTTTCACCGCCATTGCGCTGGTCGCTTCGGTGGTGATTATTGGCTGGTTGCTGAAGTTGAAGGGCGAGCGACTGGTGGCGCTGGGGCTGGCACTGATTCTTGGCGGCGCGCTGGGTAATCTGTGGGATCGCGTTACCCTGGGGCATGTGGTCGATTTCCTCGACTTCCACTGGGCCGGCTATCACTTTCCGGCATTCAATCTCGCCGACAGTGCCATCACGGTCGGCGCGATACTGTTGATTCTCGATATGTTTGTCAGCAAGAAGCAGGCCTGAGAGTATGAGCGAACCGCTGCGCGCCGGCCCCGATACCCGCATCACCCTGCATTTTGCCGTGCGCCTGATGGATGGCACGGAAATGGACTCTACCTACGGTGGTCAACCGGCGGCCTTTGTCTGGGGCGACGAATCCCTGTTGCCGGGTTTCGAGCGTGCATTGCTGGGCCTGAAAGCCGGCGACAAGCGCAGTGTCTATATTGAGGCGGCGAAGGGCTTTGGCGCCTACAATCCGGATAACATCCAGCAGTTTCGCGAGGATGAGTTTGCCGACGGCATGACGCTTGAACCCGGTGTGGTAGTCAGCTTCCGCGACGCCTCCGGTGCCGAACTGCCCGGGGTGATCAGTCTGATCGAGGACAACTGGGTGACGGTGGATTTCAATCACCCGCTGGCCGGCCGTGACCTGACCTTCGAGGTCGAGATTCTGGCGGTTGAGCAATACGTTCCCGAGCAGCCGGTCAATATCCGCCTGTAGGAGCGGCCGATCGGCCGCGAAGATCTTTCGCCGTCGGTCGACGGCTCCTACGCTGGGCCAGGCCCGTATCGCCGAGGTATGAACATGGAAATCCGTCTCGCCAATCCCCGTGGTTTTTGTGCCGGGGTGGACCGTGCCATCGAAATCGTCAACCGGGCCCTGACCGCGTTCGGTCCGCCGGTGTATGTGCGCCATGAAGTGGTGCACAACAAGTTCGTCGTCGATGACCTGAAGCAGCGCGGCGCCGTATTTGTCGAGGAGCTGGACGAGATTCCCGACGACACCATCGTGATCTTTTCCGCCCACGGTGTTTCCCGGGCAGTGCAGGAGGAGGCCAGACGTCGCCAGCTGCAGGTATTTGATGCCACCTGTCCGCTGGTCACCAAGGTGCATATGGAAGTGGTGCGCTATGCCCGCGAGGGCCGCGAGGCGATCCTGATCGGCCATCAGGGTCATCCCGAGGTCGAGGGCACCATGGGTCAGTACGACCGCAGCCATGGCGGCGAGATGTATCTGGTCGAGGATGAGGACGACGTTGCCAGCCTGACGGTTCGCGACCCCTCGAAGCTCGCATTTGTTACCCAGACGACCCTGTCAGTCGACGATACTGCCCGCATTATCGATGCACTTCGCGGCAAGTTCCCGGAAATTCTTGGTCCGAAGCGGGAAGATATCTGCTATGCCACCACCAACCGGCAGGACGCCGTGCGCCAGCTGGCGCTGGAGTGCGACCGGGTGCTGGTGGTCGGCTCGCCGAACAGCTCCAATTCCAACCGTCTGGCCGAGCTGGCCGAGCGCTGCGGCACCGCCGCCCGGCTGATCGATGGCCCCGCCGAGATCGACCCGGCCTGGCTTGAGGGCTGCAAGCGGGTTGGCGTTACCGCCGGCGCCAGTGCTCCGGAGGAGCTGGTACGTCAGGTGGTGGCGCGGCTGCGTGAGCTCGGTGGCAATGAGCCTGCCGAGCTGGCCGGGCGTGAAGAAAATATCCGCTTCTCCCTGCCGCGCGGGTTGCGCGACGTCACTCCGGGCTGAGCCTGTTCCGGCAGATCCAATAATGCCGCACTGACCGTTCGTCGCCGACGGATGGTCAAAAAACGTCATCTCGCCGCTTTACTTTTTCTTTTCCAAACGCAGGCGCATTGCGGCTTGCATCCTGCCGTGGCCGTGTTTTGCCAGTCAGCTAACAAAAAGTGCCACTCATCCGGACCCGTTTAACCGTTGGGTCGGCACAAACGTACCATTGGCCCATGGTAGTAATCACACAAGTCAGGATGCCGATGCTTACAGATGTCACCAGAGATCACAGACAGACAGGCGTCACATTGGTGGAGTTGCTGATCGCCATGTTCATTTTGTCGATCATCCTCGCCTTCGGTGTGCCCTCTTTCCGTGAGGCCACGGCTAATGCCGCCATGCGTGGCACCACCATGGATCTGGTGGCAGCCATCAACGCCGCCCGGGCGGAGTCAGTCAGTCTGCGGGTGCCGGTGGATTTCACCCCGACCGATGGCGCTGACTGGTCGCTCGGCTGGGATCTGACTTACCCGGTTACCCAGCAAACCGAAGACCGCAGCTTCACCGTCCGGGAAGGCATGCAGATCGTTGAAACCAATGGCTTGCTGGCGTTGCAGTTTCGCCCCAACGGTACCGTGGATAACGAGGCGGAATTCATTATTTGCGATGGCCGAGCGCAGGAAATCGGGCGCCGTATCCTGCTGAACCGTCTTGGCAGAATGACCAACGAGGACTTCCAGTGCTGATGGCTAACCGCTTTGCATACATGACTGCCCAGCGTGGTGTGGGCATGGTTGAAATCCTGATTGCCCTGCTGGTGATGAGTATCGGTCTGCTCGGCTATGCCGGTCTGCAGTTGCGTGCGCTGAACAGTACCGAAGAAGCGCATTACCGCACTCAGGCCATCGCTATTGCGCAGGATCTATCCGAGCGTATTGCTGCCAATCCGCAATCGATGGCGGTGTACACCACGGCTGGAAACTGGGCGCAACTGAGTCCGGCTGCGGGCAAGCCGAATGGTTGGGATGACTGTGTCTTGAATCCCTGTACCCCGGACCAGATGGCGCAGAACGATATTTTTCAGATGAACTGGCAGTCTGCGTTGTTACTGCCGGCAGGGCAGGCGTTTGCCGCGCAGTGTGCGGCGTCTCAGGCGGTGTGTGTAACGGTGACCTGGAATGAAACGACGCCGGCAACGTGCGCCCCGCCGGGCGATGACTGTGTGCGACTGGAAGTGGTCGCCTGGACGCCAGCGCCATGAGGAGGCTGATGATGCATGCGCAGAAAGGTTTCTCCATTGTCGAGCTGATGATCGCGCTGGCCCTCGGTAGCCTGATCACGCTCGCCGCCGTGCAGTTGTTCAGCACCAACCAGCGTACTTTCCAGTTGCAGCAGGGCCTGACAGATGTGCAGGAGCAGGGCCGCTTTGCGCTTGATTATATTTCCCGTGATTTGCGCACGATGGGATTGCGTGATCCTGACGTGGCCAGTGCGGACCCTGGTTTGCTGTTGGCCGACAGCACGGTAAATGGCGTGGTAGTGCCAGCCAGTCAGGACGGCGGTGGGGTCGGTGCGGGCAATGATCGGCTGACGTTTTCGTTCCATGCCAGAGCTGGTGATACCGATTGTGAGGGTGATATTGCCGGTGCGGCGGCGCTGGTCGCCAATACCTACTGGGTGGCGGGGCCGAATCAGGACCAGCTTTTTTGTGCCGGCAGTGTCGATCCGCTAACCGCCGGTCTGGTACTGGTGGAAGGTGTGGACAGCTTTCAGGTACAGCTGGGGGTAGATACCACGGTTGACGGTGTGCCGGCAGCCGGTCACTACCGACGCATTAATGAGGTAGTGGCTACGGACCAGATTGTATCGGTGCGTATCGGACTGCTGGTGAGGGCGACGCAGGGCAACCTGCCAACATCATTGGCGCCGCCGCAGGATCTGCTGGTGTTGGACAGAGTCCTGACAGCAGGCGATCCGCCGCTTGAGGATGTCACGGTACGGCGTTTGTTTACCTCCACCGTACGGGCCCGGAATTATGTTTGGGAGAACATCTGAGATGATCACGATGACACGCAGTAACCGGATTCACTCCCAGCGCGGCGTCGCGTTGGTGGTGGCGCTGCTGATTCTGGTGATGATTTCGATCATCGGTATCGCTGCCATGCGCACCAGCATTTTCAACGCCAAGATCTCCACCAGTGCGCAGGGGTCGACCATGGCGTTTCAAGCCGCCGAGTCAGCGTTGGCAGCACTGTTCATTGAAGCATCGGCGTATGAAGGTGATACGGCCGATGATACCAACGTGATTTTTATTGCTTTGCGGCAGCTCGACTTTGGCACGCTGTCGCCGATTGAGCGTTGTGTGACCTCGGCAGACCTCTACAAGGTTGGCGCCTGTCAGGATGCTGATCGTTTTGATGAGCGGGGCCTGATGCAAGCTTCCTCCAGACTGGTGATCAAGCCGGATACGATTCCATGCGGAATCGGTGGCGGCGGCGCCGGTAGTCAGGTCAGTACCTCGGGTGAGGGTAGCGGCATGGTCCGCGGTCTCGATTATCAGTTTGTGGCGGTTGCGCATGGTCGAATGGACGTGCTCAACATTGATAACTTCACGGTGCAGGAATTTGCCCGGTGCATACAGACACCGGTGGACGGGTCTGACATATGAAAATCATCAACCACAGCAGTCATCAGTTTACTGTCGCTTCAAAGGGGAGAGCGGTCATGGCCATTTCATCCAGGATCCGGGTGGCATTCGCCATCATGACGGCGGTGCTGCTATCTGCCCGTCCGGTGTACGCCGAGGATATCGAAATCTATCTGGTGTCCGGTGAAGAGAGTGGTGGTGCCAACGTGCTGCTGCTGATTGATAACTCCGGCGGCACCAATCGCAGATTCCCGGGAACAGCCTACAGCGAAGGCGGTAAAACCATTGACGAAATTGCCTACGCACTGGATCTGGTGCTGGGTGGTCTGGCTGGTGCAACCCGTCTTGGTGTGGCGTCGCAGCTGGCCGGTGGTGACAACGGCGGCGCGATTAACTACCCGGTCAAGCAGATTGATGAAAAATCCGCGCCGGTCGGTACGGCGAAAGTGACCTCGCCGCAGGGCGATGCCTATCAGTACATGCAGGTTCCCTCGGTACCGCTTCCGGTAGGCGATGCTGGTATTGCCTGGAAGCCCTTCCCGGTGCTGGAGGATGCTCCTGATGCAGACGGTGACAACATGTTGCTGCCGATGCCGTCAATCCTTTCTACCGGCGGCACGGAAAATGTGATCGGTTTCCAGTTGACTGGTCTGAATGTTCCGCGTTACGCCAAGATCAGCAAGGCGATCCTGACCATGCGTACCCCGAGCCCCAACAAGGGTCCGACCTCATCGTTCGGCGTGCGTATTGCCTACGAGAAGAACAAAAGCCCGGTGGCATTTTCCGCAGCCTCTGACTTCCCCTCTCGTTCAACCTGGAGTGTGCCGTTCGATAATGGCGGCGGCAGTTTCAATGCCAAGGGCGCGCTGGATTCCGGTGTGATCACCATGGATGTCACTGATGTGATTCAGGATGCCGTCTCATACGATACCTGGTGTGGTGGTCAGACACTGTCGATGATGATCCAGGGAACTGATATTCCGATTGCTGATGTGCCGCAGGTTTACAGTTTCCGTGCTGAGGATGCCGATGGCGTGCGCCTCGGTGTCACCGAGCTGAATGTTGAATGGGATACCTCCGGCACGGTTGGCGTGGCGAGCCCGGTGACCGACGAACAGTTTTCCTGCATGGGCAATGTGGTTATCGGTCTGGGCGCAGATGCAGATGATGGCACCGAAACCACCGACGGCCGCAACCTGCAGCTCACCAACAAGGTGATGGAAATCAAGGAGGTCACCGGTGGGGCCAAATCCCTGCGCGGTGTCTATATCGCCGGCGCCCGCTTCCAGGGCGTAGGCTTCCCGGCCGGCACCCGTGTTGGCCGTGCGCAACTGACCGGACGCATTCTCAGTGCCGCCGGTGCCCCGGCAGCGCTGGAAATCCGGCCGATGCTGGGTGATACGCCGGCCTTCAGCACAGGCGGGGATATCAGCGGTCGTCCGCTGGGAACAAAATCCGCTACGGTGCCGGGAACGGTTGGCAACTTCTCTGTCGACATCAAGGATCTGGTACAGGAGATATTCGACAGTGCCGGCTGGACAGACGGTGGCGCGCTGGGCTTGCGCTTTGATCGTGCGGCGGGTTCCCTTATCGGCCTGCATGATCTGAACAATGGTGCTGCGTCGGCGCTGGTGTTGACGCTTGATGTGCTGGCACCAAAGCCGGGTAACTTCGCCAGCTCGTTCTCCCGTCGTGGAGATATGGCGACTGCTATCGCAGCTTTTTCGGATGCCACCGGCGGCGGCAAGAACAAACCGGCCTCGGCCTATGCCGAAGCTGCTGCCTACATGCTTGGCGAGTCTGCCATCTATGGCCAGGCGATCAGTCATATCGAGGCGTTCGTTGATGAGGCTAGAACCAAGCCGTACCTGTCGCCGACAGCCGCCTATGATGAGTGCGGTGGTAACCACATTATTCTGGTGACCCACGCCGAGTCGTCGGGTGAGTCCTTCAAACCGGCGATCGATGCCCTGACCGGTAACACCGAGTGTCCAGGGGATTCGAATGGTGACGCCTGGGCCTGTTCTGCGGTGCTGGCGAAGTATCTGGCCGATGGTGCCAACAATTCACTTGGCATCAATATCCAGACGCACTCCATCGCCTTTGCGCCGCAGAAAGCAGAAACCTATGCAGGTCTGCGTGCGGTGGCCGATGCTGGCGGTGGTGAATATCGCGAGTCGGAGAATGCTCTGGAGCTGGCCAAGGTGCTGTCCGATGTGATCAACAAGCTGACCACCACGGATGCATCAATGGCGGCACCGGGCGTGGCGGTGAACCAGCTGAACCGTTTCCGTCATCTGGACCAGCTGTACTACGCCCTGTTCCGGCCGTCCTTTGAGTCGCGCTGGCAGGGTAACCTGAAGCGCTACCGCCTTGATTTCGGCACCCAGCGGATTGTTGACGAGAACAATAATCCGGCGGTTGATCTGACTACCGGCTTCTTCAAGGAAGATTCCAACAGCTGGTGGGGTGATTTTGCCGGTGTCGACCTGAACGACGGCCAGAATGTCGCTATGGGTGGTGCTCGCCAGGAACTGCTTGATGGCCGTCTGACGCCGCGACGTCTGCTGATTGCCGAGAGCAGCCCGGCAGCGGGTGGTTCCGATACTTCACTGAGCACACCGGCCGGGATAGCGCCGAAGCTGGTTCAGACTCTGGCTGATGTCACGGCTGCCCAGATGGGTTCGCCGGGAACGCTGGCCGCAGATCAGCTGCAGCTGCGTCTGGATTTCCTGATGACTGGCTGGGGTGACCCGCTGCATACCGAGCCGCGCCTGATCAACTATGGCTTCTCCGGTACCTTCGAAGAAGCCATGCTGGATGACACCAAGCAGGACAACACCGTGTTTGTCTCCACTAACGATGGCATGCTGCATGCCATTGAGCCGAAGACCGGTGAAGAGCTGTTTGCCTTTATGCCGGGTGAGGAAGCGCTGAAAACGGAAGCCCGTTACCTCAGTTCGCTGGAGGACTCTGCTGACGCGCCACCGGAACTGGATCCGGCTGATCCGCAGCGTAGCACCTACGGCCTGGATGGTGGCATCACGGTTTGGCGTCGCGCCAAGAACGATGGTTCCGGCGAACCGGAGCACGTGTTCCTGTATCTGAGTCAGCGTCGTGGAGGCAATGCCTACTACGCCCTGAATGTGACCGACCGTGGTGACCCGAAACTGATGTGGAAGATTCAGGGTGGCGCGGCGCCGTTCAACAAGCTGGGTCAGACCTGGTCGCAGCCGACACTGGCACAGATCGAGTTGAACGGTGACCTTGTGCCGGTGTTGATCTTCGGCGGCGGTTACAGCCCGACTGATCATGATTCGACCGGTGTTGTCAGCGCCGCCGATGCCGTGGGCAATGCGATCTACATGGTCAATGCCTTTAATGGCGAGCACATCTGGTCGGTATCGAACTCCGGTGAGACGGTGTCCCATGCGGACATGAAGTGGGCGATCTCCTCTGCGCCGTCGGTAGTGGATATCAACTTCGATGGTGTCATTGATTACATCTACTCCGCTGATCTGGGTGGTCAGGTATTCCGTATCGATCTGGACAGGGAAAACACCGGGACCGGTGATCTGGCCAAGCGTGTCGTCACGCTTGCCAAACTGGGTACTTCGGATGCGGCAGGGATTTCGAATCATCGTCGCTTCCATGCCGCCCCGGTGGTGGCACTGAGCAAGCGTGAAACCGGGGACGAGTTCCTCCAGGTTGCACTTGGCTCCGGCTATCGCTCGCACCCGCTGAATATGGATACCGATGACTATATCTTCATGATTGACGATACCGATGCGCTTCAGGACACCAGCTCGGCGCCGGTAACCCGGGCTGATATGGTCGATGTGACCAGCAATCTGAGCCCGGATCCGTCCCTGTTTGATACCAAGCGCGGCTGGTTCATCCAGCTTGAGAACGGCGAGAAAGTGCTGTCTTCCGGTGTGGTCAGTAACGGCACGCTGTTCATGAGCAGCTATCTGCCGGAAAGCGCTTTCGTCAACAAGTGCCAGCGGGTAGTCGGCAGCTCACGGTTGTATGCCATGGGGCTGCTTGATGGTGCTCCGACGGTGGATCTGGACAACGATGGTAATGTCGACCGCAGTACCGATCTGGTGCTGCCGGGTCTGCCGCCATCTCCCCAGTTGTTGCTCGATGGTACCGGTGAGCAGGTACTGCTGATCGGTACGGCAGCGCTCAGTGGCGGCAAGGTTGGCGGCGGCAAGGGGGTTCGCAAGACCCGCTGGTTCGAGGTGCCGACCGAGCAGGCCGCTGATGAGGAGCTGGAGAAGGCCATGAGCGGAAACTAAGCTCGGAGCGTCAGTCGCAAAAGCCACCGGGGAAACCCGGTGGCTTTTTGTTTGGTATATGATCGTTGCTGCCTTGTTTAGCCTCTAGTCATAAAGGGTGATAGGTATCACAACCCTTTGTTCTGATGGCATTTTATCCCCGCAAAACACTGTACCGTTCAGTGATTGAGCGGCGCCGCCCGTCCGTCTCGAATTGTCCTTCCCTTGGTAGCGGTTAAGCTGCACATTACGCCTTTTGTATTGGTTTGAGGGGCAAAGGGATGGGGCTGAAAGACGGCGCGGGGATGCGTTCCTGGCAGCGAGGGGTCACTCTGGCAGAGCTGATGATCGCTCTGGTGATACTGGCAGTCGTGCTGGCGCTGGGGGTGCCATCGTTCCGTAATTCCACCGCCAATGCCAGCATTCGTGGCACAGCGATGGATTTGGTTGCCTCCCTGAATGCGGCCCGAGCAGAAGCGGTCAGTTTTCGCAGTCCGATTACGGTCGAGTCTGCCGGCGGTGCGGTGTGGTCGGCATCGGGCTGGAAATATACCCATCCGCAGGATGGTGAATTCGCTTTCCGGGCCAGCGGTAACACCACTGTGCAGGCGGGCGGTGGTGTTTCTTCCGTCATATTCGCCGCTGATGGCACGGTGGATCTGGCCGGCGCACCGGAGCTGGTTTTAGAGGTTTGTGATAGTCGAGCCGGAGAAACGGGGCGTCTGATCCGTGTTAACAGGCTGGGCAGGATAAGTAATGAGGAGCTGGTATGTCCCTGAGGGTCATGGAAGAGCGCGGTATCGGCATGGTGGAAGTGCTGATTGCGTTGCTGGTAATGAGTATCGGCGTGCTGGGCTACGCCGGTCTTCAGCTGCGTGCGCTGGGCAGTTCCGAGGATGCTTTCGTGCGTAGTCAGGCCATGGCCATTGCTCAGGATGCCGTGGAGCGTATCTCCGCTAACCGCTCCGGGGTGCCAACCTATTCCGACGCTGCCAGCTGGCCTGCTGCGGTACAGCAGAACCGACCGGCCAACTGGATGGAATGTGTGGACAACATCTGCGGTTCCGCACAGATGGCGCAATGGGATATTGATCAGCTGGCCTGGATGGCCGGAGACCTTCTGCCCGGCGGTCGGCTCGATGCGGTGGACTGTCAGGGCAGTGTTGCCTTGTGTGTCAGGGTGGCCTGGAATGAGGATGCACCGTCAGATTGCGAGAATGCCGCAGGCGTGGTCGGCAACAGGGACTGTGTGGTGCTGGAGGTAGTGCCATGAAGCAAAGAGGGCCGATGTTTGCCCCGTTCAGAGCGGCTGTTCCCCAGGCTGGTTTCAGTCTGGTTGAGCTGATGATTGGTCTGGCCCTGGGCGCCCTTATCACCATTTCTGCGGTACAGCTTTTCTCTGCCAATCAGCGCACCTTCGCGCTGCAGCGGGCCTTGACCGAGATTCAGGAACAGGGTCGTTTCACCCTGGACTTTATCGCCCGGGATCTGCGTCGGGTTGGTTTTACCCGCCCGGCAATCGGCGGCGAGGCCGGAGTGATTCTGGACCCCGTTGACCTGCTTGGCGTCAATATTCAGGGCAGTGTCGACAATGGCGGCAATCCCGAGGTCAGCGATCAGCTGAGAATTTCATACCACGGTGATCAGGACTGCGAAGGTGATACGGCGGCCGTTGAGCAGCTGGTGGTCAATAGCTACGTTGTCAGCGCTGATGGCGATCTGGTTTGCACCGGCAGTTTGCCTCCCGCCGCCAGCGCGCTGCCGGTAGAGGATGTAAACGATCCTGCCAACGGTACCGTGCTGATCAGTGGCGTAGAAAGTTTTCAGGTTTTGTATGGTATCGATCCGATCGTGAACGGCGTGCCGAATGTGGCTCGTTATGTGCCTGCCAATCAGGTGGCAGGTGAGCCGGTGTTATCCATTCGCATCGGCATACTACTGAGATCCGGGGACGCCACTCTTGGTCAGATCGCGGCGGACATCAGGGACTTCACTGTGCTGGATCAGGAGCTGGCGGGTAACAATCCGCCGCTGGTTGAGCAGGGTATTCGCCGGCTTTTTGTTACTACAGTCAGGGTCAGGAATTTCGACCCTGACACAATTTGAGGGTGGCTGCATGAACGCTTTTCGTTTGGCTCCGAGACATGGACAGCAGGGGGTTGCGCTGGTCATTGCCCTGCTCATTCTTGTCCTGATTTCGATTCTTGGTGTGTCTGCCATGCGCACCAGCATCTTCAACGCCAAGATCGCACTGGGGGCCCAGGTGGGCACCATGACGTTTCAGGCAGCCGAATCGGCTATTGCTGCGGTGTATGAAGAGGCGCTGGGTGACATCACCGAGCCCGGTCATGTGCTCGGTAACGCGCTGACGCAGAAAAGTGCCGGCCTGATCCAGATTCAGGATCGTTGTATTACCCGCGGTGATGTCAAGAAACCGACTTTGTGTGCTGCAGGTGACTTTCTGGATTCCCGCGATCTCGTCAAGGCTGAGTCCAGCACCATCGTGCGCGGCGGCTCGTCCGGACTGGCGGGTTTCGAGATCGGCAGCTGGGGCAAGTACGAGTTTGTCACCGTCGGGCGTGGCGAAATGCCGTCCTATAACACTGATAACGTTAACGTCCAGGAGTTCAGTCGTATCGCGCCTATGGGCGGGAACGATTTCTGAGCAAATTTGCCGGCAGCTTGCCGGTGGGAGGAGGGAGTCATGATCAGCATCGGCAGGATATTGAAACATTGGCCGCTGTTTCTGGTGTCGGCAGTATGGTTGTCGGCGACGCCGTTGCATGCAGACGATACCGAAGTCTATTTCGTTGAGGCGCAGGGTGGTGGCAAGGCCAACATCATGATCATGCTGGATACCTCCGGTTCAATGAACTGGTGTGGTGCCAGCACCAGTACCTGCGGAGACCCCTCACAGTCGCGTATTGCCGAGTTGAAGCGATCTTTCTCGAGGCTGGTTGACGGTCTTGGCAGCAACGTCCGGATTGGCCTCGGTCGTCTGACAGAGTATTCGGACAGCAGTGGCTGGAATGGCGGTTATGTTATCTATCCCATGCGCGGGCTGGACGAGTCCACGGAGGCGCTGCTTGCTCAGTCATCGGTGTCATCGAATCTGGATGATGCCGTGCAGACCGGTCCTGCACCGGGCGGACTTGCAGTAACAAACACCACAATTATTATTCCCAATGCTGGCGTTGTCGGCGGTAGCACCGGGTTCATCTTTCGCGGCCTGAATGTGCCCCGTTATGCCACTGTGGTATCTGCCACCTTGAAAGTGCAGGCAGCGGCGGCGTCGGCCACGGAAGTGAAAATGCAGGCGGATTACAATGTTGGTCCGTTGCTGCCGAACTTTGCCATGCAACCGATCGATACCCGCGCCTGGACGCCGGGAGCGGAAATCGTGATCCCGGGCTCGCAGACCTGGGTAACCAATAATGTGATGTACGATCTCGATGCCACTGACTTCGTTCAGATGGCGATCAACGATGCCGGCTGGTGTGGTGGCACCGATATTGCCATGCGCCTGAGCAATCTGGATCCCGCAGACACGCTCAGTCGCCGTATCAATGCGCACGACCGCATCGCCGATAATGCCGCCTTCAGGGCGCCGCAACTGGAAGTGACCTGGGACATCAACCCGACCATGATCACGGGCGATCCTTCTCTGCCGGGATATGAGTCTACCTTGTCATGCGTTGGCAATCAGTCCAAGGGTCTGAAGTTCGCGGATAACGATGCCGATCAGCAGGGCTCGACGGTTCGTACCAACAACAATGAACTGTCGATCAGTGCCACCAATGCGCGCGCTGCATTCCGCTTCCCGGAAATCAACTTTGATCTGCGTGCGTCGCTGGCACGCCCCGACGTGCTCAACTATGCGGTGCTGAATTTCCGTGGTGTTGAAGCCGGCTATGACAATTACGAGTGTGTGCGCTATCGCAACAATGGCTCCTGCCGAACCTACGGTTATGTCCGGAGAGATCTGACCAATGGCACGGTTAATCTGGAAATTACCGGCGTGGTGGGTAATGCGGCAGAAATTTCCAATGCCAATAACAACATCTCCAGTCGTACCGCCGTTACCGAGACCGTTAACCTGACCCTGTCCGCCGCTGCCAGCGACTTCAATCGGGTTCATTCGGTGAATGTCACCGATATGGTTCGGGAGATGATGTCTGCTCCGGGCTGGGCCCGTGGCGGCGCCTTGATGTTCCGTGTCCGTGCAACGGACCCCGGCAGTCGTTTCTTTGCCCTCGGCGCCCAGGAAGGCGGGGCGGCCAATTCCGCGACCATTAATATCGGCGTGTCCACGGCGAACCAGAAAGTGTTGGTGCCGCTGGTACGCGACCGTCTCAAGGAAGTGGTCAATTCTCTGACCGCCGGAGGTGCGACACCGCTGGCGGAGTCTTTCACCGAGATGTCCCGCTATATGATGGGCCTGCCGGTGGATCATGGTGTTCGTAATGGAAGCTACCGCAGCGTAGTAGAGTCACGGTCTGGTGCAAATTATGACTCGCCGATTGCGGCAGAGGATCAGGAGTGTGCGAGCAACCATATCGTGCTGATGACGGACGGCGTGCCTCAGTACGATGGTAGTGCAGATGACGATACCCAGACCATTACCGGGGTACGGCTGTCCGGCACTAACAGCGGTGATCCGGAGCGGCAGCGTTTGTGCGATGCCGTAGATGGCACCGACACCACCAACAGTTCGTTCCGTGATTACACCGATGCCAGCTTTGCCTGCATGGAGGAGATGGCGCGCTGGAACCTGAGCATCGATGACAATACGGTCGGTCGTCAGGTGAATACCCACATGGTGCTGTTCTATCTTGATGACACCACGCTGGGTTATGCCCGCCGGGTGACCGATATCGGTGAAGGTCAGGCGATCAATGCCGGTAACGAATCCGAACTGGAGCAGGCGTTCTCCAACATCATCAACTCGGTGACCCAGCAGAATGCCACGTTGGCGGCGCCGGGCGTGGCGGTGAACCAGCTCAATCGTATCCAGCATCTGGACCAGCTGTACTTCTCGGTGTTCAAGCCGTCGGTGAATACCCGCTGGCAGGGTAACGTCAAACGCTACCGTCTTGGTGGCACCATTGATGAACCGCTGATTGTTGACAGTAACGGCCTTGAGGCGATCAACCCGAACTCCGGCTTCTTCAAGGAGAATGCCCGGAGCTGGTGGAGTACCGCCGCCGATGGTGATGATGTGGAAAAGGGCGGAGCCCGCAGCCAACTTGGTGTCGGCGAGCGCAAGCTGTTTGTATCGCTCGGCAGTGCCGGTCGCGGCACGGATATCGATGCCACCAACGCCACCGGCTCTGCGCTGACCCGTTTCGAGGAGTTTGATACGGTTGCCGCAGACAAGCTCGGTCTGCCGGCCGGGGCTGCGGATCAGATTCGCGAGGACCTGTTTGACTTCCTGATGGAGTCCTGGGGTGACCCGCTGCACAGTGTGCCGCGTCTGGTGAACTATGGTTTTACCGGGCCGATTGAACAGGCGGTCAACAACCCGAACAATCAGGACAACACCATTTTCACCAGTACCAATAATGGTGCGCTGCACGCGATTGACCCGAAAACCGGGGAGGAATATTTCAGCTTCATTCCCCATGATGAGTTGGCGAAAACAGCGTTGCGCTTCTCAAACCCTGCCACCGACCCGGCGACACGAACTCGCACCACCTATGGTCTGGATGGTTCCTGGACCTTCTGGCGCAGAGCCAATCCCTCTACGCCGGGCATGGTGCAGCATGTCTATGCCTACGGCGGCAAGCGTCGCGGCGGCAACAGCTACTATGCGCTGAATGTCACCAACAGGAATAATCCGCGGATTCTCTGGCAGATCGACGATCAGGCCACCGGACCTTTCTCACGTCTGGGTGAAACCTGGTCTGAACCATCTCTGGCGCAGATCATGATTGATGGCACCGCGGTACCGGTGCTGATCTTCGGCGGTGGTTACAGCCCGGCAGACCATGATGATCCGACACTGGTCAGTGGTGGCGATGACGTTGGCAACGCGCTTTATATTGTCAATGCCAACAACGGTGCCCTGATCTGGTGGGCGTCTGATGGCGCCACCGGGGCCGGTGCGGGTGCGGCGACATCCGTGGCGGCAATGGACTGGGCGATTGCTGCAAACGTTACACCAGTGGATATCAACTTCGATGGATTCGTCGATCATATCTATGCGGCGGATCTGGGTGGTCAGGTATTCCGCGTTGATCTCGACAAAGACAACACCGGCGCTGGCTCGTTGGTGAACCGTGTCGAAGTGGTTGCCTCGCTGGGTACTTCGGAAGACAACGGTATCCAGAACCATCGCCGTTTCTTTGGCGCGCCGTCGGTTGCGCTTGGCGTCCGGGATGGTCAGGAACTGGTTCAGGTTGCCATTGGCTCGGGTTATCGGGAAGGGCCGCTTTCTGAAGGCACCCAGGATCGTATGCACGTCATCGATGATGTCGGAGCCCTGCTGGCCTATGACGCTTCCTATGGAGCAGTGACAACCGGGGTATATCCGGTTACCGCTGATGACCTGCTTGACGTCACCAGCGACCTTGATCCGGATACCAGTGATTTTAATGGCAAGTATGGCTGGTATTTCGATCTCGACCGCTCGATTGGTGAGAAGGTGTTGTCCAAGGCGGCAGTAGTACAAAACGAAGTGCTGTTCACCACCTTTAACAACGAGTCCCCGGAAGGTCGGGATGCCTGTAACTCGGTGGCCGGTAGTGCCCGGTTCTATCGGGTGGCGCTGTCCGATGGCCGTCCTGCTCCGGTGGACGAAATTGACAATGATGGTGATACCGAACGTTACTCTGATCTGAATGTGCCGGGCATCCCGCCGGAGCCGCAGGTGCTGCTGGGCGCACTCGGTGGCGGCGGTGGTGGTGGTGGCGGCGGCGGTGAACCGCCGCCGTGCCCGCCGGGCGAGGAATGCGATCCTTGTGAAGGCCGAGCGGATTCTGCCCTGACGGGTGTGATTGGTACCAATGTGGTCTCCCTCGGCCCGTTGCAGGGCTGTGGTTTCCGCAAGACCCGTTGGTACGAAACCACTCGCGCTGAGGCCGAGCAGATCTTCACCGATGAGGGCGCCGTTCGCTGAGTCAGTTCGCGCCGCCGCCATGCGGCGGCGGCGTGATGCCTACCGCTTTCGGCTGAGGCTTTCTGGTGTATGCTTGGGGCAGTCGGGCCAATCGGAGCAGATAAGATGCAAAAGCAGTATTCACAGGGGTTTTCGCTGATCGAGTTGATGATCGTGGTGGTGATCGTCGCCATCATTGCGGCGCTGGCGTATCCGTCCTATACGCGCCAGGTGCAGGCTACCCGGCAGTCGGCAATGCAGGGTGAGATGATGTCATACGCATCGGTGCTGGAGAATTATCGGGCCCAGAACTTCTCTTACGAAAATGCTGCCGTCAATGTGCCGCCGCCTGCTAACGATAATTACGTTATCAATCTGGTGGTGGCTGCGGATTTTCGCAGTTATGTCATGAACGCCGTTCCGATCGGGCAGCAGGTGGAAGCTGGAGCCATGGCGCTGAACGAGCGTGGCGAGAATTGTGTGGACCCGGATGATCCTGCCGCCTGCGTAATCGGCACTGATCCGGGCTGGAAGAAATAAGCTCGATCTTTTCTGTTCGCAAAATGGCCAGCATCAGCTGGCCATTTTGTTTCAACAGTTCGGCGGGTGCCGTTCACTGCGCAGTTTGCCGATCCAGCTGACGATGACCTTCTGTCCGTGCATGCCGCGGCAGAGCATGAAATGTCCATTCTGGTGGTAAACGGTGCCACGGGTATCCAGTCGCAGGTGCGGCTGGTTACGGAAACTCCGCCAGCGCAGTTGGGTATCTGGATCAAATAGCACACGGCCGATTTCCTTGTCCCCGTAGTCGAAGCGGCGGTTGTCGTTCAGGTCAAGAACGGCGACCAGCCCGCTGCTTGTGCCAAATTCGCCGCAGTCGGTGCCGCTGGCACAGATCAGTACCGGCGCCTTGCCTACGCCCTCGGCGCGGGCCTGCATGATCAGTCCGATGATTTCGTTGCTGCCGGCAGCCAGGCGACTGCGCGCAATCAATCCGTTCCAGCCGGGCAGCGCGCTACCGATCAGAATGCTCAGTAAGGTCAGGGTGATCAGCAGTTCGATCAGGGTCAGTCCGTTTTGCCGGTTCATGGCGAATCCTCCGCCGGGCACTCTATTTCACTGACCGTGGCCGGGTATGTCGTTAGAATCGCCAACTCCGGTAAGTCGTTGCAGGTGAAGGATTGTGGTGGATGTGCTCGTCGTCGGCGCCGGCGTGGCCGGCATGCTGTCAGCCATTGAGTTGCAACAGCGTGGTTGTTCAGTGCGGTTGCTGGATGCCGGCGTGGCCAGACAGCCAGCCTCCTGGGCCGGTGGCGGCATTCTGTCGCCGCTGTTTCCGTGGCGTTATCCGGATGCCATGACCCCGCTAACGCTCAATGCCCGCCGTGATTACGGCCTCTGGCGTGATCGGATTCTGGTGGCCGGAGGGGCTGACCCGGAGTTGCTTGATGGCGGCATGCTGGTGCTGGAACCAGGTGATGACGAGCAGGCGTTACTCTGGGCCGGCAGACATGACGTCCGGTTGGAGCAGATCAGCGCCGCCCGGCACATGCCGTGGCTGGCGGATCGCCCTGCCTTGTGGCTCCCGGAGATTGCCCGGATACGCAACCCGCGCTTGCTCAAAGGGCTGGAACGGTTGCGTCAGCGAGCAGGAATAGAGCTGGTCCGGGATCAGGCTGTTTCGATAGAGCAAGACTTTGCTGGTGTGCGAGTGCTTACATCAAGCGGCGTGGTGCAGGCTGCGGACAAACTGCTGCTGACCGCCGGGGCCTGGACCGCCGGATTGTTGCCGCTGCCCCTGCGCCAAAGCATTTTCCCGGTGCGTGGGCAGATGCTGCTTTACCGGCCGACAGTGCCGTTTCCGGACACGGTACTGCTGAGCCCGGCCGGATACCTGATTCCGCGGGCAGATGGCTTGTTACTGGCAGGGTCCACGGTGGAACCAGGAATTGATGACAGCATTCCGACGGAGCAGGCCTGGGCACAACTGAAGCAGATGGCGGAGCAGCTGTGGCCGGCGTTGCAAGGCGTCACCCCGGTGGCGCAATGGGCCGGTATTCGGCCCGGCGCGAACAGGCCACTGCCACTGATTGGTGAGTTACCGGGTAGCGAAGGGCATATCTGGATCAACAGTGGCCATTTCCGTAATGGTCTGGTCTGTGCCCCGGCCAGCGCAGCACTGGTTGCCGATCTGGTCTGCGGGTTGGAGCCGGGAATGGATCCTGCGCCCTACTCGGTATCCGGTTCTTCCTCGTCGCCACCCTGATCCAGAGACAGCTTCTGCAGTCGGTAGCGTAGCGAGCGAAATGTCATGCCCAGCTTTTTCGCAGCGGCGGTACGATTCCAGTGAGTCGCTTCCAGAGCGCGAAGCAGCTCCGCCCGCTCCACTTCCTGAAGGAACTCTTCCAGCGGCATATTGCCCGGTCTGGTTGGCATGGCGCCGCCTTCGACATGGCTGCTATTGGCAGTCTGGCTGGTTTCCGGTAGCTGCAGGTGAGAGGTGTCAATCTGTTGCCCGTCGGATAGCGTCAGTGCACGTTCCAGAATATTTTCCAGCTCGCGGACATTGCCGGGGAACGGGTACTGCTGGAGCGCCCGCCAGGCGTCATCGGTAATGGTGGGGGCCGCCAACCCCCACTGCTGGCAAAGTCGGGCGAGAATATGTTCGGCCAGTCGCGGGATATCGCCAGCCCGCTCACGCAATGCCGGCACGCGGGTCTCGATCACGTTGAGGCGGTAGTAAAGGTCCTGCCGGAAGCGGCCGTCGGCGACTTCCCGGGCAAGGTTCCTGTGGGTGGCGCAGAGCAAGCGAATATTGACCGGAAATTCCCGCGACTCACCCACCGGGCGTACCGATTTTTCCTGAATTGCACGCAGCAGTTTCACCTGCATATGCAGCGGCAGGTCTGCCACTTCGTCGAGAAACAGAGTACCGCCATCGGCCTCCCGGAACAGGCCCTTGCGGTCCTCGTAGGCGCCGGTAAAAGCGCCCTTGCGATGACCGAAGAACTCGCTTTCCATCAGCTCGGTGGGAATGGCGCCACAGTTCACCGCGATAAAGGGTTTTTCCCGGCGTGGTCCCAACGCATGTATGAGCCGGGCCACGCGCTCCTTGCCACTGCCGGACTCACCGGCGATGTAGATCGGCGCCTGACTGCGGGCCAGCTTGCCGATCTGCTCGCGCAGGGCCTTCATGGTTGGATGGTCGCCAATCAGCTGGTCGGCGGATTGTTCGGCTGGGCCCTGGCGACGGATATCAAGGCCATCATCAATCAGCTGGCGCAGACGATCCAGTGTCACCGGCTTGGCGATAAAATCGAAGGCGCCTTCCTTCATCGCCGCTGTCGCGGTTTCCATGCTGCCATGCGCGGTAATCATGGCGATTGGCATATCAGGGTAGCGGCGGCTGACGTGACGAACCAGATCAATGCCGTCACCGTCCGGCAGATTCATGTCGGTCAGACAGAGGTCGAAGGAGCTTTCGCCAAGAATGCGATAGGCATCTGTCACTGTGCCGACCGCTTCTGCCTCCAGTTTCATCCGGCCAAGGGTGATCACCAGCAGTTCGCGCAGATCTGCTTCGTCGTCAACCACCAGTACACGTTGTGATCCTTGTGTCATGTCATCCCTTACTGAAAGACGCGGTCAGGATGGGCGAAGGTTATCACAAAGCTGGCACCGGACGACGACTCTGTCAGATCCAGTTGAGCCTGATTGGCTTCGCACAGCTCTCGACAGACAAACAGACCAAGTCCGGTGCCCTGTCTGGAGGTGGTAAAGAATGGTTCAAACAGGTGGGGTCTGGCTTCTGCGGGAATGCCGGGGCCATTGTCACTGATCTGCAGCCATGGCAGACCGGTGTCGCGTTGGTGGCCTCCGCTCAGGCTGACGCTGACTTCCTCTCCGCCATGGCGGAATGCGTTACCAATCAGGTTGTGCAGGATCTGTTCCAGCTGGCCGGGATCGAAACGCACCACCACATCTTTCGGAATGTTGATGGTTAGCTGATCCCCGGTTTTCCCCCGGTCGAGCCAGTGGGTCTGCACCCGCGCAACCAGCTCGACAAGGGTGATTCGCTCTGCAGCACCAGCCTGTCGCCGGGACAGGCTAAGCACATCATTAATGATGCCGTTCATCCGTTTGACGTTGGCGGACACAATATCAAGCAGTCTTTTATCAGCCTCATCCTGAGCACTTTCGGCGAGCAGACCGGTGGCATGGCTGATGGCGCTCAGCGGATTACGGATTTCGTGGGCGATGGTGGCAGACATGCGACCAAGTGACGCCAGTTTCAGCTGTTGGGCTTCCTGCGCCAGCTGCCGCTGGTCCTCCAGAAAGGCCAGCGTTAAAGGTTGATCAATGTGATCAAGCAGGGCAAAGCGCACCAGCACGGTCGCACCGCCGGGAACCAGCTGAACGGCCGGGCGGTGCTGTATCGGATTGCCCTGCCACTGTCGTGACAGGCTGGTCAGCGCCGGCGGCAGGATGCTGTTTACCAGAGTGCCGCTGCCGCTAAGCATCAGCGTTTCCGCAGCCTTGTTGGCCAGCACAATGCGCTGGGAGCGGTCGAACACAATAATGCCGGTACGCATGCGCTGAACGATCTGCCAGTTCAGTTCCTCCAGCTGAATGATGGCCTTGTGCCGGGTTTCCGCCAGCGCCTCGCTTTCCGCCAGCCGTCGGGCAATCTGCTGGATGATGATTGAGGTGACAAAGAACGCGAATCCGAGCATGCCTGACTCGGTCAGGTGCCAGGGGTTATCCAGGGTTAGCTGAATCGAAAACCAGAACTGCTCGAACATCACCGACAGACTGGCGAATGCCGCGACCAGCATGCCGCCGCGGCCTGGCAGCAGAATGCTGGCGGAGGCGACAGTCACCATCAGCAACACGGAAAGATTGCTTTTGGTTCCGCCACTGGCGTGAATCAGCATGGTCAGCAGGAGAATGTCGACGGCCACCGGTAGCAAGGCGGCCCATTGCGGGAAGCGTCGTCGTAACGGCGTCATGAGCCCCGCCGAGACCAGTGTCAGCAACAGATAGACAGATGCCGTTGCGATGAACAGGCCCGGCTTGCTGCTGTCACCGAAAATGCTGGTAGGGGCGAGATGGTAGACGGCAATCAGAATAGCGGCGAGAACAATGCGATAGGCTGCATAGACTCTGGATGGTGACCAGAATGTACTCGCCAGATGATCAGTCATGGTGGTTTTCCAGCCATTGCTGGCGATGTTCCTCGCAGCAAAAGCGCTGCTCGTCCTGCCGCACCGCCAGTGATTCAGGCGTGTGGACGCCGCACTCGGCGCAGCGCACCATCTTCTGATTGCCGGGCGGAGATGGATTGCTCCCTTGTGGCGGCGCCAGTAAGGTTCGTCGCAGGATGCGCCAGACCAGCCAGATCAGGGCTGCGAGAATCAATAGCCGGATAATACCCATCGGGTTCCTCCTGAAATGGCGCGGCAGTCGCGGGGTTCCAGAGTACAATTGCTGCCCCGGCAAGGAAATGACAAATGGAGATTCAGCATGCGAGTGGTCATTGCCCAGCGAAACTTTCACGTCGGTGATATCGAGGGCAACGGCCAGCGAGTCATCGACGCCTGCGAACAGGCGCGCCGGCTGCTCGGGGCCGAACTGGTGGTTTTCCCGGAGCTGTGCCTGACCGGCTATCCGCCCGAGGACCTGTTGCTGCGCCCCAGCCTGAATAGCCGTATTCAGGCGGTACTGGCGCAGATTGCCGAAGCCATCAGCATGCCAATAGTGCTCGGATATCCGGCAGTGCGTAATGGCCGCCGCTTTAATGTCGCCGGCCTGCTCAGGCCTGGTGCCGCCGGGCCCGAGCAGGAGTATTTCAAACAGTGTTTGCCCAACTACCGTGTCTTTGATGAGAAGCGCTATTTTCACGCTGGCGATCAGGCCCGGGTGGTGGAAGTCGGTGGTGTCCAGATTGGCCTGACGGTGTGTGAGGATATCTGGCACACCGGTCCGGCCGCAGCGGCCCGTGATGCCGGTGCGCAGCTATTGATCAACCTGAATGCCTCGCCGTTCCGCCGTGACAAGCATGCCGAGCGTCTTGATCAGGTGCGGGCCCGGGCAAAGGAAAATAGCCTGCCGGTGATCTACTGCAATCTGGTTGGTGGTCAGGACGAACTGGTGTTTGACGGTGGCTCCTTTGTGGTCGGTGCCGCCGGTGATGTGCTGGTGCAGGGCGGCTTCTTCGAAGAAGCGCTGGTGCCGGTGGACATCAATGCAGGAGAAAGCGGCCTGGTCCTGTCCGGTGAACTGCTGCCGGAGCCTGATCAGACGGAAAGTGTTTACCGGGCACTGGTTTTGGCAACCCGTGATTATGTACTGAAGAACGGATTTCGCGGCGCCCTGCTAGGTTTGTCTGGCGGCATTGATTCTGCACTGACGCTGGCAGTGGCAGTGGATGCACTTGGTGCCGAGCGTGTTAGTGCGGTGATGATGCCGTTCCGTTATACCTCATCCATGAGCATTGAGGATGCCGAGAAGCAGGCAAAAATGCTCGGCGTTGGCTATCAGGTGCTGGCAATCGAACCGGCGGTGGACGCCTTTATGGAAATCCTGCGGGAGCCCTTTGCCGGCTTGCCCGCGGACACCACCGAAGAAAACCTGCAGGCACGTTGTCGCGGTGTACTGCTGATGGCGCTGTCGAATAAAACCGGGCAGCTGGTGCTGACCACCGGCAATAAAAGCGAGGTAGCGGTGGGCTACTCGACGTTGTATGGCGATATGGCCGGCGGGTTCGATGTACTCAAGGATGTGCCGAAAACATGGGTATACCGACTGGCGGAGTACCGTAACCGCAAGGCCGGTCAGGATGTTATTCCGCGTCGGGTGATAGAGCGGCCGCCATCTGCCGAGCTGGCGCCAGACCAGAAAGATCAGGATTCGTTGCCCGATTACGATCTGCTCGATGCGATTCTCGAGCTGTACGTGGAGCAGGACTACAGCGCCGAGGCGGTCATTCGCGCCGGGTTTGACCGTGAGACTGTGTATCGTGTGGTGCGGATGGTCGATCGAAATGAGTACAAGCGTCGTCAGGCGGCCATCGGACCGAGGGTCACGCGCCGGGCCTTCGGCAAGGACCGACGCTATCCGATTACCAACGGCTGGCGGCCGGGCGACTGATCAGGTTCGCGCCTCGATCACCCGGACAAACGGGTTGCCGCGGCTTTGTGGAATGGGCAGCTGCTGATAGAAATCCTTCGGGTTGTGCACGGTGACGCTGGCAAAGCCAAGCTCACTGAAGTGCGATGAGGTTTCCTGATCGCTGCCGAAGTGGAAACTGACCTGACTGCGCGACGCTGCACCAAGCATGCCGCCGAGGGTTTTCATGGTGCGATGGAAGGGATGATCGTGAAACAGCGGATAGTTGTCGGTCAGGTAGGTGCCGCCAGCATATCCGGCCAGCATCTCCTGCAGCCGTTGCCAGAATGGACTGATGCTTTCCAGCGAGAAGTAATTCACCAACCCTTCGGTAATGACCAGCAGCGGCTGGCTACGGTCAAAACACTTGTCGGCGATGGTTTCCATCGCGTCGACACCATCGCTGGAAAAGATATTTAGCGGTACCACCCTGTGCATATCGTTCAGGCATTGCTGCGCAGATAGCAGGCGGTGTTTGCGGGCTGCCATGTCCGGTAGATCGGCTTCGACATATTTCAGATCCGGGTACTGCTGGCGGAAACGGTAACCACGTGGTGAAAGTCCGCAGGCAATCTCCAGTACTTGCCGGACGCCACGCTGCTCAATGGCATCACGGACCAGATGATCGATCAGATGATGGCGTTGCAGCAGAAAGGTGCGGATATTGCCGCCGGCAAGCTTGCCACCGACATACTCGAATGGCGCCAGTGCATGATAGAACACGCTGCCGCGGCGGGTATGGAAGGCCGGTGCTGAAAGCCCATTGGCATACCAGACGTGGCCGGTATAGAGCGCGGTGAAACTGATTGATGAGGTATCGGGGCTGCGAGCGGACATAGTGAGCTGATCTCTGAAATCGGGTGTGGTTGTGACAAAACCGGGATCAGGATGATGCGGCCAGTGCGGGGCGCCGGCCGGGTCCCGTCGGGCCAAAATTATTCGTTGGAACCAGCGCCTGAGTTGTCGCGCTGAGCGCGCAGTTCAAGCAGAATGCGTCGGGCATCAACATCAGCCTCAGCCTGCACTGCAGCGTCGAACTCGGCATCACTGCTGTTTTCGGCAATGGCGCGCAGGGCATCCATATCGAATTCCGGCATCGGGTCATCGCTGGGAATATCCTGTACCGACTGCATTGCCTCGCGTAATTCATACAGGGCGCTCAGCAGTTCAGGGTCGTCGACCTCGGCAATGGCTTTCTGGAACTCTTCATCGGAGCCTTCGCCGGCGATGGCAAAAAGTTGCTCCATACTGGCTTGCTGAACCGGGCTTAATGGTGCTGGTCCGGTCGGCCAGAAAATAAATCCGGCAGCAACCACCAGTGCAGCGCCAGCGCCCGCTGCCAGCGGCCACCAGGCACGACGGGGCGGGGCAGGGAAGTCCGGTTCGGCATCGGCGCTATTTTCATCCGCATGTCCCGGCTCCTGCGCCAGCGGTGCTTCATTGGAGAAGGACTGCATCACGGTCTGAAAGCTGAGGTCCTGATCCGAGCTTGGCATGCTGGGGAAATCAGCAAAATCGGCGAGATCCTCGTCTGCGCCCGGAAGAGGCGGATCGACTTCGACCTCGGCGCCAGCTTTTTCCAGCGCGGCGAGATATTTGCGAGCACCAGCTTCATCAAGACTTTTTTTAATCGTGACCGGGCTGCCGTTGAACAGTTTGTCGAGTCGTTCACTGTCTTCGATGCGGAACAACTTTCCCAGCTGCTCGCGCACTGACTCGGCCTCATGGCCGTCACGCACCTTGCCGTGAAAAACGATCCTGTACATGGCCAGCTCCCTGTTCAGTACTTGTTCGGGGTGACGTTACCACAGTTACCCGGGCCGCGAGCAGCCTGAGTTACAGCTGCTCGAAGATCGCCGGCAGTGGTTGGCCGGCCAGTTTCAGGGTCAGTGCAGTATTGCCGCTGGCGGCATCGCCGGGGCGCATACCCTTGATGGTCTGGTCGACCCGGGCCGCCAGTGCCAGGGCAGCCCCGATCGCTGGCAGGCCAAGACGGATCGCGTGGCGCTCCGCTTCAACGGCCTTCTGCTGCGGCAGGCGCTGGCTACTGCCGTGGCCACTGACAAAGGCCTCGAAGATGCGCGCTTCCCGGGCCAGTGCCCAGAGAATCTGTACCTCATCGGTACCTTCGGCACGCAAGCCATCAAGAATGCGAAGGGCTCGGGCTGGATCACGGCTGAGAGCGTCGGTCAGATCAAAAATACTGTGACGGCTGCAGTCGCCAACGCTCTGCTGGATTTCGTTGACGCCTATCGGCTGATCCGGAAATAACAGCGCCAGCTTGTCGATCTCCTGAGCGCAGGCCAGTGCATTGCCCTCGCTGAGCTCGCTGAGCAGGGTCACGGCGTCGCTCTGGATCTGCACACCTTTCAGCTGGCAGCGCTGCTCAATCCAGCGCGGCAGACGGCTGGCATCAATAGGCCAGATATCAATCACGGCGCCGACTGCGTCCACCGCACTGACCCACTTGCTGCCGACATCGCGCCGCCGGTCGAGTTTGCTGGCGCTGATCAGCAGCAGAATGTCCGGCGGCGGATTATCAAGCAGCCTGCAGAGCACCGCAGAGCCTTCCTTGTCGGGGCGTTTTTCACCGAGCCGCAGTTCGAGCAATTTGCGGCCACCGAACAGACCCATGCTTTGCGCTTCGTTGAGCACTTCGTGCCAGTCAAAGCGGTCTGCTACGGTAAATGTCTGGCGATCCTCGAAACCGGCGGTGCGGGCCTGCTGGCGAATCAGGTCGGCACATTCACCGAGCTGAAAGGGCTCGTCGCCCGCCACCAGATAGGCCGGCAACAGCGATTGCCCGAGGTGTTTGCCCAGTTGCTCGGCGCGCAGCTGCATGGCTCAGGGCGCCTCATCTTCTTCGATGGGTTTCAGTTGCCGGCTTTCGGCGTCGAGTTGCTGCATCAACACCTCCGCAGCGTCACGGCGCATCATCTCCCGGGTCAGCCGGTCTTCGTCACTGGTGGCCAGCGCGTTGGTCGGGTCGACCTGGTATACCCGGGTCAGCAGCACTTCCCGCTTCGGTGTCAGTGGCGGGCCAGCCGGATCGAGCAACTGCCATTGAATGGTGTAGCGCAGTTCGACGCCGGCAGAGCGGCCCTGATTATCCACTACCAGAGTGCGTTTCCACCAACGTTCCCGACTGAGCTGGAGAATGATCGGTGCGCTGTCGGACACCAGCACATCGCGTTTCAGTAATGCGGCTTCAATATCGTAGCGGGTGCGTGCTTCGGCGCCGCGTAGCGACACCACATCGAACCGCAACGGCTCACTTTGGCCGCGCCACTGCCAGCCACAGGCTGACAGTGTGATGCAAAGGAGCAAAACCAGAATACGCATCAGCTGGCCACAATATTGATGAGCTTGCCCGGCACTACAATGACCTTGCGTACCGTCACGCCTTCGAGAAAGCGCTGCACGTTCGGCGCCGACATCGCATGTTTTTCAATGCCGTCCCGGTCAAGGCTGGCTGGCACATCAAGTTTCGCCCGTACCTTGCCGTTCACCTGTACCACCAGCTCGATGGAATCCTTGACCAGAGCGCTGTCATCCACCGCCGGCCATTGCTGATTCACCACCGCATCCGTATGTCCCAGCGCCAGCCACAAACTGTGGCTGATATGCGGCACCATCGGCGCCAGCAACAGCACGGCGCTGGTCAGGGCTTCATGGCGCACGGCGCGGTCTTGCTCGCCTTGCACTTCAAACCGGCTGATTTCGTTGCACAGTTCCATCACCGCAGCAATCGCAGTGTTGAACGTCAGTCGACGGTTCATGTCGTCGCTGACTTTGGCAATGGTTTCATGGGTCTTGCGGCGCAGGGCGCGGGCATCATCGCTGAGCGACGATGAATCCAGTGCGGCAACCGGGCCCTGCTCGACATGCTCGGCAACCAGACGCCACAGGCGCTTGAGAAAACGGTTGGCGCCTTCAACGCCAGCGTCATTCCATTCCAGCGATTGCTCCGGCGGCGCGGCAAACATGATGAACAGGCGCACGGTATCGGCACCGTACTGTTCGATCAGTTCCTGCGGGTCGACGGTGTTGCCTTTCGACTTTGACATCTTCGAGCCGTCTTTCAGCACCATGCCCTGGCAGAGCAGGCGCTTGAACGGTTCGTCTGAATTGACCAGGCCGGCATCGCGCAGCAATTTATGAAAGAAGCGCGAATACAGCAGGTGCAAAATGGCGTGCTCAATGCCGCCGATATACTGATCCACCGGCAACCAGTAGTTGGCCTTGGCCGGATCAAGCATGGCGTTGTTGCTGTCCGGGCTGCAGTAGCGGGCGTAGTACCAGCTCGACTCCATAAAGGTATCGAAGGTATCGGTTTCGCGCGTCGCCGCTGCGCCGTTGAAGGTGGTTCTGGCCCACTCGGGGTCGGCCTTGATCGGACTGGTGACGCCATCCATGACCACGTCTTCCGGCAGTCGCACCGGCAGATCATTTTCTGCTGCCGGCACCAGTTCGCCGCTTTCCAGATTGATCATCGGAATCGGCGCGCCCCAGTAACGTTGACGGGAAACGCCCCAGTCACGCAGCCGGTAGTTCACCTTGCGCTCGCCAAGACCGCGCTCGGCCAGCCAGCTGGCGATGGCATCGAATGCCTGCTGTGATCTCAGGCCGTCAAACGGCGCCGAGTTCAGCAGTATGCCCTTTTCTGTTTGAGCAGATGCTAGAGGAGGCTGCAGTCTCTTTAAGTCATCCTCAAGGCCTTTGATAACGCCTTGATTGTCCAAGTAGTCGGTCAATTTCTCTGCTGAGCAAAGCTCTTTAAGCTGATCTTCGATGCCCTGCTCAAGATTGGTTTTAATTACCTTCTTAATAGGCAGGCCATATTTTGTTGCGAACTCGAAATCACGGTCATCATGCGCCGGTACCGCCATCACCGCGCCGGTGCCGTAATGCATCAGCACAAAGTTGGCGACCCAGACCGGCACGTCTTCACCGCTGACCGGATGCTTCGCATACAGGCCGGTGAAGATACCTTTCTTTTCCATGGTGGCAATATCAGCTTCCGCGACCTTGGCGTGCAGGCACTCCTCGACAAAGGCGGCGACCTCGGCATTGCCAGTGGCGGCCTGTTTTGCCAGCGGATGCGCAGCCGCCACCGCCAGATAGCTGACCCCCATCAGGGTGTCCGGACGGGTGGTGTAAACGCGCAACGTATCGCCGCCATTTACAGCAAAATCCATCTCAACGCCTTCCGAGCGGCCAATCCAGTTGCGCTGCATGGTCTTGACCTGTTCCGGCCAGCCATCCAGTTGATCAAGATCGTTGAGCAGCTCTTCGGCGTAATCGGTGATCTTGATAAACCACTGCGGAATTTCCTTTTGCTCGACCCGGGTGTCGCAGCGCCAGCAGCAGCCATCGATGACCTGCTCGTTGGCCAGTACAGTCTGGTCGTGCGGGCACCAGTTCACCGTCGACAGTTTCCGGTACACCAGCCCTTTGCGATAAAGCTCGGTAAAGAACCACTGTTCCCAGCGGTAATATTCCGGTCGGCAGGTGGCCAGTTCACGCTGCCAGTCGTAGCCGAAGCCGAGGCGCTTGAGCTGGCCCTTCATGTAGTCGATGTTTTCGTAGGTCCATTTCGCTGGCGGTACACCGTGCTTCAGTGCTGCGTTTTCCGCCGGCAGACCAAACGCATCCCAGCCCATCGGTTGCAGCACGTTCTTGCCCTGCATGCGCTGGTAACGGCTGACCACATCGCCGATGGTGTAGTTGCGCACATGGCCCATGTGCAGACGGCCACTAGGGTAGGGGAACATCGACAGGCAGTAATATTTCTCCCGTGACGGGTCCTCTACGGCTCTGAAGGTCTGGTGGGCGTCCCAGTACTGCTGGGCTTCCTGTTCGATCTGCTCAGGACGATACTGTGTATCCATCGGAATGCGTGGCCAACTGACAAGAATAAGAAGGGGCATAGGATACATGACCGCTGTGCTGCCAGACAGGGCTGAGGGCCGCATGTTTCCTGCGGAGCAGGGCGCATGAGCGCCGGTGCGCTGATGGTGCTGTTGCTGGTGGCCGGCACCTTGCCGGTGTTGGTGCGGCAGCTTTATCCGCCGTTGCCGCCGCGGGATGACACGGTGGTGCCCGGCTGTGTGGTGGTGCTGGGTGCCGGCATCGTTGGCAGGGGTAGTGACCGGCGCTCTTCCCGGACCGGACTGCGGCGGTTGGCCAGAGCGCTCGAGGAGGCACGCCAGCGGCGGTTGCCGTTGCTGATCAGCGGAGGCGGGCCGGGTCAACAGCGTGGCCTGATCAGCGAGGCCAGATTGCTGGCCGGGGATGCCGAAGGCTACGGCCTGACCCTGTGGCTCGAGGAGCGCAGTCGCAATACTCTGGAAAATGCCCGTAACAGCGCTGCCATGCTGCAGCGCAAGGGCATTGGCAGCGTGCTGCTGGTCACCGACCGGGCGCATATGACCCGGGCGATGCTGTGTTTCCGAAGTCAGGGCCTGGATGTTCAGGCCGCGGTGTTGGAAAGGTTACCTTCGCCGGCATGGATGCCGTCCGCCGGTGCCCTGCTGTTGCTGCCTGAGATCTGGTATGAGTGGCTGGCGCTGATCTGGTACCAGCTTCGCGGGCGGCTCTGAGGTCCGTTCACAGCGCCCGCTCAATGGTCCAGACCAGTCCGGTCACCAGAATGCCGGTGCAGGCCAGCGGTACCATCCACAACTGCCAGGCCGGGCGCACGGCAAGTCGCCACAGCAATGGCAGCAGCACCAGCACCACAGACAACTGCGCCAGCTCCAGGCCAACGTTAAAGCTGATCAGCTCCAGTAGCGGCACCCCGCTGTCGCCAAGCAGATCACCCAGTACGCTGGCGAAGCCAAAGCCGTGAATCAGTCCGAACATCAATGCCAGCCGGTGGATATGCTGGCCCATGAACGGGTACAGAACATTCAGCGCGGCGATACTGACCGACAGTGCAATCAGCGCTTCGACCAGACGAAGTGGCGGTTGCCACCAGCCCAGCGCGGCAACCATCAGGGTCAGTGAATGACCGACGGTAAAGGCCGTGACGATCCAGGCCAGATCACGCATCAGTTCAGGCAGCGGCGCTCGCTCGCGTTGTCCGCCAAAGCCGATTGCAGCGAGTATCAGCGTTAGCAGGAACAGCATGTGATCATAGCCAAACCACAGGTGCAGCATGCCCTGCCAGAGAAAGCTGTAGATCCTTGAGAAAGTGCTGCCGTCACCGATGGAGAGATCAAGTCGGGGCTGATTTGCACCCAATAGGGTGAGCCGTTGTTGGCTGCCATCAGAAATGCTCACCAGCGCCTTGTGCAGCGAATCCCTGTCGCTTAGCAGCCGATAATCAAGCTGATCCGGTATGCAGTCAGGTGTTACTGAAAAGGCGGCATAGTTTTCATCAAGGTGGGAAGTGAGCCCGAGCAGTTGAATCTGCAGCAAACAGTCCCCTCCGTCATTACTCAGCGTAACGGCGGAATCAAGCGACGATTCGAGCTTCTCTGAGGCATCACTGATTTCTCGCCACAGAATTTTTCGATCAGCATTGCTGTCGAGCAGTGCCAGATGTTGCAAGTCAACAATCGCCACATCCAGTCGGCCATAACTGTCATCCATATTCCAGTACAGAAATGCGGTGCTGGCGTTGTGCGCAAATGCGAAGTTGCATAAAAGCAGCAGAGGAACAACAAGATATCTTGCTTTTCTGCCGATCATCTCATTTCTCCGTCATGGCACGGAGTGCCTGTTCTGCCCGGGCCAGCAGGGCGGCATCCTCAGGGCGGCGTTGCTGTTGCCAATTGCGTCTGGCCATTGTCAGGGCGGCGCTCGGATCAGATCGGACATCAAGAAGAAAAAGGGCGTATTCGTAGGCATGTAGCCAGTCGCCACGCCAGTCAGCCTGAGCGATGCGCTCGCTGATGGTATCGGCCAGATCTGTGGCGGCGGCCGGATCTGATAACTGCAATGCCTGTACCCGGGTGATCGCAATGGCATCGACATTATCGTGCCCGTCGCTGCACTGGAGTACGTCATCAACACGTCGCTGCTGGAGTAACCATTGGCAATAATGGCTTCGGCTGTACAGGTCGTCCGGGTCCAGTTTCAAAGCCAGTTGCCAGAGTCGGTCCGCCTGCTCCGGTCGCCGGTTCGCTTCCAGTTCAGCCAATGTCGATATTGCATACTGAAAGCCGACGGCATCCTGGTTTCGAGTTGGCTGTGCAATGGCCTGTCGAAGATTGATCAGGGCGCTATCAGGATTGCCGGTGGCGGCCTGCCATTCCGCCATGCAGGCACTGGCCAGATGGCCGGGAGATAACTGCGAGAAGCGCTTGCAGTATTGCCCTGCATCTCCGTGCCTGCCCTGTGCCATGGCCACCGAGAATGCGCTGAAATGCAGCTGCGGATCGTTTGGGGTCATGCTCATTGCTCGAAACAGCTCCACAGCAGCGCCGTCGAAATCGTGCAGTCTCTGCCGCACCGTAGCACTCAGCCACCAGTGCCGGGCCTGCCATTGCTGCTGATCGAGTTGATCAAGCATTCTCCGTGCTTCACCGAGAGGTCGAGGGCTGCCCTGTTGCCGAGACAAGTCCAGTTGTTGTTGTACCTTGATGGCCAGCGACTGTGCATCGATCGGGCCATTGGCCTGACTCTCGATACGGACAGAGTCACCCTGCAAAAGCAGGCTGTCGGGTTGCGGAACAAATACCTCCGGCGGCGTTGCTGCCAGCAGCTGCGTAGAGGTGCCAAGCAGTAACAGCAGGACACGTACGGCGGATGTCGCCGTACGTGCTGCGTAGTTGCGACGGAGATCAGCGTGCCAGTAATGGGTCATATGCATTCGGGTCATCACTGTCACGATCTACCAGAATGAGCCTGTTGATCTCTACCGGATCTGTCAGGTCGCTAGTGCGGTTGAATTGCTTGGTGACAAATCCGGTGAAGTTACGGATGTTGCCATTGTTGTCGCCGCCACCACAGCCAGTGAGCAGTACCGGGGTCAGCGAGACTGCAACCGCGAGCAGAGCAGGTTGGATGATTTTCATGGTCAGGCTCCTGTTACGGGGTGCTATTGGGTGAGCCTGCCAGCGGTGCTGTCAGGTACGGGAAGCTGTTATCGAAATCGAATTCGTCAACATAGGCTCCGTCAGTGAACGGCAGGTCCCGATTCGGAGCAGGGTCTTCACCCATGGCCGGTGCCGGAATCAGCGCCCCCATCACAACACGCAGGGCAATATCGACTACGTCGTCGCCTGGACGTCGGCCGTTCGGAAATCCGGCGTTATCGGCGCCGAGTGCACCGAGATTGTTCTGCATGCCCGGCGGAGTGATTGCCACGGCAGTGTTCAGGCGCAACATTTCCGAAGCGACTACACCCGACGGTTGGTTCAGGCCGTCAATCCCGGTCAGGAATCCGGCCACCAGATCGGTGCGCGGAAACAGGTTGGGTGCGACCGCGCCGGCTTCGCCAAACAGGATTTCCAGCAGTTCCGGTAGCGTCGGGTTAGTGACATAAGTGGCAAACTGACCGTCATTGCGCGGCTCGCTGGCGTTAAAGCGATCCTTGTCGCCTAGGCCGATGACCACTTCGTTTACCAGCGGCATGCCGAGCCGTGATACCTGGGTCCAGGCACCGCCATGAATGCTGGCTCCCTTGCCGGTGGTCGACGGGCTTGGGTTCAGCACTCTGGCCTGCCGCATGCTGGCGGTGGTCCAGGCGCCGATCACAGTTTCGCCGCTTCCAGTCAAGCAACTGGCTGGCACTTCCAGCGCAATGCTGGTGACATTTTTATCGGCCAGATCGTCATCTTCATCAGCAACGCCGCCGAGTGGATTGGTATTTACCAGATCGAAAATCTCACCAAGGTTTACCGCAAATCCCTCTCGGCGTTGACCAACGAAAACGCGACCACTGTCGCATCCCGGAATGGCGACGTCATAGATGTGATCGGCTGCATAAGCCGGATAATCGGAGATGGATTTGTTGCCGATGTTATCCAGTGGTTTTCGAAAAGAGAGATTGCCGTCGGCGCTATTGCTCACGCTGCTTGCCACTCCCTGTCGCCGGTCACCGCGGACCATGGCAATGCTGTACTGCTGGCGTACGTTGACTGCGCCGGTATCGCCACTGTTGGGACCAATGCCGCCAATATTTTTCAGCGGAACAGCAACATCAACCCCGTTTACCGGAATTTTCAGGTCAGCGAATACATCAGAAAACCTGAAGCTGAAGGTGATGTCCTCCACCGCGTCGCCGTTGTTGTCGATGTGAATCTCATAGAGCGCATTTGGGTCAAGGTCAAAGTAGTTCGGGCCGCCATAGGCGTCCTGCAGGGGAAGATAGTTGGCAATCAGCGTGACATAGGCTTCCCGGCCGGCTTCGTAGCTGCGAAAAAAATAAAAGTCGGATGCGTCCACTTTCGGCATATGGGTGATGTTCGGTGCTTCCCGATGGCTGGAAGCATGGCCGATAGAGCCGGTACAGGCTGCCGCGATGGCGGCAGAAAGCACCGCTTTCCGGATTGCTGTGTGCATTGTCGTTCTCCTTGTTAAAACAGATAGGGTTCAACTACAGGTACGACGCAGCCATCGGATCAGATGCAGAAAAGTAGAAATAAATTCTATTTTCTAGCATTCACTCAGCCGTCACCCGTTTTTCACGCAGCCTTCATTGTCGCGCTGTGATGGTGGGAAAAATTCTCTGGGTACGACATGGTCAGGAAAAGCGCGGGCGGCAACGAGGCGATCTGGATTTCTGCAGTGGCGCGGGGTGACCGGCTTGCCTTTCAGCAGCTATATAATCAAACCTGCGGTCGGATGATGGCTGTGTGCTTGCGCATTCTCGGTGATCGTGAGCAGGCCGAAGATGCGGTGCAGGAGGCGTTTATTCGCATCTGGCATGGCGCGCGCGATTATCATAGTGATCGTGGCGCACCGCTGGCCTGGATGCTGACTATCGGTCGTTACGCTGCCATTGATATGTGTCGAGTGCGGCGATCACACAGCGATATCGACGAGCATGCCGACGAGCTGGTTGCGACGCTGCCGGATATGGAGAACTGGCTGGCCGCTGAGCATGAGGCCAGGGCGCTGGCGCTATGTCTTGACCAGCTTGACGGTCATCAGCGCGAATCCATTGCGATGGCCTTTTATCAGGGGCTCTCCCACGAACAACTGGCTCGCCAGCTCGGTCACCCACTCGGTACAGTCAAGAGTTGGGTGCGTCGTGGGCTTGGCGCCCTCAAGCGGTGTCTGAGCTCATGAAGTTACGCGACGAGGTGGTCGAGAAGCTGGCGGCAGAATATGTCCTTGGTACATTGCGTGGGCAGGCGCGGGCCCGCTTTCAGCAGCATATGAGAGAATCCGCGAGGGTGCGTCAGGAAGTCTGGTTCTGGGAGGCACAGCTCGGCTTTATGCTTTCTGCAGTGCCATCCGCGAAGCCATTGCCGGCCCGCCACTGGCAACGGATTGAGCAGCGGCTTTGGGGCGTAGCGCCTGCCAACGCCGGGCGCTGGTGGCGTTGGTGGGGCACCGCTGCCACTGCCGTGTCGCTGTTGCTGGCCGTCGTTTTATGGTGGTCGCCGCCGCAGCAGCAACAGGCATCGGCGCCTGCATTTGCCACCATTTTGCAGGATGAGGGCCTGCAGCATTGGTCGCTGGGGCTTTCAGCGGATGGCAGACAGTTGCGTATTACCAGTCTGAACGCGAAAGCAGCGGATGCAGGGCTGGATTACGAGCTTTGGATTGTTCCGGCAGACAGCGCGCCGCTTTCGCTCGGCACCATTCAGCCCTCGCAGTCGGTACGGACTGTGCAGCTGACGGCCGAGCAGATGGCGGCCCTGCAGTCGCAGCAGCTGCTGGCAGTCAGTCTGGAACCCGCCGGAGGATCGACCACCGGCGTCCCCACCGGGCCGGTGCTTTATACCGGAGTGCTGGTGCCAATCTGAGGGCTGTTGTTGCCCGGAGTGGTGTCCGGGTCCAGCTCTCTGAGCGCGGCGTAATGACTGAGGAAAATACGGCCGGCCAGATGGTCAGCAAAATCAACTTTGTTCAGCGCGTCCATCACCGGCCCTTTGATCTCGGACAGGTGTAAAGTGACCCCGGCATCCTGGAGTCGCTGGCTTAGCGATTCCAGACTCTCCAGTGCGCTGGCGTCAATCAGATTGACAGCGGAGCACTGCAGCACCACATGACGAATCTCCGGCTTTTGCAGCGCCATATCATAGACAAAATCTTCCAGATAGCGGGCGTTGGCGAAGTACAGTGATTCATCAACACGCACCGATAATACCGTCGGGCTGGTAATGACTTGATGTCGTTTGATGTTGCGAAAGTGTTCGGTGCCCGGCACCTGACCGACCACCGCAATATGTGGTGAGCTGGTGCGCCAGAGAAACAGCAGCAGGGAAGCCACGACGCCCATCATTACACCGGCCTCGACGCCAATGGTGAACACGCCGAGCATGGTCAGCGTCATCGCGGTGAAATCGATTTTCGAGTACTGCCAGGTGCGACGAATGATGCCGAAATCGACCAGCGACAGTACCGCTACCATGATGGTGGCGGCCAGCGTGGCGTTCGGCAGGAAGGTAAACCAGGGCGTCAGGAACAAGGTGGTCACTGCAATACCGATAGCAGTGAAGATACCGGCCATGGGGGTCACGGCGCCGGCGTCAAAGTTGACCACCGAGCGGGCAAAACCGCCGGTCACGGGGAAACCGCCGGACAGCGCCGAGCTGATATTGGCAGCACCCAGACCGGCGAGTTCATGGTTCGGGTTGATCCGTTGCCGGCGTCGCGCCGCCAGGGTTTGTGCCACCGACACGGACTCGACAAAACCGATCAGGCTGATCAGGAAAGCGGGCACCAGCAGTGTTTGCCAGAGCCCGATATCAAACTGCGGTAGCGACAGCCCGGGCAGGCCGCCGGGGACCGAGCCAACAACCCGAACGCCACTTTGATCCAGCTGCCATTGGGCGACCACGACGGTGCTGACGATCACCGCCAGTGCCGGGCCGGCGCGAGCAAGCAGATCCACTGCCAGCGTCGGAAGCTTCAGTTTCTGCAGTGTGGTTTTCAGTTTCTTGCGTGCCCAGAACAGGAATAGCAGGGCTCCGGCGCCGATCATCAATGTCGGCAGATGGGTGGCGCCGATTTTTGGCGCAAGGCCGGTCAGGATTTCCACCAGCGTATGTCCACCGGCGGACACACCAAGCAGGTGTTTGATCTGGCTGGCTGCAATCAGGATGCCGGAGGCGGTAATAAACCCGGCGATCACCGGGTGCGATAACAGATTGGCAATCCAGCCCAGTCGCAGCAACGCCATGGCGGCCAGCATCAGCCCGGACAGCAGCGCCAGAATCATGGCCGCAGCCAGATACTGGTCACTGCCCGGTTCCGCCACCTTGCTGACGGCGGCGGCAGTCATCAGCGATGCCACCGCCACCGGGCCAACCGCCAACGTTCGGCTGGAGCCGAACAAAGCATAGCCGAGCAGCGGCAGCATGCTGGCATACAGGCCCACTTCCGCCGGCAGCCCGGCGAGCATGGCATAGGCCAGACTCTGCGGAATCAGCATGACGGTGACGATCAATGCCGCCATGGCGTCGGACAGGGCGTCCTGACGCCGATAGCTGCCGAGCCACTCAGGGGCAGGCAACAGGCGGCGCAGACGGTTATCAGCCATGCTGATCCTGCCAGCGGGAAATCAGCCTGGGTAGCAGGCCATTCAGGTCATAGCCGGCTTCCGCCGCACGGTTGACGAGCATCTCCGGCGATTGTTTGCCGGCCTCGCTCAGCGCCCACAGTACGGTGCAGCGAGTGCCGGTGCGGCAGTAGGCAAACACCGGCTTTTCAGCGTTCGCCACCAGTTGCTCGAAGTCCTCAATGTCCTGATCGCTGATCGCCCCGCCGACCACCGGCTGGTGGAAATACTGCATGCCCAGCGACGCTGCTTTGGCAGCCATGGTTGCCGCCCTCGGTTGGCCCATCTCCTCGCCATCCGGACGATTGTTGATCACGGTCTTGTAGCCGGCGGCGGCAATCGCCTCAAGGTCATCCGGACGGATCTGCGGTGCCACCGTCAGGGTCGAACTCAGTTTCGGGTAATGCATCCTTCGCTCTCCGTTCTGCTGTGGATGCGCCGCTTCAGCGGCGCCCCAACACGTTAACCGGAATCTTCAGATACTGGATACCGTTGTCTTCCGCCGGCGGCATGTGCCCGGCGCGCATGTTGACCTGCACCGATGGCAGGATCAGTCGCGGCATGTCGAGCTCGGCATCTCGCTTGGTGCGCATGGTAACAAAAGCGTCTTCGCTGACGCCTGCATGGATATGGATGTTGTCCCGCTTCTGCGCGCCGACAGTGGTTTCCCAGACGTAGTCGTGGCGACTGGCCGGCAGGTAGTCATGGCAGAGGAACATGCGGGTGTTGTCGGCCAGGGCAAAGATTTTTTGCACCGACTGATACAGCACTCTGGCATCCCCGCCGGGGAAGTCGCAGCGAGCGGTGCCGTAATCCGGCATGAAAAGGGTGTCGCCGACAAAGGCAGCATCGCCGATTACATAGGTCATACAGGCGGGGGTATGCCCCGGGGTGTGCATGGCCCGTGCTTCGATGTCGCCAACCCGGAAGGTGTCACCATCGGCAAACAGCTGGTTGAACTGGCTGCCGTCGCGCTGGAACTCGCTGCCGGCGTTGAACACCTTGCCGAAGGTTTCCTGCACCGTGCGGATATGACTGCCAATGGCGAGCCGGCCGCCGACCTTTTCCTGCAGGTAGGGGGCTGCTGACAGATGATCGGCATGGACGTGGGTTTCCAGCAGCCATTGCACCGTCAGGCCCTGCTCGCGGACATAGTCGATGATCCGGTCGGCAGAGCCGCTGTCGGTGGTGCCGGCATTGGCGTTGTAGTCGAGCACCGAGTCGACAATCGCGCATTGTTTCGTCGCCGGATCGCTGACCACATAGCTGACGGTGAAGGTGTCCGGATCGAAAAAGGCTTTGACGTCTGGCTTCTGCATGGCAGATCTCCCTCGGCGTTACGATGCCGTATTTATACCCCCATGGGTATATGAATGCAATTCAGGAATACGAACACGCTGACAGAGTACAGCTATCGTGAGGCACTTGTAGGAGCCGTCGACCGACGGCGAAAGGCTTCGCGGCTAATCAGCCGCTCCTACGGATGACGGCGAATCCGGCCCAGCGCCACCAGTGCCATCGCCAGCAGCAGAGTCGGAGAAGGTCCGGTCAGCATGAATGGTGTGGTGCCGGTGACGGCCCGGACTTCGCCCTCCAGCAGGCCCCGCTCGAACTGGGCCAGCCGGGCATGGACCTTACCGTTTGGGGCGATCAGCGCGGTGATGCCGTTGTTGGTGCCGCGCAGCAACCAGCGGCCGGTCTCCAGTGCTCGCATCCGGGTCATCTGGAAATGCTGATGCGGACCGGCAGAGGTGCCAAACCAGGCGTCGTTACTGATGGTCAGCAGCAGGTCGCTGTCCTGACTGCGCTTTGCTACCAGTGACGGATAGAGGATTTCATAGCAGATGAACGGCGACACCGTCAGGCCCAGCGCGGTCAGGTTCGGCTGCTCAGCGTGGCCGCGGGAAAAGCTCGACATCGGCAGGTCGAAAAACGGAATCAGCCCGCGGATCTGTTCCTGAAAAGGGACATACTCGCCAAATGGCACCAGCTTCTGCTTGTGGTAGAGGCCCTGGCCGCCGCCGAGTACGGTGACACTGTTGAAGTATTGCGGCCCGGTACTGGCGTATTCGCGCCACGGGATGCCGGTAATCAGTGCACCGCCGCGACTGTTCATTCGCTCGCCCTGTTCAAGCAGAAACGGTCGGGCGTCCTGATAAAACTCGGTAATCGCGGCTTCCGGCCAGATCAGCAAACTGCCGGGGCTGGCCCGGCCGGTCAGGTCGGCATAGATAGCGCGGGTGGCGGCTTGCTGGGTGAGCTGCCAGCGCACATCCTGCGGGACATTGCCCTGGGCCAGCGCCACCTTGACCGGGTCACCGGTCTGTTCGGTAAAGGATAGCGGCAGCAGGCTGACCAATGCGCCGACCAGAGTCAGGACGGCAGTCGGTATTGCGCTGTGCCAGCGACGTCGGGCCAGTTCGGCCAGCGACACGGCGGCGGCGACAGTGATTAACGAGACCAGCCAGATACCGCCGAGCGGTGCCAGCGCGCTCAGTGGTGTGTCGGTCATGGCGTAGCCGGGGTAGAGCCAGGGGAAGCCGGTGAGCAGCAGGCCACGCAGCCAGTCGATCAGCAGCCAGAGACCGACAAAAACAATGCTGCGCTGACCGAGGCGGGCACTCAGCCCGGCCAGCAGGGCCGGATAAAGTGCCATGGCGGCGGCGAACAGGCCGGTCATCGGCACCGCCAGCCATAACGGCGTGTCACCATACTGGTGCATGGAAACATGTAGCCAGCTGACACCGAAGCCAAAACTGCCGAGCCCGAACAGCCAGCCGCGCAAAGCGGCCTGACGGGGCGAGGCATTGTTCAGGCTCCACCAGAACAGGGCGATCGACACCAGCACCAGTGGCCACCAGCCCCAGGGCGCAAAGGCAAGCGGGTAGAGCAAGCCGGCTATCAGTGAAAACAACAGCTTGTCCATTGAGAAGTGCACCGGATTGCTTTAAGAATTAAGACTTAACTGACGTTGCCAGCCAAAGCCGGTGGTGCTCTGCGCGGAATACTCTGCGACAAGTAACGCGGGCAGCGCGATAAACCGGGGGAGAGAATAATGAAACAGACCTGCAAGTACCATCCCGGTGAGCAGGCCACCTGGTATGACGCCGACGATGGCATCCTGTTTTGCGACACCTGTGTTGCCTCTGACGACTCCGCCGATGGCGGCCGGGCGCGTTCGTTTCTGACCAACAAGCCGCTGCAGCAGGTTGGTCGTCGCATTGCCCAGGATCCGTTCTGGGAAATCCTGTCCCACTTTATTGAATATCCGCTGGTGAAAAATGCCGGCGTGGTCATGGCGGCGGTGGCCGTGATGATGGTCGCAGTGCCAGGGGGGCTGGTGGGTGTCGGCGTCGCTTCCGCAATCGGCGTGCTGCTGGGGATCTATGGTGCTGCGGTCATTCAGCAAAGCGCAGAAGGCATGATGAAAGCGCCGGATTACCAGTCCATGCTCAAACCGGAGAGCTGGCCGGCAGGCGTCCAGCTATGGCTGGTTTTTGCCGCGGCGGGGGTGGCCAGCGGTTATGCCTACATGAGTTACGGCATGCTGCAGGGCAGTCTGATCACGCTGGGGTTGTGGTTCCTGCTGCCGGGCTTGCTGATCCAGACCTTTCTCACTGGCAACCTGCTGGTTGCCCTGCTGGCGCCACAACGTTTGCTTGCTACGCTGGTCAGCGTGAGCCTCGAGTATCCGGCCATGGCCGGGGTGATGTTTTTCCTGCATACCGCCAGCGCCATTTTCATCAGCATCGTTTATGACCTGCTGCCGGGTTTCCTGTCCTGGCCGCTGGCGGCGATGATCGTTGGTTGGCTCTGGGTGGTGACGGCGCATCTGACCGGCTACCTGATCTGTCGTCATCAGGGCAATCTGGGTTACGAGTCGCAGCAGATGAACGAGTCGGCACAGCGGCGTCGGCGTAGCCGGCGTCCTGAGGAAGAACGTCGTCAGGCAGTGCTGCTGCGTGAGGGCCGATTCGACAAGATCATTTCAACCTACAAGGGCAAGCTGGAGAAGCAGAAAGATTCGTTGGCATTTAACGAGCAATACGAGCGCCTGCTGGATGTGCTGGAGCGGCGCACTGAACAGCTGGAGTTTGCCGACAATTATCTCAAGGTATTGCTGAAGAATAATCACCCGACCCGAGCGATGGATCTGATGCGTCGTTGTCGGGAAATTGATCCGTCGTTCAAGCCGAACACGGTGCAGATGACCTGGGAAATGGCAAAACTTTTTACCGAGCAAGGACAGCCGAAGGTGGCGGTGAATCTGCTACTGGATATTCACAAGCGGGCACCGACCTGGCCGGGAATTGCTGAGGCTTATCTGTTTCTGGCTCGCTTGCTGGCCAACGAATTCAAGCTCGCCGCCAAGGCCGAGCAATACATCCGCTTCGTCGAAACCCGATATCGGGACATCAAGACCCGGGACATGGCGGAGCAGTGCCGGCAAGAGCTGGGGCTGCTGAAAAATGCGTAGCAGCGGCTGCTGCTACGCGGTGGCTTCTTCCGTCAGTCGTGCCGCGAGCATACGCAGGTGGTTACTGCGGCCCTGATTGGTGTTCTGCAGCGCTTGCGACAGCAGCACCAGCGAGCGGGCCAGCAACGGATGACGTTCACCCTGCTTTTCGATATCGCTGGCCAGCTTGTCGGCTTCCTTGCTCTCTCCAATCCTGCTCAGGTGAGCAATCATCTTTACCCTGATATCCAGCGCCAGCTCGTTGGTATCGGCTATGCGCTTGCAGTAGTCGCGGTAGATGGTGAGCTGCTGCTTCAGCAGTCCTTCGTCACTGATGTCCGCGCTCAGTACCCGCCGCGCCGTTTCATGAAAGATCTCGGCATCCGGTTTCAGCTTGCGCAGCTGATACAGGCCGGTAAGCGGCAGAAACTGGGACGGGTCCAGTTGCAGGGCTGTTTCAAACTGTCGCTCGGCATCCTGAAATGCCATGGCCGACATCGAGGCCCAGGCGGACGTCAACTGCTGACGCAGCTGTCGCTCGGCATCGTCGGTTTCTTCAGCTTGTTGTTCCGCGCCACTGACTTCTGCGCCACGGGCCAGATGAACAAGGCCGGCGCCGCTGATCAGACCAGCAAGCTGGGCCAACCAGACGTGTGGCGCTGAGCCCCCGGCGAGGGTCTCGTAGATTGGCAGAATCAGGAATAGCGGCGCCAGCACCGCCGCCGGCAGGGCAGTGCTGCGGAGTTTTTTCTGGCGTGGATCGAACCAGATAAAGTCCAGTTTGCGCAGGGCGAACAGGCCCAGATACATGCCGATTACCGCAGCAGCAAGTGGCGTGCTGCCGGTCAGTGGCTCATAGCGATGGGACAGGAAGGCAACATATATCAGGCCGCTGACAACACCACTGACAATCCAGATTGCCGCCAGCTTGCGATGGCCAAGCTCGTTTTCGACCGGCCACAGGAACGGCAGGGCAACCAGCAGCGCGACCAGCCAGATCCACAGATTTTCATGCAGGAAGTGCCAGGTCAGATAGGTGGAGGGTCTTGGTGCCGAGGGGTTGAGTCCTGCCTTGACGCCGGGCAGGGCGCCGGCCCGCTCGCGGAAGTTGTCGCGCATCTCGCGCCATTGCGCCATCTGCTGGTAATCCCAGTACTGATCACCGCGCAGCTGGTTTTCGGCTTCGAAGGCGGGGTCGAAGGCCATGGCGCGGAACACCGTGACCTTGTCGCCGTCAGCGCGGGCTTTTTCCAGTGTTTCGGCTTTCCTGATCTGGCCACTGATACGCAGCCACGATATGTAGTTTTCCCACTCCAGCTCGAACAGGCCGCTTTGCTGATACCAGTCAGCCATTTCCTGCTGGCGTTCGATTTCGTCGCTTTGCAGCGTCAGGTGAACCAGCAGATAGATCAGGAAAATGCCCAGCCCAACCCAGGGTACGGATTTAAGGCCGGTCGTCTCCGTTGCGGGCTTCGGTATCATTGGCGCTCCCCACTGGCGTCACGTGCAACAGTCTTATTGTTCTGCTATCGGCGCTCAGCACGGTGAAGCGGAATCCACCGAATTCCACCGACTCGTCCCTGGCGGGCAGTCGGCCGAACTGCTGCAGTACCAGTCCGCCGATGGTATCGAACTCTTCTTCGCTGAGCTTGCTGTCAAAGTGTTCGTTGAAATCCTCAACCGGCATCAGGGCCTTGATGGTGTATTCGCCATCGCCCAGTTCCTTGATCAGGTAATCATCTTCGTCGATATCGTGCTCGTCCTCAATCTCGCCGACGATCTGCTCGAGCACGTCCTCGATGGTGACCAGTCCGGCCACGCCGCCATATTCATTGACGACGATGGCCATATGGTTGCGACTGATACGGAAATCGCGCAGAAGCGAATCGAGTCGCTTCGATTCCGGGATAATCAGTGCCTGACGCAGGTGATCCTTGATGCTGAAGCGATCCATTCTGGCCGGATCAACGATCAGTGCCAGCAGGTCCTTGGCCAGCAGGATGCCGATTACCTCATCCGGGTCGTCACCCAGCACCGGGAAGCGCGAGTGCGCCGATTCGATGATGGATGGCAGAAATTCACGCGGGTGGCTGGCGGCGCGAATGGCGACCATCTGGGTGCGCGGGATCATCACATCGCGGACCTTCATGTCCGCCATTTCCAGAGCGCCTTCAACAATCCCCAGCGTTTCGCTGTCGATGACTTCGCGATCCCGGGCCGAGCGCATCAGCTCGACCAGATCCTCCCGGCTGGTCGGCGAGTTGCCGAAGAACTGGGAAATCCGGTCAAGCCAACTTCGACCGGGGCTACTGTCGGAAACTTCTTCCGGCATGACAACTCCTGTTATTCAGACAGTTTCAGTGAAATAGGGATTGGGATAGCCGAGCTCGGCAAGGGCCCGGATTTCCAGAGCTTCCATGATCTCGGCGCCGGCATCCTCGACGTGATCATGGCCAAGCAGGTGCAGAACGCCGTGGATCACCATGTGGGCCCAGTGGGCCTCCACCGCCTTGCCTTGGTCCTTCGCCTCGCGCTCTACCACCGGTGCACAGATGGCGATGTCACCGATAATGCCTTCGCCGAGCTCGACGCGCATCTCCTCCGGCATGCCTTCCGGCAGTTCGAAAGGAAAGGACAGTACATTCGTGGGGTAATCCTTGCCCCGATAGTCATGGTTCAGGGCCCGGCTTTCCGCTTCATCGACAATGCGGATGGCAATTTCACCGGCCGCGCCGCCGGCAAGCCGGGCGGCGCTCTCAGCCCAGCGTTGAACCTGCTCCTGCACCGGTAAACCCGCCGGTGGCAGGTCGCTTTGCAGCTCAACGACCGGTATTGGTGTCATGTTCGTGGCGCTCATAGGCCTCAACAATACGCTGCACCAGCGGATGGCGGACCACGTCGCGGCTGTCAAAACGGGTCACGCCGATGTCCTTTTCGCCGTCCAGCACCGTCAATGCATGATTCAGGCCGGATTTGATGTGCTTGGGCAAATCCACCTGGGTCATGTCGCCGGTGATGACTGCCCGTGAGCCAAAACCGATCCGGGTCAGGAACATCTTCATTTGCTCCGGGGTGGTGTTCTGGCTTTCATCGAGAATGACAAAGCTGCCGTTCAGGGTGCGGCCACGCATATACGCCAGTGGCGCCACCTCGATGACATTACGCTCCATCAGCTTGGCGACCTTGTCGAAACCGACCATTTCATACAGGGCATCGTACAGAGGGCGCAGGTACGGGTCGATTTTCTCGGCCAGATCGCCGGGCAGGAAGCCGAGCTTCTCGCCTGCTTCTACCGCCGGACGCACCAGCATGATGCGCTGGATTTCATTTTTTTCCAGCGCTTCCACCGCGCAGGCCACCGCCAGCCAGGTTTTGCCGGTGCCGGCCGGGCCGACGCCGAAGTTGATGTCGTGGCGGCGAATCTTGCGGACATATTCACGCTGGTGCTCGCCGCGCGGCTTGAGCTTGGCGCGCTGGGTGCGAATGACGACTTCGTCCTGCGGGAAATCGACGGTGTTGTCCTCGGCGCCGGACTCCTGCAGGTGCAGGTGCACGGTTTCCGGGGTCAGGTCGCCGCCGCCGACGGTCTGCTCATAAAGCCGGCGCAGGACCTGCTGGCCAATCCGTAGCGCCGGCTCCTCGCCGCTTAACCGGAACTCGTTGCCACGGTTACTGATGTCGATGCCGAGACGGCCGGAGATATGCTTGATGTGCTCGTCAAGACGGCCACAGAGGCTGGCCAGACGACGCGAGTCATAGGGTTCAAGGCTGACGGTGCGGGTTGCGGATTGAGTCTTCAAGCGGTGTCTTGGGCCCCTTGGGCGGCAATGATGATTTCAGGATAACGCTATCCCGACGGCTGGCAAAACCATACCGCCGGATGGTGTCAGACAAGCGCCGAGTGGGCCAGCGGCCGGCGGTCGTCGGCCAGCACCACATCGGTGCCACGCAGCGAGTTGGGCAGGGCGTCGCTGATGGTCAGTTCGACAAAATGGCCGATCCAGTCATCCGGGGCACGGAAGTTGACCACCCGGTTGTTTTCGGTGCGGCCCTTGAGCTCGCCCGGGTCCTTTCTGGACACCCCGTCCACCAGCACCCGCTGGCGGCTGCCGACCATGCGCCGGCTGATTTCCTGGGCATTTTGCAGGATGCGTTGCTGGAGCAGGGCAAGACGCTGCTTCTTGACGTCCATCGACACGTCGTCCGGCAGGTCCGCCGCCGGCGTGCCGGGACGGGCGCTGTAGATAAAGCTGAACGAGGTGTCGAAGCCGATATCGGCAATCAGGTTCATGGTCGCTTCGAAGTCGGCGTCGGTTTCGCCGGGGAAACCGATAATAAAGTCCGAGCTGAACGAGATATCCGGGCGAATTTTCTTCAGCCGGCGCAGCTTGGACTTGTACTCCAGCGCGGTGTGATTGCGCTTCATCATCGCCAGAATGCGGTCGGAACCGGATTGCACCGGCAGATGCAGATGACTGACCAGCTCCGGGACTTCCTCGTATACCGCAATCAGGCTGTCGGAGAACTCCACCGGATGACTGGTGGTGTAGCGGATCCGGCCGATGCCGTCGATCTTGCTGATCAGCACGATCAGCTCCGCCAGATCACAGATGCCGCCTTCGCCATCGTCGCCACGGTAGGCGTTGACGTTCTGGCCGAGCAGATTGACTTCACGCACGCCGAGACCGGCGAGATGACGGACTTCTGCCAGCACATCGGCCAGCGGCCGGCTGACTTCCTCGCCACGGGTATAGGGCACCACGCAGAAGGTGCAGTACTTCGAGCAGCCTTCCATGATCGAGACAAAGGCGGTGGGGCCGTCCACGGACGGCTCCGGCAGCGAATCGAACTTCTCGATTTCCGGGAAGCTGACATCAATGGCAAAGCCCTTGTCCGAGCGCGCCTCATTGATCAGGTTGGGCAGCCGGTGCAGGGTCTGCGGGCCGAATACCACATCGACATAGGGCGCTCGCTCGCGGATCGCTTCGCCTTCCTGGGAGGCAACGCAGCCGCCAACGCCGATAATCAGGTCCGGCTTCTTGGCCTTCAGCTGCTTCCAGCGGCCCAGCTCGCTGAATACCTTCTCCTGCGCCTTCTCGCGGATCGAGCAGGTGTTCAGCAGTAGCACGTCCGCGTCTTCCGCCCGGTCAGTCAGTTCGAGGCCATGGCTGGCGTCCAGCAGGTCGGCCATGCGCGACGAGTCGTACTCGTTCATCTGGCAACCATGGGTCTGGATGTACAGTTTCTGGACCATGTGGGAACCGGCCTGCGAAGGCTTTGACAAAAGGGGCCGGGATTATACCCTGTGGCCCCCGTTTAGCGAACCGGAGAGACCGATGAAAGCGACCGTCTGGCGCCCCCTGCTTGCCCTGCTGTTGATGCTGGGGCTGGCGGCCTGCTCGGAACCGAAGCCTGAGTTGCCGGTAAACACCCGGTTGGGCGGTGATTTTGTCCTGATGGACCAGAACGGCCTGATGTTCAATGCCGAGGACCTGTACGGCAAACTCAGCCTGATGTTCTTCGGCTTCACCCATTGCCCGGATATCTGCCCGGCAACCCTGGCGCGCACGGTGGGTGCCTGGAAAAACCTGTCCGAGTCCGAGCGCGAGCAGGTCAATGTGGTGTTTGTCACCTTTGATCCGGTGCGAGATACGCCGGAGCACCTGAAGGAATATCTGAAATTCTTTGACCCGTCGGTGATCGGCCTGACCGGCAGTGTCGATGATATTGCCGATATGGCCCGGCGCTACGGCGTGGTCTACCTGCAGGAAACGGCAGAGCCTGGCGCCGAGCAGGAGTACATGTTCTCGCACAGTGATTTCGTTTATTTGCTCGACCAGCAGGGTCGGGTGCGCAAATTGTTCAAATCCGACTTCAACACCGAGGAGCTGATCGCCGATGTCCGTAGCCTGCTTTAGAAGATGCCTTGTCATCGTTGCATTGATTGTTGCACCAGCGACCTACGCCGAGTTGGTAATAGAGGATGCCTGGGTGCGAGCTGTGCCACCGAACTCAAGCTCCACGGCTGCGTATTTTACCGTGCGCAATAGTGGCGATCAGGAACAGGTGATTGTTCGCGCCAGTGCCAGCGTCGCCGGCGCCGCGGAAATCCATGACTGGATAGAAACCGATGGCCGCAAGAAAATGGTGCGCCAGCATCAGGTGCCGGTGCCCGCCGGTGCGAAAGTGGTGCTGCAAACCGGGGGGCTGCACATGATGCTGTTCCGGCTCGATCCGGTACCGGCGGCCGGTGAGCTTGTCCGTGTGTGTGTCGGCGTGGCGGATCAGCCGGATGTCTGCGTCGATGCCATCGTGAAAATGCCCTGAGCCTGATGATGATGTGGCGTCGCGGATGCTGGCTGGTTCTGCTGGCGGTGCTGTCATCGGCGTCGCTTGCCAGCTGCCCGGTGCCGGAGCAGATCAGGCCGGTACCGGCGGCAACTGAGCAGGAAATCAGTGTTGCCAGCCAGAATCTGTGGCGTCTGACCGAAAAGGAAATGGGCCGTTCGCAGCGGCGGAAACGTCTTGCCGCCTGGTCGCGGCATATCCGCGATGTGTTGCAATCCCCGCATATTCTGGTGGTGCAGGAAGTCGATACGCTGTCCATGCTGGAGGCGCTTGCCGCGCAGGTCCGTAACGATGGCGGTCCTCGTTACCAGCCGCTGTTGTTTGATGGCAATGATCAATCCGGTATAGACGTGGCCATGCTGTATCGGGCGCCGATCAGAGTCGGAGAGGTGCAGGCATTATTTTCAACCGAGCAGCAAAGCAGCTCCTGGTTATTCAGTCGGCCACCTCTGCATGTTGAAATTCTGGAGCCCTTTCGGTTTGAACTGCTGGCACTGCATTTGCGCAGCGGCCATGGCCTGAATGACACGGCTGAACAGGGCCGGGTTCGGGAAAAACGTCGGGCTCAGGCGCAGCGGATTCGTGACTGGTCATTGTCGCGGCTGGCGCAGGGAAAAGGATTAATGTTGATCGGTGATTTCAACAGCGCTGCCGGAGATGATCTGTATGCGGAGCCGCTGGCGATACTGGATCAGCCGCCATTAGTTTCGGCCTGGCAATCGATCTCGCTGGAGCAGCGGTTCTCCTATATCTATCGTTGTCGCCGCCAGGCGATAGATCACATTCTGTTGTCGCCTGCGTTGCGGGCACGCATGTTGCGTGCAGAGGTCAGTCGTGGCAATGCCGGTCGTTACCGTACATTGAATGGCGCCCAGGGGGCTGGCGAAGTGGTGTCGGATCACGATGCGGTGCTGGTGTATCTGAGGCGCTGAAAGAAAATGTCCGGCGCGGCGGAGGAGATGATCGGAAAACTTTTTGCCGCGCCGGCAAAGGCCCCCGAAGGGGCCGTGCGGGAGGATCAAATCAACATTAGAACGGGAAGCTGTAGGCAACTACTACCTGCAGTTCGTCGTTGGTGACCAACGTGTTGTCTTCGTCAAGATCAAGAATCTTCGAGGCAGTGAAGGTCAGGTTGTCAATCACGGTGTAGCTCAGATCAAGGTGGGTGTACGCCTCATCAGAAACGTCATAGGCATAGTGACCAACCGTGGCGCCGAACTTCTCCTTGCTGTAGCTGGCGTAGTAGTACATGTCCTTGTTGTCTGCAGCCGCTGCGCCATCACCGAACTCGCCGACGCCAAAGTAACCACCAATGGTGAAATCACCCATGCCGAGGGAGAGATACAGTTCCTGAAAGTTCAGTGCATCCGGACCTACAGCAGTTCCGCGCTCGCCAGTGTAGTGGTAGGAGACGAAGCCGAGGTCATAGCTCAGTGCCTCGGTCTCGCCAGCAAATCCGGCATAGAGGTCATACTCGTTCTTGCCGTTTTCCGAGCTCGCCCAGACACCGGCATAAGCACCGGAAGAGTGGCCGTAGTCGATGCTGCCCGATACGGTGCCGGCGGTCAGCAGAGTCTGACCGCGCCACAGGTACTGGCTGGCGATATCAAGGCTGCCGGTAACTTCAGCGGTGGCGACCATCGGAGCCGCGGTAGCGATTGCAATAGCCAGTGCGGACAGTTTCAGTACGTGTTTCTTGCTCATGGATACAGCCCTCTTCAGTGACAGTGTTGTGGTTGCCGCGCTGCGACCTGGGGCCGTGGCAGCTGTCAGAGAAAAGGCATATTCCGTGCCAGAAAACACAAGGTAATGATTATTAAGGATTATTTTCAGGCTGCGTCAGGCAGGGCAGCAAAAAAGGGGGCGAGGGAGGGACCTGTATGGCAGATATATGGCAGAGATTTGCACCAAAAAGAGGCGACGCACCATGATGGCGCGCCGCCATGAGTCACTGGCACTGCCAGTCTGCCACGGTCGCCGAATGAGGCAGCCATTCCTCGCCGCTTTGCCGGCTCACGGACACCGTGCACTGGTTATCATCAAGGCGCAGGCGATAGTGCTGGCCCGGTTCGGTGACAAATCGCATGGCTGTGCGACAACGGGATTTTTCTGCCGTGCGGGCGCTGTCCCGATAGCGGAACCCAGCCACGGTAGTTTCTGAGGCCGCTACCTGCGCGCTGACTTCCGGGCTTTTTTTCATCGCCTCATTCAGGTCGGTCAGAATCTTGTAACCATCCCTGCCCACTGCGGTGCGGGTGTCGCGAAAGCCCTCGCCGGCGACACAGATCACCGGCTGTGCCGGCAAGTCATCGCTGCTGAAATGCAGTATGGCGGCGTTATCGCCGACATGGTTATGGTGGAAGGCTGACTGACAGGCAGACAGCAGGCAAACGGTGGCAAGCAATGCCAGACGCATAACGGGCTCCGGGCTCGGATGAGAAGTGCCAAGGCTCGCGGCTTGGCAGGCCGGCGTCAAGCAGGCGGGTAAAGATCCTTGTCACGCGGCTGATCAAACCACAGCCGAATCGCCTCGCGGGTCATGTCGTGTCGTTGTTTCGGCAGCGGCATCCAGCGATCCCAGTTACCGGTGGCGGCGCTGAGAAATTCCAGCAGCGGAATATGCTGGCGCAACACCCGATGATGACGATGGCTGATCACCGGATTGAAATAGCCGAGAAAATCGAGCATCTGTCGCGGATTTTTTCGCACCCATAACCAGGAGCCCATCTCCAGCGTAAAGGGCAGAAAAATGCGTTCCCGACTGCTATCCACTGCGCTGTCATACAGATAGTCCCAGAGATCCCCATGGGTGGTGTAGTTCACCGATTGTGGTTCCATCAGGTAGGGATGCAAGTGCGGGAAAGTGCGTTCCATCAGCTGGCGCAGTGCAAACACTTCGCCGATATGAGCAATGGGTCGATGGCTGCGGGCATAACAACTCCAGAGTCGATCGCGCCGGCCAAAGCCACTGTGGCAGTCCAGCGTCATCGAAAAAGGAGCGGTCTGGATGCGCTCTTGTACCACCTGAATCAGCGCCGCAGCCTCTGCTTCCATTGGTGCGCCACGCCGACCCCGATACCAGGGTAGCCACGGGCCAAGCCGGTGGCCGCCAACCAGAAACGGCACCTTGCCCATGGCATCAATGGGGGCGTTGCGCATCAGGTCGACACCGTTCGGATTGCAGCGTGATCGTCGCCACATACCACCGGGGTTGACGATTGGCATGATCACCAGCCGCATCTGCTCCAGCCGCCGGTGCAGCGCCTCATCCCAGTGCAGTCGTTCCACCAGCGTGTGCAGCCAGGCCAGTACAATCTGCGAGCCAATCCGTTCGACCCCATGGACACCGCCGAACAGCCCGAACACTGGCACCCGTGGCTTGCGGCTGCCCAGTTCCAGTACTTGCACCGGCAGCCTGTGCTGTCCGGTTTGCACCTGCAGCACAGTATCGCAGCGCAGCCAGCGGCTGCCGCGATCAATGATCGCATCAAGCTGGGCCAGCTCGGGAAGATGGCGTTGCAGTTCGGCGGGATCCATAGCCTGACCATGCAGGAGAAAGTGACCAGCATAAGTCAGCTATATGTCTTCCTGATGACGTCGGGCTGTCACGAAAACATGGTGGTTTTGTCACCCCGGCGTCACTGCCTGCACTGACCATGAGCACAGCTGTGATCAGTGACTCAGGAGTATGCCGGTGCTGTCATCGAACAGTCTGTCCATGCTGCAAACCGGGGATGTATTGCTGTTTTCCGGCAAGGGGCTGAGTAGTGATGTGATTCGCTGGTTCACCGGCAGTAGCTGGACCCACGTCGGCATGATTATCCGCCTTGATGATGTCGATGAGCCGTTATTGCTGGAGTCGAATCGCGGTCCTGAGTCCGCCGACCTGTTCAGCGGCGAGGCATTGGCCGGGGTGTCGCTGGTGCCGTTGGCGCGCAAGCTGATGGATTACGATGGCGATATTGTTCTGCGTCGTCGCGAAGGGAATCCGCTGTGCCAGCGTCAGCGTCGGTTAGTGCGCCGTCTGGTGCGACGGCTATACCGCCGGCCGTATCGGAACTACCTTTGGCGCCAGGTGATTGATGTCCTGCCCGGACAGCGTCGTCGTGATTATTCGGCGATGTTCTGCAGTGAACTGGTGGCCGAGCTATACCGTCGCCTGGGCTGGTTGCCGCAGGAAATTCGCACTGGCCGCTTTTTTCCCGGGCATTTTGCTGACGACTCTCTGGCGCTGATCGACGGTGAGCTGCAACAACCGGTATGGCTGAAATCCGTGACCGAATCGGGCGCCGTTCATGGCCGGGAAAAAAATTCGCAACTTGCAGTTGCCGGTCGCTGAAACTGTGGAGTATGGTACCCGGGAAGGGTGGCCACCCGTCTTTGCAACTTGCAACACTGCCTGAACCTGAAGAGGAGAAGGCGGCAGAGGGTGGCGTCACTTCAGAACTCTCTGCTGCTGTGAAAAGCGTTTTCATCAACAGCGAGAGGAATCCGCATGGAAGAGCGCGCGGCACTGCTTCGTTCCGTAGACAGCACTGAACCCACCCCGCGATCCGCATCATCCGCTTCACGCAAACGCACCCCTGGCGAAAGTCCCGATACGCCCGCTGCCGAACGGCAGAAAGTCTACGTGCTCGACACCAATGTGCTGATCCACGATCCCAACTCGCTGCTCAATTTTGATGAACACCGCGTGGTCATTCCGATGACCGTGCTCGAGGAGCTGGACAAGCTCAAGTCAGGAAAATCCAATATCGCTGCAGATTGTCGGGCGGCGATTCGTCTGATTGACGAGGTGCTGGGCAATGCTTCGCCGGAAGAAGTGGAGGCTGGTGTGCCAATTTGCCGACCGCAACGCCCGGACGGCAGTCTGTCTGTGCTGATGCCCCGGCAGCAGCAGAGCGACGAGCGGCCACTGCTCCCTGAACATCTGAATGACAATCGCATCATTAACGATATTGCCGCGCTGATTCAGCGCGACCCCGGTCGGCACTATGTGCTGGTGACCAAGGACATCAATATGCGGCTCAAGTCACGGGCCTGTGGTATTGATGCCGAGGATTATCACACCGACCAGTTACTCAGCGACATTGGTCAGATGACCCGTGGTTACTTTGATATCGAAGGTAGCCTGTGGGACCGGGTTGATCAGGTCGAAACTGTTCAGGAGGGCTGCGATACGGTGCACCGCATTTCCCACGGCTTGCTGGTCAGCGAAATTCTCGGCGAGGAAGTTTTCCCGAACCAGTACCTGATTGATGAGCAGGGCTTTGTTGGCCGGATTCGCTCGGTGGAGCAGGGTGTGGTGACCATCTTGCACCTGAAGCGCTCGGCGCTGATGGAGCAACACGCCTGGGGCCTGAAGCCGATCAATATTCATCAGGCCATCGCCCTGCATCTGCTGCTCGATCCGGATATTCATATGGTTACCCTGACCGGTGCCGCCGGTTCCGGCAAAACCATTCTGGCGCTGGCGGCAGCGATCGAGATGACGGTGGAGCAGCGCCGTTTCAACAAGATCATTGCCACTCGCTCGACGCCGCCACTGGCGGAAGAGCACGGTTTCCTGCCCGGCACCGAAGAGGAAAAAATGGACCCGTGGCTGGGTGCCATTAACGACAATATCGAAGCGCTGCATCTGAACGATGAAAATCCGGGTGGTTCGATCGAGTACGTCAAGGAGCGCGCCAATATCCAGTTCAAGGCGCTGAACTATATTCGTGGTCGCAGCTTCCAGCGCAGCCTGATCCTGATCGATGAAAGCCAGAACCTGACCCCGCATCAGATGAAGGCCATCATCACCCGCGCTGGCGAAGGCTCGAAAGTGGTTTGCCTTGGCAATCTGGCGCAGATCGATACGCCCTATCTGACCGCCACCAGCTCCGGTCTGACTTACATGACCGAGCGTTTCAAGGGCTTCCACTTTGGTGGTTCGGTGCAGCTGAACGGGGTACCCCGGTCGGTATTGGCGGAATACGCCGAGCAGCATCTCTGACCTGTTGAAACGGCAGCGGAGGCGTTACAGTACGCCTTCGTTGCCGTTTTGCCCTGCGGGGCCTGTCTGAGAGGAGTCTGTGCATGAAGCCTGTTGCTGCCATGCTGGTGCTGGGAAGCGTTGTTGCAATGTCGCCGGTGGCTGCCTATGAGCAGACTGATCTGGTCTGGCGCTTCTCGCTCACCACCATGAAGCCGAATGTCGACAGTGACCTGAAGACGGTGGCGCCAGTCGGTGCCAAGGTCGACATGATCCAGGACACCCATCTCGGCCTCGGCCTGTCGTATCTGATCAGCGACCATTTCGGTCTTGGCCTGCATACCTCATGGCCACTCAAGCACAATCTGTTTCTCGATGACGGGTTCAGTCGCACCCGGGCCGGCTCAACTCGCGCCATGCCAGTGACGGTGACGTTGCAGTATTACCTGCCGAAACTGGGCTCAGCCAAACCCTGGGTGGGCATTGGCCGTAACTACGTCCGTTTTTCCAAGGAAAGTGTTGGCTCCGGGCAGTCAGCCAGTGCTGACAGCATGCGCCTGCCGTCATCGAACGGTTTTGCCGGGGAGTTGGGGATGGACTGGGATCTGGACGGCAATATGGCGGTGAGCCTGTCGGCCATCTACGCAGAAGCGGAAACCCGGATGGTATTGAGCCAGTCCGGGGCCACGGTGGACAGCGTCCGCTTCAGTTTTGACCCCTGGATATGGAACGTCGGTATCGCCCGCCGGTTCTGACCAATCAGCCCGGCTGGTCGGCCGCGTCCTGACGCGGTGCTTCCATGGGCTGTTCGCTGAGCAACTCCTCCGGCGGGTAGACGCAATCAAGCTTCATGCCGATGGCCTTTTCCAGCTGCGGCAGCAGGAACGCATCATCCTCGCAGGCAAAGCTGATCGAGATGCCGTTGGCACCGGCGCGACCGGTACGGCCGATTCGGTGGACGTAATCTTCCGGGTCTTCCGGCAGGTTGTAGTTCACCACGTGGCTGACACCATCAATATGAATGCCACGGCCGGCCACATCGGTGGCAATCAGCACCTGCACCTTGCCACTGCGGAAGGATTCCAGTGTGCGGGTGCGCTGGGTTTGCGGGACGTCGCCGGAAATCATTGCTGCCTTGATGCCCTTGCGCTGCAGTTTTTCAAACAGCTTGCGGGTGATATCGCGCCGGTTGGCGAACACCATCACCTTGTCGAGATTCTCGCGGGTAATCAGGTTGTAAAGCAGGGTGAACTTCTGATCGGTTTCGGTGATGTAGACCTTCTGATCGACCCGCTCGGTGGTGACCTGCTCCGGTTCGATCTCGACGATCTGTGGCTCCACGGTCCAGCGGCTGGTCAGGTTCATGACGTCCTGACTGAAGGTGGCGGAGAACAACAGCGTCTGGCGAAACTGTGATGACGGCGTCAGGCGGACAATCCGTTTCACATCCGGAATGAAGCCCATGTCCAGCATCCGGTCTGCCTCGTCAATCACCAGCACTTCAACGCGATCCAGCCACAGGTCACGGCGGTTGGCGAAATCAAGCAGTCGACCCGGCGTTGCCACCAGAATATCCACTTCGGTTTTTTGCAGCTGATCCTGCTGGCGGTTGAAGTTCATGCCACCGACCACGCTCATCACCGACAGGCCGGTGTACTTGCCAAGCTGGTGAGCATCCTTCTCGATCTGCATCACCAGCTCCCGGGTCGGGGCGATGATCAGGGCACGCGGTTCGCCGGAATAGCGCTTCACCTGAAGTGGATTGCGCAGCAAATCGTTGATGACGGTGACGAGGAACGCAGCGGTCTTGCCGGTGCCGGTCTGGGCCCGGCCGATGGCATCTGCACCAGCCAGCGTGTGGTGCAGCACTTCGGCTTGAATCGGGGTGCAATACTGGAAGCCGGCCTCGGCGATGCCACGCATCAGGCGCGGATCAAGGTCGAAGTCGTGGAATCGGGTGGTGCCTTCTTTCTCGGCAACCTGGAATTGCTCCAGGGACCAGCTGTCGTTCTCGGCTTGCGTCATCGCTGCATCATCACTTCAGGTCGTCATTCAGGCGGCCATTGTATGCAAAGTAAGCGAGGATGTCGTCAGCTTCGGTCGCGGCAGACCCCCGGCCATCGGCCGGGGGGCGGACATCAGGAGCGTTTGCGCATCAGCTTCTGGCCGCTGACCATCAGTTTCTGATAGCTGGTCGGCAGCAGGCGCTGCATGGTGTCAATGGCGACGGCATCGGCACCAATCAATACCCGGCGCTTGTTGCCACGTATGCCGGCGATGATGGTGGCCGCAGCTTGCTCCGGAGTAGTGCGGAACATTTTCTCGAACTGCTCCTTCGAGGCTTCGCCATCCAGGCCTGTGATTGTCGAGACTTTCGAGCTCATGCGGGCATTTTTGGCGATATTGGTCTTGATGCCGCCGGGGTGAACGCTGGTGCAGGAAACCGTGCTGCCTTCAATCTCAAGTTCCTGACGCAATGACTCGGTAAAGCCACGAACCGCAAATTTGGCGGCATTGTAGGCTGACTGGGTCGGCACACCGATCAGGCCGAAGACACTGGAAATGTTGACGATATGGCCCTCGTCAGCGCGCTTCAGGTGCGGCAGGAATGCCTTGGTGCCATACACCACGCCCCAGAAGTTGATGCCCATCAGCCATTCGAAATCCTCGTAGCTGGTGTCTTCGACGGTGGAGCCCAGCGCCACGCCAGCATTATTGATGACGATGTTCACTGTGCCGAATTTCTTCAGCACTTTTTCGGCGTAAGCGTAAAAGGCGTCGCGATCAGCAACGTCAAGGCGATCGGCGATGACATCACGCCCGGCGTCCTTGAGTTCCTTCGCTACCTGTTTGACGGCAGCCTCGTTGATATCCGACAGTGCCAGCTTGCAGCCGGCGGCGCCGAGTTCAAAGGCCAGTGCCCGGCCAATGCCAGAGCCGGCGCCGGTAATGACAGCTACCCGATCACGAAAGGATTTCATCAAAACTCCCCATGCAAGACTGAAACAGTGGCGGCGAGTTTAGCGGCTGGGGCCCGGCTTGTCGGGCCAATAGCTCAAGTTCGGTTGAGCGCCGGAACCCCTTCGCCACGCAGCCCGGAGGCAATAATGTTGCGGCTTTGCTGGGCCAGATCGTCCAGGTCGGTCTCACTCAGCCCCTGTACCGCGACCGGGGCATGGACTGTGATATGGACGTCGCCCGGGGTCAGTTGCAGGGTGCCGGCGGGCAGCACTTCCCGGGTGCCATTGATGGTGATCGGCAGTACCGGCAGGGACAGGTCCAGCGCCATGTTGAATGCGCCTTTCTTGAATGACTTCAGTGTGCCGTCGCGACTGCGGGTGCCTTCCGGGAAGAACAGGATGCTGGTGCCGGAATGGATACGCTCGCGGGCAGCATCAAGCGAAGCCAGTGCTGCCTGACGATTGCTGCGGTCGACGAACACGTGGCCGAGTGCCTCGCAACTGACGCCGATTACAGGCATCTTGCGCAGTTCCTGTTTCATCACCCAGCGCAGGTCCATGCCGAGCCAGCCGTACAGTACCCAGATATCAAAGTGACTGAGATGGTTGGCGACAATGACGTAACTCTGTCCTGGGCGAATATTTTCCAGGCCATGCAAATGCACTTTGACGCCGCTGAGCAGCAATCCCAGTCGGGCCCAGGGCACGGCGGTAAAACTGGCGGTGCGGGCCGGACCGGCAAAGCGGACCGAGATCAGGCAGAGTGCGCCGAAAAAGCTGGTGGCCACGGCCATGATCGGCACCAGAATCAGCCAGAAATGAATCAGATGCAGCAGACGAATCATCCGGGAACTCCCACTGTCCGGTCGGTTAAGGGCGAGTCGGGTTGGAATCTTCGGCCGACATATCCAGCAACGGTGTTGCCGGAGGGTTGCCATAGATATAGCTGCGCGGCGGCATCAGGTTGTCCGGCCGTCCCGGACCGCGCAGTTCGACGTAATCAAAGAACCTGTTCTGGTATTCCTGCAGGGCAATAATCCGGCGCAGACGTTCAAGGGTGAAGTAGGGCGCATCGCGCAGCAGCACGTTAGCCAGCCAGGCCGGGATATAACCGCCCGGGTCCAGCACCAGCTGATACACCACTTCCGCCTCATCGTCGGCGATCCGGGTCACCTGAAAGATGCCCTCCATCTCCGGGAAACGGACATAGCGGTCATTGGCGGGCAGCAGGTTGGGGCGGTTGTCCAGATAGACGGTGATGCCCTCCAGTTCGGGAGAGATGGTCTGCTCGACCCTTGCCTCGAGAACCGCTTCCCGGTCATTCAGCGGCCAGGGTAGCTGGGTGGTGAAACGCAGGCGCCGCAGCATCGGGCCCTCGCGCTCGAACTCGGTGGCGCCATCAACGAAGTGCAGCCAGCGCGGGTAGCTCTCATAATCCTCAAGCAGGGCGGCCAGCGCGTATTCGTCGCTGAGCTTGATCCGGCCAACACCGCGGAAAGTTTTCAGGCGTGACTCATCCCGGTGGCGCATATACACCTGAATGCCGTTACGGTCGGTGATCAGCTTCCAGGCCGGATCCAGTTCCGGATCGTCGGTAATGCCGGCGTGTGACAGTGCGCCTGCGGCCAGGGCCAGCAGCAGGGTGATCAGCCGAATCGTCATTCCGTTCTCCCGCGAATATTCACGGGAGTATAGGCAACGGTTGTGATCGTCACAATTGATTGATATAGGCAGGGCGCCCGGAATCGTTGCCGGTTATTGCAAGGTGGTTGGCCAGGTCTCACTGAACGAGCGGGGTTTCTCAATATGGTACCCTTGTGCATAGTTCACGCCGAGATCGGCCAGCAGCTCCAGCACCAGGGAATCTTCGACAAATTCGGCAATGGTGTGCAGGTTGAACGCCCTGGCCACATCCACCAGCGCCCGGATCAGCACCTGATGTTCGCTGTCGCGGGTCAGGTTGCGGACAAACGAGCCGTCAATCTTGATGTAGTCCAGTGGCAGCTTTTTCAGGTAGTAGAGCGATGAGAAGCCGACACCGAAGTCGTCCAGCGCAAAACGGCAGCCTTCGCTGCGCAGCGCTTCCATGATCTGGATTGAAGCGTCGATGTCCGCCAGGGCGGCGGTTTCGGTGATTTCAAAGATCACCGAGGAAGGCGCAACCCCAAACTCGGTCAGGCTCTGGCGAACATGCGGCACCAGATTCGGGTTGTTGAATGAGCGACCGGACAGGTTCACCGCCAGACTGGTCTGCACGCCATTTTGCTGCAGCAGTGCCAGATGCTCGAATACCCGGGTGATGACCTGCTCATCAAGACGGTGGATCATGCCGCTCTGTTCTGCGGCGATAATCAGCTGGGCGGTATTCATCGGTTTGTTGTCTTCATCACGGCCGCGCAGCAGGGCTTCGTGATGCGTCACCGTACGACTTTGCAGATCCAGAATCGGCTGATAATGCATGTCGACTCGCTGATCGGTCAGCAGCTGGCGGATCTGCCGGTCCCAGAACACCCTTTCGTGGATACGGGCGCGGTGAATATCGTCGCCATCGAACAGGTGCCAGGCGTTGCGACCACGGGCCTTGGCCTGATACAGGGCAATATCGGCATTGGCCAGCAGTTCATCGATGTTCTTGCCATGTTCCGGGCAGAGCACCACGCCGATACTGGTGGTGATCGAGACATTGATCTCGGCGTCCAGAGGTGGCAGCCGGTGCAGGGCGCTGCAGCAGCGCCGTGCGGCGTGGTCGACACTGATTCGGTCGGCGCCGGGTAAAAGAATGCCGAACTCGTCGCCGCCAAGACGGGCGATGATGTCTGACTGGCGCAGCTCGCCGCGCAGTACTTTGCTGACCTGTTGCAGCAGCCGGTCGCCCTGATGGTGGCCACGCAGGTCATTGATGTCCTTGAACTGGTCCAGATCGAGCAGCATCAGGGCAAAGCCGCCGCCGCCGGCAACCATGGCCCGGGCCCGTTCGAGGAAGCCGCGTCGATTGAGCAGGCCGGTAAGCGGATCGTGCAGCGCCAGCCAGCTGAGGTGTTCCTCCGCCAGGCGCTGATCAGAAATATCGAGTCCGATACTGACGATGCGCGGCTCGCTGCCGTCATGCATCAGCCATGGCACATGCCACCAGGCCAACAACAGCGGTTCGGCGCCGGGCCGGGTCATGGCAGTTTCGTGGCGATAGTGGTTACGGCGGCCGTTGAGTAGCTCGCCCAGACGCATTGGCAGGTCCACCGGGGCATCACTGAGCAGGTCGATAAAGCGCAGCTCGGCGGGAATGGAATCGGCAATGCCGGACAGCCAGCGGCCGTGACGGTTGACCGACAGGAGCTGGCCATTGGCAGCCTGAGTAAACACTACGATGTCGGCTGTATCCTGCAGCAGCCGGCTGAGATCCTGCTGCTCTGCCAGGCTTTTTGCCAGGGTGTCAGCGATCTGGTCCGGTTTTCTGCGCCACTTCAGCAGGGCCATGGGAATATCCGTCGGTTGGTTTTTCGTCGTGACGGATAGGTGAAACTACCAGTAGAGGCGGTACGACACAAGTATGAGCAGCATGCCATCAGCTTTTAGAGTTGCTAACTGTCAGAGAAAGCCGCCGGAGCGGCCTTCGTCGGGAGGGGCAGGCAGGATCAGTCAAGAATCCTGACATCATCGGCCTGATCGCCGCGTTCACTCTGGCGTAATCCAAAGCGGACCTTCTGACCCTGCTTCAGGGTGCGGCGGTCGCCATTGCGGACGGCGCGGAAGTGGACAAATATCTCGCGGCCATCGTCGGAGAGGATGAAGCCGTAACCCTTGTTCGGGTTAAACCACTTCACTTCGCCCTGAAGCTCGCCGGCTTTCAATGGGCCCGCCGGCATCTTCATCGGCAACAGGGTCAGCAGCGGCAACAGATACAGCGCCAGCGGCAGCCACATCCACAACGGCGCCGAGCTGTTGGCACTGGCATAGCTGATGCTGAGACCAGCCAGATACAGGCAAAGCAGCGGATACAGAATGGCCCGGCTATTTTCCCGCAAGGCGCAGAACAGGCTGACACCAGCAGCCAGCAGCATACCGAAACCGGCCTGCTGGCCTGCCATCACGGCGCCTCGCGCATTAACTGGCAAACTGCCCAGTAGCGGGGCAGGATCGACCAGCATCCAGATGCCGGCGACGGCGAACAGCAGGGCGAACAGAAGGTGGAAGACAGTGAAGAGTCGTTGCATCGAAAAAAACCTCGCGGTGACGTAAATGAATGAACAGTGGGTTGGTCACTGCCGGCGCGACGGCACAGGGGCAGGACCATTAGTCAGAAGGTCGCGCCGGGGCATTGTAGCCAAACTTGCGACCGACTGCTTGATTGCTGCGGAGTGCTGATGAATTTCGATTACCCGTTTCTGCAGCCTGATTTTTTTGCCGCCCTTGAGCAGAGCGGCGGCGCGGCGCCGGAGTCCGGTTGGTATCCACAGCACCTGACGGCGGGGGATGTCTGGATGCCGCTGTATCTGAAAACCCATAACCGTGGCGAGTATGTGTTTGATCATGGCTGGGCGCAGGCCTATGCCGAGCATGGCCTGAACTACTTCCCGAGGCTGGTAACCACGGTGCCATTCAGTCCGCTTGTCGGGCCGCGCTGGCGCGGTCAGCCGGATGTTGCCCTGCTGCGTGGCCATGTCGAACAGCTGGCGCGGGAAAACAAGGCGTCGTCCTGGCATCTGCTGTTCCCGGACCAGACCACTCAGCAAACGCTGGAAAGCTGGCCGCTGGCGCAGCGTGAGGCCTGCCATTTTCGCTGGTTCAATCGCGACTATGAGGACTTTGAATCTTTTCTGGCGACCCTGACATCAAGGCGGCGCAAGTCCATTCGTCGCGAACGACAGTCATGCGCACAGGCCGATATCCGGGTGGAGCAGGCCTGCGGCGAGGATATTCCGGAACACTGGTGGAGGGCGTTCTATGCCTGCTATGTCGACACCTATTACAAGCGCGGCCAGCGACCCTATTTGAGCGAGGATTTTTTTCACCGGTTGCGGCACTCGTCGCTGGCAAAACAGTTGATGCTGGTACTGGCTTTCAGCGGCGATGAGCCGGTGGCTGCAGCCTTCTACCTGTTTGATCAGCACACCCTGTATGGCCGTTACTGGGGTAGTCTGCGTGAAGTCGATGGTTTGCATTTCGAACTGTGCTACTACCGCGGCATCGAGTTCTGTATCCGCCGTGGGCTGAAAGAATTCGATCCCGGTGTGCAGGGAGAGCACAAGATTCTGCGCGGCTTCGAGCCGGTCATCACGCGCTCGCTGCACTGGCTGCGCGAGCCGGCATTCCATCGTGCAGTAACGGATTTCTGTGAACGCGAGGCGGTGATGGTGCGGGCTTATCAGCAGGAAGCCCGCAGTCTGTTGCCCTATCGGCAGGTGGAATAATCAGGCAGCGCGGCTTTGCTCGGCGTCGAAGAACACCAGCGACATGGTGATCAGGTCTTTCAGGTCGCGGGCGGGGTGGTTCGGGTCTTTCGGGCCCAGCTGGTTGGTGACGTCTTCGAAATCACCCTCTTCCGGACTCGACAGGTCAACGAAATACTCGACCACTTTGCGGTCCTGGGTGACCAGGGTGCCGGAGTAGACGCCCTCGTCAAAAACGCCGAGGCATGGGAATACCGCCTGGTCCAGGTTGACGCCCTGATTGCGGAACCATGCCAGCAATGCCTGCTCGGATTCGCCACGGCGAATCTGGCTGGTGGCGGCTGCCACTGCCTCCCAGGCGTTCTGTTCACTGACTTTGCTGAATTCCATGGGCGCTCCCTATCTCCTTGCTGATTCTAGCGAAACCGGCCCCGGGGCTGGCCAGTGTCAGGGCGACATCCGGTGCCCGTCAGGGGATAAACGGAATTTATTCGCATTAGTTGGTTCAGACAACCCCGGTTTCAGCCGGAAACAGGGGCGGCATCGGGCAGTCCATCAGCGTGGCGATGCCACGCAACAGCTCCGCCTCCTGTACCTGGATCAGGCCATCCGCCCGGGCGATATCCGCCAGCCCGTCCAGCAGCGGGCCTTTCAGCAGGGGCATGAGGTCGCGGAGATCGCGGAGGGCTGCATCGAGTGTCTCAATCGGGCACTGCGCCAGAGGCAACAGTGCTGTGCCGGCTGGCAGCAGGGCAATGGCAGCGCCGCGGAACAGGTTCTCGGCCGCATCTCCCCTGGCCCCTGATGCATGCACCATCAACGACATCACCAGCTGAATCTGGCTGGCCACCGCCGGGTACTGACGAAAACGCACCTGCGGAGCTCGTGATGCACCTGCCCGCAAGTGGTCGGCAAGAATGCGCGTCAAAATGAATTCGAACAGCGTTAGCCGCTGATCATGTTTTACCAGTTGTTCCAGTTGCGCCAGAAACTGGTCGCGCTGATCCTGAGGTAGTTGTTTCAGCGCAGGGATAGCCAGATCCGTCAGCGGCAGGCGTAAACGGGTGCCAAGTTTGCTGATGTCGTCACAGAGTTGGGCCACCATGCGCTGCTCCAGCGCCGGCAGCTTCAGTAGCGTGATCAGTTCATCCTGATCCGAGCGACTAACGCCTATGGCCAGCGCAAGGACCACCCAGCGCGCTGACTCCGGCTGACGAAAGTTCTGTTTCAGTGACTCCGGAATCGAGTCATGCAGGCTGCGGGCGTAACCGACATGGGATACACGCATGGTGCCAACCGTACCGGCAATACCCATGGCGGCAACGGCTCCGGCGACCTGGGCCGGCGCGTTGCCGGCAAATCCCATGGCGGTGTCACCTGCTGCTGCCTCAGCGGTGCCGGCGGGTTGTTCGCCATTCTGGCGTTGCCGCACGCGTGCCCGTGCCAGCCAGTCGCCTCCCAGTGCCTTCAGGCGTTCATCCACCGGCGGGTGAGTGGCGAGCAGATACTGCAAATGAAAGGGTACCGTGGCGCCAAAGCACATATGGCTCATATCTTCGCCATGCGAGGAAACAAGATGGCTGCCGTGCTGGTTGCGGATCTTGATCAGGGCATTGGCGATACCGGACGGGTTGCGTGTGAACTGCACCGATGAGGCATCGGCCAGCAACTCTCGCTGGCGGGAGATGGCGGCCTTGATCAGGCGGCCAAAAAAAAGCCCGATGTAACCGATCACCATCATCGCCAGACCAAGAATGATCAGGAAGAACACCCCGGCGGCTTCATTTTTCCCGGAGCGGCGATTGAAAAAACGTGCCCGGGTGTTGGCATGCAGTAACAGCTCGCCAACCTTGCCAATGGCGAGAATGCCGGCAAGTACGGCAATCAGGCGCATGTTCAGGCGCATATCGGCATTGAAAATATGGCTGAACTCATGGGCGATAACGCCCTGCAGTTCTTCCCGGGTCAGGGTGTCGAGAGCTCCACGGGTGACCACCAGTACTGCTTCGGTGGGACGGTAGCCTGCAACAAGCGCATTAATAGCGGCTTCCTGCTCCATGACAAAGGTACGTGGCACCGGGATGCCTGAGGCGATGGCCATTTCCTCGATAACATTGCGCAGGCGGCGATCGGATGGATTGCTGCTGTCAGGGAGGATTTCCCTGGCGCCGAGTAAATGGGCGAGGGCGACGCCGCCCTCACGCAGTTGCCAGGCTTTTCTGGCGCTGCCGGCGAGAATGATCGCCAGGGTAATCAGCAGGCTCCATAGCATCGTTGGCGAGCGCAGCCAGTCGTGCAGGCTGTAACCGCCGCCGCTGGCCCAGAGTGCCGCCAGATACAGACACAGGCTGACGGCGGCAACAATGGCGGCAATGGCAAGGACAAAATAGCCTGCCAATAGCCAGGTTCGTCGCCGTGCCCGTTCCTGATGCTGGAAGAAATTCATGGGTCAGCCCGACCGGCTCAGAAGCTGACTTTGACCGCCTGTCGTGCTGCCGGATCCTCAAGTTCTAGCTGCTGCGCTGCCTTGAAGCTGCCAAACAGGCCGCCGATAAAATTGTTCGGAAACTGTTCCCGGTAGGTGTTGTAGTCCATCACCAGATCATTGAAAGCCTGACGGGCGAAACCGACCCGGTTTTCGGTGCTGGTCAACTCTTCCATCAGCTGGGCAATGGTTTCATTGGCGCGCAGCTCCGGATACTGCTCGGACACTGCGTAAAGGTTGGCTAGAGAGCCGGACAGCAGCCCCTCTGCACGGCCCAGAGCGGTCATGGCGCCGGCATTGTCCGGTTGGGCACGGGCATTCTTGCGGGCGGTCTCGGCCTGATTGCGGGCCTCGATCACCTGAGTCAGGGTTTCCTTTTCATGGCCGAGATAGGCCTTGGCGGACTCCACCAGAGAGGGAATCAGGTCATGGCGGCGTTGCAGCTGGACGTCAATCTGGGCAAAGCCGTTCTTGAAGCGGTTTCGCAGCGCGATGAGTTTGTTATAGACGGCGATGATGTAAATCAGCACCAGTGCCAGAAAGCCGAAAAACAACCAGATTCCCATGACATCTTCCCCTGTTCCCTGACAAGCAAGCCGCAATGGCGAAAAAGCACCTGTTGGTGCGTACCGGCCAGACTATAACCAGCGCGGCGACAGATGTCAGCGGATCAGAGCGCGGCAGTCTTGCCGAGTACACCAAACGGCAGGTAATGGTCGACCAGCAGGGCGGCAAACAGCACGAACAGGTAGGTGATCGAGTAGCCGAAGGTCTTCATCGGCAAGCTCGGGTCATCGCTGAAGCGCAGACGGAACGCATGCAGCAGGAACACGCCGCCGAGCACGATCGCGGTGGCCAGATAGATCAGCCCGCTCATGCCGGTCAGATAGGGGAGCAGCGAGGTCACCGCCAGCAAGACGGTGTAATAGAGCACTGACTGGCGGGTAAAGGGTATGCCATGGGTCACCGGCAGCATCGGAATGCCGGCCTTGGCATACTCGTCACGACGATGAATCGCCAATGCCCAGAAGTGTGGCGGTGTCCAGACGAAAATGATCAGCACCAGCAGCCAGGCATACGGGTGCGCCTCACCGGTGACCGCGGTCCAGCCGAGCAGCGGCGGAATGGCACCGGCGAGTCCGCCAATGACAATGTTCTGCGGCGTCGCCCGCTTCAGGTACAGGGTGTAGATAAAGGCGTAACCGATAAAGCCGAAAAACGTCAGGAATGCGGTCAGCGGATTAACCAGAAAATAAAGCAGCGCCATCGACGCCGCTGCCAGCAATACCGCAAAGGCCACTGCCCGGCGGGTATCCAGACGCCCGGTCACGATTGGTCGTTTCTCGGTGCGGGCCATGATGGCATCGATTTTCTGATCCATGATCTGGTTGATCGCGGCGGAGGACATCATTGCCAGAGACATGCCGATAAAAGCCGGGATAAAAACATTCAGTGGCACCATGCCCGCCGGTTCGGTGGCGAGAAACATGCCGGCCACTGCCGTCACCATCAGCAGCGCGACAACGCCGGGTTTGGTCAGCGCCCAGTAATCGCGCCAGCTGGCAGATGACGTGCTCATGCGTCGCGCTCCGAACAGGTACGAATAGAGCGGCCGAACAACACCAGACTAATCAGCAGAACGACCGCGAAAAAATTATGTGCCACTGCCATGGCCAGTGGTACCTTGAAAATGACATTGCCCAGACCAAGGCAGATTTGCCAGAGCAGCAGCCCGCCAATCAGCAGCGCAAAGTTACGATGGAAATGACAGCGAGCATTGCGCAGGATACGAATGACCAGAGTGCCTACCACCAGCAACACCAGTAGAGCGCCGAACCGATGCATGACATGGATGGTGGTACGGGCGTCGTTTTCCAGCACGCCGAATTCATAATCCGGTTTATCGTGCTCGTGGCCCCAGAATACAAAGGCATCTTCAAAATTGATGTGATCAACCCAGCCATCCTCGCAGATCGGCAGTTCGGTGCAGACCACCGCGGCATAGTTTGCTGTGGTCCAGCCGCCCAGCGCAATCTGCAGGATTACTACGGCAATCGCGGCAGCGCTCAAACCGCGCAGTGACCGAACGTCGCAGTCGTTGAGAAATTTTGGCCAGCCATACAGTTTTGCTGCCAGCCAGCAAAGCAGCGTCATGGTGGTGAAACCACCGAGCAAATGCAGCATGACGATGGTTGGCTGCAAGCCCATGGTGACAGTCCATTTGCCAAGGATGCCCTGACAGATAACCAGAACCAGCAATGTGGTCGGTAGCGCCAGCGGCTGGTTGCCGGCGCGGCGATTGATCCATGCCAGTGCCGTGATAATCACAATCAGCAAGCCGAGCGAGGCAGCAAAATAGCGATGCACCATTTCCGGAACAGTCTTGAAGGCCTCTCGATAGGTGCCCGGCACGATTTCATTCTTCTGGCTGACATAATCGATGGCCTTGCGCACATCAAGGTGGCCGTAGCAGCCGGGCCAGTCGGGGCAGCCAAGGCCGGCATCGGCCAGTCGAGTCCAGGCCCCAAGCATGATGACGCCAGCAGTCAACAGCACTGCGAACAGGGTCAATCTTCGTTGCCACAGCAAAGCACGATTCAGAACTGGTTCTTGCATGGTGAGTTACCCGATCAGTGAGCCTTTAAGGGTGCGTTTCAGGTCGTAGAGAATCCTGTCTGACTCGAGAAGCACGTCCTGTATGTCCTCGTGCGTGGGGTACCACATAAAAATCTGCCCATCCGGGGCAACCAGAAAAATATGATCGACAGCACCGCTGGCGCCGTCCATGAACGGCAGCAAGGCATGATTTACGGCATCAGCATCGACCTGCAGCTCGACCATGCCGGCCACCTCGTTATCCAGAAAGGCGCGCAGCGCATCGCCCGGTTCGGCGGTGTGGGCAATCATTCTACGTACCCGCGGGGCGTCGGAGCCGAGCGCCAGACGCAGCTGTTTGAGCAGATAGTAAAGACCGTTCTTGCAGGCGGTTTCGCAATCGCCGGCGGCGATGTACAGCATGGTCCATTGGCCGGCCAGCTCGCCGATATCGTAACGATCGCCAGTCATCTTCAGCGGTTTCAGATCCTGAAACTGGACGTGGGGAAGGATCAGTGCGCCCTTGTTGGTGCGCTCCATTTCACCGACATCAACGAATAGATGCACGAACGCCATGGTCAGCGCGAATGGAGCGATGATCAGAGCCATGATCAGGAGATTTCTGTTGCGCTGTGTCATGCGTTGATATCCTGTTGATCGCCGGAGCGGCGGCGAAAGCCGGTGATCAGAAAAAACAGCAATGCCGCGGTGGCCATGGCAAACCATTGCACGGCATAACCGTGATGTTTCTCCGGGCCCATCACCGGGTCATGCCAGATGCGCGGCATCTGCTCGCCGCTTTCCAGCATCGCATCCGGATGCACCCGGATTTCGAAGGGCGCCAATTCTACTCCAAGAACTTCAGCAAGTGCGTCGATTTCGATCTTCTGTAATCGCAGCGGCCAGTCGGGCGCCGACAGGTCATCGTCGGCCAGCGTGAAGGTGCGGTCGCTGTACTGATAGGTAAAGCCTTCGACCTCGATGTCACCCGGGATCGGGGCAATGTCCGGCAGCAGGTTGCGATCAGCGCCACGCGCGACCCAGCCACGATTGATAAGGACCCATTTGCCGTCGTTGGTCTGTAGCGGAGTCAGCACGTGGTAGCCAGCCACCCGGTCCAGCACCCGGTTATCCAGCAGAATGACCCGATCGTTATCAAACTGTCCCCGTAGCCGAACCGGATAATTGCCCGGGTCCTCCAGCGCGAGTGCTGTTTTCAGTGATAACGGGTCGCTGGCGGCGCGCTCGATCTGCTGCTGTTGCCAGCGTGACTTGGTGTCGGCGCGGTCAAGCTGCCAGAACCCGAGTCGCAGACACAGGGCCACCACTGCGGCCGTGGCAAGCAGGGCGGGCAGAGAATGGTGAAAGTGGCGTGCGGCCATTCGCTTCTCCAGCAATGGTTGCCCGGCAACCAGTTCGCCCGATGCTGACGCGATCGGGCTAGAATGGGCCGGCATTCTAGCGGAGTCGATTCCGCGGTGCGCGTCGCGTCGGCATTTTGTCGGACGGTTACTGTGGCAAGCGGAGGTTCTCATGTTGTGGGTGAAGGTTCTGGCACTGTTGCTGCTGGCGGCGGCGGTTTTCGCCCTGTTTCGCGGCCTGACCTCCATGGTCAAGGGAGAGAGCGCTGATGGCCGGACCGTCCGGGCTTTGGCCTGGCGAGTGGGGTTGTCGATAGTGGTATTCCTGTTTCTGATCCTGTCGATGTATATGGGCTGGATCAAGCCGCACGATGTGCGCTTTACTGAGCTCCACGGGGTGCCGGTGGAGCAATCGGAGTCGCAGCAGCCCTGACTCTTCATTGTTAGGGAGGCGCGTTATGAAATGGTCTGTTGTAACCCTGTTTGCCCTGCTGTTGCCGGCCCTGGCCGGCGCCGACACCATTCGTCTCCGCGCTGATGCCTGGTTCCCGGTGAATGGAGAGCCCGGCGCGGAGCAGCCCGGGTTCGGGATCGAGGCACTGACAACGGTATGGAGAGAGGCGGGCCACGAGCTGGACTATCGATTGATGTCCTGGGGTCGCAGTCTGGAGGCAGTGCGCAATGGCAGTGCCGATTGCGTGATCGGTGCTTATAAGGAGGATGCGCCGGACTTGCGTTTTCCGGAGCAGGAGCTGGGCCGCGATGGTGTCGGCATCTATGTCAGGGCGGCGGATGAGTGGCATTACAGCGGCGTGGAGTCTCTGGCACGCCGCACCGTCGGTGTGATCAGTGAGTACAGCTATGGTGAGGAGCTGGATGACTGGTTGGCGGACTCCGCCAATGCCACCCGGATACAGATGGCCTATGGTGCCGATGCGCTGGAGGGCAATATTCGCAAGCTGCTCGCCGGTCGGGTCGATGTGCTGCTTGAGTCGCCGATGATCATGAATACGGCCCTGCGCAAGCTGGAGCTGGCCCGGTTTGTCCGGCTGTCCGGTGAGGGCAAGCCGCCGACCCCCTTCTATATAGCCTGCTCATCCGCCAACCCGAAGGTACCGGAATGGTTGCGTCAGTTTGACGAGGGCATGATCCGCCTGAAACAAAGTGGGCAGTGGCGCAGTCTGCTCGATGGTTACGGGTTGAGCGAAGACTGATTCAGGGTGGCGGGATTACTTCCGGCCACCCTTCGGCGTCGGGCTGAACGGCATCGGGAAGGCGGTGACATTACTGCCGGCGGCGTCGGTCACCTTGGCAATACCTTCCTTCTCCACCTCATCGATGCGAATCACCGCCTGCATGGGTATAAAGGAACGCTGTACCCCGGCGAACTCGTTTTTAAGCCGCTCCTCTGACGGGTCCACCACCACCTGGGCACGTTCGCCAAACAGGAATTCCTCGACCTCGATAAAACCGTAAAGGTCGCTCTGATAAATGCTGGTCACATAGATCTCGTAGATCTGGCCCTGATTCAGGAATATGACCCGGTATATCTGACGATTGGCTGACATGATCTCGCTGACTGTTCACGCGGCTTCGGCGCGGGGCGGGCAAGAATAGCACAATCCGAACCGGGCGCATCGGGTCGCTGACAGGGCCGGTTTTCAAGGCGAAAACCACCATGAATCGTCTGGACTTTGCCGGTTTGAGTGACTAGAGTTAGCGCCCGATGTGCAGGGTGGGGCGAAATGCCGCACCCGGAGAAAGCAACTCCCTGAATATCTCTCGCAACTGATTGATTATTCAGCTTTCTCCGGTCGCCGAGGAGTCAGGGCCATCCCCTGGCCAACTCCCGGTGTGAAATGGACCCGGCTTTGACCGCGCCTGCGCCAATCCTGAAACCGCTTTCCATGGCCTTGCGGCCTTCAACATCGTGCGTCCGTTAGCGGCCGCCGGGGAAAACAGGGAGCCTAAAAGCATGCAGTCAACACTGTTCCGTCGCGTGACCGCCGCGCTGACATTGCTGCTGGTCAGTGGTGTAAGTGTCGCCAGCGACTGGGCCGAACGGTCCAACGTCAATCTCCGTCCCGGGGTCACCAATATCAGTCAGGATGTTTTTGACCTGCACATGGTTATCCTGTGGATTGTCAGCCTGATCGGTTTGCTGGTGTTCGGCCTGATCATGTACTCCGCCGTGGCGCACCGTCGCAGCAAGCGCCCGCAGGCCGCAGATTTCCACGAGAACGTCTTTCTGGAAGTGTTCTGGACTGTGCTGCCGTTTATCATCCTGATTGGCATGGCTGTGCCGGCGACCCGGGTGCTGATTGCGATGGACGACAGCTCGGACGCCGAACTCACCGTCAAGGTGACCGGTTACCGCTGGAACTGGAGCTATGAATACCTGAGCTACCAGGACGACAACGACGTTGGCATCTTCTATTTTTCCAACCTCAAGACCCCGGCTGAGCAGTACAACCGCCCGATTCTCAAGGATGGTCTTTTCCCGTACGGCACCGCGGCTGATCGTGTCGGCGTCGAGCCGGTCGAGAAAGACGCCAACTACATGCTCGCCGTAGACAAGCCGCTGGTGATACCGGCCGGCGTCAAGGTGCGCTTTCTGGTCACCGCGGACGACGTAATCCACTCCTTCTTCATGCCAGACTTCGCCATCAAGAAGGACGCCATTCCGGGTTTTGTTAACGAGGCCTGGACACTGGTGCCGGAAGACGCCACTGGCACCTACTACGGTCAGTGCGCCGAGCTGTGTGGCAAGAACCATGCCTTCATGCCGATTGAAGTGCGGGTGCTGGCGCAGAATGAATTTGACAGCTGGATCGCGGAAGAGAAAGAGAAAGCCGCCAGCGGTCCGGACCTGACCCCGTTCTCCAGTCTCGAATCCGCCATGGAGCTGGGCCAGCAGAAGTATGCTGCTGCCTGTGTGCTGTGTCATGGCGCCGAAGGTCAGGGCGGTATCGGCCTGCCGTTTGCCGGCAGTGCGCTGATGACTGATTCTTCCCGTGTTCAGGAAAATATTGATGTCCTGATCAAGGGGCGTAACGCCATGCCGTCGTTTGCTGCCCAGCTGACGCCGCGCGAAATTGCCGCCGTAATTACTTACCAGCGCAATGCGTTCGGTAATAACACCGGCGACCTCGTTCAACCCGCCGACGTTGCGAAGTAAGGGAGGGGAGCCTGATGACTGCCGTAGCAGCACACACTGATCACCACGATGATCACCACCACGCCCCGCATGGCCTGAAGCGTTGGCTGTTCTCCACCAACCATAAGGACATCGGTACTCTGTACCTGTGGTTCAGCTTCGCCATGTTCATGGTTGGCGGCCTGATGGCTCTGGTCATCCGCGCCGAGCTGATGTACCCCGGTCTGCAGGTTGTTGATCCGGAGTTCTTTAACCAGATGACCACCGTCCACGGTCTGGTAATGGTGTTCGGTGCCGTGATGCCGGCCACCGTGGGCCTGGCCAACTGGATGATTCCGCTGATGATCGGCGCGCCGGATATGGCCCTGCCGCGGATGAACAACTGGTCGTTCTGGATTCTGCCGTTTGCGTTCACCATCCTGATCAGCGCGGTGCTGATGAGTGCTTTTGGTGAAGGCAATCCGTCAGCGCCGAACTTCGGCTGGACCTTCTACGCACCGTTGTCGACCAAGTATGGTCCGGCATCCACTGATCTGTTCATCCTGTCCGTCCACATGATGGGTATTTCTTCTATCATGGGTGCCATCAACGTCATCGTGACCGTGCTCAACATGCGCGCACCGGGCATGACCATGATGAAGATGCCGCTGTTCGTCTGGACCTGGTTGATCACCGCGTTCCTGCTGGTTGCTGTGATGCCGGTTCTGGCTGGCGCCGTGACCATGATGCTGACCGATCGTCATTTCGGCACCAGCTTCTTCAGTGCTGCAGGTGGTGGCGACCCGGTGCTGTTCCAGCACATCTTCTGGTTCTTCGGGCATCCCGAGGTGTACATCATGATCCTGCCGAGTTTCGGTATTGTCTCGGCGATCATCCCGACCTTTGCCCGCAAGCACCTGTTCGGTTATGCCTCCATGGTGTACGCCACCGCGTCGATTGCACTGCTGTCGTTCGTGGTCTGGGCTCACCACATGTTTACCGTCGGCATGCCGCTGGCCGGCACCCTGTTCTTCATGTACATGACCATGCTGATTTCGGTTCCGACCGGCGTGAAGGTATTCAACTGGGTGGCCACCATGTGGCGCGGTTCGATCACCTTTGAATTGCCGATGAAGTGGGCCCTGGCGTTTGTGGTGCTGTTCACCTGTGGCGGCCTGTCCGGCCTGATGCTGGCGATGACCCCGGTGGACTTCCAGTATCACGACACCTACTTCGTTGTCGCGCACTTCCACTATGTACTGGTGTCCGGTGCGATCTTCTCGATCTTTGCTGCCGCCTACTACTGGTTGCCGAAGTGGTCTGGCGTGATGCCGAACACCTTCCTTGGCGAGCTGCATTTCTGGAATTCGCTGCTGTCGGTGAACCTGTTGTTCTTCCCGATGCACTTTGTTGGTCTGGCCGGTATGCCGCGCCGCTATGCTGACTACGCACTGCAGTTTGCTGACTACAACTACTGGGTATCGATTGGTGCCTTCTGGTTCGGTCTGTCGCAGATCCTGTTCGTGATTGTCTGCGTGCTGTGCGCGATGAAAAAGGGCCAGAAAGCACCGGCAGCACCGTGGGAAGGCGCTGAAGGGCTGGAGTGGACCGTGCCGTCGCCGGCACCGTTCCACACTTTTGATACTCCGCCGGTTGTGAAGTAAGTCGGTAGTCGGATCAGACGGAGAGTGCCATGAGCGAGCAGGGTCTGGAGCAACGCAATCAACGCACGGTACGCAAGCTGGTACTGGGAGCGATAGCGATGTTTGGCTTTGCTTTCGCCATGGTGCCGATCTATGACGTGATCTGTGACATTACCGGTCTCAATGGCAAGACCAGCTCGACCGCAGCGGATGGCGCTGTCGAGCTGGATGAGGACCGGCTGATCACCGTGCAGTTCGTTACCGTCTCAGGTGAAGGCATGGTGTGGGATTTCAAACCGCAGGTGCGCAGCATCAAGGTGCATCCGGGTGAGATTACCCAGGTCAACTTCACGGTTAAGAATCCCGCCGACAGCACCATCATCGGTCAGGCTATTCCTTCGGTAACACCGGGGCTGGCGGCGCCACATTTGCTGAAAACCCAGTGCTTCTGTTTCAACAACCAGACTCTGGCAGCCGGTGGCGAAGCCGAGATGCCGATGATTTTTTATCTGGATCCGGCGCTGCCCAAACATATCAACACTGTCACCCTGTCATACACGATGTTTGATGTGACAGAGCGGGTGATGGCTAACGAAGACAAGCTGGCAGCCCGATAAGGCTGCCCTGCAGGTTCAGACAGGAGAACGAGACTCATGGCGGAACATAACAGCAGCAAATACTACGTGCCGGAGAGCAGCCCGTGGCCGATTCTCGGCTCGATCGGTCTGTTCCTGATTGCGATTGGTGCGGCCAACTTCATTCAGCAGAGCACCGAGTTCGGCCAGAACACCCTGCGCAACACCGGTGATCTGGGCGGCTGGATTCTGATCACCGGCGTGCTGGTGATCATTGCCACCATGTTCATGTGGTGGCGCGACACCATTCGCGAGTCCATCACCGGCCTGCACAATGCCCAGCTTGGCAATTCCTACCGTCAGGGCATGATCTGGTTCATTTTCTCCGAGGTGATGTTCTTCGGCATCCTGTTCGGTGCCATGTTCTATGCTCGCTGGCTGATCATTCCGTGGCTGGCCGGTGAAGGCAACAACGCCATGACCCACGAACTGCTGTGGCCGGACTTCCAGGCCATGTGGCCGCTGACCACCACCCCGGATGGCCGCACCACCCAGGCCATGGGCGCATGGGGCCTGCCGGCGATCAACACCGCCATCCTGCTGGCCAGCTCGCTGACCCTGACCATCGCCCACCACGCCCTGATCACCGGTGAGCGTGGCAAGTTGATCCTGTTCCAGGGCATTACCGTACTGCTCGGCATGTCCTTCCTGTTCCTGCAGGTGGAAGAGTACATCCACGCTTACCAGGATCTGGGTCTGACCCTTGAGGCTGGCATTTACGGCAGCATGTTCTTCTTTCTGACCGGTTTCCATGGCATCCACGTGACCATGGGTACCATCATGCTGACCATTATGTTCTTCCGGATCCTGAAGGGGCATTTCAGCAAGGACAACCATTTCGCCTATGAAGCGGCTGCCTGGTACTGGCACTTCGTTGATGTGGTCTGGCTGTTCCTGTATGTCTGCGTGTACTGGCTCTGAGCCGTCATCAGGCAAAATAAAAAAAGGGCGCTTCGGCGCCCTTTTTTGTTGTCGCAACAACGGCTGCAAAAACTGTTTGCAGACGCTCAGACCACGTCAATCACTTCCCGGCTGTGCCGATGCATGCGGACGATCTGGGCGCCGATCACCAGGTCGACAATATCGTCGTGGCGTGCCAGCTCGTCCTGCAATGCCCCCGGCAGGGTGCGGGCAGAAGACAGCTGGCTAAACTCGAGGATCTGCCCGCGCAGCAGCAAAGGCTGCGGGCCATCAGGCTGGTCGCGCAGGTGCCCCCGCAACAGCGCCCGGTCTGACGCCCGGTAACGCAGCTGGCGGATGTCCGCCGGGCTGCTCTGAACCTGCTCAATGGCACTGATCGGGGCGCCGGGGCGGCGCTCCGAACTGTTGGCCGGCAGCGGTTGCCCCAGCCACGCCATGGTGGTTACTGCCAGAAAGCTGTTAATCGCCAGTGTCCGCTTCTTCATCACCGTACCCTCTCACGACCAGGCATGAATGGAGGCTGTGACAGCAATATCAAGCGGCGGGTTTCAGCGCGATTGCAGTTTTTTGTTCAGGTTTGCCGGATCTGTGACGTATCCGGCAAAGCTGAGCAAGGTTCAGTCATGGCCGACGACGATGATTCGCACCGCGGCAAGCTGGCAGCGGGCCTGTTGCAATGCTGTTGCCAGCGTCTCGCTGCGCTGCTGCAGGAAGGCGATTTCCTCATCCCGAATGGCCGGGTTACGGCGGCGCAGGTCCTGCAGCCGGCGCAGCTCTTCGGCCTGCTCGCCCTGCATGGCGCGGCTGGCCTGATCGAGCAGGGCGGCGGCCTGTGACTGCACCATGGCATCACCCATGCCGAGTAGCTTCTCCAGTACCTCGCGCTGGCTGGCAACAATCTTTCGGGCCAGTGCCTTGTCGAGCTTGTGGCACTGCTTGCTCAGCGCTTCATGGGCAATGGTCGCAGACAGATCCTTGCCGCGGGCGTCGAGCAGCAGCCGCATCATCGAGGCCGGCAGAAAGCGTTCCGCCTGCAGGCTGCGCGGTGCCTGGATATCAATCTGGTAAAGCGCCTCCAGCAACAGGGTGCCGGCGGGAATGCGCTTGTTCTTCAGCAGCGTGACACAGGCCTTGCCGTGATCGTCGCCAAGCACCAGATCCAGTGCACCTTCCACCATCGGATGTTCCCAGGACAGGAACTGCATGTCGTCACGGGACAGCGCCACGCTGCGTTTGTCGGTAATGGTAATGCCGTCATCCGGCAGGCCGGGGAATGAACTCACCATCTGCGGGCCGGGCATCAGGATCCAGGCCTTATCGGAGTGATCCTCCTGTTCGACGCCGTAGCGTTCGAACACCTGCTCCATAAACGGCATCGGCGATTGCCCGTCAGCCTCGGCCAGTTGCCCGACCAGTGTCGACGCCTTATCCGGATCGAATGACGACAGCTCCAGCAGCCGATCCCGGCCGGCATCCAGCAATTCACGGGCGCGCTGACTGGCGGCGCGGGTGGTCTCGATCAGCTGCTCAAGCAGGACATTGTCGGCCGGCTTCAGCATCGCCTGCTCCAGCAAGGCGGCGGTGTCCTGACGAATCAGCGAGCCGGCGGCATTGGGCTGGCTGAAGGCGTCCATCCCGTCGTGGTACCAGCGCAGCAACACTTCCTGAGCGTGATCCTTCAAGTAGGGGATATGAATGCGGATATCCTGCGTCTGGCCAATCCGGTCAAGGCGGCCGATGCGTTGTTCCAGCAAGTCCGGATTGCGCGGCAGATCGAACAGCACCAGATGATGGGCAAACTGGAAGTTGCGACCTTCGCTGCCGATTTCCGAACAGACCAGCGCCTGGGCGCCATCTTCTTCTTCGGCAAACCAGGCGGCGGCGCGATCGCGGGCAATCAGATCCATGTATTCATGGAACACGCCAACGCTCAGGCCATGTTTGTAATTCAGCCAGGCCTGCAGTTCGCTGGCGGTTTCACTGCGTGAGCAGATCACCAGCACCTTGTCGCGGCGGTGCTGGCGAAGAAACTCCACCAGCCACTGGCAGCGGCTGTCGAGTTCGCACCAGCGATCGTCACTGAACAACCGCTCCGGGAACAGGCGCTGGTCGATATCATCGTCCGGTTGCGGCAAGTATTCCTGCGGGCAGGGCAGGGCCACCGGCTGCGGCAGGCGCGCCGGGAATCCCTGCACATGCTTGCGGGTGTTGCGAAACATCACCCGGCCGGTGCCGCTGCGATCAATCAGTTCACGCAGGATCAGCTCGCGGTTGTTTTCCTCGATGCTGACATCGGCAACATATTCTGCCGCGCGCTGTTTTAATTCTGGCGACCACGCATCGCTGTCATGCAGTGCAGCAGCCAGCTCGGCCACTTGCCGGTACTGATCCTGTTCGGCGAGAAACTGTGGCAGTGACGGGTAGCGATCCGGGTCGAGCAGGCGCAAGCGGGCAAAATGACTCTCGCGGCCAAGCTGTTCCGGTGTTGCCGTCAGCAACAGCACGCCACGCGAGGCGCGCGCCAGCGCTTCGGCGCGCAGATAGGCGGCGCTCGGTTGCTCCGGCGACCACTCCAGATGGTGGGCTTCGTCCACCACCAACAGGTCCCAGCCGGCGCCGGTGAGTTCGTCGATATCGCATGCGAGCAGGAAGTCACTGCTGATCAGCACCAGCTGTTCGCTCTGGAACGGATTGGGCAGGGCAGAGATATCCACCAGTTCGTCGTCGTCAGCGCGGGCCGGCAGATATTCATGCCGCAGCGCTTCCAGTCGTGACGCGTCAAAAATACTGAAGTGCAGGTTGAAGCGCCGCACCATTTCCACAAACCACTGATGCACCAGCGCCGGCGGCACCACAATCAGTACCCGCTCGGCGCGGTGCGTGCGCAGCTGCTGATGCAGGATCATCCCCGCCTCAATGGTTTTGCCAAGGCCGACTTCATCGGCAAGCAGCACCCGCGGGGCGAAACGATGGCCCACTTCATGGGCAATATGCAGCTGATGACCAATCAGGTCGATGCGCGGTCCCATCAGCCCGCGCACCGGCGAGCGGGCCAACTGATCCTGCGCCTGCATGGCGGCATGACGCAGGCTGAACCAGCCGGAAGTATCCAGCTGCCCGGCAAACAGGCGATCGCTGGCGGTGCGCAAATCGAGTTGGTGGCCAAGCTGGCTTTCCGGCACCAGCTGCATGGCAGCGGGATCACCTTCCGGGCAGGCCTGATAAATCAGCAGGCCGTCGATCTCGCGCACGGCGGCAACCTGCAGCTGCTCGCCTTTTGCGGTGGTGATGTTGTCACCGACGGCAAAACTCATCCGCGCCAGCGGTGCATTGTTACGGGCGTAAGTGCGTTCTTCTTCGCAGGCAGGGAAGTAAACGGTAACGAGGCGATAATCGATGTGCTGAATGATACCGAGGCCAAGCTCGGTCTCGGTTTCGCTGAGCCAGCGCTGGCCGAGGGCAAAATCTGTCATGAAGGGCTGCCGGTCTGCCGGTTGGGGCGCGCATTATAGGCGCCCGGGCCCGGCAGAGACAGGGCAGGGACGATATCAGTCCGGTTTCAGCGAATGAATTGCATCAGCGCGTCCCAGCTTGCCTTGTCGGCGGCCTCGTCATAGGCCAGCGGCATCTCGTACTGCTTGCCCACTGCGGTGGCGCCGGGATTGGTGAAGCTGTGCAGCACGCCGGGGAAGCTGAGCAGCTCAAGCGCTGCACCGGCGCTCGACATCTCGGTGACAAACTGGCCAACCTGCTGGGCCGGCACCATCGGATCGGCGCCACCGGTGGCAACCAGCAGGCGGGCCTTGACGCTACCCTCCTTGGCCGGACTGGTGGTGCCGAGGCTGCCATGGAAGCTGGCAACGCCGGCAAGGTCGGCGCCCATGCGTGCCTGATTCAGCACCACGGCACCGCCGAAGCAGTAACCGACGCCATAAATTTTCGCCGGGTCGACATTGCGCTCGGCCGCCAGCAGTTCCCGCGCGGCGTTAAACCGGGCATTCATTTTTTCCGGCTCGGCAAAGGCCGCTTCCATAAAGGCCTTGGCATCCTTCGGGTGGTCGGCAATCTTGCCATGGCCGTACATATCCACGGCGATCGCGGTAAAGCCTTCTTCTGCCAGCTGGCGGGCGCGATTGCGGGCGTAGTCGTTCAGCCCCCACCACTCATGCACGACAATCACACCGGGGCCCGGTTTCTTGCCCTTGGCGGAGTACACCACGGCGGTGCCCAGATTATCTGGCAGGGCGACCTGACGCTCCTTGATCTCTGCCATGGCGGGCACGCTAAAGGCCAACAGCACCATCATCATCCAGTGTCGTAACTTCATAGATCCTCTCCTGTTATTGGTCTTTCCATTCCCAGCGAAGCGGTTCACCAAAATCGTCGTATACCAGCGTTCGCCGTGGCTTGTTAATCCGGCCAGTGGCATTGCGTTTGATGCTTTTCTGCTTGCGCCGCAGCTCGATGGCGGCAACCACTTCGGGAACCGGCGTGCGGTCCTGCCGCGGACCGGCATTGAAATGTGTCGCCGGGGGTGGACGCAGGGCGTCGCCACGGCCGGACACGCCGGGCGCAACCCGGTCGATCTGACCACCGCGGGCAACAAAATCCTCGGTCTGGCGGCGCAGCTTTTCACGCAGCCGATCCTTGTATACGGAGTGACTCAAGACGACGTCCTGCAAAACGGAACTGCAACCTTAACAAAGCGCCGCCACCAGCGGCCAGCAAAGGCCGAAGGGCAGCTAGCCGAATGTGTTATCTGACGGTTACCTGTTATTCCGCCAGCGCGGCTTTGACCGCCGCCTCCAGCGGACTGTTCAGCGGCGTGACCCGCGAGGCAAACGAACTGAGCACGCGGCCATCGCGGCCAATCAGATACTTGTGAAAATTCCAGGCCGGCTCGCCCTGAGCCTTTGCCAGCGCCTGAAACAGGCCATTGGCGTCATTACCACGGACCCGGCTGGTGGCAAACATGGGAAAGGTCACCCCGTAATTGATGTAGCAGACCGAGGCGGTTTTCTCCTCGCTGCCGTGTTCCTGACGGAAGTCGGCGGAAGGAAAGCCGAGCACCACCAGACCCCGCTCGCGGTATTTCTGGTAAAGCGCTTCAAGATCCTTGAACTGACCGGTGTAGCCGCACTGGCTGGCGGTGTTCACCACCAACACCACCTTGCCCTGATAGGCAGAACACAGGTTGACGGTCTCCTCGCTGGCAAGACTGCGGTGGCTGTAATCGAGCAGGTTGCCGCAGTCGGCATGGGCGGTGCCGGCCAGCAGTCCGAGTAGCAGCAGGGCAAAGCGCATGGTTCGCTCCATTGCAAAGGGCTCCAGAAAGGGGTCCAGAATGCGGACCGCGGCGTCAAGGTCGGGAGAATAGCGCTGATCGGGATAGCAATGCGATAGATATACCCTATTGCACCAGTGAAAATCATCAACTTAATTTCTGCCAGCTCAGCCCCTAACATGCGGGCTTCGGTCGAGTAGCCGATACCGAATCCCCGACAAACAAACCAAGGAGCTAAGCACATGGCGAACCTGATCAACACTGAAGTGAAGCCGTTCAAGGCCACCGCATACCACAACGGTAAATTTATCGACGTTTCCGACGCGGACCTGAAAGGCAAGTGGTCGGTGGTGTTCTTCTACCCGGCGGACTTTACCTTTGTCTGCCCGACCGAGCTCGGCGACCTGGCCGACAACTACGCCGAATTCAAGAAAATGGGTGTGGAAATCTACAGCGTTTCCACCGACACCCATTTCACCCACAAGGCATGGCACGACACTTCCGACACCATCAAGAAAATCCAGTACCCGATGATCGGCGATCCGACCGGCCTGATCTCGCGCAACTTCGAAGTGATGATTGAAGAAGCAGGCTTGGCCGAGCGTGGCACCTTCGTGATTGATCCGGCCGGCAAGATCCAGATCATCGAAGTCAACGCCGGCGGCATCGGCCGTGATGCCTCCGAGCTGCTGCGCAAAGTCAAAGCGGCCCAGTACGTGGCCGCACACCCGGGTGAAGTCTGCCCGGCCAAGTGGAAAGAAGGCGAAGCCACCCTGGCACCGTCGCTCGATCTGGTTGGCAAAATCTGATTTCAGCCTTGACCGAACAGCCTGCGTCCGCGATCCGGACGCAGGTTTGCGCCGGCGCCACAAGCGCCGGTGATGTTTGAATTTTTTATCCGAAATCTCCAGCAAAAGGACGGGACCATGCTTGATGCCAATCTGAAAACCCAATTGCGTGCTTACCTCGAAAAGCTCGTCAACCCGATCGAGCTGGTGGCCTATACCGACGCTGGAGACAAGTCGCGGGAAATGACCGCGCTGCTGGAAGACATCGTCTCGCTGACCGACAAGATCAGTCTGCGTCACGGTGACAATGCCGATATTCGCAAGCCGACCTTTGCCGTGAACCGCCCCGGCGAAGACACCGGCGTACATTTTGCCGGCCTGCCCATGGGCCATGAATTTACCTCGCTGGTGCTGGCCCTGTTGCAGGTGTCCGGTTACCCGGCGAAAGTCGAGGCGGACATCATCGAGCAGATCAAGGGTCTGCGCGGCGAATTTCACTTCGAAACCTATATTTCCCTGAGCTGCCACAACTGCCCGGACGTGGTTCAGGCACTGAACCTGATGGCTGCACTGAACCCCGGCGTGCGCCACACCATGATTGATGGCGCCCTGTTCCAGGACGAGGTTAATGCCCGTCAGGTGATGGCAGTGCCCACCGTGCTGCTGAACGGGGAAGCCTTCGGTCAGGGCCGGATGACGCTGGAAGAAATCCTGTCGAAAGCCGACAGCGGCGCCGCCGAGCGTGATGCGGAAAAACTCAACAGCAAGGACACCTTCGACATGCTTATCGTCGGCGGTGGCCCGGCCGGTGCTGCTGCAGCGATCTATGCCGCCCGCAAGGGTATTCGCACTGGCGTGTTGGCCGAGCGTTTCGGTGGCCAGGTGCTCGACACCATGGCGATCGAGAATTTTATTTCCGTCAACGAAACCGACGGCCCGAAACTGGCCGCCGGCCTTGAGCAACACGTCAAGGCCTACGACGTCGACATCATGAACAACCAGCGCGCGGCCAAGCTGGTGCCGGGCACCGTCAGTGAAATTCATCTGGCCAATGGTGCAGTGCTAAGAAGCAAATCCGTGCTGATTGCCACCGGCGCCCGCTGGCGCGAAATGAACGTCCCCGGCGAGCAGGAATACCGCGGCCGCGGTGTTGCCTACTGCCCGCACTGCGACGGCCCGCTGTTCAAGGGCAAGCGTGTGGCGGTGATTGGTGGCGGTAACTCCGGTGTCGAAGCCGCGATTGATCTGGCCGGCGTAGTTGCCCATGTCACCCTGATCGAATTCGACAGCAAGCTGCGCGCCGACGAAGTACTGCAGCGCAAACTGCGCAGCCTGCCGAACGTCAGCATTGTGGTGTCGGCCTTGACCACCGAAGTGCATGGTGACGGCCAGCGCATGACCGGCCTGACCTACAAGAACCGCACTAACGACGAAGTGGTGAAGCTCGATCTTGAAGGTGTGTTTGTGCAAATCGGCCTGGTGCCCAATACCGACTGGCTGAAAGGCACGGTGGCGCTGAGCAACCGTGGTGAGATCGAAGTCGACGCCCGCGGCCAGACCAGCGTGCCCGGCGTGTTCGCCGCCGGCGACTGCACCACTGCGCCGTACAAGCAGATCATCATCGCCATGGGCGAGGGTGCCAAGGCGTCACTGGGCGCGTTTGATCACCTGATCCGCAGTTCGGTGGAGGAGGGTGAGGGGGTGAAGCAGGTGGCAACGGCCTGACACCACAGGCAAACAAAAAGCCGCCGGCAACCTGTTCAGGTGCCGGCGGCTTTTTTATGGCGGTCCTTGCCGCGTTGCCGATTGGACCGGTTCGATCAGATCAACCAGCTCTCAACATTGTCTGGCGCCTTGCCGGCGTTGATCGCCATCAGCCCCTTGACGTTGCGCACGATCCACCAGATCAGCAGGGCGACGAACAGCAGCAAGCCAATGCCCACCACCGAGGTGATGCCGCAGATTACCGCGTACAGGAAACCGATCCAGAAGGTGCGGATCTGGTAGCGCAGATGCGCGGATTCGGTTTCATTACCCTGCCCCTGATTCACATAGGCGACGATCACGCCGATCAGGCTGGTAATACCGAAGATCAGGGAGGCGAGGTACAGCACATAGACAATCTTGATGGTGTTGCCTTGTGGGGAGTCGTTGCTCATAGCAGGATTTCCTTGTCTGGCGCGGCGGATTGGGAGCACGGCAATTTCACCACTTTCAGGTCGAAGCGGTAAAGGCAGGTATGCGGAGGTGAGCAGTACGGAGGAAGGATGGTGGCTACAGGTGGATTTGAACCACCGACCCCAGCATTATGAGTGCTGTGCTCTAACCAACTGAGCTATGTAGCCTTTTTCTGATTGCGCTCTCACCGGACCAGCCAGTGAGGCCGCGCATTTTCCGGCACCCGGCCGGGGCTGTCAACCGGCCCGTCGGGTAATTTCAGGGCGTCAGACGTTAAAGCGGAAATGCACCACGTCACCGTCCTGAACCACGTATTCCTTGCCTTCCAGCCGCCACTTGCCGGCGTCCTTGGCGCCTTGCTCGCCGTTGCCGGCGATAAAGTCGTCGAAGGCAGTCACTTCGGCACGGATAAAGCCTTTTTCAAAATCGGTATGGATCACGCCGGCCGCTTTCGGCGCGGTGGCGCCAATCGGGATGGTCCAGGCGCGGACTTCCTGCTTGCCGGCGGTGAAGTAGGTCTGCAGGCCAAGCAGACGGTAGCCGGCGCGGATCACCCGGTTCAGGCCCGGCTCGTCCATGCCCATTTCGCCGAGGAATTCGGCCTTTTCGTCGTCATCCAGTTCGGCGATTTCCGATTCGATCTTGGCGCAAATCGGCACCACCTGGCTGTTTTCACTGGCGGCCAGTTCTTCCACCGCTTTCAGCAGGGCGTTGTTTTCGAATCCGTCTTCGGCCACGTTGGCGATGTACATGGTCGGCTTCAGGGTCAGCAGGTTGTAGGAGCGCAGGCGCTTCAGTTCGTCCTCATCCAGGTCGACGCTGCGGGCCGGTTTGCCTTCGTTCAGGGCCGGCTGCAGTTTCTCCAGCACCTTGACCACGGCGGCGGCTTCCTTGTCCTGTCCCTTGGCGGCTTTCTGGGCGCGCAGCAGGGCCTTTTCCACGGTGTCCATGTCGGCCAGTGCCAGCTCGGTATTGATGGTTTCAATGTCGGCCAGCGGTGCCACCTTGCCGGACACGTGGATGACGTTGTCGTCTTCGAAGCAGCGCACGACGTGGGCGATGGCGTCGGTTTCACGGATGTTGGCGAGGAATTTGTTGCCCAGGCCTTCACCTTGCGAGGCGCCGGCAACCAGGCCGGCGATGTCGACGAATTCCATGGTGGTCGGCAGGATGCGTTGCGGCTTGACGATGGCAGCGAGCTGCTCCAGCCGCGGGTCCGGCATGGGCACGACGCCGGTGTTTGGCTCGATGGTGCAGAACGGGAAGTTCTGGGCTTCGATGCCGGCCTTGGTCAGGGCATTGAACAGGGTGGATTTACCGACGTTCGGCAGGCCGACGATACCGCACTTGAAGCCCATGGTTTGCCCCTCGAAAAAATGAGGCGCGATTCTAGCAGAATCCCGGAGAAGGTACTGCTCCCGTTCAGGTTACGTGCCACCTTCGCCGGCGCGGAGTGCGGTGTGCACTTCCCGGGACACGCGGCAAGTACATCCCTGTAGCTCCTCTCCGCCATCCATGGCTCCGAGGGTCCCGGGAAGTGCACACCGCACTCCGCGCCTGACATCCTGCCATGAACGGAGTTTGCGGATTGGTGAAGACATTGAAAACGAGCAGATGCAAGGCTTGCTGGAGGAATTGGCCCTCTCCGGGACCCTCGGAGCCAAGGATGGCGGAGAGGAGCTACATGGACGTACTCGTGCGTGTCCCGGAGAGGGCCAATTCCTCCAGCAGGCCGGGAGTTCACTGCCGAGCCAACGCAAAGTCACCGCAAAACAGAAACCCAACCTGACCGCAATGACGGTTGACCGCGGCGCCCCTGCCTCTGCCTGATCCGGACCCGCCGCTAGACTCGTCGGACCAAGGAGGAGCCCGATGAGCCAGACCCGCATCCTGTACCAGTTCCCGATATCCCATTACTGCGAGAAAAGCCGCTGGCAGCTCGATCACAAGGGCCTGCCCTACGTGACCCGCAACCTGTTGCCGGGCCCGCACCGCCTGCGCACCCGGCTGATGGCGAATATCGATACCCTGCCGGTCCTGCGTGACGGCAAGCGCACCGTCGGCGACTCCACCAGAATTGCCTACTATCTCGAAAAGTATTACCCGAACGATCCGCTGATCCCGGCAGCCGGGGACGACCGCCAGAAAGTGATCGAGCTGGAGCAGCAGTTTGATCGTTACGGCATCTACGTGCGCCGCTGGATGTATGGTCTGGTGCTCGGTCAGCCGGCGGTGATGGATGCCATGTTTGATCCCTACAACCTGCCGACGATCATCAAGCGCCTGCTGGTGCCGGTGACGGAGAAGGGCGTGGCCCAGCTGTACGGCATTCGTCCGGACAGGGTCGCGGCAGCAGGGGAGAAAGTGCGCGAGGGGCTGGCGCTGATTGATCGCTGCATCAAGGGCGATCCGGAGCGTTATCTGGTCGGCAAGCGGTTGACGCTGGCGGATATTGCCGCGGCCTCGTTGTATGCACCGCTGCTGTCGCCGCCGGGCACGCCGTGGGACATGATGCCGTTCGAGCAGCAACCGCAGGCGGTGCAGGAAGCGTTGTTGCCAATTCGGGAAAGTGCGGCAGGGCAGTGGGTATTACGTCGTTACCAGAAGGATCGCTTCAGGCTTTGAAGCCGTTCAGGCTGTTCATCACCCGGTTGATATCGCCACGCATAATGTCGGCGCTGTAGCTCACCGCTTCATCAATGGCGCGTTCGATTTTTTCCCGGTCTGCAGCCGGCGGTTTGCCGAGCACATGTGGTGTCACCAGTGCGGCGTTGCCGGGGTGACCAATGCCCACGCGCAGGCGAATAAAGTTGTTCTGGTTACCGTGGCAGCTGACGATATCGCGCAGGCCGTTGTGACCGCCGTGGCCGCCGCCGATTTTCAGGCGAATGGTGCCCGGAGCAAGGTCAAGTTCATCGTGCGCCACCAGCATCTGGGTGGTCGGAATCTTGAAAAAATTTGCCAGCGCGGAAGTCGCCTGACCGCTGCGATTCATATAGGTGTTGGGGATCAGCAGGCGCACCTGGTTGCCTTCAAAGGTGAAGGTGCCAGTGAGGCCGAAATATTTCTTGTCTTCAGAAAGCGAAACGCCCCGGCTGCGCGCCAGGGCGTTGACGTACCAGGCGCCGGCGTTGTGGCGGGTGTCCTCGTATTCGCGGCCCGGATTGCCCAGACCAACGATTAACAGAACCGGTTCCGCCACAACGTCAGATCCCTCTATTACTTAACAAACCGCTATCAGGCTTCTGCTTCGCCTTCGCCAGCAGCTGCCTCATCAGCAGCAGCGCCTTTCTTGGCGTGTACTGCGACAACCGGCAGGTCGTGCTGGTGAGCCAGCTGAACCAGCTCAACGCCCTTCGGCAGTTTGATGTCGGACAGGTGAACTACCTGGTTCAGCGTGACGTCGGTCATGTCGACTTCAAGGAACTCCGGCAGGTTCTGTGGCAGACAGCTGACTTCAACTTCGGCCAGGTTGTGCTGGATTTCGCCGCCTTCGTTCTTCACGCCCGTGCACTTGTCTTCGTTCAGGAAGTGAACCGGAACCATCATGGTGATCTTGTGGGTCTTGTCGACGCGCAGGAAGTCTGCGTGCATCGGGTAGCCCTTGGCAGGATGACGCTGCAGGTCACGGATAACCGCCTGCTCTTTCTTGCCGCCAACGTTGATGGTCAGGATATGGCTGTAGAAGGCTTCGTTTTCCAGCGCCTTGACCAGCTCGCGGGTTTCGATGCTGATCATCGCCGGCTCTTTGCTGCCACCGTAGATAATGCCGGGGATACGCGCGGTATGACGCAGGCGGCGGCTCGCACCTTTCCCGGCGTCGGCACGGGCCTCGGCATTCAGGGTAAATTCGTTGCTCATGGGACTCTCCAAAAGGTCATGTTCCGCTGCAATCCGCGACCAGAACTGCATGCGGCCCGCCAGCCGGAAGGGCTCGCGGGGGCGCGATTATGGTCGAATCCGGGGCTGAAATCCACTGCCAGCGGTGTTCCGGGAGTGGCGGGTGCTTTCGGGGAGGATGGCAGTGATCCTCGCCGGCCCCATCCGTTTTCGGGCCTTTCCGGGACACGCACGAGTACGTCCCTGTAGCTCCTCTCCGCCATCCATGGCTCCGAGGGTCCCGGAAAGGCCCGAAAACGGATGGGGCCTCACATCTGCTTTTTCTGCAGCGCCGGGGAAGCAGTAATGGGTGAGGCCAGAGAGGCGGCAAGCACCTCCCGGGACTGTGTGAGGCATGGATGCCGAACCCAAGCCTCCAGGGATGGATTCACGGCGGGTCCCGGGAGGTGCTTGCCGCCTCTCTGGCCGGGACGTTCACTGCGATCAACAACGGGCAAACAAAAAAGGCCGCCATAACAGGCGGCCTTCTTATCGGTCTGGCAGAGAGATCAGATCAACTCAAGTCGGTCAAACATCGCCGACAGCGACTCTTCGTTGTTGATGCGACGGATGGTCTCGGCCAGCATCGGCGCCAGTGACAGCACCCGGATACGGCCGGTGGCCTTGGCCGCCTCGGACAGCGGTACGGTGTCGGTGACCACCAGCTGATCCAGCGCCGACTTGTTGATATTGTCGATGGCCGGGCCGGACAGGATCGGGTGGGTACAGTAGGCGATGACTTTCTTGGCGCCGTGATCTTTCAGTGCCTGAGCAGCCTTGCACAGGGTGCCGGCGGTATCGACCATGTCGTCGACGATCACGCAGCTGCGGCCTTCTACTTCACCAATGATGTGCATCACCTGCGATTCGTTGGCTTTCGGCCGGCGCTTGTCGATGATCGCCAGGTCGGCATCGTCCAGTTGCTTGGCCAGCGCCCGGGCGCGCACCACGCCGCCAACGTCGGGAGACACCACCATCAGGTCGTCATAGTTCTGCCGTTCGATATCGGCAACGATCAGCGGGGTGGCATAAACGTTGTCCACCGGAATATCAAAGAAGCCCTGAATCTGGTCAGCGTGCAGATCCACCGTTACTACGCGGTCAACGCCAACACCGGTAATCATGTCGGCAACAACTTTCGCGGTGATCGGCACCCGCGCAGAACGCACCCGGCGATCCTGACGGGAGTAGCCGAAGTAGGGCACCACAGCGGTGATACGGCCGGCGGAGGAGCGGCGTAGCGCATCAGCCATCACCACCAGTTCCATCAGGTTGTCGTTGGTCGGCGCGCAAGTGGACTGAACGATAAATACGTCCTTGCCGCGCACATTTTCATGGATTTCGATGGAGACTTCGCCGTCACTGAAGGTGCCGACGTCGGCGGCGCCGAGGGGAATGTTCAGGTGGCGCACCATGGCGCGGGCAAGTTCGGGGGTGGCGTTGCCGGTAAAGACCACGAGCTTGGACACAGGTGTCTCCTGTTTTCGTCAGTGTTGACGTCAGCGATGTGCAGGAAAAAATCGGCGAGAAAAAATTGGCTGGGGTGCCAGGACTCGAACCTGGGAATGACGGGATCAAAACCCGTTGCCTTACCAACTTGGCGACACCCCAACACTTACCTTGCTGTGTTCCGCAGTTGCGCCAGCGCTGCATGGGCGGGCGATTCATTCACACTGCGGGCCACGAAACCTTGCCATGTGGATGGCAATCGGCGAAGCACGTCTTCGCCTTGTTGCTGGTCGGCGACGCGGGCAAAAATACATGCGCCGGTGCCGGTCAGTCGGGCGTTACCCGTCTGCTTTCTCAGCCAGTCCAATGCCTCGCGAATATCAGGAAAAAGCCGCGTGACAACCGGTTCGCAATCATTGCGGAAGAGAGTCTCCGCACCCGGTCCAAGAAAGGCAGCTACTCTACTTTCGGGGGTATGCCTTGTCAATTGCGGATCGGCGAAAATTGCGGCGGTTGAAACACTTACGCCGGGATGGACGACGACATAGATTTGTTCCGGCAGATCAAGCGGCTGCAATCGCTCACCGACGCCTTCCGCCCAGGCGCTGTGGCCACGTACGAATACCGGCACATCGGCGCCAAGCGTCAGACCGATTCTGGCCAGCTCATCAGTGCTGAGCTGCAATTGCCACAGATGGTTGAGGCCGAGCAGGGTGGTGGCGGCGTCGCTGGAGCCGCCACCGACGCCGCCGCCCGCCGGCAGTCGTTTATCGAGCCGGATCGCCGCGCCCTGCCGACAGCCGGTGGCGTTCTGCAGCGCGCGCGCCGCACGCATTATCAGATTGTCGTCGCCACCGAGTGCCGCTGGCGCCTCCAGTGTCAGTTGCCCAGCGGATGAAAAATGCAGGGTATCGCCGCTGTCCAGCAGGGCAAATACGGTTTGCAGGGTATGGTAGCCATCATTGCGGCGGCCGGTGATATGCAGAAACAGGTTCAGTTTTGCCGGTGCCGGGAGGCTGAAGTTCACGGCAGCGGCTCCCACTTGCGGATTACCAGCGTAAAGCGCTGATTGTCATGGCTGGCACGGATGCGCTGTGGCAGCGTCAGTGCGCCGCTGGACAGATAGTCGGAAAAGGTAAGGGACCAGCCCAGTTGTTGCAGCTCGGTCAGCTGGCCGAGGTCGTTACGCTGCTCTTCCCAGACCGCATCCGGCCAGGGCAGGCCGCGGACCCAGAACTGCAGGGCTTCCACCGGCAACCACAGGCCGGTCAACCGCCACGCCAGCTCGGCACTGTTGGCGGCGCTGAGCTGCTCCTTGCCGGTATCCAGCTCGGCACTGCCGGGGGCCCAGAACAGTCGGGCGCTGCCAATGCCAACTGGCCCGGAGAAATGGATTTCCCCCTCGGGATGGCGCTGGCGCCAGTCAATGCTCGCCGAGCCGCCGTCATTGCCGGCGCGATAACCGAGCCGGCCGGACAGGTTCCAGTTCTGCAGGTTGTCGACACTATCTGGCAGGGGGCCGACAGGAAGACGAGTCTGACAGGCGCTGAGCAATAGCATCAGCGCAATCAGCGACAGTCTGATCATGGTGTTGGCGAGCCGGTCAGTCGTTCGACCACTGCCGGGATCAGGGCGTTATCCGGCTTGCGCTGCATGGCGTCGCGCCAGACCCGGCGTGCCTCGTCCTGCTGGCCGAGCACCCACAGCACTTCGCCGAGATGGCTGGCGACTTCCGGGTCCGGGAACAGCTCCCAGGCTTGTTGCAGGTGCGGCAGGGCTTCGTCCGGACGGCCAAGGCGATATAGCACCCAGCCCATGCTGTCCATCACCGCCGGGTCATCCGGTCGCTGTTCCAGCGCGCGGCTGATATAGCGCAACGCCTCCTGATGCCGGTCGGTGCGATCTGCCAGCGTATAGCCCAGAGCGTTCAGCGCCACCGGATCATCCGGTTGCAGCTCCAGCATGCGCCGCAGGTCGGCTTCCAGCTGGTCGATATTGCCCAGCTTCTCGGCAGTCATGGCGCGGGCATAAAGCAGGTCGGTGTCATTCGGGAAATCACTCAGCGCGCTGTTCAGTAGCGCGATCGCCGGCAGATAGTCCTGACGCTGGCTGAGCATGTCGGCTTCGGCGACGTAAAGCGCCGGCATCTGGTCCGGGTGCTGGTCACGCAATTCGGCCAGCAGGGCGGCGGCACGGGCATCCTGACGGGTCTGGAAAAGCAGCCGGGCGGCCTGTACCCGGGCGCGCAGCTGCGACTCGCCGGCACTGACCTGCAGGTAATGTTCGATCGCCGCGTTCGGGTCCTTGTCCATTTCTGCGGCACGGGCCAGATACAGGTGCATATCGTCGGGACGGAAGCCCTCTTCCAGCAGCGCCTTCAGTGCTTCGCTGGCTTCGTCACGGGCACCCTTTTCCATGCCGAAAAGCGCCAGTGAGAAGCGCAGCTCCTGATCATCGGGGTGACGCTCGGCGAGGATGGCCAGCTGTTCGCTGGCTTCCTTGCGCCGGCCATCTTCCAGCAACAGGCGCACATACAGCACCCGAACGCGCTTGGCATCGGGGTAGCGCTTGAGCAGCCCGGTCAGGTGTTTCCAGGCTTGCGGCTTGCGGTCCAGCTGATACAGCAGCCGTGCTTTCAGTAGCAGTGCATCCTCGTGCTGATTGTTCTTGCTCAGCGCCTTTTCACAGGCAGCGAGCGCGGCTTCCAGCTGGTCCTGTTGTTGCAGATGCAGGGCGCGGGCATACCAGAGCGGTGCCTGATCCGGATGGCGGTCGGTCAGACTGGCCAGCGCCTCAAGCAGCGCCACGTTACCGTCGCTATCAAGGCCGCGGGCCTGGCCAACCAGACGCATCAGCGCCTGATCCGGGTGGTGCTTGAGCAGTACGTCGATATGTCCGGCAGCACCCTCGACATCGCCGGTCTGGACCTGAGCGATGGTCAGCAGCTCATGGGCCTCGGCGCTGTCCGGCTCACCGGCCAGCCAGATCTCCCCGAGCTCTATGGTCAGTAGCGGATCATCTAGATAGGCCGCCAGTCTGGCGGCCTGTTCTGCAATCTTCGGGTCACGGTGGCGAATCGCCTCACGGCCGTAGTAGCCGAGCGTGACACCCAGCACATTGCGCTGGGCGGAGACCTCGGCCACCAGCAGATCGGCAAGGGTTTCGGCGCTGTAGGTGGGCTCCGCCGGGGCCGGCTTCTCGACAGGTTCCGGCTGCGGCTGTACTTCAGGGCGGCTTGCGCAGCCAGCCAGCACCAGCAGGGCTGCCGACAGTGCCATCAGGCGTCGCGGAAAAGGCAACGAAAACATCGGATTGGTCATCATCTCAGCTGGCAGGTTAGCAGGGGCCAATCATGGCACAGGGTCAGGGTCCCTGACAGGCCTATTGCCATCCGGTTCCATTGTTTAAGGGGGGGGATTGCCGCAAAATGCTCGCCCCTGCCTGCGCGCCGATGAATAATCCTGTTTATGGAATTACTGACAGCGGGTCTTAACCACACCACCGCCGATGTTGCGCTGCGTGAGCGGGTATCGCTGACCGGGGCAGCACTGGACGCGGCGCTGCGCGAGCTGCGTCAGCAGCCCGGTGTGCAGGAAGTGGCGGTGCTGTCGACCTGTAATCGCACCGAAATCTACTGTCTGGCGGAAGGCACCTCGCCGGATCTTGCCGGCTGGCTGGCACGTCACCAGCAGCTGCCCGATGCCTCCCTGCGCCGGGCCATGTACCAGTACCGTAATCAGGATGCCCTGCGTCATATGATGCGAGTGGCCGGCGGGCTCGATTCGCTGGTACTCGGTGAGCCGCAGATTCTTGGCCAGATGCGTGACGCCTATTCCCATGCCAATGACAGTGGCGTGCTCGGTGCCCGGCTGGCGCGTTATTTCCAGCAGGTGTTTGCGGTGGCGAAACGGATTCGTACCGACACCGGTATTGGTACCCATCCGGTGTCGGTTGCCTACGCGGCGGTATCCTTTGCCCGGCATATCTTTGCTGACCTGTCGACTTCCCGGGCGTTGCTGATTGGTGCCGGGGAAATGGTGACGCTGGTGGCCCGCCATCTGAAAGAACAGCAGGTGGCAGAACTGGTAGTGGCCAACCGGACGCTGGCGCGTGGCCAGGTTCTGGCGGAAGAAATTGGTGGCCGGGCGATCACGCTGGAAGAATTGCCGGGTGCGCTTGAGCACGCCGACATTATTATCAGCTGCACCGCCAGCCCGGTGCCGGTGCTTGGCAAGGGTGTAGTCGAGCGGGCTCTGAAAAAACGTCGGCACCGGCCCATGTTTATGGTCGATATTGCCGTGCCGCGCGATATCGAGCCGGAAGTCGGCAAGCTCGGTGACGTTTATCTTTATACCGTCGACGATCTCCATGAGGCGATCGAGAGCAATGTCCGTCAGCGTCGTGATGCTGCCCGGGAAGCGGAAAAACTGATTGATGAAGCGTTGCTGCGCCACGAGCGCGAATCCCGCGAGCTGGACGCGGTGGATACCGTCAAGGCCTATCGGGAAAAAATGCAGCTGCATGCCGGTGCTGAGTTGCAGCGCGCCCTGCGTCAGCTGGAAGCCGGACAGGATCCGGCCGAAGTGATGCAGCGCTTCCAGCAAAGCCTGATCAACAAGATCCTGCATGCGCCCAGTGTGCAGCTGCGTCGCCTGGCCGCAGAAAAAAGAGAGGATGCCCTGCGCATCGCCCGTGAAATCCTGCTTGATGATGCCGTCAGCGAAGATACTCCCGCCCGCCAACCTGAAGAATAGTCATGACTCCGCGCCTCAAGCAGAAACTCGACCGATTGGTGGAGCGTCACGAGGAATTGTCGGCGCTGTTGTCCGATGCCTCGGTAATCAGTAACCAGAACCGTTTTCGCGAATATTCCCGTGAGTATGCCGAGCTGGAACCGGTGGTGGCCTGCCATCGCCAATGGCATCAGGCTCGCGAGGACAGCGAAGCGGCGCAGCTGATGCTGGCGGATAGCGACCCGGAAATGCGTGCCATGGGCGAGGATGAACTGGCGGCAGCGCAGGGCCGCGCCGAGCAGTTCGAGCAGGAATTGCAGCGCCTGATGCTGCCCAGGGACCCGCGTGACAACGCCAACGTCTTTCTCGAGATCCGCGCCGGCACCGGCGGCGATGAGGCGGCGATTTTTGCCGGCGACCTGTTCCGGATGTATTCGCGCTATGCCGACCGGCAGGGTTGGCGGGTAGAAGTCATTAGCGCCAGCGAGGGCGAACATGGCGGCTACAAGGAAATCATTTCCCGCATCCATGGCCAGGGCGTGTATTCAAAACTGAAGTTCGAGTCCGGTGCCCATCGGGTTCAGCGCGTGCCGGCCACCGAATCGCAGGGGCGGATTCATACTTCCGCCTGCACCGTGGCGGTGATGGCGGAGGCGGAAGATCTTGGCGATATCGAGATCCGCAACGAGGACCTTCGCGTTGATACTTATCGCTCCTCCGGCGCCGGTGGCCAGCACGTTAATACCACCGATTCCGCGGTGCGGATTACCCACATTCCCACCGGCGTGGTGGTGGAGTGTCAGGAGGAGCGCAGCCAGCACAAGAACAAGGCCAAGGCCATGTCGTGGCTGGCGGCCAGGCTGTATGACGAGCGCGAACGCAAACGTCATCAGGAACAATCGGCAACACGCAAATCACTGGTCGGTTCCGGGGATCGTTCCGAGCGCATTCGCACCTACAATTTCCCGCAAGGGCGCCTGACCGACCATCGCATCAACCTGACCCTGTACCGGCTTGATGAAATTGTTCAGGGCGATCTCGACGAAGTGCTGGCGGCGTTGCAGAGCGAACATCAGGCCGAGCAGCTGGCGGCGCTGGCGGACGGTGCAGCGTGACCAGCATCGCCGGCCTGCTCGCCGAGGCAAAAAGGCGTTTGCAGGACAGCGACAGTCCGGCGCTGGATGCGGAACTGTTGCTGTGTCATGTGCTGGGCAAGCCGCGCAGCTTTCTGTTTACCTGGCCGGAGCGGGAAGTCGATGAGGTGCTGGCGGCACAATTTCATCAGCTGCTGGCACGTCGTATTAGTGGCGAGCCGGTGGCCTACCTGCTTGGGCGGCGCGAGTTTTATGGTCATGAGTTTCTGGTCTCGGTCGATACCCTGATTCCGCGTCCGGACACCGAGTTGCTGGTCGACATCGCGTTGGAAACGCTGCCGGCAGAGGATTCGCTCCGGGTTGCTGATCTGGGCACGGGCACTGGTGCCATTGCGATCAGTTTGGGATTGGCAAGGCCGACGTGGCAGTTGCTCGCGGTGGACTATGTGGTCGCCGTGCTTGATCTGGTGGAACGCAATGTCCGCCGCTTGCGTGCTGCCAATGTGACGCCACTGCAGTCGAGCTGGTATTCGCGGTTGCAAGGTCCGTTTGATGCCATTGTCAGTAACCCGCCCTATATTCGTGCCAATGATGTGCACCTGCAGCGCGGCGACGTCCGCTTCGAACCGCGCTCGGCACTGGTTGGTGGTGATGATGGTCTTGATGATATTCGTCTGATCGTCAGCGGTGCGCCGGCACGATTACGTGCAGGTGGATTATTGGCGCTTGAGCACGGATATGATCAGGGAGCGGCGGTTCGTGAACTGTTTCATGCTGCCGGATTCCAGTCTGTCGAAACCCGTCGAGATTACGGTGACAACGAAAGGGTCACGTTCGGTTTTTATGGAGCCCGTGATGCTCAGTGATGATGAACTGCTGCGCTACAGCCGCCAGATCCTGCTGCCGGAAATTGATCTGGCCGGGCAGGACAAGCTGCGTGAGGCATCGGTGCTGATTGTCGGTGCCGGTGGGCTTGCCAATCCGGCGGCCCTGCATCTGGCCGGTGCCGGCGTGCAGCGTTTACTGATCGCTGATGGCGACACACTGGAGATTTCCAATCTGCATCGACAGATTGGCTTTCGTGAAGCGGATATTGGCAGCAACAAGGCGCAAGCTCTTGCCGCCCAACTTGCTGCCTTGAATGCTGATGTGGAGGTAAGCGCGCATCCGGGCTACGTCGATGAAAGCTGGCTGGCTTCAGTGGTACCGTTTGTCGATGTGGTGCTCGACTGCAGCGACAACTTCGCCACCCGAACCCTGGTCAATGCTGCCTGCGTCACGGCAAAAAAACCGCTGGTGTCCGGCGCTGCTATTCGTTTCAGTGGCCAGCTGGCGGTATTTGATCTGCGTCGTGAGGATGCTGCCTGCTACGCCTGTCTGTATGGCGACGGTGACAGTGCTGATGAACTGTGCAGTGAATCCGGCATTGCCGGTCCGGTGGTCGGTGTGATCGGCACTTTGCAGGCATTGCAGGCGATCAGGTTGCTGGTCGGCTTGCCGCTGAATGAACGGCTGCAGTTATTCGATGCGCAGACGCTGGAATGGAAGTCGCTGGCGTTCCGCAAAGACCCGGCTTGCCGGGTCTGCGGAACGGGGCGCTGAAAATTCGTTAAGGATTCGGGAAGCTGAAGGAGCTGTCCGGGGCGCCACGAAGGCAATTCAGAATGTAGGGGAAGGTCTCGGTGACGTAATAGCCGTACTGACCACCGATTTCCATGCCGTTACATTCGTCGAGATCGCCGCTGTCAGCGACGTACTGGTAATCTTCCGCATAAGTACCGTTATAAAAATACTCGCCGGCCTCCGTCATGATGGAGCCGCTTTTCAGCTGGTAACTGGAGGTAGCTTTGCGAATGATTCCGTCGTCATCGAACCAGGGGCCAAAAATCGGGTAGCCATCGGCGGCCAGTCCGATAATGCCGGACAGGGTGCCGTCGTCGATATACAGGTCGCCCGGGTCGCCATGGTAATGGTAGGTGCCGTCCGTCAGGGTGTGGGCGTGGTGCTCATCCATACCGTACAGCGCCGGTGCATGCATTGGATTGGCACTGTAGGGCAGCCCGCAGTCGGCGCCGGCGCAGGTATTCTCCCGGTGCTGGATCAGTACGCCATTCAGTATCACGCCATCAAATGCGCTGGCGGAAAGGTCAGTGATCTGTTCTGCCGGAGCCGGTGTTGCGGGTACCCGGAATACCCGTTGCCACGGGATTACTTCGTTCGGGCTTTCAGTGTTGGGGAAGCTGCTGATGCTGTAATCCGGCAGACCATCCGAGAGGATGTAGACAAACTCAGGGTCTTCCGCGTCGAGACCCAGAATGCAGGAATCGGATTCGGGAATGACAATTTCAACATCAAGGCCACCGCCGCCGATACCGATCTGGATGCCGTCTTTGCGCGCGGGGGCAGTGGATTTTCCGGTGACAGTGATGGCGCCGGAAAAAGTGTCTGGATCGACCAGAGCTAACCCGTCGATATTGCTCGAGAGCATCGATGCTGAAAAGCTGCCAAAGTAGAAGGCAGGGTCGAAATATAGCCCGCCCTGAAACAACTCTTCATCCAGCACCAGAGACCCCAAGGGCATTGGTGCGGAAGCATAACGATTGTCGACCGGCGTAACACAGGTTAATGAGCGAGGCGCACCATCATCCTGTGTGCCGCCCCCGCAGCCGGCCAGCGCCAGCGCGGCCATGATCATGCCTGTCAGTCTTGGTGTCGTTGCCATCCTGGCGTCCTCTTTATTATCAGCGCGCTTTCGGCACCACCACAGTTTCGGTGGAAGACAGTGAGTCATGCAAGGTTTGCTTCGCCGGCAGCAGGGCCATCATCCAGCCAGCACCGAGTAATGCGGTGGAAATCACACCGCTGAGAAAGCGGCTGACTGTCTGCAGCAATGTCATCGGCCGGCGATGCACATCACGGCTGAGCAGTTTCCAGGCGCGCATGCCGAGGGTCTGGCCGCCGTGGGTCCAGAACCAGGCGTAAAAGCCCCAGGTGATCAGCACCAGTAACGGAAACAGCAGCCCATGCAGCACGGCCGCCGCCGGCACCAGCACGCCGCCGACGTCGTCCATCGGCAGGCCGGTTTTCGGGTACACCGACACCAGAATGCCGGCGGTGATAAACCACACGGCGACCAGCAACAGGCCGTCATAGATCATCGCCACCAGCCGGCGCCACAGCGGTGCAGGCGGCAGGTCGGCGCGGAAAAGATCGATGGTTTTACCAGCGGAAGGGTCGGTCATGTCCGCCTCTTCAGGGGTCGGGCAACGCCCGCAGACAGGAAATCTTGGTACCAGAGGCCGGACTCGAACCGGCACGGTGTCGCCACCGGTGGATTTTGAATCCACTGCGTCTACCATTTCGCCACTCTGGCAAGTGGGGCGGCAGTATACCAAGGCAATCGGCGAATGCCAGAGGCCATGAATCCTGTCGCCGGATCGGCTATCATCGCCGGCCTCTGACCATGCCGGTAAAGCATGATGAACGTTGAAGACTTCGCTTTTGACCTGCCGGACGAGCTGATCGCCCGGCGCCCCGCTGCCGAGCGCAGTGGCTCGCGGCTGCTGTCGCTGACCCACGCCGGTACCGGCCACCACCGCTTTCCCGATCTGCTCGACTTCCTCAATCCCGGCGACCTGCTGGTGTTCAACGACACCCGGGTGATTCCGGCGCGGCTGTTTGGCGCCAAGGATTCCGGTGGCAAGGTCGAGGTGCTGGTTGAGCGCATCACCGGCGAGCGCGAGGCGCTCTGCCATGTGCGCGCTTCAAAGGCGCCGAAACCGGGCAGCTGGCTGGAGTTCTCCGATGGTGTGCGTGCCGAGATGCGTGGCCGGGTCGGCGATCTGTTTCATCTGTTTTTCGCCGGCCCGGCCAGTCTGCTCGATGTGCTGGAGCGGATCGGTCATATGCCGCTGCCGCCTTATATAGACCGCGCTGACGATGCTGACGACCTCGGTCGTTATCAGACCGTCTACGCCCGTGAGCCGGGCGCGGTGGCAGCGCCCACCGCCGGCCTGCACTTCGATCAGGGTATTCTCGACGCGCTGTCGGCCAGGGGCATCGAGCAGGCTTTTGTCACCCTGCATGTCGGGGCTGGCACCTTTCAGCCGGTTCGGGTCGATCAGGTTGAAGATCATGTCATGCACAGTGAGCTGTACCGGGTGCCGGAAACCTTGCCCGAGCAGGTTGCCGCAGCGCGGGCCCGTGGTGGCCGGGTGATCGCGGTGGGGACCACGTCGCTGCGGGCGCTGGAATCGGCGGCGGCAAGTGGCGTGCTGCGGGCCGGGCAGGGCGAAACCAGTATCTTTATTTACCCCGGTTATCGCTTTCGCGTGGTCGATGCGCTGGTCACCAATTTCCACTTGCCGCGCTCGACGCTGATGATGCTGGTCAGCGCGCTGGCCGGCCGCGACCGCATCATGGCGGCCTATTCCGAGGCGGTGCGCGAGCGCTACCGCTTTTTCAGTTATGGCGATGCCATGTTTATTGAACGTTTTACTGGTCAAGAAGCCAGCGAACCGGCGCCGCGCGCCTGAGGCAGGAAATTCATGTCGAGAATGCAGTTCAGCCTGCTGGCTACAGATGGCGCCGCCCGCCGCGGTCGCATGACTTTCCCGCGTGGCACGGTGGAAACCCCGGCATTTATGCCGGTTGGCACCTATGGCACGGTCAAGGCCATGCTGCCGCGTGACCTCGAAGCCACTGGCGCGGAAATCTGTCTGGGCAACACCTTCCATCTGATGCTGCGGCCGGGTACCGAAGTGATTCGCGCCCACGGCGACCTGCACGACTTCATGCAATGGCAGAAACCGATCCTGACCGACTCCGGTGGTTTTCAGGTGTTCAGTCTCGGCAAGCTGCGCAAGGTGAAGGAAGAGGGCGTGACCTTCAGTTCGCCGATCAATGGCAGCAAGGTGTTTCTCGGCCCGGAAGAAGCCATGCAGGTGCAACGTGATCTTGGCGCTGACATCTGCATGATCTTTGACGAGTGCACACCGTTTCCGGCCACCGAGAAGCAGGCCCGCGATTCCATGGAGCTGTCGTTGCGCTGGGCAAAACGCAGCAAGGCTGCCCATGAAGGTAACGATGCCGCCTGCTTTGGCATTGTTCAGGGTGGCATGTATCCACACCTGCGTCGTGAATCACTGGGCGGCCTGACCGATATCGGTTTCGACGGCTATGCCATCGGTGGCCTGTCGGTGGGTGAGCCGCAGGAAGAGATGCTGCGTATCCTTGGTGAAGTGACACCGGATATGCCAGCGGAGCGTCCGCGCTATCTGATGGGGGTGGGAAAACCGGAGGATATCGTCGAAGCGGTGCGCCGTGGTATCGACATGTTCGATTGCGTGATGCCGACCCGGAACGCCCGCAATGGTCATCTTTTCACCAGCACCGGGGTGGTGCGAATCCGCAATGCGGTGCATCGCCACGATACTGGCCCGCTGGACAGCACTTGTAATTGCTACACCTGCACCCATTTCTCCCGCAGCTACCTGCACCATCTGGATCGCTGTGGTGAAATGCTCGGCGCGCAGCTCGCTACCATCCACAATCTGCACCACTACCAGAGCCTGATGGCCGGATTGCGGGGGGCTATTGAAGCCGGTACATTGTCGGCCTTTGTCGACGCCTTCTATGCGGCGCGGGGCTTGCCCGTGCCGTCCTTGTAAGTTGATTTCTGAGGAGTTTTTCTGATGAGCCTGCTGATTTCCCCCGCTTTTGCTGAAGGTGCTCCGGCTGTTGGTCCGGGTGCCGGTTTCGACTGGATCCTGATTGTCGGCATGGTGGTGATCTTTTATTTCTTCCTGATCCGTCCGCAGTCCAAGCGTGCCAAAGAACACCGTGAGCTGGTCAGTGCTCTGGCCAAGGGCGATGAGGTGGTAACTACCGGCGGCATTCTCGGCAAGGTCAACAAGGTCACTGATGATTACGTCGTCATCGAGATCGCCACCAATATGGAAATCAAAGTGCAGAAGCACGCGATCTCCGCCACGTTGCCGAAAGGCACCATCAAAAGTATCTGATTTATTCTTGCAGGACGGGCGCAAATAGCGCCCGTCGGGAGACCTCCCCGATGACTCACTACCCACGCTGGAAACTGATTCTGCTGATCGTCGTGCTCGGCGTTTGCGGTCTGTATGCCATGCCCAATCTTTACCCGGATGTCCCGGCGATTCAGGTGTCCAGCACCGAGGCTGGTGGCGAGGTGTCGCTGACCGCACGGGACAAGCTGAACAAGGCGCTGGCGGAAGCCGGCATCGACCACAGCGCTGGCGAGCGGGTCGGGACGTCCTGGCTGGTACGGATGCAAAGTAATGATGATCAGTTGCGCGGCAAGATTATTGCCGAAGAGGCGTTGGGTCGCGACTATGTTGTTGCATTGAACCTTGCTCCGACCACACCGGACTGGTTGCGCAAGATTGGCGCCAGCCCGATGAACCTTGGTCTGGATTTGCGCGGTGGTGTGCACTTTCTGATTCAGGTCGACAGCGAGGCGGCAGTAAAACAGCGCATGGAGGCCTGGGCTGGTGAAATTCGTCTGATGCTGCGTGACGAAGGTGTGCGTTATCGCAGCGTCGAGCATGAAGGCCGTGATCTGCTGGTCGTGTTCCTTGATGAAATTGGTCTCGATGCCATGGATAGCAAAGTCCGCACTCGGCTGCGCGAATTCAATGGTCGACGTATGGAAGATGCGCCGGGCTTGCGTCTGACGCTGACCGAGCAGGGTGTTCGGGAAATCCAGAATTACGCGGTGGACCAGAACCGCACTTCTCTGGCTAACCGGGTTAACGAGCTTGGTGTTGGCGAGCCGGTGGTTCAGCGTCAGGGCATCGACCGGATTGTGGTGCAGTTGCCGGGTATTCAGGATGCCGCTCAGGCTCGTCGTATTCTCGGCCGCACGGCAACGCTGGAGTTCCGTCTGGTGGCTGATGAGTTTGCCGGCAGAGCCCCGGGCGTTGCCCCGATTGGTACTGAGATTTTCCCGTTCAAGGGCGGTGGTGCACCGGTGGTGCTGCGCAAGCAGAGTATTGTCACCGGTGATCAGGTAACTAATGCGCAGATGGGTTTTGATGAAAACGGTGTGCCGGAGGTGAACATTACTCTGGATGCCGGTGGCTCCCGTCGCATGCAGCGCATCACCGGAGATAATGTCGGCAAGCCCATGGGCGTGCTGTTTATCGAGAACAAAAGTGAAATCGAACGTTACTTCGATGATGCGGGCGAGCGCCGCGAACGGGTGGTTAACACCTCCGAGCAGTACGTCATTAACGTCGCGACAATCAGGGATACGCTTGGCAGTCGTTTCCGCATTACCGGTCTGGATAGCGCTGCAGAAGCTTCCGAACTGGCCTTGCTGCTGCGTGCCGGTGGTCTGGCCGCGCCGATATCGATCATTGAGGAACGCACCATCGGCCCAAGCCTGGGGGCGGACAATATTGCCGCCGGCTTCAAGTCGATGGTGATCGGCATGTCGCTGGTGCTGGTGTTTATGGCGGTCTGGTACAAGGCGTTTGGCCTGATCGCCAACATCGCGCTGGTGGGCAATCTGGTGATTATTGTCGGCATTCTGTCGATGATTCCGGGCGCGACCCTGACCTTGCCGGGTATCGCCGGTATCGTTCTGACGGTGGGTATGGCGGTGGATGCCAACGTGCTGATCTTCGAGCAGATCAAGTCTTCCATCAAGGACGGCATGGCGCCACTGCAAGCCATCGAAGCCGGTTATAACCGCGCTTTCAGCACCATTCTCGACGCCAACCTGACCACCATGATTGTCGCCATCATCCTTTTCGCAGCCGGTGCCGGTTCAGTGCAAGGCTTCGCTGTCACCCTGTTTATCGGCATTCTCACGTCTATGTTTACCGCCATTGTCGGTACCCGGGCGATCGTTGGTTTTGTCTACGGCCGTCGGGCGCGCGCGCCGGACCGGCTGAGCATTTAAGGAGCGCACCATGACCAACATTCACCGTTTTGATTTCATGGGGTTGCGTCGCACCTTCGGCGTGCTGTCGATTGTGCTGGTGCTGGCGTCGCTGGGGCTGCTGGTTACCCGCGGGCTGAACCTGGGCCTCGATTTTACTGGCGGTGCCCTGATCGAGGTCAGCTCGCCGCAGGACATCGTCATCGAGGATGCTCGCAGGGCGCTGACCGGCTCTCCCTATCAGGATGCCGTGATCCAGCATTTCGGGTCGGCCCGGGAAATTGTTGTCCGGGTTGCACCGAAAGATGGCCCCAGCGACGACAAGGTCGGCCTGGAATTGTTTGCTCTTCTGCAAGGTGCAATGCCCGAAGTTGAATTGCGCCGAGTTGAGTTTGTTGGCCCGCAGGTCGGTGACGAGCTGCGCGACCAGTCCGGTCTGGCCTTGTTGATGGCGCTTGGTGCCATGCTGCTTTATATCTGGTTCCGTTTTACCAACAAGTTTGGCGTCTCTGCCGTTGTTGCCCTGTTTCATGACGTGGTGATCGTGCTCGGGTTTTTTGCCCTGTTCCAGTGGCAGGTGGATCTTACCGTTCTGGCGGCACTGCTGGCGCTGATCGGTTATTCCATCAACGATTCCATTGTTGTCGCCGACTATGTGCGCGACATGTTCCGCACTACCCGACTGGATGATCCGGCGGAGACCGTCAACAGTGCCATTCAGTCGACACTGGGTCGTACCATCAACACCTCGTTGACGACCTTGCTGGTGGTGTTGGCACTGCAGTTTTTTGGCGGCGAGGCGGTGCACAGCTTCTCGCTGGCGCTGTCGATCGGCATCATTGTCGGCACCTACTCATCCATCTATATCGTCTGCAATCTGGCCTTGGCAATGAAGCTGGACAAGCAGGACTTTATTGTTCCGATTGTTGAAGAGGTCGACGAGGCTCCCTGATGATCGAGAAAATGTTCGAGAAGCTGATGTATTCGGCGCGCTGGATTCTGGCGCCGATTTATCTTGGCCTGAGCCTGACGCTGCTGGCGCTTGCCATCAAGTTCTTCCAGGAGGTTCTTTACATCCTGCCGAATGTTTTTCAGATAGCGGAAGCGGATCTGATTCTCAAAATCCTGACGCTGATCGATATCGCGCTGGTTGGAGGCTTGCTGGTGATGGTGATGTTTTCCGGCTATGAGAACTTTGTTTCACGGCTGGATATTGACGAGAGCGAAGACAAGCTGAGCTGGCTTGGCAAGATGGATGCCACCAGTCTGAAGAACAAGGTGGCGGCGTCGATTGTCGCCATTTCCTCGATTCATCTGCTGAAGATTTTCATGAATGCCCAGAACATCGATAATGACAAGCTGCTCTGGTATGTGATTATCCACATCACCTTTGTTGCGTCGGCATTTGGCATGGGTGTGCTGGACAGAATTACCCGCCACTGATTGTTGCGGCGTGATCGCCGCAACATATCGCCATTGTTATTCCTGTCCGCTGGCGCAGTCGGCGCAGAGTGTGGTTTCCGGCAAGGCCTTCAGTCTGGCCGGGGAAATGGCCGCCTGACAACGCTCGCAGACGTCGCCGACGCCGGCATGAATACGCTCCATGGCATGATCGACCCGCGCCAGCTGGTCGCGGACTTCAGATTCGAGAATATCCACCACTTCGTCATTCTGCGTTTCACTGGCCTGCTCAGCAAAATCCGGGTCAAGCGGCCCGCCGGCGCGATGCTGATGCTGGTGATAGCGGGACAGTCGCTGACTCAGGCTGTCGCGCAGAATTTCCAGATTCTGTAATCGGCTGTTCATGGGCTCTCCTTTTTCAGGCCACCATTGTCATTGCCACCATCGTACGCCGGGATGACATGGATCAACAGTTGAGTCGGCATTCCGGTCCAGACTGGCGTTATCCAAACTGATACGCCGGAGGCGCGAATGTCTGTCGAGAAGCACGATCTGCTGCACGAACTGCCCGAGTACCGCGAGCAGATCCATACCCTGAAAACCAGTAATGCGCACTTTGCCCGGCTGTTTGACGAATATCATGAGGTTGACCATGAGGTCCGACGGCTTGAAACCGGTGTCGCGGCGAGCTCGGATGAATATCTGGAAGGGCGCAAGAAGCAGCGCCTGAAATTGAAAGATGAGCTGTACGGCATGCTCAAGGCTGTGGAAGCCTGATTCCGCAGGAGCGGTCGGTCGACCGCTCCTGCAGCAGATCAGCGTTTCAGTTTTTCGGTCAGATGCGGCTGGATTTTCTGCAGCAATCCCTTGAAGACTTTCACTGAACCGGCGACTACGTTGCCGGTTTCCAGATAGCGCGGGTTGCCACTCAGGTCACCGATCAGGCCGCCGGCTTCGGTAATCAGTAAAGCGCCGGCAGCGATATCCCATTCCTGCAGGCCCATCTCGAAAAAGCCGTCCATGCGGCCGGCTGCCACCCAGGCCAGATCCAGTGCCGCGGAACCGGGCCGGCGCAGGCCGGCGGTGCTGCTGGCGATGTCCTTGAACATGGCCAGATAGGCGTCCATATGCTCAGCCTGATCCTTGCGGAACGGGAAGCCGGTGCCGATCAATGTGCCTTCAAGGCCCGCCGGTTGCGTCACGCGCAGGCGACGGCCGTTCAGTGCCGCACCACGACCCTTGCTGGCGGTGAATTCTTCATCGCGCAGCGGATCGTAGATCAGTGCGTGCTCGACCTTGCCCTTGTGTTTCAGGGCAATGGAGATGCAGTACTGGGGAAAACCGTGAATAAAATTGGTGGTGCCGTCGAGCGGGTCGATCACCCACTGCCAGTCGCGCCCTTCGCCCTTGCCTTCGATCAGGCCGCTTTCCTCACCGAGGAAGCCGTGGTCCGGGTAGGCCTTGCGGATCACTTCGATGATCTTGTTTTCGCTGGCCCGGTCGACTTCGGTGACGAAGTCATTGATGCCTTTTTTCTCGACGGTAAGGGTCTGCACGTCTTCAGCAGCGCGACGCAGAATGGTGCCGGCCTGACGGGCAGCACGTTGGGCGATGTTGACCTGGGGAGCCAGCATGGGAAGCAATCCTGTAAAAGAGCGGGTAACGAGGCCGCGATTCTAGCAGACAGGCCGGCGCCGCGGCAGTGCCTGTGCCCGCTTCAGCTGCTAAGATGCGGCTCTTTTTCAGGGATTTAACACAGGCCATGCTCGACCGCGTTCGTATCGTAATGGTGGAAACCCGGCACCCCGGCAATGTCGGCGCTGCCGCCCGGGCCATGAAGACCATGGGCCTGTCTGACCTGCGACTGGTCCGGCCGGTGCGTTTCCCGGATCAGGAAGCCACTGCCCGCGCCACCGATGGCGCCGCCGATATTCTTGAACGCGCCCGGGTCTGCGCCGATCTCGATGAAGCGCTCGGTGATGCCGATCTGGTGATCGGCACCAGTGCCCGTCAGCGTCGCATTCCCTGGCCCTGCATTACCCCGCGCCAGCTCGGTGACCGGATTGCCGCCGAGCCGGACATGAAAGTCGCAGTGATGTTTGGCCGCGAGGATCGCGGCTTGACCAATGAGGAGCTGCAGCGTTGTAACCTGCACGTGTCGATTCCGGCCGACAGCGAGTACGGTGTACTTAACGTCGCCTCTGCGGTGCAGTTGATCAGCTATGAGCTGCGTCTGGCGCTGGTCGGTGATGAACTGGACCGGCCTGAGGCAAGGGCGCGACGCCACAGCATGCCGTTGCCGGAACTGGTCTGGGATGAGCCACCGGCCAGTAATCAGGATGTGGATCTGCTGCTCAGCCATCTGGAACGGGTGGCAATGACCAGCGGTTTTCTTGATCCGCAGAATCCGGCTCAGGTCAGCACCCGGTTGCGACGTCTGTTTATGCGTGCCCGGCCGGACCGGATGGAAGTCGGTATCCTGCGCGGTATTCTCGCCAGCATCGAAAAACGCTGGGAAAAATAACGTTCTTTTGCAACGTCCCTTCAGGGAGTGTTTATGTTTGATCGCATTCGTGAAGACATCCGTTCGGTGTTCCACCGTGACCCGGCGGCGCGTAACAGTATTGAAGTGCTGCTGACCTATCCGGGTCTGCATGCGCTGCTGTTTCACCGTCTTGCTCACGTTTGCTGGCGCGCCCGGCTGAAATTGCTGGCGCGGCTGATTTCCGCCTTCAGTCGCTGGATGACCGGCATCGAGATCCATCCTGGCGCCACCATTGGCCGGCGTTTCTTTATTGATCACGGCATGGGCGTGGTGATTGGCGAAACCGCCGAGATCGGTGACGACGTCACCCTGTATCACGGCGTCACTCTGGGTGGCACCACCTGGAACAAGGGCAAGCGCCACCCGACGCTCGGTGACGGCGTGGTGGTCGGGGCCGGTGCCAAGGTGCTCGGGCCGATTACTCTGGGCGCCGGCAGCAAGGTGGGCTCCAATTCAGTGGTCACACGGGACGTGCCGGAGGGCGCCACCGTGGTTGGCATTCCCGGCCGGGTGATCCGCAAGGCGGAGACCGAGGAGGAGCGCAAGCGCGAGGAAATGGCCAAAAAGATCGGCTTCGAGGCCTACGGTATGGCCAGTGATATGCCGGACCCGGTGGCCCAGGCCATCCATCTGCTGCTGGACCATATGCATGCGGTGGACACCAAGATCGACCGGATGTGCAAGTCGTTGTCCGATCAGGGTATTCGCAGCTGCGATGAGAAGTTGCCGGAGCTCAAGGATGAGGATTTCGAGACCGTTCGGCAGGATGGCGATTGATCCCTGTGGGTGGTCAGAATACTTGACCAATTTAGTCGGGATTAGGTAGCCTTGACGGCATTGTCACACTGACCATGTGGGATTGCCGTCATGCGACTGACTACCAAGGGCCGTTACGCTGTTACCGCCATGCTCGACCTCGCGCTGCACGCCGAGAACGGGCCGGTGTCGCTGGCCGATATCTCCGAGCGTCAGGGTATTTCCATCTCCTATCTGGAACAGCTGTTTGCCAAGCTGCGCCGCCGTGAGCTGGTGTTCAGCGTGCGTGGGCCGGGCGGTGGTTATCAGCTCGGTGCCGAGGCACAGAACATCAGTGTCGCCAGCGTGATCGATGCTGTTGACGAATCCGTTGATGCAACCCGTTGCGGCGGCCAGGGCGACTGCCACGAAGGTGAGGTTTGCCTGACCCACCACCTGTGGACCGATCTTTCCAGTCGCATACATCAATTCCTGAGCGGCATCACCATCGGTGATCTGGTGGCGCGGCGGGAAATCCGTCGCATCTCCGGCCGTCAGGATACCCAGCTCAACAGCCGTCGGCTGCAGCTGATCCAGTCATGAAACCGGTTTATCTCGATTACGCCGCCACCACGCCGGTGGATGCGCGCGTGATTGCGCGCATGCTCGAATTTCTCGGCGAAGATGCCCAGTTCGGTAACCCGGCCTCGCGCTCGCATGGCTATGGCTGGCTGGCGGAGGAGGGGGTGGAAACCGCCCGCCGTCAGGTGGCCGATGTACTGCACTGCGATGTCCGTGAAGTGGTCTGGACCAGTGGTGCCACCGAATCGAACAACCTTGCCATCAAGGGCGCCGCCTTTGCCAATCGTGAGCGTGGCCGGCATCTGATTACCGCCACCAGCGAGCACAAGGCGGTGCTGGATTGTTTTCGCTGGCTGGAAACAAAAGGTTTTGAGGTTACCTGGCTGGCGCCGCAGGCCGATGGCCGGGTCGATCCTGAGGCACTGAAAGCGGCATTGCGAGATGACACCACGCTGGTGTCGCTGATGCACGCCAATAACGAAACCGGCGTGATCAACGATATCGCCGTTTTGGGCGAGTTGTGCCGGAGCAATGGCACCCTGTTCCATGTCGATGCCGCGCAAACTGCGGGCAGGCTGTTGCTGGATCTGTCGCAGCTGCCGGTGGATCTGTTGTCGCTGTCGGCACACAAGTTCTACGCCCCCAAAGGTGTCGGTGTGCTGTATGTGCGGCGCCATCCGGATGTCCGCATCGAGGCGCAGATGCATGGTGGTGGTCACGAGCGTGGCCTGCGTTCCGGTACCTTGCCAACCCATCAGGTGGTCGGGCTCGGTGAGGCGCTGATGCTTGCGGCGCAGCAGATGAACGAGGATTCGCTGCGTATCGGTGCGCTGCGCAACCAGCTCTGGGAAGGTATCGCCGACTTGCCCGGCGTTCAGCTTAACGGCCACCCGACCCAGCGTCTGCCCGGACATCTGAATGTGGCTTTTAGCGGCATTGATGGTGATTTGCTGATTACCGCCCTGAATCAGATCGCCATCTCCTCCGGTTCGGCCTGTACTTCAGCTTCGGTGGAGCCGTCGCACGTACTAACCGCCATGGGGCTATCGCGTGAACATGCGCTGTCCTCCCTGCGCATCAGCCTCGGCCGGCAAACCACTAAAGATGATGTCGACAGGGCAATCAAGAATGTTTGCCTTGCCGTACATGCCCTGACGAAGAGATAGCGACTATTGCCATATCTCGCTGAACTCCCAGAAGCTCAGGTTGCGGAGCTTCTGCCTTGCTGACCCGGCGGCCTGATTGTTTTGATGTTCCCTGATCCAGTCCATCAAGCGCATCGCAGCCTCGCTGGCTGGACCTTCCGGATTCATGGCAATTGCGGTCTCGATGTCCTGTAAAGCCGCGTCGTGCTGGCCCACGCTATAGTAGGAAAACGCTCTTCGCTGCAGGCGGGAAAGTGTGCTCCCGAATTTCATGGCCTCCGTGTAGCGCTCAATGGCGCAGGAGTAATCCTTGTCGGTTATGCAGTCATATGCCTGATTGTCCAGAATGTCTCCATGCAGGCGCCAGAGATGGGGGTTGCGCCCAGCGTGAACCACCGCCTGATCGGCGATAAGCTCCGCGTCCTCGTAGGAGCCACCCCAGCGAGGCTGCATGTAGAAAGCATGCATTTGTCGAATCTGATAACTATGGGGGACGGCCTTGATTGCAGCCTCGAAAGTCTGCTGCCGCAGTGTGCGTTTTCCTGATTGGGCGGCAACGCCAATGATCTGTTGATAGGCTGGAGTCATGCCGGGATTCAGTCTCACTGCCTCTCGCAAATCACCGAGCGCCAGGCTCCAGAAAATTCGTGCATCGGCCAGATCCTGCTCCGGGACAGCGTCGAGGTAACGTGTTCCCCGAAACCGGAAGCCCTCGCCTGCGAGGAAAAACCCCCTCGCTGTATAGGCCATGGCACTGCCGGTGGTATCTATCCAGGCGGTCAGTTGTGACATTAGTGGCGGATAATCAGACCGGCCTATATCAGCGAAAACAGCGTAGGCCTGTATGAAGGAATATTCGGCGCTGGGGTCATCCTGAAAGCGTTCTTCGAACTCGGCGAACATTGCGTCGAGTTCTGCATACTGACCAGTTTCGAGATAAGGCATGATCTCGACAAACGCTGGCGTGCTGTAATGAATCTGCTTGATATAGGCAGCATTCAGTTCTTGCAGATCCGTGAGTTCGGGTTGCGAGCAGCCTGTCATTATCAGCAGCGTCAGTGTGGCAATCAGGCCAGCAGGTATCTTCATGGGTCATCCCTCCTTGATCAGTCGCAGGACAATAGCGCCGATCCAGAGGCTCGGCAAATCGGTGCCAGTCCGGACTGTATCAGGCATGACAATGGCGGTGATTTTATGAACAATAGCCCGGTCGCATCACAGGCCAGGGCCGATGAGCCAGACCCTTCTCTCCGTACGCGGGATCAGCAAGCATTACGCCGGCAAGGCGGTGCTGCGTTCGCTTGATCTGGATATTTTCGATGGTGAGTTCCTGACCCTGCTCGGCCCGTCCGGTTGCGGCAAGACCACCCTGTTACGACTGCTGGCCGGTTTCGAGCGGGCCGACAGTGGCAGCCTGACGCTGGCCGGTCAGGACCTTTCCCCGGTGCCTCCGGAGCGGCGACCGCTGAATACCGTATTCCAGCAGTACGCCCTGTTTCCGCATATGACCGTGTTCGGCAATGTCGCCTATGGCCTGAAAATGGAAAAGCGGCCAAAGGACGAGATCCACCAGCGTGTCACTGATGTGCTGCGGATGGTGCAACTGGATCAGCTTGCTGACAGAAAGCCGCATCAGCTTTCCGGTGGCCAGCAACAGCGCGTTGCCATCGCCCGGGCGGTGGTCAAGCGACCGCGGCTGCTGTTGCTTGACGAGCCGCTCTCCGCTCTCGATTACAAGCTGCGCCGGCAGATGCAGCTGGAGCTGAAGCGGCTGCAACGCGAGCTGGGCATCACCTTTGTGTTTGTCACCCATGATCAGGAAGAGGCGTTGTCGATGTCGGATCGGGTGGCAGTCATGCGCGATGGTGTGATTCAGCAGCTTGGCACGCCGCGAGAGATTTATGAGCGTCCAGAGAATCTTTTTACCGCGCGCTTCGTTGGTGAAACCAATCTTTTTCCGGCCCGCGTCACGGCGGTCAATGGCGAGCGCATTGCCGTGGATATTCGTGGTCTGCCTCGTGATCTGCGCAAGCGGGAATTTCCCATTGAAGTGGGGCAGCAGGTCAATGTGTTGTTGCGTCCGGAAGATATTCGTGTGCTTGCCGCCGATGCCGATCATGGTTTTGCCGGCAAGGTGATAGAGCGCAACTACAAGGGCAGCACGCTGGATTCATTGATCCGTCTCGATGACGGCAATCTGGTACTGGCCAGCGAATTCTTTGACGAGGATGATCCGGCTTTTGATTACCGGCTCGGCGAGCCGGTCAAGGTCAGCTGGGTGGATGGCTGGGAATGGCTGCTGCCGATGGATGAAGAAGCTGATGCCATCCAGGCCTGAACGCCAGCCATTTCGCACTGCGGTTCTGATACTGGTGTGGAGCTGGCTGTTGCTGCTGGTACTGTTGCCGAACCTGCTGGTGATCGGCGCCAGTTTCATGACCCGTGATCCGTCCGATTTTCTCTCCCTGCCACTGACGCTGGATAACTACCGGCGGCTTATGGACCCGCTTTATCTCCAGGTTTTTCTGCATTCCCTGTATATGGCGGCAGTCACCACCGTGCTCTGTCTGCTGATCGGCTATCCGTTTGCCTGGGCGCTGGCACGGGTCGACAAGCGCTGGCAGACGCTGCTGATGTTCCTGCTGATTGTGCCGTTCTGGACCAACTCACTGGTGCGCACCTATGCGGTCAAGCTGCTGCTGGCTAGCAATGGCCTGATTAACAGTGCCCTGCAGTCGCTCGGCATTACTGAAGCGCCGATCACCATGCTGTACACAGAAGGTGCGGTGATTGTCGGGCTGGTTTATCTGTTGCTGCCGTTTATGATTCTGCCGTTGTATGCGGTGTTTGAGGATCTGCGCCGGGAATTACTGCTGGCCTCGCATGATCTCGGCGCCGGTCGGCTGGCGACCTTTTTTCATGTGGTGCTGCCACTGACTTTGCCGGGGGTGATTGCCGGCGTGCTGCTGGTACTGCTGCCGGCCATGGGCATGTTCTATGTCGCCGATGTGCTCGGTGGAGCGAAAAACCTGCTGGTGGGTAACGTTATCAAGAACCAGTTTCTCGATGCTCGCGACTGGCCATTTGGTGCCGCCGCCAGCGTGCTGCTGACACTGGCCATGGCGGTACTGTTGCTGGCCCATCGCCTGAGTCGTCGGCGTCTTGGCGAGGAGGGCGAGACATGAAAACCTGGCTGCCTCGCACTTACCTGTTTCTAGTGTACGCGCTTTTGTACCTGCCGATCGCGGTGCTGGTGGTGTACTCGTTCAATGATTCACGCACCGCCTATCGCTGGGGTGGCTGGAGTCTGCGCTGGTATGAGGCGCTGTTTAGCAATCATGCCATGGTGCAGGCGATGTGGAATTCGCTTTGGCTGGCACTGGCGGCGGCGACGGTGTCGACACTGATCGGCGCGCTCACCGCGCTGGCGCTGCAGCGCTACCGCTTTCGCGGCAAAAAAGCCCTGCGCGGCATGCTGTTTGTGGTGATGATGTCGCCGGAAATCGTGCTGGCCATTTCCCTGTTGGCGCTGTTTCTTTTGATCGGTTTACAGCTTGGTTTTATCTCCCTGCTGCTAGCTCATGTGACCTTTTGCCTGCCGTTTGTGGTGATTACCGTGGCGGCAAGGCTGAACGGCCTTGACCAGCGCCTGCTGGAGGCAGCGCGGGATCTCGGCGCCGGGGAGTTCACTACGATGCGCACCATTTTGGTGCCGGTAATGATGCCGGCGCTGCTGGCTGGCTGGCTGCTCGGTTTTACCCTGTCGCTGGACGATGTGGTGGTCAGCACCTTTGTCAGTGGCCCGAGCTATGAGATATTGCCCCTGCGCATTTACTCGATGGTGCGTGTCGGCCTGAAGCCGGAGGTCAATGCCCTGGGCAGCCTGCTGCTGGTGTTCTCGCTGATCATGCTGGTGATTTCCCAACTTATTCTGATGAGGAGCAAGCGATGAAGAAGGTTGCACTCGCCGCCATGTTGGCGGCCGCGCTGGCAGGCTGCAGCAAGCAGGAAGAGCAGGTTCTGAACCTGTACAACTGGTCCGAATACATGCCGCAGACCGTGCTCGACCAGTTCACCGAGGAGACCGGCATCAAGGTGGTCTACACCACCTACGACAGCAATGAGGCCATGTATGCCCGGCTCAAGCTGCTCGACGAAAGCAGCCAGTATGATCTTGCCGTGCCGTCCACGTATTACGTCAACAAGATGCGCAACGAAGGCCTGTTGGCGCCGATTGATCGCAGCAAACTGAGCGGCTTCGACAATATTGATTCGACCCTGGTGAATCTGGATATCGATCCGGGTAACCAGTACAGCGTGCCCTATCTGTGGGGCACCACCGGTATCGCGGTGAACGGTGATGCGATTGATCCGGCCACGGTGACCAGCTGGGCCGATCTTTGGAAGCCGGAATACCAGGGCCGCATCATGATGATGAATGACGTACGCGAGGTATTCCATGTCGGCCTGCGTGTGCTGGGTTACTCAGCGAACAGCACCAATCCGGAAGAAATCGAAGCCGCTTACAGCAAGCTGGCGGAGCTGATGCCGGGCGTTCGTACTTTCAATTCCGATGCGCCGCGCATGCCCTATCTGGAAGGCGAAACCGATATCGGCATGATCTGGAATGGCGAGGCGGTGATGGGCGCGGAAGATCTGCCAGCGCTGACCTATATCTATCCGCAGGAGGGCGCGATTGTCTGGTTCGACAGCTTTGTGATTCCGAAAAACGCGAAAAATGTTGAGGCTGCGCACAAGTTTATCGACTTTATGCTGCGCCCGGAAATTGCCGCAGAGATCAGTACCGACATCGGCTATGCCACCCCTAACCTGCCGGCGCGGGAACTGCTGGATGAAGAGGTAAAGGCAGATCGTGCGGTGTATCCGGCGGCCGAGGACATGGTCAACGCCGAAGTGCAGGAAGACGTTGGCGAAGCACTGCTGGTGTACGAGAAGTTCTGGGAGATGCTGAAAGCGGGGCAGTAATGCTGCCTGACTGAAAAGAAGGGCGCCATTGGCGCCCTTCTTTTATTCCGTTTGCCGCGCAGCTCAGACCAGCTTTCCAGCCTCGGAGCGGATCCGCTCCACCATCGCCTGCACACCGTTACCGCGGGTCGGGCTCAGGTGCTTGAGCAGGTCGAGCTTGCTGAAATAGGTTTCCATGTCGTAGTCAAGAATGTCCTGCGGCGACTTCCGGTTCAGCGCCGCCAGCACCATGGCGGCAAGACCGCGGACGATCAGCGCATCACTGTCGACGGCGAGATACAACTTGTTCTCGGCCGGATCAAAGTGTTCCGCCAGCCACACCTGACTCTGGCAGCCACGAACAAAGCGGTCTTCGGTTTTCAGTGCATCCGGCAACGCCGGCAGCGATTTGCCCAGATCAATGATGTAGCGGTAACGCTCCTCCCAGTCATCGAGGAAACCGATGCTGTCGAGTACTTCCTCGGCGGTGATCGAGCTGCCGAAGGGGGAGTCGGTGTAAAAAGATTCCATCAGAACAATCCGAGTTCGAGTTGGGCTTCTTCGGTCATCATGTCGCGGCTCCAGGCTGGCTCGAACACCAGCTCCACTTCAACCTTGTCGACATTCGGGATCAGGCCGAGGCGATATTCCACATCACTGATCAGCACCGGGCCCATGCCACAGGTGGGGGCGGTCAGGGTCATCCGTACCTGCACCACGTTCTGGTTGTCGCGGCGAATGACCTCGCAGCCATAGACCAGACCGAGATCGACAATATTGACCGGGATTTCCGGGTCGAAGATGGTGCGCATCACCTTGTCGATATCATTGCGGCGGACGCTGCCGTCCGCTGCAGCCGGTTCAAAGTCGAGCTCAAGGGGCTGCATGCCGATGGCATCACCGTCGGTGCCGTCGATGCGCGCCATGTTGCCACCCACGGTGACGGTCCAGGTGCCGCCGAGCGCCTGCTTGATGTTGACGAAAGTATTCTTCTTGATGGTGATCGGCGAGCCGGCCGGCACCAGCCGGGCAGCCACATCACGCTGGGTGACAACCGTGCGCTGTTCGCTCATGCGTTGACCGTGAAGCTCTCGCCACAGCCACATTCGCCAGTGGCGTTCGGGTTGCGGAACTTGAAGAAGCTGTTAACGCCTTCAGTGACATAGTCGATTTCGGTACCGTTGACGATGCCAACGCTGCCACTGTCGATAAACAGGGTCACATCATCGGCAATGGCGATCGACTTGTCCTGCGGATTACTGTCGCGGACATAGTCGAGCACATACATATAGCCGGAGCAGCCGGATGGCTTCACTGCCAGTCGCAGGCCGCGGGCCGCTTCGCGGCGGATTTCCTTGCGGGCCTGTTGTTCGGCGGTCGGCGTCATGCGGATGCTGACGTCGCCGGGCACAAAGGTCTGTACGCTCATGGTGGACGCCTCCTAGAGAAAACTCTTCACTTTTTCCAGCGCCGTAAACAGGCGCTCGATATCACTGCTGTCATTGTAGATTGAGAATGATGCGCGCACCGTGCCGGGAATGCCAAGGCAATCCATCAGTGGCATGGTGCAGTGATGGCCGGTGCGTACTGCCACGCCCTGCTGGTCGAGCAGCTGGCCAACATCATGCGGATGGGCGCCATCAAGCAGGAAAGACATCACTGCGACCTTGCCGGGCGCAGTGCCGATCAGACGCATGCCAGCAAAGGCTTCGGCACGAGTGGTGGCGTCGCGTAGCAGCGCAGCTTCATGGGCGGCCAGTGCGGTGCGATCCTGCGCTTGCAACCAGTCAATGGCGGCGCCCAGACCGACGGCACCGGCGATGTTCGGAGTGCCGGCTTCAAACTTGTACGGCAGCCGGTTCCAGGTGCTGCGCTCGAAGCTGACGGTTTCAATCATCTCGCCGCCGCCGAGCCAGGGTGGCATGGCTTCCAGTAGTGCCTTGCGACCATACAGCACACCGATACCGGTGGGGCCGAATAATTTGTGGCCGGAAAACGCATAGAAATCACAATCCAGCGCACGCACATCGACGCCGAAGTGGGATACCGCCTGAGCACCGTCCAGCAGGGTTACGGCGCCAACCGCTTTGGCATCGCGGATCATTTCGGTCACCGGATTGACCGTGCCAAGAGCGTTGGATACCTGAGTCACCGCGACAATGCGGGTGCGCTCGTTTAGCAGGGCGCGATAAGCGGCCAGATCCAGACTGCCATCCGCCTGCAGCGGAATGACTTTGAGAATGGCGCCGCTGCGCTCGCAAGCCATCTGCCAGGGAACAATGTTGGAGTGATGCTCAAGGGTAGAAATCACTACCTCATCGCCGGCCTTCAGGCTGGCGCCATAGCAGCTGGCCACCAGATTGATGCTCTCGGTGGTGCCACGGGTCCAGATGATTTCCTCGCGGCTGGCGTTAATAAAATCCGCCACGCTTTGCCGCGCGTTTTCGAATCGGGCGGTGGCCTCATCACTGAGGTAATGGGCACCACGATGCACATTGCTGTTGCATTCGCGGTAGTAGGCATCAATGGCCTGAATCACGGCTTCCGGCTTTTGCGTGGTGGCGCCATTGTCGAGATACACCAGCGGCTTGCCGCGTACGCTCTGCGACAGAATCGGAAACTGGCCACGCAGGGCGGCAATATCCAGGCTCATTACAGTGCCTCGCCGAGCCAGCTGATGGCCCAGTCGCGTACCGCCTCGTCGGCCATGGCCAGCAGGGTTTCATTAACAAAGCCGGTGCCGAGCATGCGGGTTGCCGTGCCTTCATCGATGCCCCGCGAGCGCAGGTAGAAAAGCTGCGCCGGGTCCATCTTGCCCATGGTGGTGCCGTGGGCGCACTTGACGTCGTCGTTATAGATTTCCAGTTCAGGCTTGCTGTCGATCTCGGCTTCGTTGGACAGCAGCATGTTGTTATTCGACAACGCTGCATCGCTGCCTTTGGCATAGGGGTGAATATGGATGCGACCGTTAAACACGGCGCGGCCTTTTTCTCCGGCAATGCCCTTGTAAACCTGATCAGAATGGCAATGCGGAGCGACATGCTCGACATTGATATGGTTGTCGATATGGCTCTTGTCGCGGGCAATAAATACGCCGCGCATGGCAAGTGTGGCGCCGCTTTCCAGCATCCGCACATGCACATCATTGCGGCGCAGCACATTGCCGCGCATCAGTTGGCTGGAATCGACCCGGCTGTCACGCTGCTGGTCAATCTGCAGGTTGCCGATATGCAGACTGTCCGCGCTTTCACTTTGTAGCCGGTAGTGGGTCAGTTTGCTGTTGGCGCCGGCCAGAATACGGGTCATGGCATTGGCCAGCACCGGGCCGCTGCCAAGGTAGTGTTCAATCAGGGTCAGCTCGCTGCCTTCGGCCAATTCCACCTGCAGCCGGTTGCTGGCATGGCAGGGCGCATCGCTCTGGTTGCAGAACACCACATGGACAATGCCGGCCACTTTGCGGTTGCGTTCGGTTTTCAGCAGCAGGCCGCCGCTCAGGCTGGCGCTGTTGAGCCAGCCGAACAGCGTGTCCGGGGTCACTTCAGCGGCTTCATTATCGGATAGCAGCAATGCGCTCAGGCCGTCAGGCAGGGTCGGAAGCTGCTCTGGCAGAAAGCCGTTGCCAATAACGATCACGCAGTCGCCCAGCGCCGGCACATCTGCAGACTGATGCACGGGTGCGGCAGCATTCTCCAGCTGGCCCGCGGTCAGCGCATTGAGGCCGGTGTATTTCCACGCCTCGTGACGTTTTTCCGGAAACGGCAGCAGTTGCAATTGTTTCAGCGCACGCTTGCGCAGGGCTGTCAGCCCATCATCACGGTGAGCCTGACTGGCCAGCGCCAGCACGCTGTCTTTCAGTTGCTCGGCCGGGGTCATGCGGATTCTTCCTCGCCGGTCAGCCAGCCATAGCCTTTCTGTTCCAGCTCCAGCGCCAGTTCCTTGCCGCCGGACTTGATGATTCTGCCGCCGGCCAGCACATGCACATGGTCCGGCACGATGTAATCGAGCAGACGCTGATAGTGGGTCACCAGAACAATGGCGCGGTCCGGGCTGCGCAGTGCATTAACGCCTTTGGCGACAACCTGAAGCGCATCAATATCGAGGCCGGAGTCGGTTTCATCCAGCAGCGCCAGTTTCGGTTCCAGCAGCATCATCTGCATGATCTCGTTACGCTTCTTTTCACCGCCGGAAAAGCCTTCGTTAACGCCGCGCTTGAGAAACTGTTGATCCAGATTGACCTGCTGGCAGGCTTCACGGGCGCGACGCAGCAGACTGACCGCATCCAGCGGTTCCTTACCCTGCGCCGCGCGCACGGCTTCCAGTGATGCCTTGAGGAATTCCATGTTCGAGACGCCGGGAATTTCCACCGGATACTGGAATGCCAGAAAAATACCGGCGCGGGCGCGCTCTTCGGTTTCCATGTCGGCCACCGGCTTGCCTTCGAACAGCACTTCACCACTGGTGATCTCATAGCCGTCGCGGCCGGCCAGCACATTCGACAGGGTGCTTTTGCCGGAGCCGTTCGGCCCCATGATGGCGTGTACTTCGCCCGGTTTGACCGACAGCGTCAGGCCCTTGAGGATTTCCTTGCCGTCGACGGCGGCGTGCAGATCGCGAACTTCAAGCATGTGCGTATCCTGAATACGTAATAAATCAATCAGCGTGGTGGGATTAACCCACCGAACCTTCGAGGCTGACTTCCAGCAGCTTGCCGGCTTCCACGGCAAACTCCATTGGCAACTCGCGGAATACTTCCTTGCAGAAACCGTTAACAATCATCGACACCGCTTTTTCGGTGTCGATGCCGCGTTGCCGGCAAAGGAACAGCTGGTCATCACTGACCTTGGAGGTGGTAGCTTCGTGTTCCAGCGTTGCCGACGGGTTGCGGCTTTCAATATAGGGGAAGGTATGAGCGCCACACTGGTCGCCGATCAGCAGTGAGTCGCACTGGGTAAAGTTGCGCGCCCCTTCCGCCCGCGGGCTGATCCGCACCAGACCGCGATAGGCGTTCTGGCTGCGGCCGGCGGAAATGCCCTTGGAAATAATCGTGCTTTTGGTGTTCTTGCCCAGATGAATCATCTTGGTGCCGGTGTCGGCCTGCTGGCGGCCACGGGTCAGCGCCACGGAATAGAATTCACCGACCGAGTTGTCACCGCGCAGGATCACACTCGGATACTTCCAGGTAATGGCCGAACCGGTTTCCACCTGAGTCCAGGAAATGTGGGCATTTTCGTAGGCGACGCCGCGCTTGGTAACGAAGTTATAGATGCCGCCACGGCCTTCCTCATCACCCGGATACCAGTTCTGCACGGTGGAGTATTTGATCTTGGCATCCTTGCGTGCCACCAGCTCGACCACCGCCGCATGCAGCTGGTTTTCGTCGCGCATTGGCGCAGTGCAGCCTTCCAGATAGCTGACCTGACTGCCTTCATCGGCAACGATCAGGGTGCGCTCGAACTGGCCGGTTTTGGCTTCATTGATGCGGAAGTAGGTGGACAGCTCCATCGGGCACTTGACGCCTTTGGGGATATAGACGAAGGAGCCATCGGAGAATACCGCCGAGTTCAGCGCGGCATAGAAGTTGTCGCCCTGTGGAACCACCGAGCCGAGGTGATCCTTGATCAGGTCCGGATACTCATGCACCGCTTCGGAGATCGAGCAGAAGATCACCCCGGCTTCTTTCAGCTTGCCGCGGAAGGTGGTGCCAATGGAGACCGAGTCGAACACCGCATCCACGGCGACGCCGGCCAGTGCGGCCTGCTCGTGCAGCGGGATGCCGAGCTTTTCATAGGTGCGCAGCAGCTCCGGGTCGACCTCGTCGAGGCTCTGCGGTCGGTCGGCCATGCTCTTCGGGGCGGAAAAGTAGGACACCTCGTTGAAGTCGATCGGCGGATGGTGAATATGAGCCCATTCCGGCGGGGTCATGGTCAGCCACTTACGATAGGCTTCCAGGCGCCATTCCAGCAGCCACTCAGGCTCGCCCTTGCGGGCCGAGATGTGGCGAATCACGCCCTCATCCAGCCCTGGGGGCAGGGTTTCCGACTCTACGGAGGTGGTGAAGCCGGCGGCGTATTCACGGCGTACCAGTTTGTCGATTTCGGCGTCTGTGCTCATTCATGCTCTCCGGGCCCGCGCGTGCGCAGCGGAATTGTCTCAATACCTGACTAAAACAGTCAACTATTGATCGGGTGAAGACGGGGTCAGCGGTTGCCGTCTTCGGCGATACTCGGTAAGTGTGTGCTTACATAGTAAGCTCATGACCAGCTCCGGGAGTGGTATAAAAACAGGTCCCGGATGCGTATAATGCCGCGCTCCCGCGTCTGGCCGCACCTGAGTGGTGGTCGCGGGCCGCAACTTTATCCGAAACCCGAGCCGAAAGAGAGGATCCGATGGCTGTTGAGCGTACCCTGTCCATTATCAAGCCCGATGCCGTGGCCAAGAATGTCATTGGCGAGATCGAGAGCCGTTTCGAGAAGGCTGGTCTGCGGATCGTGGCCATGAAGATGGTCCATCTGTCGGACGACAAAGCCGGTGGTTTCTATGCCGAGCATAAAGAGCGCCCGTTCTTCAAGGATCTGGTGTCCTTCATGACCTCCGGTCCGGTGGTCGTGCAGGTGCTGGAAGGCGAAGGTGCAGTGGCCAAAAACCGTGATCTGATGGGCGCCACCAACCCGAAGGACGCGGCAGCGGGCACCATTCGCGCTGATTTTGCCAGCACCATCGACGAGAACGCAGTGCACGGTTCCGACTCGGCCGCTTCGGCAGAGCGCGAAATCGCTTATTTCTTTGCTGCTGACGAGCTCTGCGCGCGTACTCGCTAAGCAGGCTTCGGAGCTGTTATGACTGACAAGATCAACCTGCTCGGCCTGTCCTGCATCGAGATGGAGGAATTCTTTCTTTCCCTGGGAGAGAAGAAGTACCGTGCCCATCAGATGCTGAAATGGATGCATATCCATCAGGCGGACAATTTCGAGCAGATGACCGATGTCGGTAAAAAGCTCCGTGACAAGCTCTCGGCGATTGCCGAGATCCGTGCCCCGGAAATCCTCCACGAGGGGGTTTCCCGGGACGGTACCCGCAAGTGGGTATTCAAGGTTGATGGCGGTGGCGCCATCGAAACCGTATTTATTCCGGATGGCCGCCGCGGCACGTTATGTGTGTCCTCGCAGGTCGGCTGTTCGGTGGATTGCAGCTTCTGCTCTACCGGCAAGCAGGGCTTCCAGCGCGATCTCACCAGCGCCGAGATTATCGGCCAGGTGTGGCTGGCGAGCCGTTCCTTCGGGCCGCGCAAGAACCTCGGGGAACACCCGATCACCAACGTTGTCATGATGGGCATGGGCGAGCCCCTGCTGAACTTCGATAACGTGGTCAGGGCAATGCGGGTAATGAAGGATGATCTGGCTTACGGCATTTCGAAGAAGCGCATTACCCTGTCCACCTCCGGCGTCGTGCCGATGATTGACCGGCTCTCTGACGAGCTGGACGTGTCACTGGCGATTTCCCTGCATGCGCCCAATGATGAGCTGCGTGACAAGCTGGTGCCGCTGAATCGCAAGTATCCGCTCGCCGATTTGCTCGCTGCCTGCCGTCGTTACAGTGACAAACGTCCGGATAAACGCAAGAGCATCACTATGGAGTATGTGATGCTGAAGGGTGTGAATGATCAGCCCGAGCATGCCCGCCAGCTGGTCAAGCTGCTTGGCAATTTGCCGGTAAAGCTGAACCTGATCCCGTTTAACCCGTTCCCGCATGCGGGCTATGAGCGTTCTGACAAGCGCGATATTCTGGCTTTCCACAAGCTTCTGAATGATCGCGGCCTGCTGACCACGGTGCGTACCACCCGCGGCGATGATATCGACGCAGCTTGCGGTCAGCTGGTCGGTGATGTGATGGACCGTACCCGGCGCAGTGAGCGCTGGCAAAAAGAAGTGTTCCTGCGCGCCGGCGAATCCGCCGATGGCGCAGCAGCATCGTGAGGAACATCATGAATATTGTTGTCCGGATCGTATTGCGTTTTTTCGCCGTATTACTGCCTGTCTTCATGGCTTCATGCATGGTGCTGGAAAAGACCACGCCACCCAATGCAGATATGGCTGTGTCTCGCCGGGTTGCTGCCGGGTTTGAGTACTTGCAGATGGGGCAGCCGTCCGAGGCTCGCCGCCATATCGCCCGTGCGCTGGAAAGTGAGCCGCGCAGCCCCGAAGCACACAATGCCATGGCACTGTTGTACAACTATGAAGGTGATACCGAGCGGGCAGAGCAGCACTTTCGCAAGGCAATTCGCTACGACAGAAACTATTCACTGGCGCGAAACAATTACGGCGCGCTGTTGTTGTCGCAACGCAAGTTCAAGGATGCGCTTGAGCAGTTTTCGACGGCTGCCGACGATCCCTCCTATGACAGTCGGGCAATCGCATTCGAGAACAAGGGTCGTGCTTTGATGGCGCTGGAGCGTTACGACGAGGCGCTTGAGGCGTTCAATACAACCCTGCGTCTTAATTCGCAGCTGGCGCAGCCGCTGCTGGAAATGGCATGGATATATTTCATCAAAGAAGAATTTCGTGCTGCGCAAAGGGCGTATGACGCCTATGAGGCTGGCATCGACGCTCAGCCGGCTCGCGGTTTATGGCTGGGCATTCAGTTGGCCGCCAAACAGAAGTCCATGGACAAGCTGGCCAGCTATGAGTTGGCTCTGAGCAAGCTGTACCCAAACTCGCCGGAGCATCGTGAGTGGCGAAACTGGGTTGACGGCGGGAGGCAGTGATGACAGAAACCGAGCAGGGCAGACTGTTGTTGCCAGGGCAAAGGCTGCGCAGTGGCCGGGAAGCTGCTGGTTTGACGCAGGCCGAGGTGGCCACCCGAATGCATCTGTCGGTGAGCTATATCCGGGCGCTGGAAGCGGACGATTATGATCGTTTGCCGAAAGCAGCGTTTGTTCGCGGTTATATCAAGAACTACGCCAAGCTGGTGAATTTGCCCGGCGATGAGCTGGCAAATCTGTATCAGCAGATGGCCGAGGAGGCACGTCCGCAGCCGATGTTGCCACCTCCAGCTAAAGAACCTGATCGGCGTCTTTGGTGGATTGGCGGGACCATCGGCTTTGTTCTGATTGTCTGGTTACTGTGGCCTGTGTCAATTGAGCAGCCGGCGCGGCAAACGGAGCAGCCAGTTATTCCGGAAGTCAGTGAAGGCGTTACCGCTGAGGAGGCGGATCTGGTGCCGGCCGAATCAGTTGATGAAGGCGGTGAGATACTGCAACAGGACGATCCCGCTACTGCCCTTCAGGTGGAAGAGGACAGCGCCAGTTTCCGGCAAGAAGTCGAGACAGATGTTGCGGCAGCGGGCTCTGATCGTCTTTTGATTCGCTTTAAGGAAGTTTGCTGGCTGCGTGTGCGCAATGCAGATGGCGACGAAATCTACGTTGGTCAGCGCGATGAGAACCAGCCATTGCAGTTGGATGGTCGTGGTCCGTTCCGCGTTACGCTGGGCAATGCTGCGGCAGTTAGCGAAATTTTTGTTAACGATGCCAGTGTAAGGGTGCCGGTAGTGGCTCCCGGCCAGGTGATTACCGTTCGGGCTCCGTGAGCCCCTGAGGTGTCGTGATGCATCCCGAGATTGAAATCAAGCGGCGGCCAACCCGGAAAATCATGGTTGGCAAGGTGCCGGTGGGTGGTGATGCGCCGATTGCGGTGCAGAGCATGACCAATACCGAAACCTGCGATGTCCATGCCACGGTGGCGCAGATCCGCCGGCTTGAAGATGTGGGCGCCGATATTGTTCGCGTGTCAGTGCCGACCATGGAGGCTGCTGAAGCCTTTGGTGAAATCCGCAAGCTGGTCAATGTGCCGCTGGTGGCGGACATTCACTATGACTACAAGATTGCCCTGCGCGTTGCCGAGCTGGGAGTGGATTGCCTGCGGATCAATCCGGGCAATATTGGCCGGGAGGACCGCATCAGGGCGGTGATCCAGTCAGCCAAGGATCATGGCATTCCGATTCGTATTGGTGTCAACGCGGGGTCGCTGGAAAAAGAACTGCAGCGCAAATACGGTGAGCCGACCAGTGATGCATTGGTGGAGTCGGCGCTGCGTCATGCAGAGATTCTCGACCGCTATGATTTTCAGGACTTCAAGGTCAGCGTCAAGGCATCCAATGTTTTCATGACCGTGCAGGCGTACCGAAAGCTGTCAGCCCAGATTGAGCAGCCGTTGCACCTTGGCGTAACTGAGGCTGGCGTATTGCGAGCAGGTACCGTCAAGTCGTCTGTGGCGCTTGGCATGCTGCTGATGGAAGGCATTGGCGACACCATTCGAATTTCTCTGGCGGCGGATCCGGTGGAGGAGATTCGCGTCGGTTTCGATATTCTGAAGAGCCTGAAGCTACGCAAGAAAGGCGTCAATATCATCGCTTGCCCGAGCTGCTCCCGGCAGAATTTCGATGTCATCAGCACGGTGAATGAGCTGGAGGCACGGCTTGAGGATATTAATGAGTCGGTCGACCTCGCCGTTATCGGCTGCCTGGTCAATGGTCCCGGCGAGGCTCGCGAGGTCGATGTGGGTCTGACCGGCGGTACGCCGAATAATCTGGCTTATGAAAATGGCGAAAAAAGCCACCATATCCGCGCTGAGGACCTGGTTACCGAGCTGGAACGTATGGTCCGGGCCAAGGTGAAAAAGATTCGTGACGACGAGGAAAAGGGCGTGATTGTCCGCAGTCAGCCCTGACCGTTTCCGGAGTAACAAGTTGAGTCAGAAGATCAGTTCCATTCGCGGCATGAATGACATTCTGCCGACGCAGACGCCGCTTTGGCAGTGGCTGGAAGCCCGTGTCCGTAATCTGCTGCAGGGTTATGGTTATGGCGAGATTCGTATGCCCATTGTTGAGCATACCGAGCTTTTCAAACGCTCCATCGGTGAAGTTACCGATATCGTTGAAAAGGAGATGTACAGCTTCGACGACCGCAATGGCGACTCATTGACCTTGCGCCCTGAAGGTACCGCCAGCTGCGTGCGCGCGGCGGAGGAACACGGTCTGCTCTACAACCAGGTGCAGCGACTCTGGTATGCCGGACCGATGTTCCGGCATGAGCGTCCGCAGGCAGGGCGTTATCGGCAGTTTCATCAGATCGGTGTCGAGGCGTTTGGCATGACCGGGCCGGATATTGATGCCGAGCTGATTCTGATGACCGCGCGGCTGTGGCGTGATCTGGGTCTGCAGGACAAGGTTGTGCTGGAGCTGAACAGTCTCGGTGACAGCGAGGACCGGGCCCGTTACCGGGACGCGCTGGTAGGTTACCTGTCGCAGCACGCTGATCGACTTGATGAGGATAGCCGCCGGCGCCTTGAACGTAACCCGCTGCGTGTGCTCGACAGTAAGGATGCCGGCACCAGAGAGGTGCTACGACAGGCACCGCGTTTTGATGATTACCTTGGTGACGAGGCCAGGCAGCACTTTGCTGAATTGTGCGCCGTGCTGGATGCAGCCGGCGTTGCTTATCGACTGAACCCGGCGCTGGTGCGCGGTCTGGATTATTACGGCAAAACCGTATTCGAGTGGGTGACTGATTCGCTTGGCGCTCAGGGCACGGTGTGTGCCGGTGGCCGCTACGATGGTCTGGTCAGTCAGCTCGGTGGCAAGCCTGTGCCGGCGGTGGGGTTTGCCATGGGCATCGAGCGGCTGATTCTGTTGCTTGAGCAGGGCCGGCCCGAGTTGCCGGAGGCGGCGGACCTGTATCTTGTCAGCACCGTGCCGCCGACGGCGTCGCTGGTTCTGGCCGAGCAGCTGCGCGATATGCTTCCCGGTGTCCGAATCCAGAGCCACTGTGGCGGTGGCAGTATCAAGAGCCAGATGAAGAAGGCCGACAAAAGCGGTGCCCGTTGGGCGTTGATTGTTGGTGAGGATGAACTTGCCAGTGGCGAGATCAGTCTCAAGCCGCTGCGGGGCGGTGGCGATCAGGAACGTATTGTCCGGACGGACCTGGCAGAAAGACTTGCGGCATTAATGAAGCTTTAGGCCGGTATTCCGGCAAACGAATCAAACAAGGAGAGCGGTAATGACCGACTATAGCGAAGAAGAACAGGTCGAAAGACTGCGCAAGTGGTGGGAGCAGAATGGTACCTCGGTGGTGCTGGCGATCGTCCTGTCGGTGTCGGGCCTGCTCGGCTGGCGTTACTGGCAAAGCAGTACTCAGGAAAAGGCAGAAGCCGCCTCTGTGGTGTATCAGCAGTTGACTGAGGCGATGGATCAGGCCCGTGCTGTTCCTGACAGTGCCGAACAGGCGGAGCAGGTGCAGGCAGCGGCGGAAAAGCTGGTCAGCGAGCATGGCTCCACCAGTTATGCCGATTACGGCCGTTTTACCCTGGCCAAGCTGGCGGTTGAAGACCGGGACTATGCCGGAGCAGCCGTTTTGCTCAGAGAGGTCATGGATAGCCCCTCCACGAAAGCGATCGGCTGGACTGCCCGGGCCCGTCTGGCCCGAGTGCTGCTGCAGTCTGCGGATCTGGATGGTGCGGAGCAGGTGTTGAATGCGTCCTGGCCTGAGTCCTGGCAGGGGCAGGCATTCGAGCTGCGTGGCGATCTGGCCCGTGCCCGTGGTGATCTGGAGGCAGCTCGTGCTGCCTATCAGTCCGCACTGACTGCTCTCGAAGAAGATGGTGCCGGTCATCGCGAGCTGGTGCAGATGAAGCTGGATGATCTGGTGCCGGCATCCTGATGACTGATTTGCTCCTGCACCGTCGCTTTTTGTCCGGCCTGAGGCTGTCGTTGACGCTGGCGCTGTGCGCGCTGCTCGCTGCTTGCAGCAGCAAGCCCAGGGAGGTGGAGCCGACGCCGCTGAAAGGGTTTGAGCGCGGTTACAGTGTCAGCCGGGATTGGCATCGCTATATCGGTTTCGGCTCCATGCGCCGCCCGCTGCAGTTGCTGCCGGCGGTGACGGAGCGTGAAGTTTTTGTTGTCGACCTGTACGGTCAGGTGCGGGCGCTGGATCGCAAAAGCGGCGATACGCTCTGGCGTCAACGCACCGGTGTGCGGATATCCACAGGCGTGCGTGCTGGTTATGGTCGTCTGTTGTTTGGCAGCCGTGACGGTGAGGCCGTGGCGTTGTCGGCAGAGGATGGTACCGAGCTGTGGCGCACCCAGCTGTCCGGCGAACTGTTATCGCGTCCGGCCACCGATGGCGATCTGGCGATTTTCCAGAGTCAGGATGGTCGCATTGTGGCGTTGAATGCCGAGGACGGCAGCCAGCGCTGGAGTTTTCAGGTATCGGTACCGGTATTGAGTCTGCGTGGTCTCGGCGAGCCGCTGATTGACTCGACCCGGGTTTACGCCGGTACCGCCAGCGGTCGTGTGGTGGCGCTGGAACTGATCACCGGTTTGCCGTTGTGGGAGCGACGTGTAGCGGAGCCCTCCGGTAGATCGGAACTGGATCGGTTGGTGGATATTGACGGTAATCTCGTCGTTCAGAATGGCGGTCTGTTCGTCACCACATTTCAGGGCAAGGTTGCCGTGCTGGATGAAGAAAGCGGACGCATCTACTGGGACGCGGACATGTCCAGCGCCAATCGTATGACGGCGCTGGCTGGCGTACTGTTTATTGCTGATCAGGATGGTGTCGTGCACGCCATTGATCAGCGCAGCGGCAACACTGTATGGAAGCAGGAAGGGTTGATCGCCCGTCGTCTGACCGGCACGGAGATCCACGCTGGTCTGGTGGTAGTGGCAGACCGGCAGGGTTATCTGCATTGGCTGGATCCGCAAACCGGCGCGTTTGTTGCGCGGCGCCGTCATGATCCGGATGGCTTTGCGGCGACGCCGATGGTTCAAGATGATGTTCTTTATGCCGTCAGTGCTGACGGCGAAGTCGCGGCTTACCGATTGAAGGCCCTGCAGCAATGAAACCTGTTCTGGCTCTGGTGGGCCGTCCGAACGTCGGTAAGTCGACCCTGTTCAATCGTCTGACCCGTACCCGCGATGCGCTGGTGGCGGACTTCCCCGGTTTGACCCGTGACCGTCAGTACGGCGACGGCAAGATTGGTGAGCGCGCCTATGTGGTGGTTGATACCGGTGGTATCGGTGAGGGCGACGATGGCATTGACGGGCCGATGGGGGACCAGGCTCGTCAGGCGGTATCGGAAGCGGATGCGGTGCTGTTTCTGGTGGACGGCCGGGCAGGCCTGACCGCCGCTGATGAAATGGTGGCGCGTGAACTGCGCAGCCTGAACAAGCCGGTGCATCTGGTCATCAACAAGGTTGATGGTGTCGACGAGAATATCGCTGCCTCAGAATTTTATGCACTTGGCCTGACCTCGCAGCACCGTATTGCCGCCAGTCATGGTCGTGGCGTGAACGCCATGATCGCCGACATTCTGGCCGCTTTCCCCGATGCTCCCGAGCACTCCCCGGGTGATGAAAATCAGGGCATCCGGGTGGCGATCATTGGTCGTCCGAATGTCGGCAAGTCGACGCTGGTCAATCGTATGCTCGGCGAAGAACGGGTTGTTGTGTTTGATATGGCTGGCACCACGCGCGACTCGATCTATATTCCGTTCGAGCGTCGCGGCCAACGCTATACGCTAATTGATACCGCCGGGGTGCGTCGCCGCGGCAAGGTCCATGAGACCATCGAGAAATTCTCGGTGATCAAGGCCATGCAGGCGATTGATGATGCCCAGGTGGTGGTGCTGGTGATTGATGCCCGAGAGGGCATCACCGATCAGGACCTCAGCCTGCTTGGTCACACGCTGCAGGCCGGCCGTTCCCTGCTGGTGGCGGTAAACAAATGGGATGGACTTGATGCCCACCATCGTGAGCAGGTCAAGGCTGAGCTTGGCCGGCGTCTCGAGTTTGCTCCGTGGGCCAGAGTGCACTTTATCTCCGCCCTGCATGGTACTGGCGTGGGTGACCTGTTTGGCATGATCGAGCGGGCCTGGCAGTCAGCGTTTACCCGCATTCCAACCCACAAGCTGACGGAGATGCTGGAGCAGCTGGTGGCCGCAAACCAGCCGCCGATGGTCGGTCGGCACCGGGCAAAGCTGCGCTACGCCCACATCGGTGGTACCAACCCCCCGCGTATCATCGTTCATGGTAGTGCTCTGGAGAGCTTGCCGGACAGCTACCGGCGTTATCTGGAGAACCGCTTCCGCGAGCTGCTCAAGCTCGAGGGCACCCCGCTCAAGGTCGAGTTCAAAGCCGGCGAGAACCCTTATGCCGGCAAGGCCAACAAGCTGACTGACCGGCAGGTGGAGCGCAAGCGCCGGTTGATGCGCCACGTCAAGGGCAAGTGATTTTACCTTTCAGGGCTTGTTGAGCCGGTCTTCGCTGTTATCCTGATTTCGTAGTGATATCTGCATCCGGGGGGACGCATGAGGCTAACAGTGGCCGTATTCGGCTTGTTACTGACCAGTTCGGCTGCTCTGCCAGTGTTCGCGTTTGACGATACCTCATCATTATTCGGTGATGACGAGGTGCCGATGGTGTTGACCCCGGCACGTCTGCGGCAGCCGCAGTCGCAGGTTCCGGCCAGCGTCACGGTGATTGACCGTGAGCTGATCAAGGCCACTGGCGCGAGAGAGATTTACCAGTTGCTGCAGCTGGTGCCGGGAATGAGCGCCGTCAAGGTTGACGGCAATGTTCCCACCGTCAGCTATCACGGCACCCAGTCTCGCGATGCTCGTCGCATGCTGGTGATGATCGACGGGCGTTCCCAGTATCTGCCGGGCCTGGCGCGGGTGCTGTGGAATGATTTGCCGATCGAGATTGAAGATATCGAGCGCATTGAGGTGACTCGCGGCCCGGCTGCTGCTGCCTATGGTGCCAACGCCTTTCAGGGCGTGATCAACATTATTACCCGTCATCCTCAGGATATTTCCGGCTCCAGCGTGGCGGTGCGTGGCGGCAACAATGCTGTCCGCGACTGGCGTATTACAGCGGCCGATAGCAATGACGGCGTATCGTCGCGGGTGACCGTGGCATCAAAACATGATGGTGGTTACAGCGAACCGTTTCGCGGTGAACCGCGGCGCGACTCGAAGTCGGTACAGACTATTAATCTGCGCTCCCATATCGAAATCAATGAACGTGACTCTCTGGAATTGATGGCGGGCGGTTCGCAGCGGACGCTGGACCTGCCGACCGAGCGTTCAGATTTCGACGACTTCACCGATTTTACGGTGCTGCCGGAGAATCGTTCCGAAGAGGCTTTTGCCCAGCTGCGCTGGAATCGTCAGGTATCCGATCGTCATCAGCTCAGGGTGCAGGCCTACAGCCAGTACAAGAAAACCGAGGATGAGCTGGCGGGGTGCTTTTATATCGACGGCTTGCAGCTTGTCATGCCTGAGGCCGGTGGCCTGCTGTTCAGTCGCGAATTGCGCGACCTTTTCGAGTTTCATAATCGCGATATCGATGCTACGGAAGCCGCGCTGCTAAATGCATTGTTCGGCACGCCAACAGCAGAAGAGATGCCGGTGGTGCAGCGGCTCGATTATCTGATAACCAATAATGCGGGAGCCCCCTGTGGCAGTGTTAATCCGGAAATTGTCGAGCGCCGTCACGATATAGAAGTTGAGAATGTGATTCAGCTTGACGACTACAGTCGGCTCGTCGTCGGCGCCAATCTGCGACTTGATCAGGGTGAGTCGGAAACCTACGTCAATGGTGCAGTTGATAACCTCAGCCAACGCATTTTCGGCAATCTTGAGATCAATCTGTTTGATCCCATCTATGTCAACCTCGGAGGCTACTGGGAGCGGGATCAGCTGAATGGGACTTTCTTCAGCTCTCGTGGCGCATTGATATATCAGTTCTTGCCTACGCAGAGTCTGCGTCTGGTGTATGCAGAGGCACTGCGCACGGCAGATATCTATGAGAATGAGGCCGATATTCATATTCGTCCGCAAAATCTCAGTGGCCTGTATGGCGATGATCCGCTGGCGACATTGGGATGGAGCTCGCCAGAGTTTTTCACCACGCAAAGTTCTGATGGAATGGTCAAGCCCGAGCGTATTCGTTCCAGTGAAGTTGGCTATTTCGCTCGTTTTGCCACCCTTGAATGGGATTTGCGGCTATTTCAGGAGTCGCTGACTGATCTGGTCAGTGGGCCGTTGAACCCGGAGCGATTCCGGCCGGATAACGAAGCCACGGTCAATATTCAGGGGGCTGAGGCCCAGCTCAGCTGGCGGCCGCATCCGCGGCATTTGCTACGAGTAACCGGGTCGCGGATCAGTACCCGGGCCGAGCACCCCACCGAGCCTGGCTCGGTGAGAATTGAAGAGGCGCTGGCGGCGGAGAAGCTGGCCAGCGTGTTATGGCGCTATGACGTGAACGAGCGCTGGATGCTGTCTGGTTTCTGGTATCGGGCGGATCATTGGAACGACCGGAGCCGTGAGCATGTCTACGAACGTGCGGACTTGCAGGTTTCCAGGCGTGTTCGTGGACCGCGCAGCACGCTTGAGCTGAGCGCCGTCGTGCAGCATCTGCTCAGCAAGGATCCCGTGGTAAGGACCAATAACCTTTACAAGGAGGATAGCCTCTACTGGTTATCGGCGGCAGTATCGTTCTAGGACTGGAATGATGGCTCAGGGAAGGAAGGCATGGCTGGCTGTTTTATTTGCTTGTGTGGCGTGCTACAGCCATGCGGGCGAGCCATTGCCTGTGCAGGTGTTGGGGCCTGATGGTGGAGCCACCGAAAATTTTCGTTCTGCATTGGCCGCGCGCGCTGATCTGTCAGTGAGTTTTGTTTCCGATCCCGACCAGGCTCGCCTGATTCTTGCACTGGGTGAAACCGCTTTCGCACAGGCAAACAAGACCAGGCTGCCGGTCATTGGCGTGCATATCCCGCGACAGGTAGTCACTGCTGCCAGAGAGGACGGGTGCCTTTGCACGGCAGTGTATCGAGAGGTGCCGGTTGCTGATCAGTTAAGGGTATTGCGCGGGGTCCTCCCCGGTGCACGCAAGGTGGGAGTGCTGCTTGGTCCGGAGTCGGTCCGGTTGCGCGAGCAGTTGGAGTTTCCCCCTTTGCTGTTTGAAATTCGGGTGCTGAAAGACGCCGATGAGCTGGCCGCCTCCCTGGGGGAGTTATTGCCCCGCGTTGATGTGTTGCTGGCGCTGCCAGATGCCACTCTCTACAACCCTGACACCGCACGTTTGCTCCTGTTGGCCAGCTACCGTCAGACCACGCCGGTTATCGGCCCGGATGAACAGTTTGTGCGCGCCGGCAGTCTTGCCGCCGCGCATCCCTCACCAGAAGGTCTTATTGAGGCTGCCGCCATGCTGCTGCAGTATGCCGGCCTGCCGGGGCAGCTACCGCCCCCCGGCTATGCCCGTGCCACGATTTCAGTGAATAACCGTGTTGCGCGCAGTTACGGGGTGATTGCGCCGGATATTGAAGCAATCAGACAGGGTTTGGAGGCAAGGGAATGAATTTCTCCGGCAGTATCGTCCGTCAGTTGCGGTGGCTCGGTGTTGCGCCCGCACTGTTGATGCTCGGTCTGTTGTTGCTGGCATTGACCTGGCAGCGATTCGGTGACGCGGAAGAAGAGCTCAATGGTCGGGGCGTATTCATGAGTCGCTATCTGGCGGCGGCATCCGAATACGGAGTGATATCTGGTAGTCAGGATGAGCTGGAGCATCAGGCGCGGTTGGCGCTTCAGCATACAGATGTCCGGTTGGTGATCTTCCGTGATCAGGATGGCGAGGTGTTATTGCGCCGTGATGCGGGCGGCGAAACTGAGATAGGGGATCCGGATTTACGTCGATTCCGCTCTGCTATTTATCGGCAACCCATGCTGGCGGCGGGCATGTTTGATGGCGTGGACAATGCTGAGCAGCCGGCACCGGAGCGAATCGGTCATGTTGAGTTGTACCTGTCCTCCGCCTCGCTGGTAACCCGTCAGCGTGAGATTCTTCTCGCCACCCTGATGCCGGCATTGATTGCCATGCTCGCTGGTCTTGCCTTTTCCTCACAACTGGCTCGGCGTTTGTCGCAACCGATCACTGAGCTCTCAAGGCTGGTGCAGCAGATTCGCGGTGGTGATTATCAGGCCCGTGGAGTATTGCCGCTGCGCGCCGAGTTAGGCGCTCTGCAAAGCGACATCAATCAGTTGGCGGTGGAGCTGGAGCGATCCAGGCGTGAACAGGAGCGGGCCATGGATGCCCTGCGCGACGCCCGGCAGCGGGCCGAAAGTGCCAGTCAGGCAAAGAGTGAATTTCTCGCCATGATGAGCCACGAGTTGCGCACCCCGATGAACGGTGTAATGGGCATGCTGCAGCTTCTGGACGGCACAATGCTGGACCCGCGTCAGCGCGAGTACGCTCGCGCGGCACTCGACTCCACTGCCCATCTGCTTGATGTGATCAACGACATTCTCGATTTCTCCCGTGTCGAGAGTGGCCGTCTCGAGCTGGAGTATCTGTATTTCCCGCTGTTTGAACTGGTCGAGAGCTGCGTCGCAAATTTCCGTTATCTGGCCACTCAGAAAGGTTTGCAGCTGCGCCTTGTCGGCGTTGGCTCGGATGCGGACCTGCAGATCTGTGCGGACCCGACACGATTGCGGCAAATTATTGCCAATCTGATCAGTAATGCGGTCAAGTTTACCGAGCATGGAGAGGTGCGGGTACAGTTGGAGTTAATCGAGCAGCGAAACGAACGGTTGTCATTATCTCTGACCGTCGCCGATACCGGCATTGGCATTCCGCAGGAAAAGCTGCCGCAACTCTTTGATGCGTTTTCTCAGGTCGACAGCTCAACCACCAGACGTTTTGGCGGCACCGGGCTTGGTCTGGCCATTGCCCAGCGCCTTACCCGTCTGCTTGGTGGTGTGCTGGAGGTGGAGAGCGCGCCGGGGCAGGGCACGTCCTTTACCGCGCGTTTTGTATTTCCGATGCGCCGTGAGGCCGAAGCATTGCCAGCCTGGGATGATGCCGAGGCACTACCGTTGCTTGATGGCGATGTACTGCTGGTTGAAGACAACGAAGTCAATCGGATGGTGGCAGAGCATATGCTGCACGCGGCTGGCCTTCGGGTAACCTGTGCTGGGAACGGTGAAGAGGCGTTGCAGTTTCTGGCGCAGCAACGGTTTGATTGTGTGCTGATGGACGTTCAGATGCCGGTGATGGATGGCATGGAAGCGGTGCGCCGATATCGGGAGCACGAGCGAGTCAATCAAACCGGGCATCTGCCGATCATTGCCTTGACCGCCAATGCCCTGACCGGAGAGCGCGAGCGCTGTCTGGCGGCGGGCATGGATGACTATCTGGCCAAACCATTCCAGCGACGCAAGCTGCTCAGCCTTCTGGCGCGCTACCTGCCTTCTTCAGGGCAGTGACCTGAGTTTCGACTTCACCATCCTGCAGGCGTGTGGTCAGCCTGTCACCGACGGCAATACCGGCGACGGAGCGCAGCGCCACAGCGTTGCGGAAGGTAATGCTGTAACCGCGCCCGAGCACCGCCAGTGGGCTGACCGCGTTCAGGCGGCTGCCAAGCTGGCGCAAGTCACGCTGGCGATCACGAATCTGTCTGGGCACCGGCAGGGCGAGACGGCGCACCAGCCCGGCCAGACGCTGTTCGCTGAAACCGAGCAGGGTGCGAGGATCGCGGCCGTGCAGGCGGCGGCCGAGCTGCTCCAGTCGCTGGCCGGGCAGCGCCAGGCGTTGCTGCAACTGGCGGCGCATGCGGGCCTCCAGCTCGTCCAGTTGCTGGGATACCTGCTGCAGTCTCTGTTCCGGTCGGCCCAGCCGCTTTTCCAGCCAGCCCAGTCGCTCCCGTTCCCGGTTCAGCAGTTGCTGTACCCGCAGCGCAAGGCGTCGGCCGAGTGCATCGACCCGGGCAACCACCGCACTCTGGTCCGGGCTGACCAGCTCGGCGGCGGCGGAGGGCGTTGGCGCGCGCAGGTCAGCGACATAGTCGGTCAGGCCGACATCCACCTCATGGCCCACCGCTGACACCACCGGAATGCTGGAGGCCGCCACATCTCTGGCCAGCTGTTCGTCATTGAAGGCCCACAGGTCCTCCAGCGAGCCGCCGCCCCGGGCAATAATCAGCACATCGCACTCCTGCCGGGCGTTGGCCAGTGCCAGCGCCGCCCGCAGCTGGGCCGGGGCGTCCTTGCCTTGTACGGCGGCCGGGTAGATCAGCACCGGCAGTTGCGGGCAGCGGCGTTGCAGCACCTGAAGGATATCGCGCAGGGCGGCGCCGCTGGCGGAGGTGATAATGCCGACCTGCTGCGGAAACGCTGGTAGCGGCCGCTTGCGGCTGTCGTCAAACAGGCCCTCACTGCGCAGCTTTTCCCGCAGCTGCTCGAATTCACGTCGCAGCCGGCCTTCACCGGCTTCTTCCATGTGTTCGATTACCAGCTGGTAGTTGCCGCGCGGGACATACAGCGTCACCCGCGCCCGGACCAGCACCTGCATGCCGTCGCGGGGAGCAAAACGCAGCAGCTGGGCGCGATTGCGGAACATGGCAGCGCTGACCTGGGCTCGGTCATCTTTCAAGCTGAAGTAAACGTGGCCGGAGGATGGCCGGGACAGATTGGACAGCTCGGCCTCGATCCAGAGCAGCGGGAAATTGCCCTCCAGCAGGCCCTGAGCCTCGAGATTCAGGCGGCTGACGGTCCAGATACGGCGTTCGTCGGGGGCGGGATTCAAGTCCGGGTTCATGGGGCGGAGGGTAGCACCCGGTGGGGCCACTCGCCTATAATCCCCGCCTTGATTTTCGACCCCCAGACGGTGCCCCATGCTCAGAATTGTGCAAGAAGCACTGACCTTTGATGACGTTCTGCTGATTCCTGCCCATTCGGAAGTCCTGCCCAAGGATGTCTCACTGAAGTCACGCCTTACCCGCTCTATCGCTCTCAACGTGCCGCTGGTGTCCGCCGCCATGGATACGGTGACCGAACATCGCCTTGCCATCGGCATGGCACAGGAAGGCGGTATCGGCATTCTGCACAAGAACATGGAAGCCGAAGATCAGGCTCGTCATGTGCGGATGGTGAAAAAATACGAAAGCGGCGTGGTAAAAGATCCGATTACCGTTTCCCCGGAAACCACCGTGGCGGAATTGCTGCGTATTACCCGCGCCCACGATATCTCCGGTGTGCCGGTGGTGAAGGGTGATGAAGTGGTTGGCATTGTCACCAGTCGTGATACCCGTTTTGTTACCGAGTTCAGCCAGCCGGTGTCGGCCATCATGACCGGCAAGGATCGTCTGGTCACGGTGCGTGAAGGCGTGCCGGCGCAGGAGGTGCGAGCGCTGCTGCACCGTCACCGCATCGAGAAAGTTATCGTTGTGAATGATCGTGGCGAACTGCGCGGTCTGATCACCGTCAAGGATATTGAAAAGGCCGCCAAATCGCCGAATGCCTGCAAGGACTCTCAGGGTCGGTTGCGGGTTGGCGCGGCAGTTGGCACCGGCGAAGGCACCGAGCAGCGTATTGAGCTGCTGGTTGAGGCCGGCGTCGACGTGATTGTTGTTGATACCGCCCATGGTCATAGCCAGGGTGTGATTGATCGCGTGGCCTGGGTGAAAAAGCATTTTCCGCAGATGCAGGTAATTGGCGGCAACATTGCCACCGGTGATGCCGCCCGTGCGCTGGCGGATGCCGGGGCCGATGCGGTCAAGGTCGGCATCGGCCCGGGTTCGATCTGCACCACCCGCATTGTTGCCGGTATCGGCGTGCCGCAAATCACGGCCATTTCCGATGTCGCCGAAGCGCTGCTGAAATACGACATTCCGGTCATCGCCGATGGTGGTATCCGGTTCTCCGGCGATATGGCCAAAGCCGTTGCGGCCGGCGCCAGCGCCATCATGATCGGTTCGCTGCTGGCCGGCACGGAAGAGGCGCCGGGTGATGTCGAGTTGTATCAGGGTGGTTATTACAAGGCCTACCGTGGCATGGGTTCGCTCGGTGCCATGTCCGGCAAGACCGGTTCCAGCGATCGCTATTTTCAGGACAGCGCCGCCGGTGTCGAGAAGCTGGTACCGGAAGGGATTGAAGGCCGGGTGCCGTACAAGGGCCCGATGAGCGCCATTGTGCATCAGCTGATGGGCGGTCTGCGGGCCTCCATGGGCTACACCGGTTGTCGCGATATTGACGAGATGCGGACCAAACCGCAGTTCGTCAAGATCACTGGCGCCGGCATCAAGGAATCCCATGTCCACGATGTGACCATTACCAAGGAAGCGCCGAACTATCCGATCGGCTGAATGGATAATTTACTGAGCACGCAATCGGCCGGTCATTCCGGCCGATTGAGTTTATAACCGAGGCCTTTGCGCCCGTAACGGAACTTTGCCATGAAAGATATTCATGCCCAGCGCATTCTGATTCTGGATTTCGGTTCCCAGTACACCCAGCTGATTGCCCGCCGTGTGCGTGAAATCGGCGTGTATTGCGAGATCCGCGCCTGGGATATGGATGAGGCAGAAATTCGTGCGTTTGCACCGGCCGGGATTATCCTTTCCGGTGGTCCGGAGACCGTGACGGCGGAAGCAACGCCGCGGGCGCCGGCACGGGTGTTTGAGCAGGGCGTGCCGGTGCTTGGTATCTGCTACGGCATGCAGACCATGGCCGAGCAGCTCGGCGGCAAGGTGATCGCCGGTGAGAAACACGAATTCGGTTATGCCCGGGTGCAGAAAGAACAGGCCAATACCCTGCTTGACGGCATCACCGATCACGAGGAAGCCGGCAAGGATTTCCTTGATGTCTGGATGAGTCACGGTGACCGGGTTGGCACCCTGCCGAAGGGATTTGTTGCCACCGCCAGCACCGACTCCTGTCCGATTGCCGGCATGGCCAATGACCAGAAGCATTTCTACGGTCTCCAGTTTCACCCTGAAGTGACGCATACCCTGCAGGGCGGACGCATGCTGGAGCGGTTCGTTCGCGACATCTGCGGTTGCGAAAAACTCTGGACCCCGGACAACATTATCGAAGATGCCATTGAGCAGATTCGTGAGCTGGTGCGTGATGAGGAAGTCATCCTCGGCTTGTCCGGCGGGGTAGATTCTTCGGTGACGGCGGCGCTGCTGCACCGTGCTATCGGCAAGCAGTTGACTTGCGTGTTTGTCGATAATGGCCTGTTGCGTCACCAGGAGGGTGACCAGGTCATGGAAATGTTTGCCAAAAATATGGGCGTGAAAGTCATTCGCGTCGACGCAGAAGAGCAGTTTCTGTCACGACTGGCCGGAGAGGCTGATCCGGAGAAAAAGCGCAAGATTATCGGCAATGCCTTTATCGACATTTTTGAGGATGAAGCGGCGAAGCTGAAAGACGCCCAGTGGCTGGCCCAGGGCACCATCTATCCGGACGTAATCGAATCCGCTGCCAGCAAGACCGGTAAGGCCCACGTCATCAAGTCGCACCACAATGTCGGTGGCCTGAAAGAAAACATGACCCTGAAGCTGGTCGAGCCGCTGCGTGAACTGTTCAAGGACGAGGTGCGCAAAATCGGTCTCGAGCTGGGGCTGCCCTACGATATGGTTTACCGCCATCCGTTCCCGGGCCCGGGACTTGGCGTGCGTATCCTTGGCGAAGTGAAAAAGGAATATGCCGATACTCTGCGGTTAGCGGATGCGATCTTTATTGAAGAGCTGCACGCAGCCGGTCTGTATCACAAAACCAGTCAGGCATTTGCCGTGTTTCTGCCAGTGAAATCGGTTGGCGTGGTCGGTGATGCCCGTCGTTACGAGTATGTGGTGGCATTGCGCGCCGTGGAAACCATCGATTTCATGACCGCCCGCTGGGCGCATCTACCGTATGAATTCCTTGAGCATGTGTCCGGTCGGATCATCAACGAGATTCCGGGCATTTCCCGGGTGACCTATGATATCTCGTCGAAGCCGCCGGCAACGATTGAGTGGGAATAATCTCAGCTGCTATCAGGTAACAGATTAATCCGCCACCTGATAGCAGTTACCACCCTTGCGTTTGGCCTGATACATGGCCTCGTCAGCACGGCGCATCAGCACTTCCGGCAGGCTGGCACCATCTGGCAGGGCAATGCCGATGCTGGCGCCCAGTGTTAGCGAGATGCTGCCGAATGGCAGTGGTTCGTTGCTCACTTCGATCAGTTTTTTGGCGACAACTTCCGCCGCTTCGGCCGGGTTGTCGGCGCTAACAACGATGCAAAACTCATCACCACCGACTCGGGCAATCAGGTCAGCCTGGCGCATGGCGTGCTGAAAGCGGTCGGCAATTTCCCTCAGCACCACATCGCCGGCGTGATGGCCGTGACTATCGTTTACTTCCTTGAAGTGGTCCAGATCAAGATAGAGTAGTGCCATCTTCTGTGAGCCGTAGGCCAGTCGGCGCGGCAGCAAACGTTCCAGTCCACGGCGATTGATCAGTCCGGTCAGCGGATCGCGCTCACTTTCCCTGCGCAACTCACTTTCCCGTTGCTGGCGTTCACTGACATCCTGAAAGGCGATGCTGACACCGGCAATAAAACCCTTGTCGTCTTTCAGCGGCGTGGCAATGATTTCGGCGGGAAAATTCATATGCTGGCGGTTGGCCGTGACGACGCCGGTCCAGCGCTCGCCATTCAGACAGCTTTTCAGCAAGTCTTCGATTGAGCGGCTCGAAGCAGGCCCGGAGACATGATTGCCGAAAGCGTTGCCGATAATGGGCGCGGTCTGACCCAGCAGGGCATGGGCGGCGGGATTGGCAAAAATGACGTTGCCGCGGCGGTCCAGGCTGAGGATGCCTTCGCCAATGGATTTCAGCAGCAGTTCGTTGTGGTGCTTGAGGCGTTCCACTTCCTGTAGCGAACGGGTCAGGGCAGTGTTGGCTTCGGACAGCTCGCGGCCACGGCGATCCAGCTCGAGGAATACACGCACCTTGCCTTGCAGCATTTCCGGATTGATCGGTTTGGTAAGGAAGTCCACCGCGCCGCTGGCATAGCCTTTCATCACGTGCTCAAGGTCGCGGTTGATGGCAGTGACAAAGATGATCGGAACCGCACGGGTGCGGCTACCCTGTTGCATCAGATTGGCGACTTCATAGCCATCCATGCCAGGCATCTGCACATCCAGCAGTACTACGGCTATGTCATGGTTCTCCAGCAGCTTCAGGGCTTCTTCGCCGGAGGCGGCTTGCAGCAGCTGGATATCAAAATCATCAAGCAGCGCTTCCAGCGCAATACGGTTGGCAGGCTGGTCATCCACCACCAGCACAGCAGGCTTGCTAGACATGCGCTCTTGTTCTCCCGGGCAACCCGGCTCTTTGGCCGGATCTGATTCTTTTGGTCAGTGTTGAACACTGGCTTGTCACTTTGTCCTGATTATCCGCAAAATGCCAGCTTCAGGCACAGTGTCTGACGAACCCACTGGTCAGCGGAGAGAGACCGTCCATGAATAATCCTGATATTGGTAAACTGATCCTGCGTCTGGCGCTGGGTTTGATGATGCTGCTGCACGGTATCGACAAGCTTATGCACGGTGTCAGCGGTATTGCCGGCATGCTGACCAGTCATGGCTTGCCGGGCTGGCTGGCGTTTGGCGTGTTTATCGGGGAGATTGTCGCGCCACTGATGGTGCTGATCGGTTTTCAGACCCGGATTGGTGCCGGTCTGATGGTGGTGAATATGCTGTTTGCCATTTTGCTTGCCCATGCCGGGCAGATATTCACGCTGACCAGCCATGGCGGTTGGGGCATCGAGCTGCAGGCGTTCTACCTGTTTACCGCAGCGGCGCTGGTGTTTCTGGGAGGCGGGAAATACGTGGTCAAGAATTGATCAGAAAGGGCCCCGAGGGGCCCTTCGAGTCAGCTTCAGAATGCCCGGTTACGATCATCCACCTGCCCGTTCAGGGTCCAGTAGTCGTAAAGCACGCCGAGTAGAAACAGCCCGCCGGTACATAACCAGATAAGGCCAGTAATCCACTTGCCCAGATAGAAGCGGTGGACGCCAAAAATGCCCAGAAAGGTCAGTAGAATCCAGCTGACGTTGTAGCTGGCCGGGCCGCTGATGTAGCGCCGGTCGGCCTGATCGTCCATGCCCGGGATCAGGAACAGATCGATAATCCAGCCGATGAAGAACAGGCCAAGAGTGAAAAACCAGATGGTGCCGGTAATCTGCTTGCCGTAGTAAAAGCGGTGCGCACCCATAAAGCCGAAGATCCACAGGCAGTAGCCGATTACCTTGCTATGCGTGTCAGGCTGATTCATGTCTTTGTCCTCACAGGGTAACGGTGATGTGGCGGATGACGCGCAGCGCCTTGTCGATCGCTGCGTCGGTGTTTTCGTCCCGTGCCAGTGCCACGCCAAGCCGGCGCTCGCCATGGACTTCCGGCTTGCCGAACAGGCGCAAGTCCGTGTCTGGCTCTGCCAGCGCGGCGTGCAGATTGCCATAGCGCATGTCGGCGGAATCTCCTGCCACCAGCAGCACGGCTGAGGCCGACGGGCCCTGCTGACGAATCAGCGGGATCGGCAGGCCAAGAATGGCACGAGCATGCAGGGCAAACTCGGAAAGGTTCTGCGAGATCAGTGTCACCAGACCGGTATCGTGGGGGCGCGGTGAAACTTCGCTGAAATACACGGCATCGCCTTTGACGAACAGTTCGACGCCAAAGATACCGTATCCACCGAGCGATTCCGTGACCGCGCCGGCGATGCGTTGCGCTTCTTCCAGCGCTACTTGGCTCATCGGCTGCGGTTGCCAGGATTCGCGATAATCACCTTTTTCCTGACGATGGCCGATCGGCGCGCAAAAGCTGGTGCCGTCGCGGTGTCGCACCGTCAGCAGGGTGATTTCATAATCGAAATCGACAAAGCCCTCGACGATGACCTTGCCCTTGCCGGTACGGCCGCCGGACTGGGCGTACTCCCAGGCGGCATCCACCTGCTCGCTGGTTTTCACCGTGCTCTGGCCCTTGCCGGAGGATGACATGATCGGCTTCACCACGCAGGGAAGGCCAACGGCATCAATCGCCGCCAGATATTCTGCCTTGGTTTCAGCGAAACGATACGGCGAGGTCGACAGGCCCAGTTCTTCTGCGGCGAGGCGACGAATGCCTTCCCGGTTCATGGTCAGCTGGGCTGCGCGGGCGGTGGGAATGACATGCCAGCCTTCTGCTTCCAGCTTGACCAGCTCATCGGTGGCAATGGCTTCGATTTCCGGAACAATCAGGTGTGGCTTTTCCTGTTCAACGAGATAGCGAATGGCACTGCCATCGAGCATGTTGATAACGTGGCTGCGGTGCGCCACCTGCATGGCGGGAGCTTTAGCGTAACGGTCCACCGCAATCACTTCACAGCCGAGCCGCATCAGCTCAATGACCACTTCCTTGCCAAGTTCGCCGCTGCCGAGAAACATCACCCGGGTGGCGTGCGCAGCGAGCGGGGTACCAATGGTTGTCATTACATACTTCCGTTCAGTCTGTTCAGTTGTTGCCCTGCTTGGCAGCGGCATCGGCAATTTTTTTCAGCACTACCTTGATGTCGGCAGCCATCAGGCCAGCGCGTTGATAGCGCTTCTCCGGGTCTTTTTCCAGTGCCCGGCTCAGTACGATCGACACCCAGGGTGCGGTGCGTTTGATGCCCGGGCGAGTCTGGAGAATATCCGGATGCGGCTCGGTGGCGATCTGGTACATGATCTGGGTGGCATTCTCGGCTTGAAATGGCAGTTCGCCGGTGAGCATCTGATACAGCACCACGCCGAGCGAGAAAATATCCGAGCGGCCATCGACCCGCTTGCCGGTGACCTGTTCCGGTGACATGTAGCTGGGCGTACCGACCACCATGCCGGTTTTGGTGCGACTGGAGTTGTTAACCCGGGCAATACCGAAGTCAGTGATTTTGACCTGCCCGGCCTCCGGATCAAACATCAGGTTGGCCGGTTTGATGTCGCGATGGACAATGCTGTTGACGTGAGCATAGTCAAGCGCATCGGCACAGCGACCGATAATGTTAAGGATCTTGTTGACCGGCATCAGCGTGTCGGGCTTGGTATAGCGCAGCAGGTCATGGCCATGCAGGAACTCCATGGCGATATAGGCAAGATCATGTTCTTCGCCGGCATCGTACACGGTAACGATGTTCGGGTGATTCAGCTTGCCGGCCGCTTCGGCTTCGCGGAAGAAGCGCTCTTTAACCTCAGTCAGCTCCTCTTCGCCAAACTCTTGCGACAGGGCCAACGTCTTGATCGCTACTACGCGGTTAATTTTCGGATCACGGCCCTGATAAACGATACCCATGGCGCCACGACCCAGTTCTTTCTCGACCTGATAGCGACCCAGCATTGGCTTCTCAAAACTGCTGTCGCCGCTGCCGGCCAGCAGGGTATCGGTCGGTGAGCCGCCACCACCGGAACGCATGCCGAAGATAATGGTGTCCTGGGCATCGTTGGCGCGCTTGGTGCGTTGGGCAATATCACGGAAATTCGGGTCATGCTTGGCCATGTACTGGTACACGGCACTGGCCTTGTTGAACTGGCGCTTGCGCTCGAAGTCCATGGCCAGGTTGTAGAGCAGGTCGAGCACTTCCTCGCCCATCGGCACGCGGCGGAATTTTTCAAACGCCATGTCCAGCTGGCCCTGCTGTTGGAACGCCAGGCCAAGCATGCGATTGGATTCCGCTGATTCCTTTTCCGATTTTTCCTTGCCCTGCTCAGTCGTCAGGAAGTGCTTGGTGGTCAAGGCCAGATGGCCGGCAAACAGCAGTGCCGCCGGCAGCGTCAGCGGTATCCACCAGCCCTGAATGCCAAGCATGACGATTTCTGTGCCGAGCAGGGCAACCAGCAAAACTGCAGAAATAGCAGCGCCAAGACCGGCACCGAGCCGGGGCAGGGCAAACATCAGATACAGCACCACCATCAGCATCATGCCCCAGCGCAGCGGGTTGGCCCAAGATGGCATGACAAAGAAATCTTCGTTGAGAATGCTGGCGACGTTGTGAGCCAGAATCTGGACCGGCTCCTGAGCACGCCGCAACGGTGTCTTCAGGGTTGACCCCAGTCCGTAAGCGGTGGCGCCGATCAGCACGATCTTGTCTTTGTATTTATCTGCCGGGATGCGGCCACTGTAAACGTCGTAAAACGAGTCGGTGGAGATGGCCGACTGGCTGTCCGCTTTACTGTAGAAAAAAGTATTCATGCGCAGGTCGTCACCGGTGCGAATGGTGAGATTGCCGAGACGGACGCCATCGCTGGTGGTGCGAATATCATCATTGCCCAGATTCAGGCTGCGGGCAGCGAGCTGCAGTGACAGGGACGGATACAGTTCACCGTAGTAATTGATCAGCAGCGGTTCGGTACGTACCCCGCCGTCGCTATCGAGATTGATGACCAGATGGCCGACCGCAGAGGAGGCAAGCGCGAATTCGGACAGTGGCGGAGTCAGTGAAACCGCACTCATCGGCATACCGGGAATTTCTGCGCCTTCTGCAGAGACCTGTTGATCACTGATGTAGGCAGGAACCGGGCTGTCAGGGCGACCAATGGGTACGCCCTGAATCATTTGCATGCCCATCACGACATTGCCGGCACTGCGAATGCTGGCGGCCAGCCGGCTGTCGGTGTCGAGATCACGGCTGGCTTTTTCCAGCCGTTCGCCCAGGGTTACCAGATCCTCGGCGTGAACACTGTCCGGCTCACTTTGCGACAGGCTGCTGTTCTCCCAGAACAGGCGCAGATCGCGAATTTCCTGCAGGCCAGGGTCGGTTTGTGGTTCCGACAGGAAAATGCCCAGACCGATGACTTTTGCGCCGCCGCCCTGCAGCTTTTCGATCATGCCGCCGACAATATCGCGTGGCCAGGGCCAGCGGCCGAGGTTGTCGATACTCTGGTCATCAATGGCGAGCACAGCGATGCGATCACCGGGGTCGCGGTCCGCGCTGCGTACACCGAGGTCGTAGGTGGCAAGTTCAAGACTGCCCAGTGGCCCGCTCTGGCTCAGTGCAATCATCAGTACGGTGATGATGACCACGGCAAACCAGTCACTGGTCCAGAATTTCCTTTTCATGCAGAGCCCCGATCAGAAACGGTCGCCGCCCGGACAGGTGGCGAAAACAAGTCGCATTTATAGCACAGAGAGGCGTCCGGTGGGTGGCTCGGCTACCATATCGGCCTGACTGAAACGGAGCGATTCCCGGTGGACCATGATCAACAGCACGAAGTCTGGATGAGAGAAGCGCTGGCACTGGCGCAATCGGCGGCCGAGCAGGGCGAGGTGCCGGTCGGTGCGGTACTGGTGCTGAATGGCGAGATTGTCGGTCGCGGCTGGAACCACCCGATCAGCGGCCACGATCCGACTGCTCATGCCGAGATCATGGCGCTGCGCGATGCCGCCAACCGGCTTGGTAATTACCGGCTTGGCGGTAGCGCCCTGTATGTGACCATCGAGCCCTGCACCATGTGCTTCGGCGCACTGATGCACGCCCGGGTGGCGACACTGGTATACGGCGCTCGTGAGCCACGGGCCGGGGTCTGCGGCAGCCAGCTGAATCTGCCCGAGCAGACCTTCTACAACCATTCGCTGGAGGTTCTCGGCGGCGTGCTGGCGGACCAGTCCGCCGCGCTGCTGAAGGGTTTTTTTGCCGGGCGCCGCTGAGTGGCGCCCTGATTAACCGGCCGGGGTGGTGCTGAGCATGGCGATCATGCCCGGACCGTGGCGATTCGACTCGCTGGCCCAGACCAGCAGGTCGTAGTACTGGCGGATATGGCGCACATAGATCACTGACTGCATGCCGCCGCGGGCATAGCCGTGGCGGGTGTCACCGTAGTAATCAGCGTGACGCAACAGCGGCAGGCGCTTTTGCACATCCGACCAGGCATCCGGGTTGCCGCCCTGCTTCTGGGTCAGCACCCGGGCGTCTTCAAGATGGCCAAAGCCGACATTGTAGGCGGCCACTGCCATCCACATCCGGTCCGGTTCCGGAATGCGGGCTGGAATGCGGCTGTGAATCTTGCGCAGGTAGGCGGCACCGGCACGGATGCTCTGCATCGGGTCAGTGCGGTCGGAGACCCCCATCTCGCCGGCGGTTTTCAGAGTCAGCATCATCAGGCCGCGAACGCCGGTGGGCGAGACCGCATTGGCATCCCACAGTGACTCCTGATAACCCATGGCGGCGAGCAAGCGCCAGTCAAAGCCATATTCCTCGCCGGCCTGACGGAAGGCATCGGCATACATCGGCAGCCGGCCGTCCAGATGGCGCAGGAATGAGCGCGACGAGTACAGGTTCATCTGCGCGCCGGTGGTAAAGAAGCGTTGCTCCAGCCGGGCCACGGTGCCGTCGGCCTTGCGCTGGGTCAGGAAGCGCTGTGCCGCCTGATAGAGGCTGTTGTCGCTGCCGTTGCGCATGGCCCAGCCGAGCTGGCGATCCGCCAGGGTGAAGCCACCAGACAACTCGGGGAACAGGGTGCGATGCAGGCGCCAGGAGTTTTCATCGACGATGGCCAGATCGAAGTAGCCTTCGTCGACCAGATTCAGCAGCTTCTCGGTGCTGACGTCGTGGACCGCCTGAAAGGTCAGTTCCTGGCCATGACGGATCAGCTCGCGCAGGGATTCTTCCTGACCACTGCCGGCCAGTACTGCGATACGGCGGCCGGTGAGGTCGGCGAGGCTGGTCGGGGCGACTTCGCCGGAGCGCCAGACCAGCTGGTCGGCATTGTCCAGATAGCCGCCGGTGAAGCGCAGACGCTCCATTCGTTCCGGGGTAATGGCCAGCGCAGCGGCGGCGATATCGGCCTCGCCACGACGGACCATATCAATCAGGATCGGCAGGCTGTCGGCGCTGACCATGCGCAGGGATACGCCCAGCTCATCAGCGAAGGCGCGGGCAAGGGAGTATTCGAAGCCGGTATCACCGTGCTGGTCCTGATACCAGGTGGTCGGAGAAGGGCGGGAAACCACTACCAGCTCGCCGCGGGCGACGATACGGTCGAGGTCGGACGGCACATCACGCATGGCCATCAGGCCTGCAACGACGCCGATAATTGCTGCCGGCCATACAAGGTGCCGGCTTTGCTTTAACAGTGCGCTCATCATCCGGTTCTATCCTCTGCTGGTGGTGCCAGTCAGGCCGGTACTGCCGCTTCCGACCGTGATCCTTCCTGGATCACTGGTGCTGCAGGGGTTCTTTCTGTGACCCCTGTCACGATGTTGGGGTGAACTCTAGCAGCGGGGCGTGAAAATGGCACGCTGCTATTGTTGGACAATCTGCCCGTTTATCAGGGGGTTAAGTATTTTCAGCCGTTTGCCGGGGGCAGGGCGTCGGAGGAGGGTAGGATGGCAAAGCTGATGCTGCTCAGAAGTGCCTGAGATTTGGTGCGGTGCGCCAGCGGGTTGGCCTTTCCGGGACCCGCCGTGAATACGTCCCTGTAGGCTTGTGTTCGGCATCCATGCCTCACACAGTCCCGGAAAGGCCAACCCGCTGGCGCACGGTCGGGCATCGGCAGGGATTCGCATCAGCTTTACCCTCCTACCCGACGGCTAAATCCCTTATCATTGCGCCTCCTCGCAATTCCCCAGCCAGAAGGCCCAGCATGTTGATACTGCCCGGTAGTAACGCCCTGTCTCCGTTCCGTCAGGAAAAGCTGTTGCAGGCGCACCCCGCCGTTGTTTCGTTTGGCTGCCGTTTTGTTCACTTTGCCGACCTGTCGGAAGGGCTTAGTGCGGATCAGCAGGCGGTGCTGGGCAAGCTGTTGCAATACGGCCCGAGCAGCTCGGAGCAGCAGGTCGATGGCGAGTTGCTGCTGGTGGTGCCGCGTCCCGGGACCATTTCACCCTGGTCGTCGAAGGCGACCGATATCTGCCATAACGCCGGTCTGGCCGCAGTGCATCGGGTTGAGCGCGGGATTGAATACCGGGTGCAGTTCGCCGATGACGCCAGCGCCGAACAGCGCGAGGCGTTTCGTGCGGCGATCCACGACCGCATGACCCAGGCGGTGTTGACGGACCTTAACGAGGCGGAAAAGCTGTTTGCCCGGCATCAACCGAAAACGCTGGCGCGGGTGGATGTGCTGGGCGGTGGTCGCGAGGCGCTGGAGCAGGCCAACAAAAACCTCGGCCTGGCCCTCGCTGAAGATGAAATTGATTATCTGGTAGAGCAGTTCAAGCGTCTCAATCGCAACCCCACTGACGCCGAGCTGATGATGTTTGCCCAGGCAAACTCGGAGCATTGCCGCCACAAGATTTTTAATGCTGACTGGACCATCGACGGCGAGCAGCAGGACATCAGTCTGTTCGGCATGATTCGCAATACTTTCAAGCAAAGCCCTGAAGGTGTTTTGTCGGCCTACAAGGACAACGCCTCGGTGATTGCCGGCTCAGTGGCAGAACGATTCTTTGCCGACCCGGATTCCCAGCAGTACGGCTTTGTCGAGGAGCCGGTACACATTTTGATGAAGGTGGAGACCCATAATCATCCCACCGCCATTGCCCCGCATCCGGGCGCGGCCACCGGCTCCGGTGGTGAGATCCGCGATGAAGGCGCCACCGGCCGTGGCTCGAAACCGAAAGCGGGCCTGACCGGCTTTTCGGTTTCGAACCTGAATATTCCCGGTTTCCGTCAGCCGTGGGAGCAGGATTACGGCAAACCAGACCGGATTGCTTCGGCGCTGGATATCATGATCGAAGGCCCGCTGGGCGGTGCCGCGTTTAACAACGAGTTCGGTCGGCCGAATATCAATGGCTATTTTCGCACTCTGGAAATCGAGGCGCCGGGTGTCAGCGGTGACGAAATGCGTGGCTATCACAAGCCGATCATGATCGCCGGCGGCGTTGGTAATATTCGCGAACAGCATGTCGAGAAACATCGCATTCCAGCCGGTGCAAAAATTATTGTGCTTGGTGGGCCGGCATTGCTGATCGGTCTTGGTGGTGGTGCGGCCTCATCAATGGCCTCCGGGCAGAGTGCCGAGGCGCTGGATTTTGCTTCGGTGCAGCGCGACAACCCGGAAATCGAACGCCGTTGTCAGGAAGTGATTGATCGTTGCTGGGCCTATGGCGACCGTAACCCGATTATTTCCGTTCATGATGTTGGCGCTGGCGGCCTCTCCAATGCCTTGCCGGAGCTGGTTCATGATGCTGATCGTGGCGCTGTTCTTGAGCTGCGCCGGGTGCCCTGCGATGAGCCTGGCATGAGTCCGGTGGAAATCTGGTGTAACGAGGCGCAGGAGCGTTATGTGCTGGCGGTCAGTGGCGAAGATTTGCCACGTTTTGAAGCAATCTGCCAGCGCGAGCGCGCACCCTTTGCTGTGCTCGGCGAAGCCACTGAAGACGAGCATCTGAAAGTTGGCGACGAGCTGCTTGGCGAAGCGCCGGTGGACTTGCCGATGAATGTACTGTTCGGCAAGCCGCCGAAAATGCAGCGCGAGTTTGATCGTGCCGACTTTGTCCGGCAGTCGTTCTCGCTGTCCGGTATTGAACTGCGTGAAGCGGTACAGCGAGTACTGCAGCTGCCGACGGTGGCGAGCAAGAGCTTCCTGATTACCATCGGTGACCGTTCGGTAACCGGTCTGGTCAATCGCGAGCAGATGGTTGGCCCCTGGCAGGTGCCGGTGGCGGACTGTGCGGTGACCGCCAGTGGCTATAATGGCTACACCGGTGAAGCCATGGCCATGGGCGAGCGCACACCGCTGGCGCTGATCAATGCCGCCGCTTCCGGGCGCATGGCGGTGGCGGAATCGATTACCAATATTGCCGCTGCCGACATTGGCGAACTTGGCAACATCAAATTGTCCGCCAACTGGATGGCCGCCGCCGGTCATCCGGGTGAAGACCAGAATCTGTTTGATACCGTGCGCGCGGTCGGCATGGAGCTGTGCCCGGAACTCGGTATTGCCATTCCGGTGGGCAAGGATTCCTTGTCCATGCGGACCTTGTGGCAGGATCGCGGTCTGAAAAAATCGGTTACCGCGCCGTTGTCGCTGATCGTATCGTCGTTCGCGCCGGTGCGGGACATTCGCAATACCGTGACGCCGCAGCTGCGAACTGTGCCGGACTCGGTACTGCTGTTGCTGGATCTTGGTCGTGGTCAGAATCGTCTTGGTGGTTCGGCGTTGGCGCAGGTGTTTGGCCGCGTCGGCGAGGAGGCACCGGATCTGGATGATCCGACGCTGCTCAGCAACTTTTTCAGCGTCACTCAGGGCCTGCTCGCCGAGCAGCGTTTGCTGGCCTATCACGATCGCTCTGATGGAGGCCTGTTCGTGTCGCTGGCGGAGATGGTGTTTGCCGGTCGCGTCGGTGCTGATCTGGTGCTCGATCATATCGCTGGTGATGGCGAGGAAGCACTTTCCGCGTTGTTCGCCGAAGAACTTGGTGCGGTGATTCAGGTGCGCGCCGAAGATGCCGACTATGTGATTGCCCGTTACGCTGAAACCGGTCTTGGAGAATGCATTCACCGCATCGGCGAGCTGAATGCGGAAGACGTGCTTCGTGTCCGCCTCGGCGGTGCCATTCTGCTCGAGTCGCCGCGCCGTGATCTGCATCGCAGCTGGGCGGAAACCAGCTATCGCATTCAGGCGCTGCGGGATAACCCGAACTGCGCGCAGCAGGAATTTGATGCTATTGCTGATGCCAATGATCCGGGCCTGAATGTGCGTCTGACGTTTGACATGAGTGAAAACGTGGCAGCGCCCTTTATCGGCGGCGCCCGGCCGAAGGTGGCGATCCTGCGCGAGCAGGGCGTCAATGGTCATGTCGAGATGGCGGCCGTGTTCCAGCGTGCCGGCTTTGATGCCTATGACGTGCACATGAGCGATCTGCTGGCGGGTCGCGCGAAGCTGTCCGATTTCCTTGGCCTGGTCGCCTGCGGTGGTTTCTCTTACGGCGATGTGCTCGGAGCCGGTGAAGGCTGGGCGAAAACCATTCTCTACAACGCGGCGTTGCGCGATGCGTTCAGTGCTTTCTTTGCCCGCCCGGATACGTTTGCGCTGGGTGTTTGCAACGGCTGCCAGATGCTATCGGCGCTGAAGGAGCTGATTCCGGGAACCAACCACTGGCCGCGTTTTGTTCGTAACCTGTCCGAGCAGTTTGAAGCGCGCACTTCGCTGGTGGAAATTACCCGTTCGCCGTCGATCTTCCTCGATGGCATGGCCGGTACCCGTCTGCCGATTGCGGTGGCGCATGGTGAGGGCCGGGTGGAAATCAGTGATGCCAACTTTCAGGCCTGCGTCGAGCAGCAACTACTGGCGTTGCGCTTTATCGATTCGTTTGGCAACCCGGCGCTGAATTATCCGGCCAACCCGAATGGCTCGATTGCCGGTGCCACCGGTTTCACCACGCCGGATGGCCGCGTCACCATCATGATGCCGCACCCGGAGCGGGTATTCCGGGTGGTCCAGCAAAGCTGGTGCCCGGATGAATGGAAGCAGTTCGAGAACGCGCCCTGGTTCCGCATGTTCGCCAATGCCCGCAAATGGCTGGGCTGAACCGATGACCGAGAAGACCTGGGGCCCGTTCGAGCTGCTGGCCGCCCATCAGGGCGAGGTGCCGGAAACCTTTGTGATTCGTCGTCGCATTGCCGCGGCCATGCAGCAACTGTCCGAGCGGCTGATTCGCGTCGACGCGGAAGATGGCGATCTTGAACAGTGGGCCGGCACGCTGGAGAAGCTGGTCGAGCAGGTCGGCACACCGCCACGGCGCAATACTCGTGAGGCCAATCGGCGTTTGTTTACCGGTCAGGCCAGCAGTTTCGATGTGTTCGACATGATGGACTATGACCCGATGGGCGGTCTGTCCAATCCGATTGCGCCGCAGCTGCGCTGGGTCAGTGAGTCCGCCGAAGGGGTTGAAGGTGTCATTCGTCTCGGCGAGCACTACCAGGGTCCGCCCGGTCGTGTTCATGGCGGCGTTATTGCCTGGATTCTCGACGCCTTGCTGTCGCGTGCGATGCATGCCGCGCTGAAGATCGGTGTGACCGGCACTTTGAACATCCGCTATATGGCCTCGACCCCGGTTGACGCTGAACTGCTTTGCACGGCGAAGCTGGTGCGCATGGAAGGTCGGAAGATGTTTATCGAAGGTGCGATCTTCCATGGTGAGCAGCAGACGGTGCAGGCAGAGGGTATTTTTCTGCAACCGGACTTCAGTAAACGCAAATGACCGAGCGCTATCACTTCTCCACTATTCGTGTCGGCGAGATGCCGGCGCCCACCGCCGAAACGGAAACCCGGCGCGAGATTGCCTCGGCGCTGAAAACCATCACCGAGCAGCTGGTGCGGATGGATGCCTCGCCGGATGAGCTGGCCGGTTACGCCGCTGAACTGTCCGCTCTGGCCGGCCGCATCAGTCAGCATGACAAGCGCGATTTTCCGGCCATGCTGGCGCGCCTGTTTCAGGGCGACGCCAGTCGTCAGGACCTGCTCGACGTGCTCGATTTCGAGATTCTGACTGGCCGCTCCACGCCGTTGTCGCTACCCCTGGAGCTGTGGCTCGACGGCGATATTGTGCGTGGCAAGGCCAATTACGGTTTGCCCTGGCAGGGCCCGCCGGGCCGTGTGCACGGCGGCGTATTGTCGCTGACCATGGATATCCTGCTGGCCAAGACGCAGGATTTTTTCCCCAATCTCGGCATGACCGGCACGCTCAATCTGCGTTATCTGGCAGCCACGCCGTTAAATACCGATGTCACGCTGGAGGCGAGGGTGCAGCGTATCGAAGGCCGCAAGCTGTTCTGCGAGGGCCGTGTGCTGGTTGGCGACAAGGTGTCGGTGGAGGCCAGCGGTATCTGGGTCAGCGCCAGTGGTGATTACCAGTGGAAAGAGGAATATCGACCGCAATGACGGTATTCAAACTCTGCTTCTACGTGCCGGAAAAAGATGCGGAAGCGGTCAAGCAGGCGGTGTTTGCCGCCGGTGCCGGCCGTATCGGCAACTATGAGTGCTGTGCCTGGCAGGTGCTGGGGCAGGGCCAGTTTCGTCCGCTGGCTGGCAGCAATCCGCATATCGGCGTGCAGGGTGAAATTGAAACGGTGCTGGAGTACCGGGTCGAAATGATCTGTGCAGAGCAGCATCTTGCCGCCGCGCTGGCGGCGCTGCGTGCAGCGCATCCTTATGAAGAGCCGGCCATTGACGTCTGGCGGCTGGAATCGATCTAGTCTTACGCTTCGACCGGTTTGGCCGGCTGACCAACCCAGGCCAGTATTTCCTCACTACGGCGTTGCACCAGCGCGCGTCCTTCGGCGATGGCTTCGTGGGCACGGTGAAAATCCATCAGGGCAAAATCTTCCAGCTGTGGCACCAGTGAGATTTCCGCCGGGTCGCCGGCCATGCGGCTGCGGGTGATGCGGTCCTGCATGATGTTGATGCTGGCGGATACCACGTCAAGCAGGCCCGGTTCCGCCGCCGGATCATCACTTGGGCTGAACACGTAATCGGCCAGCTTCTGCCACAGGCCATGATCAACCTTGTCGTTGCTGCCGGCTTCCTGCTCGGCGGCATCGCGACTGTGGCGTGGCATATGGGCGCCGACCAGCTGGGCGTTCAGATTCACGGCAATAACGATATCGGCGCCGAGTGCGCGACAGGCGGATACCGGCACCGGATTGACCAGGCCACCGTCGAGCATCCAGCGATCTTCAACCTGTACCGGGGAAAATACGCCGGGCAGGGCGCAGGATGCCCGAGCTGCACGCAGCACCGGGCCGCGGCGAATCCAGACTTCGCGGCCGCTCTTCATTTCCGTGGCGATGGTGACGAATTTCTTTTCCAGATCTTCGATATTCGGGTTGCGATGCTTGTCGCGAAAGAAACCGAACAGCTTCTCACCCTTGACCATGCCACCGGCGAGACTGAAATCGAGCAGACCGAATACGTCGCGCATGGTCAGGGCTTCGACCCACTCGGCAAATTCGTCGAGTTGGCCGGACACATAGACGGCACCGACCAGTGCACCAATGGAGGTTCCTGCCACCACCTGCGGGCGTACCCCCAGTTTTTCCAGCTCCTGAATCACGCCGATATGAGCCCAGCCGCGGGCCGAGCCGCTGCCCAGTGCAAGACCAATCACTGGTTCATGATTCATCTCTGCTCTCCGATCAGACAAACTGCAATATCACCGCTCATGCGCACCTGGCAGCGTCGTAACACTTCCCGCTGCTGATCCGCGGGCATCCGCCCCCACTGGCTGATTTCCCTGCCGGTACGGAAGCAGCCGACGCAGATATCGTCGGCATCCAGTGCGCAGATGCTGACACAGGGGGAGGGGACAATATCGATCGAATCAGTTGGAATGGTAACGCTCATCGACCTTCAGCTCTGTGCTGTAACGCTTGCCATTCTCGACGTAATGCATGGCGCTCATCTGCAGCATCATGCGCTGGCCATCGCTGATCGGTTTGACGATTTTTGCTGGCGAGCCGAGCACCAGTGATCCGTCCGGAATTTCCATGCCTTCTGGCACCAGCGCATTGGCGCCGATAATACAGTGCTTGCCGATCTTGACCCGGTTCAGCACCACCGCATTGATGCCGATCAGCGAGTAATCACCAATTTCGCAACCATGCAGCATTACCTTGTGGCCGACCGTGACACCTTTGCCAATGGTCAACGGGGTGCCGGGGTCGATATGCAGCACCGAGCCGTCCTGAATATTGCTGTCATCACCGATGCGGATCACATCATTGTCGGCGCGCAGCACGCAGTTGAACCAGATGCTGACGTTATTGCCCAGCTCTACCGAGCCTATTACGGTGGCGTTTTCAGCAATCCAGCAATTGTCACCGGTTTCAAGCCGGCGATCTCCGAGGGTGTAAATCATGCTTGTCTCTCAGGCAGATTCTTCGAACGGGATGTCAGCGTCGAACACATTGTTGAGCAGGTCAAGGATCATGAAGGCAGTCAGGCCCCAGATGCGCTTGCCGTCATAGTGATAAGTCGGGATGCGGAATTTCTTGCCGTAAAAATCGATCGGGCTGGACAGGTCCGGCCGGGTATCGAGGAAGAACTCCAGTGGCACACGGAAGATCTGGTCAATTTCACGCTCCTCCGCCAGCAGGGCCACATCGTGGGGAACAATGCCAACAAAGGGGGTGACCTTCATGCCGAACCGGGAGGCCAGGGGCGACAGTTGAGCGACCACCTCAACTTCTTCCGGCGACAGGCCAACCTCTTCATGACTTTCACGCAGCGCAGTGCTGAGCAGGTCACGGTCAACCGGATCGCGCTTGCCGCCGGGAAAGGCAACCTCGCCGGCGTGGGTAGGCATGCCGGCCGAGCGCACCGTCAGGATCAGCTCCGGGTCGGGTCGGTCGGTGAACGGCATCAGCACAGCCGCCTCCGGCAGCCGCACCGGGAAGTCCCGCAGCTGGTAGTCCTGAAGCTTGTGTCGGAGCAGATTCAGCCTGTCCACAGTGCACCTGTTATTCGCTCTGGAGCCGCGTCGCCGCCATTTGGCAGCTCAGTCAATCGTATGAGTTTTCAAACGGCAGTTTGAACGCCCCATGGACCGTCGGCAAGGCCAAAAGGTTCATCGTCGGTCACCCCGCAGGGTGTGGCATCGGGTTACACTGCCGGTTCAGCGAGGAGGCGCCATGAAGTATTGCAGCCAGTGCGGCAGCGAGCAGCTCCGCTTTGACATTCCCGAGGGGGACAACCGTCCGCGTTACTGGTGCCCGGACTGCAGCACGATCCATTACCAGAACCCGAAAATTATCGTTGGTGCAGTGCCGGTGTGGCAGGGCAGGATTCTGCTGTGCAAACGTGCCATTGAGCCGCGCAAGGGCTACTGGACCCTGCCGGCCGGCTTTATGGAAAACGGTGAAACCATGCAGGAAGGTGCTGCCCGGGAGACCTGGGAGGAAGCCTGCGCCAGTGTCGCGGTGAAGGATCTGTATGCGATGTACAACCTGCCGCATATCTATCAGGTATACGTGTTCTTTCTCGCTGACATGATCAATGGCGAGTACGGTGTTGGTGAGGAGTCCAGCGATGCCGGTCTGTTCCTGCCCGAGGACATTCCCTGGGATCAGCTGGCCTTCCCGACTGTCGGCCGCACGCTGAAGTACTTCGTCGAAGACATGAAGACCGGGCAGTATCCGGTCAGGGTGCAGGATATTGCACCGCTCGGGCGTAAGCCCTCAGAAGACTGATCAGGCCCCATCACAAGAAAAACATGGAGAATCGAATCATGTCCCGTTATCTCATTGTCGTCTCGGTGCTGGTGTTGCTTGCAGCCTGCTCGGACGCACCGGAATCGCCGGTGCCGGTCGTCGACGCGGACAGCCCGGCGCGACCGGTGTATGACGAAGAGGCCATCAAGCAGCAAGCCGCCCAAGCGCTGCTGCCGTTCAAACAGCAGCTAATGCAGGCGCTGCAGCGTGGGCTTGAGCAGGGCCCGGCTCAGGCGATTGATGTCTGCCGACTGCAGGCGCCAGCCATTGCGGCGGCGGCCAGTGTTGATGGGGTGACTATTGGTCGTACCAGCTTCCGTCTGCGTAACCCCGGCAATGCGCCGAGCGTCTGGCAGCAGGTCGGACTGCGCCACTATCAGCAAAGTGAAGATCGCGAGCCAATGTTGATCGATCTGGAAAATGGTCAGATGGGTTACATGGAGCCGATTGTCACAGCGCCGATGTGTCTGGCCTGTCATGGCAGCGAGCTGTCGGTTGAGGTGAAGGATGCGCTGGCAAAACATTACCCGGCGGATCAGGCCACGGGCTTTGCTGCCGGCGACCTGCGCGGGATTTTCTGGGTCAGCCTGCCGGTCACGGATCAGGTTGTGCCGAGTCCATGACAAGGGTGCAACGGCGTGTGGTCCGTTCATCAACGTAGCCACCACTTTCTATTGTCGCCAGACCTTTGTGGTCACTCCAGGCGGTTGCGCCCACTGCCCGGACAGTGAGTGCCGGACCGAGGTTGTCGGTGAACAGGGTATCCTGCTGCCACTCACGGTCCACCACATCGTTTTCGGTGAATCCCAGTTCCATTGCCCGGCGTAAAGCCATGGAGCAGACTTTATCTTCCGATGCGGGTCGCCAGGTTTCGTAGGTGACTCTCATTTTTCCTGCGTCATCCTGCTTTTCGTAATAGCCTTGAGGCTCGACGCCATTGTGGGCCTGGTACTTGGCGCAGGCGCCCAGAAAAAACATCGTCATGGCTAATGCTGTCAGGGAGAAAGTCCGATCCATTCCTGATGTGATCCCTGTTTATTAATATGAAACGGTGATCAGTTCGCTGTGTCGACCATGCTGATATGTCGCGCGCGCACCGCCTTCACCATGTTGTCCTTGACCTGCAGAATTTCCAGCAGGTAGTCGCCAATACGCAGCGAGGTGTTGTTGTCGGGAATATCTTCCAGATGCTCGAGGATAAGGCCATTAAGGGTTTTTGGCCCGTCGGTGGGTAGTTCCCAGCGCAGCGCCTTGTTGATGTCACGCAGGTGTGCAGTGCCGTCAATTACCAGACTGCCATCATCCTGAGGATGAATCTCGTTGCTTGTCGCAGCCAGATCCGTGGTGAACTCGCCAACAATTTCCTCAAGTATGTCCTCCAGCGTGATCAGGCCGAGCACGTCGCCGTATTCATCAACCACTACGCCGATACGACGTTTCACATTCTGGAAATTGATCAGCTGCTGATGCAGGGGCGTGCCCTCCGGCACATAGTAGGGCTCAACCGCGTACTGAATGATTTCTGATTTGTTGATCTCGCCGCGAAGCAATAGTCTGGTCATCTTGCGCAGATGCAAAATGCCGACCATGTTGCCCGGGTCGCCCCGATATACAGGTAGCCGGGTATGCTGCGAGCTGCGCAGGGTCTCGATGATCTCGTTGATGTCTTCCTCGATATCGATTCCGACCATTTCATTGCGCGGAATCATGATGTCTTCGACGGTGGCCTTTTCCAGATCAAGAATGCTCAGCAGCATGCGCTGGTGGGTTTCGGGAATCAGGCTGCCGGCTTCGTTAACGACGGAGCGAAGTTCGTCAGCGGACAGGTGATCGCTATGCGGTTTCTCCGTGTTGACGCCGAGGATGCGCAGCAGGCCATTGCCGATGCCGTTAACAAACCAGATCAGCGGCGTAAACAGTCCATGCAGGGGTCTCAGCACCAGACTGGCCGGGAAGGCGATTTTTTCCGGTCTGAGAGCAGCGTAGGTCTTTGGCGTAACTTCGGCAAAAATCAGCATGACGATGGTAATGAATACCGGAGCCAGCGCGGTGCCGAGCTCGCCAAACCAGTACAGGCCAAGCAGGGTGGCCAGCGTGGCAGCAGCATTGTTGACGAAATTGTTACCGATCAGGATCACGCCAAGCAGGCGATCCGGCCGTTTCAGCATTTTTTCCACCCGCAACGCGGCGCGATGCCCCTGACGGGCGAGGTGGCGCAGCTTGTAGCGGTTCAGCGCCACCATGCCGGTTTCGCTGCCGGAGAAAAAAGCGGAGAGCAGGATCAGTACAAAGATGGCGCCGAGCAATAACGCCGGATAGGAGCTGTCCAAGAAAAATGCCTGTGGCTTGCGGTCCGGCTATTCTCACGACTGCCTTTTCAGGCTGTCAAGGGAAACGGCGGTTTAACCGCGCTTGAGAATGATTTCCAGCACCAGCTGGGAGCCGAAAAATCCGAGCAGCAGCAGGGCAAAGGCAATCACGGTCAGGCGTACGGCAGTGACACCTCGCCAGCCAAGCAGGTGATGTCCTGCCAGCAGGCCGACAAACAGCACGGCGCTGATCAGGGTGAATACCGTCTTGTGCGCGACTTTCTGCGCAAACAGGTCCTCGACAAACATGAAGCCTGCACCAATGGCGACCAGCAGCAGAATGACGCCGGCCCAGAGCAGCTCAAACAGCATCGCTTCCATCACCTGAATCGGCGGGAACAGGCGCATGACACCGCGGATATGGCCCTGCTTGAGCTGGTAGTGCTGCAGCAACACCAGAATGCCGTGGCAGGTGGCGATGGCGAGCACGGCGAAGGCAAGAATGGCTGACAGCACATGCAGGCCGAGGCCGTGTTCCAGCGGGTGTGGTTGGTAACCGGTCTGGATAAACAGTGCCGCCGGAATAATGACGGCATTGAACGGGAATACCATCAGGCTGACCCACTCGAGCCGGCGGTACAGGTTCGACAGAATGACAATAGCCGCGCCGGTGGCGCCGATCAGCGAGGCCACCGGGAACAGGCCCAGACGAACACCACTATCGACCACAATAACGTGCCAGAGGGCACAGGCATGGAACAGCAATGCCAGTGTGCCCAAGCCGAGAAAACTCAGCCGCTGCGGCGTGCCGCTACTGCGCAGCTGTCGCGCCGCCAGCAGGCTGGCGATCAGATACAGGGTGGTGGCGACCAGACCGGTCCAGATTGCGGTTGTCATCGGGGTCCTCGAACAGGCGCCCGCCAACGGGGCACCACAGCGGGCCTGAGTGTGTCACAGGGTTGCCACTATTTGAAGGCGCGGCATGACGCCGGTGCGGCCGCGTGGCTATAATCGCCGGCCTACTGGAGGAAGCATCCGATGTTCGAGAATCTCACCGAGCGCCTTGGCGAATCCCTGCGTGGCCTGACCGGCCAGAGTCAGCTGACCGAGGACAATATCCGCGACACCCTGCGCGAGGTGCGTAAAGCCCTGCTCGAGGCGGACGTGGCGCTGCCGGTGGTCAAGGATTTCACCGAGCAGGTCAAGGAAAAGGCGCTTGGCGCCGAGGTGCTGAAAAGCCTGAATCCGGGTCAGGCGTTCGTCAAAATCGTCAACGACGAAATGATTCATGTGATGGGCGACAGCAATGTCGGCCTGAATCTGGCGGTCAAGCCGCCGGCGGTGATCCTGATGGCCGGCCTGCAGGGGGCCGGTAAGACCACCTCGGTGGGCAAGCTGGCGCGGTTTTTGAAAGAGCGGGAAAAGAAGAAGGTCATGGTGGTGTCCGCCGACGTTTACCGTCCGGCGGCGATTGATCAGCTGGGCACGGTGGCGAAAGAGGTCGGCGCCGAGTTCTTCCCCTCCAGTACCGATCAGGACCCGGTGGCCATCGTCAACGGCGCGCTGGATGAAGCCCGTCGCCGCTATATGGACGTGCTGATCGTCGATACCGCCGGTCGTCTGGCCATCGATGAAGACATGATGGCCGAGATCAAGCGCCTGCACAGCGCCATCAATCCGGCCGAGACCCTGTTCGTGGTCGACGCCATGACCGGCCAGGATGCGGCCAATACCGCCAAGGCATTCGGCGAGGCGCTACCACTGACCGGTGTGATCCTGACCAAGACTGACGGCGACTCCCGTGGTGGCGCTGCGCTGTCGGTCCGTGCCATCACCGGCAAGCCGATCAAGTTTATCGGTAGCGGGGAAAAATCCGACGCGCTGGAGCTGTTCCACCCGGAGCGTATTGCTTCACGGATCCTCGGTATGGGCGACGTGCTGTCGCTGGTCGAGGAAGCCGAGCGCAAGCTCGATAAGGCCAAGGCCGAGAAATTTGCCAAGAAGTTCAAGAAAGGCAAGGCCATGGACTTCGAGGACATGAAGGACCAGTTCCAGCAAATGCGGAATCTGGGCGGCATGACCTCGCTGCTCGACAAGCTGCCCGGTCTCGGTCAGGTCGCACAGATGACCCAGGACCAGAAAGCGATGAAGCAGCTCAAGCATATGGAAGCGCTGATTGACTCCATGACTCCGGGCGAACGCCGTGACCCGGAGATGATCAAGGGCTCGCGCAAGCGTCGTATCGCCCAGGGCGCCGGGCTGGATATTCCGGACCTGAATCGGCTGCTCAAGCAGCAGAAGATGATGGCCAAGATGATGAAGAAGATGCGCACTCAGGGCGGCATGAAACAGATGATGCGGGGTATGCAGGGCATGTTCGGCGGTGGTGGTCCGGGCGGCGGCATGCCCCCGGGTGGCTTCCCGGGAATGTAATTGGGTGAAATACCCCTTTAACTTGCTGTCCGAACTGGCTAGAATCTGCGCCCTTCGCAGTCTGTCAGTGTGAAAACGGGCAGATTTTCAGGCGGATACGATGGTCCACAGGTCGTGGGCCGGGAAACCGGATTGAACTAAGGTGCTGAAACAATGGTAGTTATTCGTCTCTCCCGCGGCGGTTCCAAGAAGCGTCCGTTCTACAGTGTGATCGTGACCGACAGCCGCAACTCCCGTGATGGCCGCTTTATCGAGCGCGTCGGCTTCTTCAACCCGATCGCCCGTGGCGGTGAAGTCCGTCTGCAGATCAATGCCGAGCGCGTTGATCACTGGGTGGCTCAGGGTGCCCAGCTGTCCGATCGTGTCAAAGGTCTGGTCAAGGAGTCCCGCAAGCAGAGCGCCTGATGGCCACTGCGACGGAACTTCTGCTGGTGGGCCGCGTTGGCGCGGCCCACGGAATCAAGGGCTGGGTCAAGGTCAAGTCGTTTACTGACCCGGTCGAGAACATCCTCGACTATCTGCCGTGGACATTGCGCGGCGCCGATGGCGAGAAAACGGTCAAGGTGACCGCCAGCCGCATGCAGGGCAAAAGCCTGGTGGTGCAGCTGGACGGAGAAACCGACCGGACCCGTGCCGAGGCGCTGTTTTGCGGCCGGGACATTCTGGTGCCGGCAGACGCCTTGCCGGTTCTGGAGGAAGATGATTTTTACTGGCGTGACCTGATCGGGTTGCGGGTTCGTCATCAGGACGGCCGTGATCTGGGCAAAGTCAGCAGTCTGATGGAAACCGGCTCCAACGATGTGTTGGTGGTACGTGGAGACGGCGACAGTATCGACACTCGCGAGCGGCTGATTCCCTGGCTGCCTGATGATGTGGTGCTGAACGTGGATACCGCCGCCGGTGTGATTACGGTGGACTGGGACACGGAGTTTTAACGTGACCTTGCAGAAAGTGCCCCTGCAGGTTGCAGTGGTGACATTGTTTCCGGGAATGCTTGAAGCAATCACCGGTTACGGCATTACCCGGCGGGCGGTGGAAAACAGCCTGCTGGCGGTGGAAGCGGTGAATCCGAGGGATTTCACCACTGACAAACACCGCACCGTGGACGATCGCCCGTTTGGTGGCGGCCCGGGAATGCTGATGAAGGTAGAGCCGCTGGCAAAGGCCATTGCCCACGCCCGCGACAAACTGCCCGAGGCAAAAGTGATTTACCTGTCGCCGACCGGCCGCAAGCTGGATCAGGCGAAAGTGGAACAACTCGCAGCGCAGCCGCAACTGATTCTGGTGGCGGGGCGTTACGAGGGAATCGATGAGCGACTGATCGATACCGTCATTGATGAGCAGATTTCCATCGGTGACTTTGTATTGAGTGGTGGAGAACTTCCCGCCATGACGCTGATCGACGCGGTGGCTCGCTGTATTCCCGGTGTACTGGGAGACGAAGCCTCCGCCGAGCAGGACTCGTTCAGCGGTGATAACCGCAACCTGCTCGACTGCCCGCACTACACCCGACCGGAGGTGTTTGCAGGGCAGGCGGTGCCGGCAGTCTTGATGAGCGGGCACCACGAGGACATTCGGCGCTGGCGGCTGAAACAGTCGCTGGGGCGAACGGCAACATTACGGCCTGATCTGCTGGAGGCGCGGCGACGCGACCAGGGGTTGAGCCGGGAAGAAGAGAAACTGCTGGCGGAATACCTTCAGGAACTGAAGCACCGCGAGTTTGACCAGCAACAAGACAGCGAAATTGAGTAACAGGAGCAAGCAGTCATGAGCGGCAAGAAAACTCTGGTTCAGGAAGTTGAGCAGGCGCAGCTGAAGAGCGAAGTGCCGGCGTTTGCTCCGGGCGACACCGTGACCGTACAGGTCAAGGTGAAAGAAGGTACCCGCGAGCGTCTGCAGGCGTTTCAGGGTGTGGTCATCGCGCTGAAAAGCCGCGGCCTGAACTCTTCCTTCACGGTGCGCAAGATTTCCCACGGCGTTGGTGTGGAGCGTGTGTTCCAGACCCACAGCCCGGTAGTCGACAGCATCAAGGTTGACCGTCGCGGCGATGTGCGTCGCGCCAAGCTGTACTTCCTGCGTGATCGCGCCGGCAAGTCGGCTCGCATCAAGGAAAAAGTACGCAGCGCCAACTGATCGGCTGCTGTTGCTAACGAAAACGGCCACCTCGGGTGGCCGTTTTCGTTTGTCTTTTTCCGGCTCTCCCGATCAGAGAAACTCGCTGAAGCCGGGGTCGTCGCTGAACTCGACGGCCAGAGCCCGGTCCGGCAATCGAATCCGGCTGGCGCTGATGTCCAGATCCTCGCCACTGAGCACGCCTTCGCCAAACTGGTATATCGGTCTGGCTTCCCCGGTTAAGGTTTTCTGCTCGTAATCGGCCACGGCGGCCAGTGTCTGTTCGCGTCGTTTCTGCCAGCTGCGAATCGTGCGCTCTCCGTGTTTGCGTTGCAGCAGCGCCGTGCTGTGCTGTGGTGACAACACCAGCGCGGTGGCATTGTTGCCGCCAAATCCCTTCGAGTTGAGAAACGCTGCCGCCGGCTGGTCCAGCTGTCGATGTGACAGGGCGAAGTCCAGATGCTGGCGGTGGACATCAGTGGCAATCGCGTCTGTGCTGGTAATGCCGGGCAGCCAGCCGCTGGCGAAGGTGCCCAGTGCGGCCATCAGCTGATCGCCGGAAGCGCTCGCCAGAGAGTGGCCGAGATAGCACTTCACCGCATTGACCGGCCACTGCGGAATGGCAAAGGCGCTGGCAATACGATCCAGTACGTCGGATTCGGTTACCCGGTTTTGCGGCGTGCTGGTGCCGTGGGCGGAAACAAAACTGTGCTGTTGCAGGGCCTGCTCGCCGAGCAGTTGTCGCGCCAGTGCAGCGGCACGGCCCAGTGTCAGGTAGTTGCCGACGCCGGGCGCGGAAATCGATTTTTTGGTGCCGTCGGCGTGCACGAACACGTCCGGTACCGCGCCGAGAATGTCGGCGCCCAGCTCCAGTGCCAGCGCGTCATCCATCAGCAGAAAAAACTGCGCTGACTCGGCCAGGGTAAAGCCGCAGTTCTCACCGAACGGTCGCACCGCCCGGCGCCAGTTCGCTGTTTCGGCGCCGGCATCCAGTTTGCGCAGATCCTCGTCCTCTGCCAGCGCGCCCATGGCGCGATAACCCTCGAACACTTCCGGCACCAGCGGTGCTTCGGCGGCGCCCACCAGCGCCACCCGGGCGCGGCCGGAACGGATATCGTGGACGCCCAGAGACAGGTTGTAGAGAAAGCTGGCGCAGGCACCGAGCATGCCACCGGTACGGCCGACGCTGCCGAGCACATAGGCATTGATAAAGTCCGCCGGCATTTCGCCAAGGCCCAGCGGGCATTGTTTCGAGGTAATCCGTTTGCCCTGATGCGGATACTTGAGCATGCCGCCCAGACCATTGTCGTCGAGCTGGCTCATGGCGCCGGAGGCGTACACGGCAATCTTGTCGGGCGCGACTTTTTCGCTGATCTGTTGCCACGGAATACCGGCCATGCCCAGACAATCGGAAGCGCCGAAGATGCTCATCTGCAGCGCCCGGGGATGGTTGCGTGACGGATACCAGGCCGCCGGGTCAAAGCCGCCGGGCAGCTGGCCGGCGGCCTGCACCCGGGCTTGCTCGGTGGCCGGCAGCATCAACTGTCCGGCCGGGATGGTCAGCTCGCTGCGGCTGCGATCAAGCGGTCTGATCTGCCAGCCCGGCGGCAGCGGGGAGGGCAGATCCAGATTGCGCACCGTGACGGTCATGGTGCTGCCATAGCTGGCGGCAACATTCAGCGGTACCCGGCTGCTGTCGAACAGGTTGCCCTCAAGACGGCGCACCAGCGTGGCGGCCAGCAGCGCATCAGGCTCGTCACGGCCGCACAGTGCCGCCAGCGAGCGCAGCGTGGATTGACGCTGCTGCTGATTGAGTACATCGATGATCAGTCTCTGGAAGCCATGGTGGCAGGCGCTGCGGCCGGCGGGGCTGATGCCGCCGAGGGCGGTGATAACGGGCAAGACGGACAAGAGTGGCTCCATGTGTGACTGGAAGGTCACGAATGGTAGCGATCCCGGCGCGTCATCACATTAACCGCAGGCGACACGGGCCCCGGGAAGTTGCAACCAAATATGAAGCTCAGGGGCCGGGCGGGTTGATAGTGTTGGCCAGGTCGCGAACAAACTGACCGGGATCATGCGCGGGTAAAGGTGCCTGCGGTGTCAGGTCCAGCTGCGGAGAGGCCGGCAAATGCTCGCTGGGCAACAGCCGCTGCTGCTCTTCGATACTGGCTGCATCGGGTACCGAGGAGGGATTGGCTGGTAGCGCTGTAGTCAGCCGTGACTCTGACAGGTTGCTATCGTCCAGAGGCTGCAGATCAGGTCGTTCGGCCAGACACGGAGCCGATGCCAGTGCCAACAGTAGCGGGACAAGTCGAATCATCGCCTCACGCCAGTGAGGGGATGACAAGGTTACTGACCAGTAGCACGCCACCCCACAGGTAGCAGCTGTGAATCAGTACCGGGTCGGCTTTCAGTCGCTCCCGGTTGAGCTGATACCAGACACCGGCAGCCACCAGGCCCAGACCGGTTGCCAGCACCACCGCCATCATCAGAATCATCAATGTGGACATATCGGACGCCCGTTTATTGTTGTGATGGTGGCAGTCTGCTACTGCGCTGACTGATCAGTCAATGGCCAGCACTAACTACCCCTGATTGCAGTAGCGCCGCATAGTCCTGCTCTGACAGTCCAAGCCCGTCACGCAGGACTTCGGCATTGTGAGCGCCCACTTCCGGGCCAGGCCAGGTGGTACGGCCGGGGGTCCCGGTCAGTTTCGGCAGGATTGCCGGGATTTTCAGTGGCTGGCCATTGATCTCGACCTGCTCGAACAGGCCGCGGGCCTGAAAGTGCGGGTCGGCCAGCATGTCGGCGGCACTGTAGATCGGCCCGGCCGGCACATTGGCCTGTTCCAGCGTTGCCAGCACCTCGGTGGAGGGGCGGCCGGCACACCAGTCGGACAGCGCCTGATCGATTTCCTCCTCGTGCTGAACCCGGCCGGCATTACTGGCCAGACGCGGGTCGGTGGCCATGTCCGGCCTGTCGGCGGCTTTCATCAGGCGCTGGAAAATCGAGTCGCCATTGCCGCCGATGATGACGTACTTGTTGTCGCCGCACAGGTAGGTGTTGGTCGGGACAATGCCGGTGACGGTGGAGCCGGACGGCTCGCGAATAATGCCGGCGCCGTCGTACTCCGGAATCACCGCTTCGAGCAGGTTGAATACCGACTCGAACAGGGCGACATCGACCACCTGACCGTCACCGCCACGCTCGCGTTCAAACAGCGCCAGGACAATACCGAGGGCAGCATGAATGCCGGCGACGGTGTCACCCATGGACAGGTTCGGCCGGACCGGCCGGCCGCCGGGGAAGCCGTTGACGTAGCGGAACCCGCCAATGCCCTCGCAAACCGAGGCGTAGCCGGGCTTCGGCGCGTATGGCCCGGTCTGGCCATAGCCGGAGATCCGGGCATACACCAGCTTGGGGTGGCTGGTGCGGAAATCCTCCGGGCCGAGCTGCCAATTCTCCATGGTGCCCGGTTTGAAGTTCTCGATCACCACATCGGCACTGCCAATCAGTTTGCGCACCAGCTCGATGCCGGCGGATTGTTTCAGGTCGATGGTCACGCATTTCTTGTTGCGGCCAAGGCTACGCCACCAGAACGAGGTGCCATTCTCATCGAGCTTGCGCCAGCCGCGGATCGGATCGCCGCCGGGCGGCTCGACCTTGATCACCTCGGCGCCGAAGTAGGCCAGCAGGGTGCCGGTAAACGGGCCGGCAAGCAGCTGGCCCAGTTCGATGACACGGATGCCGGCGAGGGGGAGGCGGGCGGAAGCGGTGGCTGTCATGGCGGCTCTCTGCGGGTCCGGAGGAAAGAAACGGATTGTATACATTAGTAATTGGCCCGTCCTGCCTGAGTCACTGTACCGTCTGGTTGGTATAGTACAGCGCTCATGCTTTATTCGGAGTCGCCAATGGCACAGACAACTACCCGTGACGCCATTCTTGACGCCGCCCAGCGTATTGCCGCCGAGCGTGGTGCCGGCCGCATCACCCTCGACGAGGTGGCTCGTGAGAGCGGCCTCAGCAAGGGCGGGCTGCTGTATCACTTTTCCGGCAAGGAGGCGCTGCTGCAGGCCATGCTCGAGCGGCTGATTGAGCGCACCAGCGCGGTTCGCGAGCAGCATGCCGGGGAACTGGCCGACACGCCGGCGCCAACCCTGTTGTCGCTGCTGGCGACCCGAAATCAGCCGGATGTGATGGACCCGCATGTGGCCATGGCTATTCTTGCCGCCGCCGCCGAACAGCCAGCGCTGCTCGATCCGCTGCGCCGGCATATTGCCCAGGTGCGTGAGCTGATCATTGCCGAAGCGGGCGACCAGCCACAGTTCTGGCTGCTTTGGGCTGCCGCGGATGGATTGCTGTTTCAGGAGTTGCTGGGTATCGCGCCATGGCCACCGGAGCAGCGCGAAGCTATTCACCAACAGTTGCAACTGCTTGCCGAGGGCTTGCTGAAATGAACCGCGAGAATCCCCTGTTGAATAATGTTCATGAACGTTACCGGAATGCGCCACGCTGGCAGCGTCTGGCGTTCTGGTCTGCGCTGGTATTGATGGTGTTGTTGCTGGTGCGCTGCAGCAGCAACGGTGACAGCAATGATGTTGAGCGATTGCGGCCGGTACGGCTGCATCAGGTTGGTGAAGGAGCACTCTCGGCAGTGCGTCATTTTGTTGGCCGCGTCGATGCGGTCAGCACCGTGGACCTGTCGTTTCAGGTTGGTGGCCGGATCATCGAATTGCCGGTGCAACAGGGCAGTATCGTGCCAGCCGGTTCACTGATCGCGGCACTGGATCCGGCAGATTACCGACTTGCCTTGCAGGAAGCGGAGCTGCAGCTGGATCAGGCCGGTCGCGATCTGGAGCGCAACCAGTCCCTGTATGAGCGTGGCAGTATTTCCCGCGCCAGTCTGGATCAGGCTGAAACCGCGCACAGCTTGCGTCGTGTGGCATTGGATACCGCTCGACGTAATCTGGCCTATACCAGAATTACCGCGCCGTTTGCGGCGCTGGTAACCCGGCGTCTGGTGGATCCCTTTATCAATGTGCAAGCCGGCACGCAGATTGTCCGGGTGCAGAACGTCGAGGAATTCCGCGTCCACATCAATGTGCCGGAGAATCTGATGAGCGTGCTGGAAAGTCCGGGCGCGATTGTTGCCGAGGCGGTGTTCCAGAGTCATCCGGATCAACCGGTAGCGCTTACCTATCGTGAGCATGAAACCGAACCGGATGCGGTGGCGCAAACTTACCGGGTGACGTTTGCCATGGCGCGTCAGCAGGACATTAACGTATTACCGGGCATGACCGTGACGGTTCAGGTGCGCGCCGCTGTTGCAGCGCCAAGCGAATTTCACGAGGTACCGCAATCTTCCCTCGACAGTGATGAGACCGGGGCATTCCGGGTATGGATCTATGACCCGGCCAGCAACGCCGTTAGCGCCCGGCCGGTGAAATTGCTCGGCGTCAATGAAGACGGGCTGGCACTGGTGGCGGGCCTGAACGGCGACGAGCAAATCGTCAGCGCCGGTCTGCACCTGCTGCATGACGGTATGCGCGTCATGCCGTTCGATGGTTTCTGAGGGCGCCGGCATGGATATCGCACGCTTTTCAATCGACAAGCCGGTCAATACCTGGCTGGTCATCCTTGCTTGTCTGTTTGGGGGCTGGTGGGGTTTGAGTGGTATTGGCCGGCTTGAGGACCCCGCGTTTACCATCAAGATGGCGCTGGTAATCACGCCTTACCCGGGTGCCACTGCAGCGCAGGTAGAGGAGGAAATTACCGAGCCGCTGGAGTCGGCAATCCAGCAGCTGCCACAGTTGAAGCGTTTGACCTCCCGCTCCCGGCCCGGCGAGTCAATCATCAAGGTCGAGATTCAGAACCGATATGACGGTGAAACCATGCCGCAGGTCTGGGATGAACTTCGCCGCAAGGTGGGTGATGCTCAAAGTTCGCTTCCGGCGGGTGCTGTCCGGTCGGTGGTGTATGACGACTATGGCGATGTATTCGGAATTTTCTATGCGGTGACCGCACCGGATTTCAGTGACGCCGAGATTCGTGAGCTGTCCCGGTTCCTTCGTCGTGAGCTGTTGACTGTGCCAAATGTGGCCAAGGTCAGCAGTGCCGGTGAGCCGGAAGAAGTCATCTATGTGGAAATTTCGGAGCAGCGGCTGGTCAGCCTGGGGCTTCCGCTTGAAGCAGTGCTGAACAGTCTGCAAAGCGAAAACCGTACGCAATCCGGCGGAGCTATTACGGTTGACGGTCGTCGTATCCGCATTTCTGCCGAGCCCGGTTTTGATTCGGTGGCCAGTATCGAGTCACTTCGGATAGGCCGTCCCGGCTCCACCGAGCAGATCAGCCTGATTGATGTCGCCACAGTCTACCGTGGCACTACGGACACGCCAGACCACCTGATCCTGCATAATGGCGAGCGCGCCTTTACGCTCGCCGTGGCGGGCCTGCAGAGCGCCAATATTGTCGAAGTGGGCAAGGCGGTCAGTGCCCACCTGCAATCCCTGCAGGGCAATATTCCGCTTGGCGTCAGTATTCAGCCGATTTATGAGCAGCATGTTGTTGTCGATGAGGCGATCAACAGCTTCCTGATCAGTCTGGTAATGTCGGTGGCCATCGTTATCGGCGTGCTCTGTCTGACCATGGGCTGGCGAGTTGGTGTGGTGGTTGGTGCGACTCTGTTGCTTACCGTGTTGGGTACGGTATTTTTCATGCGCATCTTTGCCATTGAGATGGAGCGGATCTCCCTCGGTGCCCTGATTATTGCCATGGGCATGCTGGTGGATAATGCCATCGTTATCGCCGAAGGGATGCTGATCGGCATTCAGCGCGGACAGTTGGCAAAGGACGCGGCCAGCGACGCCAGCCGCCGCACCCAGATGCCGCTTCTGGGCGCGACGGTGATTGGCATCATGGCGTTCTCCGGTATCGGCTTGTCACCGGACATCACTGGTGAGTTCCTGTTTTCACTTTTTGCAGTGATCTCCATTTCGTTGATGCTGAGCTGGATTCTCGCCATCACCGTCACACCGTTGCTGGGAAACTATCTGTTTGATGGCCATCAGTATCAGGAGGGGGAGGACCCCTATAGTCACTCGCTGTATCGGAAATATCGGCAGCTGCTGGTGACGGTGCTGCGGCATCGTGGTCGCACGGTGGCGGTACTGGTGATGATTACCCTGTTGTCCATCGTCGGATTCGGGTTTCTCAGACATGCCTTTTTTCCGCCTTCAAACACGCCGATGTTCTATCTGAATGTGATGCTGCGTCAGGGTGCAGATATTCAGGAAACGGCACGGCGGCTGGAAGCAATGGATACGTTGTTGCGAGAGCATCCTGAGGTAGAAGCAGTAACCGGGTTTATCGGTCAGGGCGCCAGCCGTTTCATGCTGACCTATGAGCCGGAGCTACCCAACCCCGCTTACGGTCAGATGATTGTACGTGTGGCCGATCGGGATGCTATTGATGCACTGATCGCCGATCTGCGGGAGACCCTGCCCAGGCACTTTCCGGATCTTGAGATCTATCCGCAGCGGTTGATGTTTGGCCCCGGTGGTGGCGCCAAGATCGAAGCGCGGTTCAAGGGCGCGGATCCGGTCGTGCTGCGTCGTCTCGGGGAGCAGGCTCGGCAGGTATTCGCACAAAGCGGACTGCTGCAGGATATCCGTATTGACTGGCGCCAACAGGAGATGGTGATCATCCCTCACTATGATGAGGAGCGCGGTCGCATCGCCGGCGTCGGCCGCAGTGAAGTTACCACCTCATCATTGTTTGCCACCACCGGTATTCGTGCGGGCGTTTATCGTGAGCGCGATTCGCAGATACCGATTGTGGTGCGGCCGCCGCTGGATGAGCGTGGCAGTGTCAGTCGTCTTGCCGACCGCTTGATGTGGAGCGGTGCAGAACAGGCCTATGTGCCGGTCAGTCAGGTGGTTAGCGGTTTTGAAGTGGCCACCGAAGAAGCGCTGATTCACCGTCGTAATCGGGTCCGGGCATTAAAGGTGCAGGCTGATCCGGCTGCTGATCGCACCGCCGATCAGGTGCTGAGAAAATTGCGCAGTCAGGTGGAGGCGATTCCGCTGCCCGCAGGCTATGTGCTTGAGTGGGGCGGTGAGTATGAGGGCGCGAGTGAAGCGCAGGCATCATTGGCCCAGCAGGTGCCGATCGGCTTTCTGATCATGCTGGTGATTTCCGTATTGCTGTTTGGCAGTGTCCGGCAGCCACTGGTGATCTGGTTGATCGTGCCAATGTCGATTTGCGGCGTCAGTATTGGCTTGCTGGTCACCGGGCAGTCTTTCACCTTTATGGCCTTGCTGGGCTTTCTCAGCCTGTCCGGGATGCTGATGAAAAATGCCATTGTTCTGATTGATGAAGTGGATGCTCAGGCGGCTGAGGGCAAGCCTTTGCCGGATGCACTGGTGGATGCCAGTGTCAGCCGTCTGCGGCCGGTATTTCTGGCCGCACTTACCACCATTCTCGGCATGATTCCGCTGATCTGGGATGCCTTTTTCGCCAGCATGGCGATTACCATCATGGCTGGTCTGGCTTTTGCGACGGTGCTGACAATGGTTGCCGCGCCGGTGCTTTACGCTTTGCTTTTCCGGATCCGCTTGCAGCCGTAGGCCTGATGATGGCGTCGCCGGGATTGCCGCTGCGTTGTTGCCACCAGAACAGGGCGTCATCAGCCGGCAGGGGCCGGCTGATGTGATAGCCCTGGGCAGAACCGCAGCCGGTCTGCTGCAGGGCCTTGATGGTGGCCGCATCCTCGACGCCGGTTGCGACTGTGCTGAATTCAAGCTGGTGACACATTTCCACGGTGCTGCGAACAATGGTGGCATCTTCACTGTGCTCACTCATGCGCTGAATGAACTCCCGCGAAATCAGCACTTCATTGAGCGGGAGATCCCGAATCTCGGCCAGCGTATGATGGCTGCTGCCGAAATTGTCCAGTGCCAACTGGATGCCAAGTTTGTGCAGGTCTTCTAGCATCTGCCTGATCAGGCCATCATGGCTGCTGCCGCTGAATCCTGAGTCGGTGATTTCCAGCATCAGGTCTGCAGGATGCGCGCCATGTTCCTGCATCAATGTCTGCAACTGATCAAGGAACTCCGGCTCCAGCAAGCTGGAGGCGGAGATGTTAATGGACACACCCGCTTCGCAACCGTTGGCGCGTAGCAGTTGAAGAAACTGCAGGGCATGGTCAAGCATCCAGCGCGTCAATGGAGAGATAAGGCCGGTTTTTTCTGCCAACGGAATAAATTCTGCTGGTGAAATATCACCATGTTCCGGGTGATGCCAGCGAACCAGTGCTTCAAAGCGCTGCAGGCTGGAATCTTTCAGGCTAATGCGCGGCTGGAAATGTGATGTCAGGGCATCCTGCTCAATGGCAAAGCGCAGGTCGGTCATCAGGTCAAGACGGCGAGTGCTGTATGGGCTCATGGATGCGCGATAAACACAGATGCCGTCGCGTTTCTGATCGGCTTGCTCAAAGGCAATCGACGCTTCGCGGATCAGTGCCGGGATAGTCTGCTGTTTGTCACGCATGGCGATGCCGAACAGAAATCCGAACTCAAGTTGCAGCCCATGAAAGGTGATCGGTTCGGCCATGGTTCTGGACAGCGCCTGAACCAGCTCAATCAGTGATTGGCGTTGGCTGGTCAGAGCAGCAAAAGCAAACCTTCCACCTTCCAGATGGGCAGCATAGCTGTTCGCTGTCTGTTCCTGATCAAGCAGCATAATGCCGTGGTGGCCCGACAGTGCCTGATTCAGCCGGTTGGCGATTTCACATTGCAGTACGTTGATATGCTCATGGCCAAGGGTCTTGCGGACATCACCAAAGTGACGTAACTGCAGCACGCAGATTCCGTACTCACCGGCGTGACCACTATCCACTCCCTTGCTGACCACCTGTTCGAACAGCACCTGATTGGGGAGTCGCGTCACTTCATTATGACTGGCGGCATACAGAAACTGCTCCTGAGCCTTTTGTTGAGCACGTACCGCCTGAATTCTGGCGTCGCGCTCCTGATTGAAGCGGCTGGCCAGTGCAAACGAGAACAGAAGCGCCTGAGTGGAGGCGCCAAGCGGGACGCCATGCTCGGTGATGAACATCGACGGCAGTACGCCGATCTTGTTCAGCAGCATCAATACGCTGGCGCCGAGCAGGGAAAACCAGCCAAGAGAGAACAGCCTTGCGCTCATTTCACCGCCACGCCAGAACAGCATGCCGGCGCTGATATTGGCGATACACACCGGTAGGGCGAGGAATACTGACAAACGGGTGGAAATGCCATATGGCAGGAAAAATGCCCCTGCCACACAAGCGGCGGCCAGAGCCACCATGATCTGGAAGCCCCGGTGCCAGGCTGGCCGGGTCTGGCGCAGGTCAAAAAATCCCATGGTGAAAAGACTCAGCACAATCAGCGTCACAGGAACGATGATCAGGATGATTTTCTCGTGGACTCTGGGCCAGTCCGGGTACACATACTGAAAGCTGACGCCATGCATAGAGGTCATCAGCAACAGCATCGGCACCACCACCATGACGTACTGCAGGTAGGTGCGTTCGCGTAGCGAGAAAAACAGGAACAGGTTGAAGCCGGCCATCACGATCAATATGCCGTAAAAGATGGAACGACCCGCTAACCCTTTCTCGCTTTCCGAATGAAATGTCCGCTCCTCCCAGAGCGTCATGGGTACCTGCAGTGCGCCGGCAGTCTGGATTCGCAGGTAGAGCTGTAGCTGATCACCGGCTGGAATCATGATCGGAAAAATAAAGTTGCGATGCTCCAGAGGTCGTTCATGGAAAGGCAGCGCATCGCCAGTGATGTATGAGGAGACAAGGCTGCCATCTCTGCTTACATAGAGTTCAATGTGGTCCAGTAGTGGATAGGATATTTCCAGAAGCCTCGGCAGCTCTGTGGTGCCAGGGTTATGCAGTCGGATCTGATACCAATGGCCCTGATCCGTGTAGCCGGCATTGATCGGGCCATTCACCGGCAGCCAGTTTGATGCCGGCTGTTCAACTATCTGCTGATAGGAAAGCCGCTCGGTTTCTGTGATGACAGAGACGTTCTCGATGACCGTCTGACGGGGCAGCTCGGGGTTTACGGTGAACGCAAACAGGTTGCTGCTGGCAACAATCAGTAGTCCAGCAACCAGACGACTCAGCAAATAGTGCATGACACTCCCTTGTGCATATTATTGTCATTATCCCGGAGGCCTAGTGCTGAACCAGCTCGCTGGCCGGACGGGCAATGGCTCTGGGTGGTGCACTGATTTCACGAAAAAAGCCCCGTGGTCCGGCACTGCCTGTGGCGTCCGGGAACCAGAGCGCCATATTGATATGGGCGTGGCGCAGCTGTTTCAGTGGAATCCCCCTCTGTCCGGCCAGTTTTACCATCGTTGCCAGAATCTCGCCATGCCGGACCTGACCGACATCGGTAACCGTACTACGAATGGCATCTGTGATCAGGCTGTTGAGTTGCTCTCGCGGCAGACCGCTGAACTGCATCCTGCTCATGTCGGTGATAAAGGCCTCGGCCAGCTGGTCAGCATTGGTAATCATGCCGCGAGCCTTAAGCCGAGCAAGCATCCGGTTGGCGGCTTCGTCATAGCGCTGCAGACGTTCCGGGTCCTCGCCGAGCCAGATGATGGCTTCGCCCAGTGTGTCGACGTTACGGGGCATTTTGGGTGAGGCCGCAAGCAGGTCCATGGCTGGGGTTGGCATGCCATTCAGGCGAAAGCCAAGCCGGGGCAGGGTGCCGGTATAGCGCATGGAGCGGGTCTGCAGCTCACGGTCATCACGATAGACCATGCCAAGCTCAGTGCCTTCCATGAACTGGTCGAACAGGCCGCCCTCCACCAGCGGCATGCCGTTGACAAAGAACATCTGCCAGCCGCGTCGGGAGTCGAGGTGCAACCAGTCCCCTGGCATCCGGGCATAGTTCATGCCGACTTCGAAATCGGTCATCCAGCCATCCACATCGCCACCTGATTCCGGCCGATAAACGCTGTCGAAGGTGACGTTGGCGCCGTCGAGCTGATGGAAGTCGACGTTCAGTTCAAAACGTGGCTCGCGAAGCAGGGAGATAAAGTGGCGCAGTGAGCCAAGGCTGCTGATGGCGAATGGAATCGGAATCACCGCGCCCTGCTCATAGAAATGAACATGGATGTCCTGACTGACGATGGTCGGCATACCCAAATACCAGATCCGGACTTTCAGCAGCACAGTGTTTCGCACCGGACCGCGAGCAACTGCACGTGGCACCACCCGGATATTGTCTTCGGTATCCAGACTGAAGCGCAGATTCGGGCTGAGTATGCCGGTGGACAGGGAAATATGAATGTTGTCGAAAACATTTTCCCCGGCATGTGGGCCGACCAGACTTTCCACATGGTCAATACCAAGCAGGTTGCGCTTGTCAAAATGCATGCGCATAACGGTACTTTCAACCCGGCCCTCGTCCAGTGAAATGTCGACATACTTTGCGGCGGAGCGGGAAGGGTCATTCTGTATCAGGTAGACATAGCGAGCTGCTGCATCGTCGTTGTCGAGACGGATTTCCTGGACCACCGAGCCTTTGCTCATGCCATGACGAGAAGCGTCATAACGCTCGCTGCCACCGTCTCGGTACATGAATACCAGTTCGTCATAGTCATCCAGTAAACCGTGGTTTCCCGCTGGTTTTCCCGGAGTTTCGTCGTCGATCCATATCAGACCATCACGGTTGAATTCGTCAATCTGGAATGGGATCGGGATCAGCTTGCCGCCGCGCACGGCCATCAGGGACAGGCGTTCAAGCGGGATGTCAGCGGCCGCTTCCAGCTCGGCCCCGGGGATGACCATTGGGTACAAATAGGTGAAGTGGGTCAGGCCCAGGCTGCTGATGGTGTGGCGCATCTGTTCGACAGAGGCGTGGCGGATCAGCGGAGCATGCTGCATCAGCGCGGCCGGATCATCCCGGTAAGCGTCGATGAAGCGTTCCATGACCTCATCTGGCACGGTGGAGGAAGCAGCGGATACGCTACCCGCCAGCACTATGCCGGCAAGTATCGAAAGCGAGGTTTTCATTGTTATTCCCGCAGTAATTTGCCGCAGTATCGCAGATCAGATCAACGCTGCGGGATGGCTAAACCTGTCACTGCAGGTGCCATTTGTCAGTTTATGCCGCGCTGCGGATCAATCCATGGGCGGACCACATGCCCCGGAGGGTTTTTGACCTGCCAGTGAAAATCTCTGGGGCCGCCCTCGCCAACCCAGTCCGGCAGCCACAGGGTGTTATCCATGGATCCGTAGCGCAGTGCGGCGAGGTCAATGTTGCGTTCTGCGGCGAGACTGACCATGCGCGCAAGCACCTTGCCGTGACGAACCTCGCCCGGGTCGGTGACGACATCAAGAATGGCATCCCTGATCAGACTACTCAGTACATCCCGGGGCAGGCCGGTAAATCGCATCCTGTCCATGTCAGCAATGAAGGCATCGGCGAGTTGGGCCGGAGAGCTCAGCTTGCCGGCGTCTCGCAGTTTACCGAGTACCTCGTTGGCAACCTCATCGTATTTCTCCAGCTTGCTGCTGCTCTCTGTCTCGCTGTCCGCCAGCATGATAATGGCCTCCCCGAGGGTATCGACCTTCGAGAAATCCAGCTTCGGCATCGCGCCGAGCAGATTGATGACATAGTGGGGCAGGCCGCTGCTGCTGAAACCAAACCGCGGCGTGGCACCGGGGAACCGCTCGTGCGGCAGGGTGGCGGCAGTGTCGTCGCGATACAGCATCGACAGGGCCATGCCATCGAGAAAAGAATCGAACAGACCACCCTCCACGACCGGCAGGTGGTTGGCAAAAAACATTTCCCAGCCAAGGTTGGAGTCCATGTGTAACCAGTCTCCGGGCAGCCGGGTGCTGGCCAGCCTCTGTTCGAACGGACTCATTTTGCCATCGACGATGCCACGGTCCTCGTCGCTGTTGAAGACACTGTCATAGGTGACCCGGGCGCCATCCAGATTGTGGAAGTCCACGCTGAACTCAATCCGTGGCTCACGCAGGAACATCAGGAAATAGCGCAGCGTACGCATGCCTTCTATGGCGAAGCGACTGGGCACAACAATGCCCTGCTCGTAGAAATGAATACCGAACTGTTGGTTGAAAAATGTCGGCAGATACATGTACCAGATGCGGGTGCGGACCAGATAGCTGGCGCGGATCGGTCCATCTTTTACGGCAATCGGTACCGCGCGGATATTTTTCCCGCTCTCCAGACTGACACGAAGATTCTGGTTAAGAATCCCGGTGCTGATATCGATGTACATGCTGTCAAAGACATTGACGCCATGGTGTGGGCCAACCTTGCTGGCAATGTGCTCGATGTCGATCAGGTTCTTCGGGTCATAGGTCATTTCCAGCACAGTGGTTTCCAGCCGCCCGGCATCCAGATCGGCCTGCACATAGTCAGCCTCTGAACGCAGGCTGTTATCCAGCATCAGGTATACATAACGAGGATCATTGCGTGGCGAATCGAGGCGAATTTCATGCAGGACCCGGCCATCTGCGCGGCCATGTTTGATCGGGTCATAGGTCTCCCGGCCCCCATCGCGGAACATGAACACCAGTTCATCGAAGTCATCGAAGAAATCCGGCTTCCCCTCTGCCGGGGCCTTGTTGGCGCCGGGAATCCAGATCAGGCCGGTGCGATCAAACTCATCAATCTGGAAAGGAATCGGGATCAGCTTGCCGCCCCGTACGGCCATCAGCGACAGGCGTCGGATTGGCGTGCTGTTCACTTGCGGCAGCTCGTGACCACGAATGGTCATCGGGTAGAGATAGGTAAAGTGGGTGGTGTCGAGGCCGATGATGGCCCGGTGTAGCTGGTCTGCAGAAATATTGCGCAGGCCGCCCGGATAGCGCGCCAGAGCGCTCGGGTCATCGCGATAAAACTGCATGAAGGTTTCGAAAAAGCGCTCCGGCAACGTGCCTTCCCAGCCTTCCCGCGAACTGGCATGGGTCTGGCTCAACAGCCCACTCAGCACCAACAGCCACGCTGCACGCCAATACCGCATTTTTGTTATTCTCCCGGCTTTCCTTTACAGACCCGCTCTGATTCCGTCAGACGGTGAACAGAAGTTGACTGAGTGTACATGACCGACGCCTTCAGCACAGACCCTGTTGAGAAGGAGTTGCATACGCGCCTGCAGGCGGCGTTGCGTAGCTTGTTGCCACAGGCGTCATTACGTCGTACCGCGCCGCCATTGATTCCCGAGCTGCCACTTTGGCTACTCGGCGACATTCAGGCGGGGGCGGCGCTCGACCCGCAAACCGCCGCAGAGTTGATGGATGCCCCGCCATACTGGACATTCTGCTGGGCCAGTGGTCAGGTGCTGGCGCGCTGGCTGCTGGACCATCCGCAGCAAGTTCGCGGCAGGACGTTGGTGGACGTTGGCCCGGGTTCCGGGGTGGTGGCGCTGGCAGCTGCCATGGCCGGTGCCGGCAGAGTGGTCGCATGTGATATTGATCCTCAGGCGCTGCTGGCAGTGCAGATGAATGCTGCCGCGCTGGGGCTGGCGGTAGAATTGAGCTGTGATCTGGATGCCAGCCTGCGACAGGCGGATATACTGACCGCTGCGGATATCCTCTATGACCGGGATAATCTGGCGTTGCTGGACCGGTTCCGTCAGGCGCCGCTGGTCTGGCTGGCAGATTCCCGAGTGCGTGATTTGTCGCCTCCCGGGTATCGTCAGCTCGGCCGTTTCCCGGCTACCACCTGGCCGGATCTGGCAGAGTCAGCGGAGTTTAATCAGGTCACTCTGTACCAATATCATTGCCCCGGTTGAACTGATGCCCGGTGGTCCAGTCGAATCGGCGGTGACCCTGTCAGGGGTCGCTCCGACATGCTGAAATCAAGGAGAACAGGACATCATGACATTTTCGGCACGTTTCCTTGCCATTCTGATCGGTGCTGTCTGGCTGCTGCTGCAGTCGTTCAGTGTTCAGGCTGCATTGCCCGGTACCATCGGGGATGGCCAGCCACTGCCGTCGCTGGCGCCGATGCTCGATGAGGTGATCCCGGCGGTCGTTAATATTGCCACTCAGGGTCGGGTCAGGACCCAGAACCCGTTGATGGAAGATCCTTTCTTCCGGCGCTTTTTCAACATGCCCAATATGCCTCAGGAGCGTCGTGCTACCAGTGCCGGCTCCGGCGTCATCGTTGATGCCGTAGCGGGGTATGTGTTGACCAATGCCCATGTGGTGCGTAATGCCGAGCAGATTGAGGTTACCCTGAACGACGGCCGGACGCTTGAAGCAGAGCTGGTTGGTTTTGACGCGGAGGTTGATCTGGCGGTGCTGAAAGTACCGGCGGAAGGGCTGACGCAAATGCCGGTGGCGGATTCATCGACCCTGCGGGTGGGGGACTTTGTTGTCGCGATTGGTAATCCGTTCAGTCTCGGCCATACCGTGACGTCGGGGATTGTTTCGGCGCTGGGTCGCACCGGTCTGCGCATGGATGGTTATGAAAACTATATTCAGACCGACGCCTCCATTAACCCGGGTAACTCTGGCGGAGCGCTGGTCAACCTGCGCGGCGAACTGGTCGGCATCAACACCGCGATCATTGCCCCTGCTGGCGGCAATGTGGGTATCGGCTTTGCCATTCCTACCGAAATGACCTCGAATATCATGGCTCAGTTGATTCAACATGGTGAGGTCAGACGCGGTTCGCTTGGCGTCAACATTCAGGATTTGACCGCTGAGCTGGCTGAGGCCTTTGGGGTCGACAAGGAGCAGCGTGGCGTGGTGATTACCCATGTGCTTGAAGACAGTGCTGCAGAAGATGCCGGGCTCACGGCAGGCGATGTCGTGGTTGCTGCTGATGGTCGTCCAGTGCGCCGGGTGGCTGACTTGCGTAACAAGGTTGGCCTGTCACCGGTAGGGGACAAGGTTGTACTGACCGTTGTCCGTGATGGCAAGCAACGTGAGATTACTGCGGTAATACGCGAAACCACGATGACGACCTCGGATGGCGGTGTTCTTTCAAAATATTTGCAGGGTGCCAGCATTCGCAATCTGCGTCAGGGCGAGCTCATTCATGCCGATACAGGGGTGCTGGTGGAGGATGTGGAGGCGGGTAGCCCGGCGGCGCGAGCAGGAATTCGGCCTGGCGATGTGATTATCAATGCCAACCGTCAGGATGTGGCCGATCTCGACCAGCTGAAGGCTGCGGTTCCTGACAAGGATGCGGCCATTCTATTGCGCCTGAACCGCAACGGCGGCATGTTCTTCGTCGTTATCCGCTGATCGTGCAGCGTCCGCATTGTGCCGTTATTCGGCCGCCATGCGGACGCGGCTTTCCCCGGTACAGTTCAGTCACGATGTCGATCTGATTAGCAGACATGAAACCGGAGGCTGGGTTTGCGGCCATGAACACCTTCGCATCGACACAGCGGATATGGTTGCTGGCGCTAATCTGTGCCGCCATTCCGTTTCTGACCATTCATCTGTCGTTTCTGGTTTCTGCCGTAGAAGGCAATGTCCGCTGGTGTTTTCCCTATTGGGAAACCTGCACCAGCATTTCCCGAACCGGACGCCACGGCACCGCTTATTTTATTTTCAAAGGCGGCATGATTCCGGCCTGTGTGCTGCTTGCCCTGTTCTGGTGGTTGAATCGGCTGTGGCTGCAGTTGCTCGGTCTTGAGGGCGGCAAATCGCTGCCGTGGCTTGGCCTCGTCTCATCGCTGGCACTGCTGATTTATACGCTGGCATTAGGCCACGCTGGCGATACTTTCTACTTGATGCGTCGAGTCGGTGTGATTGGCTGGTTTGGTTTGACCTACATCGCCCAGCTGCAGCTCGGTGCCAGCTTGCGACACCATCCGCACTGGGGCAAGGCCGGACAGCGGCTGTTACAGCTTAGTGTGGTGACACTGTTGATCGGATTGATTTCCGTGGTTGCCGGGCTGGTGGTGCCGGAGCGTCACGATGAGCTGGAAAATGCCTTTGAGTGGACGCTGGCGCTGCTGCTGAATGTGCACGGTTTTGCTGTGGCGTTGTTGTGGCGTCGCAGCGGCTTTGCCTTATCGCCGCAGTTGAACCGTCGCCAGGATTGATCCGGCAATGCCTTGCCGCGCCCATCGGCCGCGGCAAGACAGGGCGGGTCAGGCTGCCGGTTTGCCAAGAATCAGATCGGCTGCTTTCTCAGCAATCATTACCGTCGGGGCGTTGGTATTGCCGCCGATCAGGGTCGGCATGATCGAGGCATCGACCACGCGCAGACCGTCGAGACCATGTACACGCATGCTGTCCGGCGCGACCACCGCCATCTCATCGACACCCATCTTGCAGCTGCCCACCGGGTGATAGATGTTGTCGCACTTGGCGCGCAGGAAAGCGCGGATTTCTTCGTCGCTTTGCAGCGCGTTACTCGGGAACACTTCCTCGCCACGCCACGGCTCCAGCGCGCTCTGGGAGAGAATCTTGCGCACCTGTTTGACGCCGCGGACCATACCTTCCATGTCATCCGGATGCCCGAGCAGATTTGGATCAATCAGCGCATCAGCCATCGGGTCAGCACTTTGCAGGGTAATGCTGCCGCGTGCCTTGGGTCGCAGGATGCAGACATGGGCGGAGTAACCGAAGCCGAAACTGAAGCCCAGATTCAGCCCGTGGTTGTCGAGCAGGGCAGCAGTCAGGTGCAACTGCAGATCGGGAATTTCCTGATCCGGTGTGGATTTGATAAAGCCACCGGATTCGGCCACGTTCGAGGTCAGGCTGCCCTCGCGCTTGTTGAAAAAATCGAATATGCCCTTGATCGCCGCCGGCAGGCCAAGGGGCCCCAGACTCAAGGTGTCGCTACGTTTGGAGCGGGTCACCACCAGCGCATCCGGGTGGTCTTGCAGGTTCTTGCCGACGCCCGGTAGTTCGTGAACCTGCTTGATGCCGTGCGGCGCCAGATCAGCCTTGCCGCCGACACCGGACAGCAGCAGCAACTGCGGCGAGTTGATGGCGCCGCCGGAGAGAATGGTTTCCGCCGCTTCAACCCGCAGCGTCTGCCGGCCCTGACGATACTCGACGCCGGTGGCGCGCTTGCCATCGAACAGCACGCGGGTGGCGCGGGCATTGGTGATCACGGTCAGGTTGGGGCGATCCATCACCGGGTGCAGATAAGCCGCTGCCACACTGAAGCGCTCGCCGCCTTTCTGGTTGACCTGAAACAGGCCAACGCCTTCCTGTACCTCATTGTTCAGTTCCCGGGTTTTCGGAAAACCGGCTTGACCGGCAGCCTCGATAAAGGCGGCGCTGACCGGATGATGGAAACGCAGGTCGGCAATGTTCAGCGGGCCGTCGACACCATGGAACTGGTCGGCACCACGCTCGTTATGCTCGGCACGACGGAACAGTGGCAGCACGTCGTCCCAGCCCCAGCCACTGTTGCCGAGCGAGGCCCAGTGGTCATAGTCCCAGCGGTGGCCACGGGTGTAGCACATGGCGTTGACGGCGCTGGAGCCACCCAGAGTCTTGCCGCGCGGGACATAGACCTGACGATTGTTGAGGGCTTTTTGCGGTACCGAGTAGTAACGCCAGTTACGTTTATTTGACCTCATCAGGGCAATAATGCCGGCCGGCATGCGCACCAGCAGGCTGTTGTCGTCGGGGCCGGCTTCCAGCAGGCAGACCTTGGTGGCGGGGTTGGCGGACAGGCGGTTGGCCAGCACGCAGCCAGCAGAACCTCCACCGACGATCAGATAGTCATATTGCATGGCGGTTTCCGGTACATCAGAGGTCGAAGTGGTGCATTGTAGGCAACTTTCGGGGCAATCCAGAAGGATTTCCTCACAACCATCGATGAGACGTCGCTCAATGACAAGAATTGGCGTGCTGCTGCTAATGGCTTTCACCACATCCCCGGCACTGGCCCGTTGGGACCCGTCGCCGATTGCCGGCTGGCAGGCGATCCGCTTTGCCGGTGAAACGCTCTACCGGCAGCAGGGCGATTGTGTTCTGGCCGAGGCCAATGGCAGCGCCTCGGGCCTGATCCGGGCGGTCGATACCAGCCTGAAGCAGGCGCCAACGCTGAGTTGGGGCTGGCAGGCCTCGGCGCCGCTGGCGCCGGCCCGTCCGGCCGCGGAGAAGAGCAAGGCCGGTGATGATTTCCTTGCCCGGGTATACGTGATTCGCGAGGGCTTCCTGCCCTGGCAGACCCGGGCCATCAATTACGTCTGGTCAAGGGAGCATCCGCTTGGCAGCCACTGGCCGAATCCGTTTACCGGTAACGCCATCATGGTGGTGGTGCAAAGTGGCGATGCTGGGCTTGGTGAGTGGCACAGCTTCGAGCGCGATGTGGCAGCGGATTTTCGTCGTTTTCACGACATGAAAGTGGACAAGGTTGATGCCGTGGCGGTGATGACCGATGCCGACAATACCGGCGGCCGGGCAGAGGCTTGCTACCGTTTGCCGTTATTTCGCTGAAGCAGGTTGTCAGATTCAGCAAATTACTGTTTATTATTTGTCCAACCTGATGCTTCCGGCAACGCCGCGAAGCCCACCCTGCATTCCGGTGTTGATGACCTGCTCATCACGCCAGTCAACCTGAACGGGAGGCCGCTCTGGCGGCCCCATGGTCATACCGTCGAAACAGGATGGTGGCACGATCATTGTGGCTGAGGGTGTTGTATGGAACGTATTCTGCGTCTGGATATCACTGGCAAACCGGTCGAGTGGCTCGACTGGCAGTCGGCGGCGGTGCTGTATGCCCGCGGCATGGTGACCTGGACGTTAGGCGATGTGATCTACCAGTTGCGCGGCGGCCTTTGTCGTGCCACCGGCATGCCCTCGTCGATGCAGTTGCACTCGATCATCGCCTGCGATGGTCGCCCCAATCCGCACCCGCGCAGTCATCCGCCGCTAACCAATCGGGCGTTGTTCCGTCGCGAGCAGAATGTCTGCATGTACTGCGGCAACCGCTTTCAGGATCATGCTCTGACCCGTGACCATATCCTGCCGGTATCACGTGGCGGCAAGGACAGTTGGCTGAATGTGGTAGCTGCCTGCCGACGCTGCAACCAGCACAAGGGCAACCGGCGTCCGGAAGAGTGCCATATGGAATTGCTGGCGCTGCCCTATGTGCCGAACATGGCCGAGTATCTGGCGCTGATCAACAGCTCGCGGATTCGCGGTGACCAGATGGAGTTCTTGCGCGGTCAGTTTTCAAGGAACAGTCGCTGGTTGTGATTTTTTAACCGCGCGAAAACACCACCAGATGTTTCGCCGCGATCTGCACCCGGCACTCACGGCCAACGGCGAGATCGACATGGCTGCCGGTCAGGCAGGTGAGGTGTTCGCCGTTGGCCAGACCAAGGCGATAAAGAATATTGGCGCCGGTAAAAATCCGTTCCAGCACCCGGGTGGCAATCGGACCGTCAAGATCCGGCACCACATCTTCTGGCCGCAACAGCACATCGACATCGGCATCCGCGGGCAGATTCAGCTCCTTTTCCGAAGACAGCTCACCGACCACTGTCGCCACCTGACTGCCGGCGACGACCTTGCCCGCCAGAAACGCACCCTGACCGGCAAACTCGGCGACAAAACGGCTGCCCGGGGCATGGTAAATCCGGTAGGGCGAATCCCATTGCACCAGCTCGCCGGCACGCAGGATGGCGATATGGCTGGCCATGGCAAAGGCTTCTTCCTGATCGTGGGTGACCATCACCGCCGTGATGCCTTCCAGTTTCAGGATGCCGAGCAGCTCGCGGTTCAACTGCCGGCGCAGATCCAGATCAAGACTGGCAAAAGGTTCGTCCAGCAGCATCAACCGCGGCCGTGGTGCCAGCGCCCGAGCCAGTGCCACCCGTTGCTGCTGGCCGCCCGACAGTTCGTGCGGAAAACGTTCGCCCAGTTCATCCAGACGTACCATCGCCAGACATTCACGCACTCGTTGTTCACGTGCAGATGGCGACAGCTTGCGCAGGGCAAAGGCAACGTTGTCGCTGACGTTCAGATGCGGGAAAAGTGCGTGCTCCTGAAACACCATGCCGAGACCGCGCTTTTCCGGTGCCAGCGTGAAACCCGGTCGTGACGCTTCGCGACCATCGATCAGAATGCGCCCGGCGGTCAGTGGTTCAAGGCCAGCAATGGTGCGCAGGGTGGTGGTCTTGCCGCAGCCGGACGGGCCGAGCAGGCAGGCAATCTGTCCCGGTTCGAGGGAAAAACTGATGTCACGGACCACCGGCTCATTGTCGTAATGGCAGGCAATACTTTCGAGCTGCAGCAGCGGGGCAGTCATCAGATCAGAATCCGCAATCGGCGACCGGCACAGAATGCCTTACTGTGGACCGGTCAGCAAAAATTCCAGCAATGCCTTTTGCGCATGCAAACGGTTTTCCGCCTCGTCCCAGACCACGGAACGAGCGTCATCCATGATTTCATGGCTGACTTCCTCGCCACGATGGGCCGGCAGGCAATGCATGAACAGCGCGTCCTTGCTGGCGCGGTCCATCAGCGCGGTATTGACCTGGTAATCAGCGAAGGCGCGCTCACGGCTGGCCTGCTCCTCTTCCTGGCCCATCGACGCCCAGACATCCGTTACCAGCAGATGCGCGCCTTCCGCAGCCTTGACCGGATCACGCTCGATGCTGACCCGGCCACGCTCACGCTCAACCAGATCGGCGCGCGGTTCAAAACCCTCCGGACAGCTCACCACCAGCTCGAAATCAAACTGGCGGGCGGCATTGATATAGCTGTTGCACATATTGTTGCCGTCGCCAACCCAGACCACGCGCTTGCCCTGAATGCTGCCACGATGCTCGACAAAGGTCTGGATGTCGGCGAGCAGCTGGCAGGGATGGAAGTCGTCGGTCAGCGCATTGATGACCGGTACCGCGGAATGGGCGGCAAAGGTTTCGACGATGTCATGGGCAAAGGTACGGATCATCACCGCATCGACCATCCGCGACAGCACCCGTGCCGCATCTTCAATCGGCTCGCCACGTCCGAGCTGGGTGTCACGTGGTGACAGGAAAATGCTGGCGCCGCCGAACTGGGTCATCGCCACTTCAAACGACACCCGGGTGCGGGTCGAGGATTTCTCGAAAATCATGCCCAGCGTTTTGCCGCGAAAGATATCGTGGCGTTCGCCACGCTTTTGCATCGCCTTCAACTCAATGGCACGGGCAATCAGCCGGTTCAGTTCCGCCGGCGTCAGATCCAAAAGGGTAAGAAAGTGACGCACGCTCATGCGGCCTCCTGTTCGCGAACAAAGGCACGCACAGCGTCATTCAGCCGTGTCACCAACTCATCAATTTCACTTTCGCTGATCACCAGTGGCGGCACCAGACGCACCACGCTGCCGGCCGTGACGTTGATCAACAGGCCGCGGTCACGGCACATCGCTACCAGCTCCGGGCAGTCACGGTCGAACTGGATGCCGGTCATCAAACCGCGACCGCGCACTTCCTTCACCATCGCCAGATCAGAAAATTGCTTGCGTAGTGCTTCACGCAGGTATTCGCCGCGAGCGCTGACTTCGGCGATAACGCCACCGGTCAGGGTGTCGACTACGGCGCAGCCGGCAGCACAACCGAGCGGGTTGCCGCCGTAGGTACTGCCATGGCTGCCGGGACCGAACAGTGCGGCAGCCTTGCCCTGGGTCAGGCAGGCGCCGATCGGGAAACCATTGCCAAGACCCTTGGCGGTGGTGACCACATCCGGCAGCACATTCATCTGCTGAAAGGCAAAGTAAGTGCCGGTCCGACCGTTGCCGGTCTGGATCTCATCCAGCATCAACAGCCAGTCATGCTGGTCACAGATCTGCCGCAAACCCTGCAGATAATCCGTCGCCGGTACATGAATGCCACCTTCGCCCTGAATCGGTTCGACCAGTATCGCGGTAATTTGCCGATTACTGGCGGCGACCTTGCGGACCGCGTCGAGATCGTTAAACGGCACCCGGATAAAGCCCTGCACCAGCGGCTCGAAGCCGGCCTGCGCCTTACGGTTGCCGGTGGCGGTGAGGGTTGCCATGGTGCGGCCGTGAAAAGCGTTTTCCATCACGACGATATGCGGTACTTCAATGTCTTTGCGGTGGCCATGCAGGCGTGCCAGTTTGATTGCCGCTTCATTCGCTTCCGCACCGGAGTTGGAGAAAAACACCTTTTCCATGCCGGCGGCCAGACACAGCTTTTCCGCCAGTGCTTCCTGCCGTTCGACCCGGTACAGATTGGAGGTGTGCACCAGTGTCGCGGCCTGATGGGCAATGGCGGCTGTCACCGCCGGGTGGCAGTGGCCAAGATTGCAGACGGCAATACCGGCGACCCCGTCGAGCCAGCGATTGCCTTCATCATCAAATAGCCAGCAGCCATCGCCACGGCTGAACATCACCGGCTGACGTGCATAAGTGGGCATCAGGTACTGATCGCGGGTTTTCGTCGTATCACTCATCACCGGCTCCGGGACGCCTCCGTCCTGAAACGAAAAACGGCAGCCAGAGCTGCCGGGGGAGGACGGATGATAGCCCCATGATTTCGGCCCTGCAATGCCCGCCAGCCGGGCCTGACGACGGTGGACGATCCGTCAGGGGACGGTGAGTAATGCTTATGCGGATATAAATAAGAATGGTTTGCATTAAGATTAGCGGCTGGCTAATATGGCCGCCGGCTAACGGTGGGTTCGAGGGCTGCGGGTCAGCGCTTTTCCGACCCGATTCTTATACAGGGGAGACAAACATGAGCACTGCTATTTCTGCGAACTCCATTTTTCCGGCCCGGCGAGCGCCACTTGCGGTTGCCGTGGCGCTGGCTTTCACGGCGATGGTTCCTGCATGGGCGGAGGAGGAAAGCGAGACGATTCGCTTGCCGCAAATTCATGTGACCGGGGAGACCGAGCAGGAAGCTTCACGCCAACCCGGCGCGGTCTCTCAGGTGACTCGTGAGGAACTGGAAAAGGTTCAGCCGCGCTCAACGGAAGAAGCATTGCGCAGCGTGCCGGGCGTATACATCAAGCCGGAGGAGGAGACCGCGGTGGTTGCCAATATAGGCATCCGTGGATTGAGCTCTGCCGATTACAAGACCCTGATCCTGGAGGATGGTGTGCCGGTCGCACCGGGGCTGTTCGTCGGCAACGGCCGTTACTACAACCCGCGCATTCAGCGGATCGACAATATCGAAGTGCTGAAGGGAGCTTCATCGCTGCGGTACGGCCCCAGTACCATCGGTGGTGTGATCAATTACCGCACCAAGCAGCCGGAAGACGGGGTTTTGCTGGAGAGCAGCGTCGGTTCCTGGGAAACCTACAAGAGTATGGTTGAGCTGGGCGGCACGGCGCCTTCCGGTGAAGGCGTCTTCGGAGCTGTGCTCAGCACCGCCAGAAGTGATGGTTTCATGGACAAGCGCTACGACATGTCTGATGCCATGATCAAGGCAGGCAGTGCTGTTGGCGACGATCAGTGGGTCGGGGTGAAATTCACCCATTATGAAAATGACGCCAACATTTCTTACCGCGGCCTGTTTCTTGACGATTACAAAGCGGGGGCTACCTACAACCCGGCTCCTGATGACTGGTTTCTGACCGGGCGTACGTCGTTCGATATCAACCATGCCTGGGATGTCAGCGCGACAGTGACAGTGAATACGGTGCTGTACTGGAGCGAGATGTATCGTGACTACTGGCGTTACGCTACCGACAATCCGGCGTCTGTCAGCGCTGGCCGCTGGGTGTATACCAATAACCTGAACGGTAATAACCGGGCTTTTGAGCGTAAGGGCGCCGAGACCCGTGTAACGGTGATGAATGAAATTTTCGGCGTTGCGGGTGAAGCGGAGTTGGGCCTTCGCTTTATGACCGAGAGCATGCAGGACCAGACAATTGGCGCTACCCGGACCACGCCCAGAACTGGCACTATCAATCGTGACCGGATTGACTCCGCAGACAGTTATGCAGTGTTTGCGCAGAATCGCTTCGATATGTCTGGTCGTCTCTCGGTAACGCCTGGGGTGCGGGTGGAATACTACGAGCAATCTCGCGAAGACCTTCAGGTGCCAGATAGTGTCAGCACTTCCAACACAGAAGTGATTCCGGGCATTGGTGCGACCTTCCAGTTGAACCCGTCGGTACAGTTGTTTGGCGGAATATATAAAGCATTTGCACCCGCGCTCAATGGTGATGCCCTGGATGGTCTGCAGGATCAGGAGCTCGAGGCCGAGCGTTCTGTCAATGTAGAAATTGGTCTGCGCGGTCGCGATGGTGCTTGGGCATATGAGATGGCCGCTTTTCACATGGATTTCGATAACCAGATCATCCCGGCTAACAGCGCAAGTGCGTTCCAGAACACCAACGGTGGCAAAACATTGCATCAAGGTGTTGAGGGTGGCGTGAGCTACCAGTTCACAAACGGCTTCAGTGTCGAGGCAAATGCTACCTGGGTGCCAGTGGCAGAGTTCGCCGGAACGCGGTTTGAGCCGGATGGCGTGACGGTGGATATTCCGGACGGTAACAGGGTCACTTACACGCCGGAATTGGTGGCGAATGTGGGTGTCGGTTATACCGCCGGTAATCTCAAGACCCTGTTGAGCGCCAATTACACGGGCGAGCAGTACACCGACACCGACAATACCAAGGCAATTCAAGAGAATACCAGCGGCTTCTTCACCGGCCAGGTGGACGCCTACGCGACGGCAGACCTGAGCGCCCGGTATCAGGCGACGGCCGATCTCGAGGTGTTCGGATCGGTCAAGAACCTGACCGACGAGCGTTACATCGCCAGCTTGCGTCAGGGTATCTATGTGGGCGCCGAGCGCAGCTTCGAGGCGGGGTTCCGTTACCGTTTCTGAATGTGGGCCTGAACAGGCGGCCACCGGCCACCATTGCCGTCGCCCCGATGTGAAAGCATCGGGGTGACGCTGTTATGACCAGAAGGCGGTGCTACAATGCGTGCTCAGGCACCCTTAAGGAGTCCCCATGGACATCATGCAAGTCATCAAAGAGCAGATCGAAGGCAATCCGGTCATTTTGTACATGAAGGGAACGCCGCAGTTTCCCCAGTGTGGTTTTTCGGCCCGGGCGGTCGAGGTGATGACAACGGTAGGCAAGCCGTTCGCTTATGTGAATATTCTTGAGGCGCCGGAAATTCGTGCCAGCTTGCCGCAGTACGGTAACTGGCCGACCTTTCCCCAGTTGTGGGTCAAGGGTGAGCTGGTGGGTGGCAGCGATATCCTGCTGGAAATGCACCGCAGCGGCCAGCTGGCGGCACTGATTGAAGAAGCCGCAGTGGCGGAGCCGGACAGCAACGGCTGAGGCCATCACCAGGGGTGATGGCCGGCAGTATCGCCCTAGGCCGCCTGTTTTCGTTTCGGGTTGAGGATGTTGAAGTTGATGCGGTCGATAATGTCTTCGGGACTGAACACGGCGGCATCCTCGAACAGGCGGATCACCTTGGGCAGCTGGCCAATGCCCTCTTGACCTGCCGGCAGGGCATAGTGGCGCATGCTGGTGTCCACCTCGTTGAGGCCCTCCAGTTCGATGTAGATGGTGATCTTCGGGTAGCGCTTGCAGATCCGGATCACATCGACCAGACATTTCTTGCGTAGCTGGTCCATGTCCCGTTGTACCATTTCCGGTGTCACGCGACGTTCGTCAATCTTGAAGATTTTCTCCAGCCACTTCACCATCGCGCCGCGTTCCTTGGTGACGTCCATGACCGCGTCGCGCAGCCGATCTTTTAACTCCTCCATGGCCGGGGTGTAGGCGTCCAGTACCTTCTTGAATTCTGCGTAGAGCATTTCCGGATCCAGCATCGGATCATTGCGGTCTGCCGCGCCAGGCGCAAACAGGGTGTTCTTGCGCTTATCCATCAGCGCCAGATAGGTCATCATTTTCAGATCCAGATCCTTGGCGGCGGTGCTGAAAGTCGCAGCGAACTGGCTGCTGAAATCGCGAACCTCACAGGCCAGCTGGATGATGAACTGGCGCAGATGATGGAACAGATACTCATAGTCGTCGGGCGTTTTGGCCAGCTCCCTCACCGCTCTGGGTACCTTGGCGAGGATCTGTACTGTCAGCGCCTGTTCGTACTCGATCATCTGCTGCTCGATGGCCGCTTCCAGCTCGGTACCGTCGGCGCTGATGTTGCGGCGCAGCATCGGGCCCAGTTTCTCGGCATGGGCCCGTTCCATCTCCTCCACCAGTTGAGTGACACCGGGGCTGAGCTGGCGTTGCAGGGTAACGATGCGCGTGATGCTCCACTTCAGGTGCTCGATCAGCTTTTCGTTGCGAATGGGTACCGCTGGCACGGCAACGACGTTGAAGTAGACCACCTTGCCACCCATGGCCGAGTCCTCACTGAGGAAACGGCGGGCGGAGAACGGGTTCTGGCCGAAGTTTTTCACCGGGCCGACCAGAAACCAGGCTTTCTCGGTGCGAATCACATCGCACTGACGGATTTTCGCTTCCTTTGCCATGTAGTCCCGGACCAGCTCCTGAGTTTCCCCTTCCAGAGCCGACAGCGGGGTGCTGCGGAAACGGTAACCTTGCATCTGCTGCTTAAGGTAAACGTGGGTAAAGTAGTAGCGAATGATATCGCTGGTCAGCCCGCGGCGATTATCAGGCACCTGGAATTCGCTGCCGCGCACGATCAGCACCAGATCATCCAGCAGTGCCTGGCGTACGGATTTCTTTTCTTTCTGTACGGTCAGATTTTCCTGAACATCAAAGTTGTCGATGATGCTGATGCTGCTTTCCATCAAATCGGCAAAGCCTTGGGCATCACGGGTGGTGCGCAGCATCTCCTCAGCCTTCAGCAATTTGATCATGACCTGCTGCAGGGCGCTGCTGGTAACGCTGGTACTCAGGTTGGCAACACTGGGCCGTCCGGCGAATGCCAGGCGCTTGGATTCCTTGTCGTGGTATATGCCTTTTTCTTCAAGATAGTTGGAGAAGGCATAACTGCGCTGCGGCGAGGTCAGGTTTTTGAAAACGCCGACGACCTTCTGGTACCAGTCCTGATCAAACAGCGGGTCCAGTTCGCGCAGCATGATCGAGGTTTCCCGCGGCAGCCGGTGGCCGCCTCCGGACACCAGAGTGCCCGCTGCAGTCGGTACCGCTGCGGGACGGGGCGCCTTCTCGCGCATCTCGGCCTGCGCCTTCAGCGCCACCGATGCCGAGGTGACGATGGTTTCCGGGTCTTTCTTGCCGGTCAGGATATCGCGCAGCAGCTGCGCCAGTTCCTGGGCATTGGCGAAGCGCTTTTCGGCTTCTTTCTCCACCATCCGCTCGAACAGCCGCTGGAAGCGACGGAACCGGCCGGGCAGATTCGGAATCGGGTCCTTGCAGTGCATCACGGCGAGGGTGGTGTAATCGGGATTCTCGTAGGGCACCCGTCTGGCCAGCATTTCGTAGAACATGATGCCGAGCGAGTAGATGTCGGCGCGGCCGTCAAGCTGGCGGGCCTGAATCTGCTCCGGGCTCATGTATCGCGGGGTGCCGAGTACCTGACCGACAACCGTCACCTGATCGGCACCGCTTTGCAGGCGGGCGATGCCGAAATCGGTCAGTACCGCGGAGCCATCCTCGCGGAACATGACGTTGTCCGGTTTGATATCCCGGTGAACAAAACCTTTCTCATGGACCAGATGCAGGGCGTCGGCCAGCTGGGCGAGAATCTGTAGCGCCTCTTCTTCTTTCAGGCCTTCCTTGATCCGTGCCTTGAGGTCGCCTCCCGGCAGATACTCCATGATCATGTAGTAGCTGTTGTCGACCTTGCCGAAGTCATACACCGGGATGATGTGCGGGTGGCCCATGCTGGCAACGGTCTTGGCCTCGCGCAGGAAGCGCTCGACAAATTCCTTGTTCTCGGCGAACTGCGGCAGCAGCACCTTGATGGCGACCTTGCGACCGAATGCCTCCTGAGTGGCCAGATAAATCTTCGCCTGACCGCCCACTCCGACTTCCCCGTGAACCTTGTACCCGGGTAGCTCAATCATTTCCCTCACCCTGCCGTCTATGGCGGCTGCGTTATCCCGATAACCCCTGTTGTTCCCCTGCGGGCGCCGCTGGCGGCCTGATGGGCACTGGTAGCAGTCTAATACCATAGTGTGAACATGCAACCGGTCTTGCCGGCTTTCCTTCAAAGTCTGTCAGGGGAGGCGGGGTTTCGGGCGGGTGTCATTGTCCGGCTGGCGCGTTATCATCCCGCCGGACGATTTTTCCCACCCGATAGATATGAGAGAGGATGTTATGGGCGTACTGGTAGGTAAACCGGCTCCGGATTTCACTGTTCCCGCAGTACTGGGCGATGGCTCCATCGTTGATTCCTTCACCCTGTCGAAGGCCATCAAGGGCAAGTACGGTCTGGTGTTCTTCTACCCGCTGGACTTCACTTTTGTCTGCCCGTCCGAGCTGATCGCGCTGGATCACCGTATGGATGCGTTCAAGGAGCGCGGCGTGGAAGTGATTGGCGTCTCCATCGACAGCCACTTCACCCACAACGCCTGGCGTAACACCCCGGTGGATCAGGGCGGTATCGGTCAGGTGAAATACACCCTGGCGGCGGACATCACCCATTCCATTGCCAAGGATTACGATGTCGAGTCTGAAGGTGGCGTGGCATTCCGTGGTGCCTTCGTAATCGACAAGAATGGCGTGGTGCGCAGCCAGATCGTTAACGACCTGCCGATCGGTCGCAACATGGAAGAGCTGATCCGTATTGTTGACGCTATCCAGTTTCATGAAGAGCACGGCGAAGTGTGCCCGGCGGGCTGGAAGAAGGGTGACAGCGGCATGAACGCGTCCCCGGAAGGTGTGGCCAAGTATCTGGCCGGTAATGCTGACAAGCTCTGATTAATTGATCAGGCAGAAAAAAGGGCGGGGTTTCCCGCCCTTTTTTATTGTTCGGCCACCGTCAGGCGCCGAATTCCTTGCTGAAATCCATGTCGTCGTCCTGCAGCTTGACCGGATTCTTCGCCAGCGTCGGTGCCATCTCGCTGGGGGGTACCGGTGGCCAGCCGCCAAACGACTGCCAGTGATTGACGATGGTGCAGAACAGCTCGGCAGTGCGCTGGGCATCATACAGCGCCGAGTGCGCCTCCTTCTGGCTGAACGGGATGCCGGCCATCTCGCAGGCCTTGGCCAGCACAGTCTGGCCGAATGCCAGGCCGCCCAGTGTGGCGGTATCAAAGCAGGAAAATGGATGGAACGGGTTACGCTTGTGGTCGATGCGGGTGGCTGCGGCCTTGACGAAGTCGTGGTCAAAAAAGGCGTTATGGCCCACCAGCACGGCGCGGTTACAGCTGTAGCTGCGCATGGCATGACGCACCGCATCGAAGATGCCATTGATAGCCTGCTGCTCCGGTACCGCGCCACGCAGCGGGTTGTCCGGGTCGATGCCGGTGAAATCCAGCGCTGACTGCTCGATGTTGGCGCCCTCGAAAGGGTCGACATGGAAGTGGTGGTAGCGGCCCGGTTGCAGCTTGCCGTCCTCGTCCATATCAATCAGTACCGCGGCGATTTCCAGCAGGGCGTCGGTGCGCGGGTTGAACCCGCCGGTTTCCACATCCACCACAACCGGCAGAAAACCGCGGAAACGGGCAGCAAAAGAGGGGGTTCGGTCAGTCATCGGGGCTCCAGTCAGGGCGCCCATGCTACCCGATCCGCTCCGGGGATAAAAACGCCGGTGCATGGATAACTGGCCGCCGGGCCCCTACAATACGCGCCCTGTTGAACCGATCTCTCACCACGGGGTGTTGCATGTCCGATATCAAGAAGGTGGTACTGGCCTATTCCGGGGGGCTCGATACCTCGGTAATCGTCCGCTGGCTGCAGGAAACCTACCAGTGCGAGGTGGTGACCTTCACCGCCGATATCGGTCAGGGCGAGGAGGTCGAGCCGGCCCGCGCCAAGGCCAAGGCCATGGGCGTGAAAGAAATCTACATCGAGGACCTGCGCGAGGAGTTCGCCCGCGATTTCGTTTTCCCGATGTTCCGCGCCAACACCATTTACGAAGGCGAGTACCTGCTCGGTACTTCCATTGCCCGCCCGCTGATCGCCAAGCGCCTGATCGAAATCGCCAATGAAACCGGTGCCGACGCCATTTCCCATGGCGCCACCGGCAAGGGCAATGATCAGGTCCGCTTCGAGCTTGGCGGCTACGCGCTGAAGCCAGGCGTTAAAGTGATCGCGCCGTGGCGCGAGTGGGATCTGACCTCGCGTGAAAAGCTGATGGCTTATTGCGAAACGCACAACATCCCGGTGGACTTTGCCAAGAACAAGAAAAAGTCGCCGTACTCCATGGACGCCAACCTGCTGCATATCTCCTACGAGGGCGGCAATCTGGAAGATCCGTGGTGGGAGCCGGAAGAAGACATGTGGCGCTGGAGCGTCAGCCCGGAAACCGCGCCGGATAAGCCGACCTATGTCACCCTGACTTATCAGAAGGGCGATATCGTCGCCATCGACGGCAAGCCCACCAGCGCCGCCCAGGTACTGGAACAGCTGAACAAGGTCGCTGGCGCTAACGGTATTGGTCGGCTTGATCTGGTCGAGAACCGTTACGTCGGCATGAAGTCACGCGGCTGCTACGAAACCCCGGCCGGTACCGTGATGCTGCGTGCGCACCGGGCGATTGAATCGCTGACGCTGGATCGTGAATCGGCGCACCTGAAAGACAGCATCATGCCGAAGTACGCTGAACTGATTTACAACGGCTACTGGTGGTCGCCGGAGCGTCTGGCGCTGCAGCAGCTGATCGATGCCACCCAGGAATACGTTAACGGTGAAGTTCGGGTGAAACTGTACAAGGGCAACGTCAGCGTGGTTGGTCGCCGTTCGGATGACAGCCTGTTCGACGCCTCAATCGCCACCTTCGAAGACGATGCCGGTGCTTACAACCAGAAGGATGCTGAAGGCTTTATCCGCCTGAACGCCCTGCGCCTGCGTATCGCGGCCAAGAAAGGCCGACGGATGCAATAACGGCCCGCTGGTTGCTTGACGTACCGCACGGAACGCCCGACGCTAGTCGGGCGTTTTTGTTTGCAGGTCTGCGCGGCCTGCAGGAGAGAGATAATGCGAGTTCTTCACACCATGTTGCGGGTCGGCGATCTCGACCGCTCGATTGCCTTTTACACCGAGGTGCTCGGCATGCGATTGCTTCGTCGCAAGGATTACCCTGAAGGCCGGTTCACGCTGGCCTTTGTCAGCTATCAGGATGAGGCCGACGGCGCCGCCATCGAGCTGACGCATAACTGGGATACGCCGCAATATGACCTTGGTAATGGTTATGGCCACGTTGCGCTGGCGGTGGATGATGTTTACGCCGCCTGTGATCGCATCCGTGAAAAGGGTGGCAAGATTACCCGCGAGCCGGGGCCGATGAAACATGGCAGTACCATTCTGGCGTTTGTCGAGGACCCGGATGGTTACAAGATCGAGCTGCTCGGCGAGAAGCGGGCGGATTGATCATGCAACGCATCGGTTGGCGCGAGTGGGTGTCCTTGCCGGAGCTGGGCATTCGCCAGATCAAGGTCAAGGCGGATACCGGTGCCCGCACCTCGGCACTGCATGCCTTTGAGCTGAGTACCTACTTTGACGGTGATCAGGAGTGGGTGCGGTTTTGCATGCATCCATTGCAGAAGAATACTGAGCTGGTGACCGAGTGCGTTTGTCCGGTGCTGGAACGTCGACAGGTGACGGATTCCGGTGGCCACAGTGAGGAGCGGATTGTGATTCGCACCGACGTCAAGCTCGGTGAGCGGCGCTGGCCAATTGAGGTCACCCTGACCGATCGAGAGAATATGAAGTTTCGTATGCTGCTGGGTCGTACCGCCATGGAAGGCCTGTGCGTTGATCCCAATGCCTCCTATCTGCTCGGCCGGAAAAAGCGGCCCAAGAGTTCCGTATGAAAATTGCCATTTTGTCGCGTAACAAGAATCTGTACTCCACCAGACGGCTGGTGGAAGCCGGCCAGCAGGCGGGACATGAAGTGCATGTTATCGATACCCTGCGCTGCTACATGAGCATGGCCTCGCTGAAGCCGGAAATCCATTATCGCGGTCGGGTGCTGGAAGGGTATGACGCCGTGATTCCGCGAATCGGTGCCTCCATTACTTTTTACGGCACGGCGGTGCTGCGACAGTTTGAAATGATGGGTGTATTTCCGATCAATGAATCGGTGGCCATTACCCGCTCCCGTGACAAGTTGCGTTCGCTGCAATTGCTGGCGCGCAAGGGTATCGGCATGCCGGTGACCGGATTTGCCAATGCCCCGGATGATATTCCTGATCTGATCAACATGGTTGGCGGCGCGCCGCTGGTGATCAAGTTGCTGGAAGGTACTCAGGGTATCGGTGTGGTACTGGCGGAAACCCGGCAGGCGGCTGAATCGGTGATCGAGGCCTTTATGGGGCTGTCCGCCAACATCATGGTGCAGGAGTACATCAAGGAAGCCGGTGGCGCCGATATTCGTTGTTTTGTCGTCGACGGCAAGGTGGTTGCCGCGATGAAGCGACAGGCCAAGGAGGGTGAGTTCCGCTCCAATCTGCATCGTGGCGGTTCCGCCAGTCTGATTCGGATTACCCCGGAGGAGCGTGCCACCGCCGTGCGGGCTGCACAGGTGATGGGGCTGAACGTGGCCGGCGTCGATATTCTTCGCTCCGAACGCGGCCCGCTGGTGATGGAGGTCAACTCATCGCCCGGTCTGGAAGGTATCGAAGGCGCTACCGGCAAGGATGTGGCGGCCTTGATTATCAAGTTTGCCGAGCGCAATGCGCGCCCGAACCGAACTCGCACCAAGGGAAGCAGGGGATGAATGCTCAGGATATTGCCACACCATTTGAGCTGGCCGGCATTCGCGTCGAGCCGGGCAAGCGTGCCATCGTCGAAATGCCGGCGGCACAGCTCTACACCAACACACCGCTGAACATTCCGGTGCATGTGGTGCATGGTCGCCGCCCTGGTCCGGTGCTGCTGGTTTGCGCCGCCATTCATGGCGATGAGCTCAATGGTGTGGAGATCATTCGGCGGGTACTGCAGTCGCAGAGCCTGCGCAGTTTGCGCGGTACGCTGGTGGCGGTGCCGGTGGTGAACGTATTCGGCTTTATTCACAAGTCCCGCTACCTGCCGGACCGGCGTGATCTGAATCGCTGCTTTCCGGGGTCGGAAACCGGTTCGCTCGGTGCGCGTATGGCCTGGCTGTTCAAGACTCAGGTGCTGGATCGCTGCACTCATGCCATCGATTTGCACACCGGCGCAGTCTATCGCAGCAATTTGCCGCAGATTCGAGCCAATCTCGATAGCGCGGCGACCGCCGAGATGGCGCGTGCTTTTGGTGTGCCGCTGGTGCTGAACTCGGTGCTGCGTGACGGTACCCTGCGGGAAGTGGCCGAGGCACAGAATATTCCGGTCATTACTTACGAGGCCGGTGAAGCACTGCGTTTTGATGAAGCCAGTATTCGTGCCGGTGTCCGTGGCGTGATCAATGTCATGCGCCACCTTGGCATGGCTGCACCATCACGCAAACCGCACCCGGTGATCGAGCCGTCGGTCGCGCGCAGTTCAATCTGGGTCAGAGCCGAGCGGGACGGTGTTTTTCGTGCGCTGGTCGGTTTGGGTGACCGGATCAAGAAAGACCAGTTGCTGGGCCGCATCAGTAGCCCGTTCTCCAGTGACGAGATGGAAATTCTCTCGCCCTGTGCCGGCATTCTGGTGGGCCGTGACAATCTGCCGCTGGTGAATGAAGGCGAGGCCCTGTTTCATATCGCCCGCTTTGAAGAAGTGAAGGAAGTGGCGCAGCAGGTGCAGGCATTTGCTGCCGATATTCTTGAAGGCGTGACTCTCGGCACCGCCACCGAACCGCCGATCGCCCCCTGATGGCAGTGCAGGTAAACGTGCAGCGGTCGGTGGCGATTATTGGCAGTGGCATGGCCGGGCTGGCGGCGGCGCACGGCTGCCGCAAGCAGGGCTGGCAGGTCACCCTGTTTGAAGCCCAGCCTGTGCACGGCATGGACGCCCACGCATTGGCGCTCGACGGTGGTCTGGTAGATGTGCCGCTGCGGGTCATGAACCCATCGGCCTGGTCCAGTGTGCTGGCACTGGCCGCGGAAGTCGGCGTCGATACCTTTCCGGTCAATACCTTTGTCTCCTGCAGCTGGCCGGACCAGCGCACCTGGTTTCGCAGCAGTCGTTTGCCGTTGCTGCGATGGCCGATGGTGGGCAGCTGGCGTTATCTCAATGGTGACAGCCTGCGGCTTGCACTGGGTATGCGCCGGCTTTACCGCGTCAGTCGCAGCCTTGATGGGTTGCCCCAGCAGATGACCGTCGCGGAATTGTTGCAGCGGGAGAAATTTGATCCGCTGTTTTGGCGCGGGCTGGTGCTGCCACTTTTGACGACCATCTGTACCTGCGAGGAGCGGCATCTGCTGGCCTGGCCGGCGTCGCAGTTGTTGGCATTGTTGCAGCAGATTCTCCACGGTGATGGGTTGGTGCGGCTAAGGGGCGGCACCCGTGCGCTGGTTCAGGGGCTGGCGGCAGATCTGCCGCGTATCAGTGGCAGTCCGGTGCGGTCCGTTGTTGAGCAGGGCGACCATATCAGTGTGCAGAACGCGCGCGGTGACGGCGGGCTTTTCGATCAGGTCATCATTGCCACCCAGGCCAATCAGCTCGACTTTCTGCAAGGCGAATACTATCAGCGTGAAAAGGCGGTGCTCGGCGATATCCGTTTTGATCGCGGCGAGCTGGTAGTACATCGTGATCTGCGCTTTATGCCGCGCCATCGTCGTGACTGGACCGCACTGAATTTCCGCATGGACCCGGCGCTGGAAAAGATCATGTTCACGGTCTGGGTCAATGCGGTTGAACCGACGTTGCAGAATGAATCGCCAGTGCTGCAAACCTGGAATCCGCAGTTTGAACCGGTCGCGGACTCCATTCTTGTCCGGGTGCCACTGCAACGCGCGGTGGTCCATGCCGGAACAGCGGCAGTGCACCAGCAACTGAAGCGCTGGCATGCCGAGCCGGGCCGACGCATTTTCTATTGCGGTTCCTGGGCGTATGACGGCGTGCCATTGCTTGAATCCGCGGTGCGCTCAGCAAACGCGGTGGTGGAGCGAATGGCCCATGGCACACCGGCCTGAACGCTTTGCTATTGCCGGTGATCTGCTCGCCAGCCCGGCTGGCGATGGCCGCTGGAACAATCTCGGTTACTGGAAAAATGCGCAGAACTATACCGAGGCCTGCCGTGCGCTGGCAGAAATCCATGGTGTGGCCGCCGGGCTGACGGCGTCGAATCGCTTGCTGGAGCTGGCCTGTGGTTATGGCGCTGCACTGGATGTCTGGCGCGAGCGTTTTAATGTCTCGCAGATAGCCGCTCTGGAATATCGTCCGGACTGTGTCAGCCTTATCAGATCATCTGGCCAGCTGGCCGTCGACTCTGTGCTGATCGGGCGTTTTGACGAACCGCTGGATGCCCTGTTTGCCGCTTCGTCTTTTGATGCCGTGATCTGCATTGATGCGGCCTACCATGCCCGCTCACTGGCTGCATTTATCGCAGCGGCGGAATCGGTACTGGCAGAGCAGGGCGTGCTGGTATTCAGTACCCTCGTGCTGGTGGAGGACCGGTCGACGGGTTGGCTCGGCAACACATTGCTCAACGCCGCTGGAATGCCGCCAGCCAGTTTGATGACGGAAAGCAACCTGCGCCAGACGATGGCAGCACAGGGGCTGGTAGTGACTTCGCTGGAGGATATCAGCGATGCTGTTTTCGCCGGCTTTGCTGACTGGGTGGCCGGACGATCCCGTGTTCTGAACTGGCGCCAGAAGTATTCTGCCGACTGGCTGAAAATTGCGGTCACGGCGCACTGGTGTCGTCGTCTGGCAGCAGGAACAGGTCTGCGTTATGTGCTGGTCACCGCTAGCCGGTCAGGGAAAGACTGAAGCTGTTCAGTATTCCGGCCGCTTGCTCAGCGGATATTCGCACAGGTCCTCAATGATGCAGCTGCCGCACTTCGGTTTGCGCGCCACACAGGTATAGCGGCCGTGCAGGATCAGCCAGTGGTGAGCATCAAGCTTGAACTCTTCCGGGATCACCCGTTCCAGTCGCCGCTCCACTTCCACGACATTCTTGCCCGGCGCAATTTTTGTTCTGTTTGAAACCCGGAAAATATGCGTGTCGACGGCGATGGTCGGCTGGCCGAAGGCGGTGTTCAGCACCACGTTGGCGGTCTTCCGGCCAACGCCGGGCAGGGCTTCAAGGGATTCGCGATCCTGCGGCACTTCACTACCATGCTTGTCGATCAGGATCCGGCAGGCCTTGATGACATTCTCGGCCTTGGAATTGAACAGGCCGATGGTCTTGATGTACTGCTTCAGGCCGTCGACGCCAAGGGCAAAAATCTTTTCCGGAGTATTGGCCACAGGAAAAAGCTTTGCCGTGGCCTTGTTGACGCCGACATCTGTGGCCTGCGCAGACAGGGTGACCGCCACCAGTAGTTCAAAGGGGGTGGAGTAATTCAGCTCCGTTCTTGGCGCGGGGTTGTGCTCGCGCAGCCGGGCGAAAATCTCGGTTCTCTTTTCGCGATTCATTGATCAGGCAACGGTCCCGGTGGTGCGTACCCGGCGGCTGGTTTTCGGCTCCGCCGCCTCGCGGCGTTTGGCGGCATCTTTCAGGCGTTTGTCGATCACATTCTTGCCGGCAATGATCAGGCCCAGACCGATAAAGGCACCGGGCGGCAGAATGGCGAGCAGGAAGCCGCGGTATTCCGGGATCAGGACAATTTCCCAGCTATCCGCCATCGGCCCGAACAGCAGCGACATATTGCTGAACAGGGTGCCCAGCCCCAGTGCTTCGCGCATGCCACCGAGCAGCAGCAAGACAGCAAGAAAGCCGGCGCCCATCATCAGGCCATCGAGCATGGCCGGCAGCGGCGGATTTTTCGAGGCAAACGCATCGGCACGACCGAGTACGGCGCAGTTGGTCACAATCAGCGGGATAAAGATGCCGAGAATTTCATACAGCTCGAAAGTGAATGCCTGCATCAGCATTTCGATCACGGTGACCAGCGCGGCAATAATCATGACAAAGGCCGGCAGCCGCACCGCTGGCGTCACGAAATGGCGGATCAGTGACACCGCCAGATTGGAGCCGGCCAGCACCATCATCGTGGCCAGGCCCAGCCCCATGGCATTGACCACGGTGCCGGATACCGCGAGTAATGGGCACAGGCCGAGAATCTGTACCGTCGCCGGATTATTGTTCCAGAGGCCATCCAGTGTGATCTTGCGATAATCAGTCATCACAGCTCCCCTGATGGTCGGCGTCTGCGGGCAGGGCAAACAGGGCATCCTGTTCGCGAGAAACATACTGCAGGCTGCGGTACACCGCACCCACCACTGCACGCGGTGTGATGGTGGCGCCGGTGAAGGCATCAAATTCGCCGCCATCTTTTTTCACCGCCCAACCGCTTTCGGTTGGATTGCCCAGGCCAAGGCCGGTAAAGCGGGTGATCCAGTCGGACTTGCGCACATCAATGGCATCGCCCAGCCCAGGGGTTTCATTGTGTGGCGGAATCATCCGCACACCGGTGAGCACACCATTCTGATCGACACCGACCAGCAGCCGAATGGCGCCGCCATAACCATCCGGTGCAGTGGCCTGCATCACCACACCGGCCGGGGCACCGTTCAGGCGCGCCCGATAGACCGTGTGGGCGCCGCGGCCGAGCAACGGATCCTGAATAACGACGGAGTCTGCCAGCAGGACATTATCGAAACGCTCCGCCGGCATCACTTCCAGCAGCGAATCCTGCAGCGCCTGTTCGCGATTGCATTCGATTTGCGGCAGTGTGCTGTCGTTGGTAAATGCCAGCATCGCGGCCGTGCCGACGGCAAACAGCGACAGCACCAGTGCATTGCGGGTAATGGCGTCGCGCATCATCGGGTTGCCCCCCGCTTGGCGCGGTGATGGCCGTAGGTGCGTGGCTGGGTGTAGTAATCAATGGTCGGCGCCGCCAGATTCATCAGCAGTACGGCAAACGCCACCGCATCCGGATAGCCACCATGACTGCGGATAATCCACACCAGCACACCAATCAGGGCGCCATAAATCAGGCGACCATAACGGCTGGTGGCAGCGCTGACCGGGTCGGTGGCAATAAAGAATGCGCCAAACATGGCCGCGCCGCTGAACAGGTGAAACAGCGGGCTGGCGTAGCGGGCGTCATCAAACAACCAGAATGGCAAGGCAATCAGTGCCATCCCGGCGAGCATCGCCACCGGGATATGCCAGCTGATGATCTTGCGTGCCAGCAAGTACAGGCCACCAATCAGAAAGGCGATATTGACCCATTCCCAGCCTAGGCTGGCGAATTCGCCATGCAGAATCGGCAGCGCCTGAAGCTGTTCGGCATTGCCGGCCCAGGTGCGGAAACTGTCCAGTGGTGTGGCGCCGGTAAAGGCATCAACATTGGCGCTGGCCAGCACCATGCGGAACGAATCAAACCAGCTCGGTGCTTCGTGCGGACCGATCCAGCGGGTCATTTCCAGCGGAAAGGAAATCAGCAGCACCACATAACCGACCATGGCCGGATTAAACGGGTTCATGCCGAGGCCGCCATACAACTGCTTGGCGACAACAATGGCGGCAATGATGCCGATCACGATCAGCCACCAGGGCGAGGTCGGCGGAATCGCCAGTGCCAGCAGCACGGCGGTGACCACGGCGCTCCAGTCGCGCAGGGCAAAGCGGACGTTGTAGCCGCGTGCTTTCAATACCGCCGCTTCGGCAAGCAACGCGGCCGGAATGGCAATCATCAGATTGAACAGCGTGCCCCAGCCAAACAACCAGGTCATGACGACAATGCCGGGGATGGTGGCGTACACCACCTGACGCATAAAGGCGCCGGTGTGATTGCCGGAACGGGTGGCGTGCGGTGAGGTGACGGTAATCAGGCTCATGCGTCGGCCAGTCCCTGTTCGTCGGTGGCGGCTTTCAGGGCGCCGGCGGCAACCTGAGCTTCGCGTTGCAGCGCATCGAGTTCGCGGCTGAGCACATTGATGCGTTCGTCATCGCCCTTGACCCGGGCGGCTTCCAGTTCGCGGGCTTTCTGCCGGGCAGCCGCTTCGGTTTGTGCGGCCTCGATTTTCAGTGATTTCAGGTCGCTGCCGCTGGCGCGCATATCGGCCTTGGCCTGATCGACCAGCAATCCGAGAGCTGCCTTTGCCTTGTCCGCTTTCAGCTTGAAGCGTTCGACCTGCTTGCGTAGCTCTTCGAGATTGTCAGCGCCTTCGCGCTCGGCATGTTCGAGCGCGGCAGTGGCTTCCTTGAAATGCTTGTGCGACATGTTGAAGGCGGTTTTCAGCGCTTTCATTTTTTGTGCGCGTTCAGCGCCATCATCGGCTTTTTCTGCAGCGGGCTGCTCGGCAGTGGCAGGCTGCACTGGTGCGGCCTTTGCCGTCGCCGGCCCGGCATCCCGCACTGCTGCCTTGGCGGCATCGGCTTTTGCTTTCAGGGCGTCTGCTTCAGTGCGCAGCGCGGTGACATCCTGACCCGCGGCTTCCGCTTCTTTCAGTGCCTTGACGGCGGCCTTGTAGGCGGCCGAGGCTTCCAGTGACGCCGCTTTCAGTGCGGCGACATCGACAACCGGCGCCGCCGGTGCATTGCCGGCATCGCGCACCGCTGCTTTGGCAGCATCCGCTTTCGCTTTCAATTGCTCGACGTCGCTGGCCAGCGCGGCAACCTGATCACTGCCTTCGGCTTCGGCCGCTTTCAGTGCCTTAACCGCAGCCTTGTAAGCGGCCGAGGCCTCCAGGGATGCGGCTTTCAGTGCTGCCACGTCGACACCACTGGCGGCGGCAGGTTTGCTGCCCTCCAGTCGGGCTTTACGTCGTGCTTCTTTCTCTGCCTGCTCTTTCGCAAGGCGATCCTGCCGCGCTTCAAAACGCTGGCGGGCGCGATCCGCTTTCTGCTGCTCGGCCATTTCCTTGCGCACTTCGCCCTTGGCAAAGCGGTAGTACTGCACCAGCGGAATATGGCTCGGGCAAACGTAAGCGCAGGCGCCACACTCGATGCAGTCCATCAGGTTGTATTGCTGGGCGCGCTCAAGATCCTGATTCTTCGAATACCAGAACAGTTGTTGTGGCAGCAGATCCGCCGGGCAGACATCGGCGCAACTGCCGCAACGAATGCAGGGTTGCTCGGTCGCCGGCGGCGGCAACTCCTCGGCGGTCGCAGCAAGAATACAGTTCGTGGTTTTCACCACCGGAATGGCGCTGCTGTGCAGGGTAAAGCCCATCATCGGCCCGCCCATCACCAGTCGGCCAATGCGATTCATGTCGGCGCCAGCGGCATCCAGCAGTGCCGAGACCGGCGTGCCAAGCAGCACTTCCATATTGCCTGGCTCGCGCAGCGCCTTGCCGGTCAAGGTGGTCACCCGCGAAATCAGCGGCTCACCAAAAACAATGGCACGATGAATGGCCAGTGCCGTGCCAGTGTTATGACAGACCACGCCAACTTGCGCCGGAATGCCGCCACTGGGCACTTCCTTGCCGGTCAGCATATAGATCAGTTGTTTCTCGCCGCCGGACGGATACTTGGTCGGCACCACGGCGATTTCGATACCGCTGCCAGTGGCGGCGCGGCGCATGGCTTCAATCGCTTGCGGCTTGTTGTCCTCGATGCCGACAATCACTTCTTTCGGATTGAGGATATGGCGCAGAATTTCCACGCCGGCGATGATCTGATCAGCGCGTTCGCGCATCAGCATATCGTCGGCGGTGATATAGGGTTCGCACTCCACCGCATTGATGACCAGCTGTTCAATCGGGTGCTCGGCCCGAGGGCTGAGTTTCACGGCGGAAGGAAAACCGGCGCCGCCCATGCCGGCAACACCCGCTTCGCGCAGACGCGGGATTAACGCCGAGGGCGGGCAGCAGGTGCGCCAGTCCGGCAGCGGGTGCAACTCGCACCACTGCTCGCGGCCATCCGGCTCAATCACGATACAGGGAGCGTCAAGCCCGGAAGGATGCTGAATCGGTCGCGGGCCAATCGCCACCACCTTGCCGGAAGTCGGGGCATGCACCGGCAGGCTGACGGCGCCCTGCGCCTCGGCAATTTTCTGGCCTTTCAATACTTCATCGCCAACCTGCACCACCGGTTTCGCCGGCGCACCAAGGTGCATGTTCAACGGCAGGATCAGTTGTGCCGGCAGCGGAGCCGGTCGAATCGGCCGCTGATTCGACAGTGTCTTGTTCTGCGGCGGATGAATGCCGCCATGAAAATCAAACAACAAACGCGGCTTGCCGATGGAGGCGTTCACAGGGTCACCACCGGAATCAGGTTGTCGGGTTTGCTGCCGACACCGGGCGGGCGTTGCCAGCTCCAGGTGCCAAGTGTCGGCTTGATTTCGACCATGTCGATGCAATCTACCGGGCAGGGTTCAACGCAGAGATCGCAGCCGGTGCACTCATCGGCAATCACGGTGTGCATCAGTTTTGCCGCGCCGACAATGGCGTCCACCGGGCAGGCCTGAATGCATTTGGTGCAGCCGATGCACTCGTCTTCGCGAATCACCGCCACCCGTTTCACATCCAATGCGCTGCCTTCTTCGGCGTCCAGTGGCAGCACTTCACGGCCGAGCAGTTCCGACAGCGCCACCACGGTGGACTCGCCGCCGGGCGGGCAGCGGTTGTGCTCTTCGCCGGCAGCAATCGCCTCGGCATAGGGCCGGCAACCCGGGTGACCACACTGGCCACACTGGGTTTGCGGCAGCAGCGCATCAATCTGCTCGACGATCGGATCGCCTTCGACGCGGAATTTTTCCGAGGCGAAGCCGAGCAGGGCGCCGAACACGGCGGCCAGTGCCAGCAACGCAAACACGGCAACCAGAATCGTCGTCACAGCTTGATCAACCCGGAGAAGCCCATGAACGCCAGCGACATCAGGCCGGCGGTAATCAGGCCGATGCTCGGGCCACGAAAAGCCACTGGCACATCGGCGACGGCAATGCGTTCACGCATCGCCGCAAACAACACCAGCACCAGCGAAAAGCCGAGCGCGGCACCGAAACCGTAAGTCAGCGATGACATGAAGGTGGCGTCTTCCTTGCGCACATTCAGCAGGGCAACACCCAGCACGGCACAGTTCGAGGTAATCAGCGGCAGAAAAACGCCCAGCACCCGGTACAGCAGCGGGCTGGCCTTGCGCACGAACATTTCAGTGAACTGCACCGCCACCGCGATCACCAGAATGAAGGAAATGGTGCGCAGATACTCGAGCTCGAGCGGCACCAGAATCCAGCTCCAGGTCAGGTAGGCGAGTACCGAGGACAGGGTCAGCACGAAGGTGGTGGCCAGCGACATGCCCATGGCCGTTTCCACCTTGTTGGAAACGCCCATAAACGGGCACAGGCCCAGAAACTGGACCAGTACAAAATTGTTCACCAGCACGGCGCTGATCAGGATCAGAATGGTCTCGGTCATAACGGTGTGACCAACCCCTATACAAAACGTCTACCTACGGCGAAGGCGCATAGTATGGGCCACCGGCCGGAGCGCCTCAAGAATGATTCCGAATAAGCTTAAGTCGTTGATCAGTCTGAAATAGACCGGCACAGTCTAGGGCCTTGGCCGGGGCCAAGTCGGGACTGCAAGGCGGCCGGGCTTTTGACACATCGGCACAGCCTCCCGATTGAAGCGCCGCCGCCGCCGTGCTTCCATGAGCGCCTGAGTGAAAGGAGTCCAGCCATGACCGAATCCAGTCCCCATTCGCCGACCACGGCGCGAGTTGCCGATAATCTTCACGACGCCGTGGATGCTGCCGCCAACACTGCCGGCAATGCCGAGGAGCGGCTGCGTGAGCAGGCCGAGAAAGCCCGCGAGGTGGCAGATTACGCTCGCGTTCGCGCCGGCGAGGTGGTCGATACCGTGGCCCGCTATACCCGGGATAATCCGCTGGCGGCGCTGGGGATTGCCTTCGCTGCCGGTGTTGTTGTGGCATCCCTGACCCGCCGATGAGTGTGCCCCCGGAATCCGCGGACACCCTGCCACCCCCGCAACCGACTGCTGAAACATCCGGTGCGGATGCGGCACCGGATGCGGCCCGGGTCGTGCTCAGTGATCTGAGCCGGATCGGCAACGGCTTTGCTGATCTCGCCCGTGATGGTCTGGCCTTGCTCAAGGCTGAATCAAAACTGTTTGCCTCGGCACTGGTGCTGATTCTGGTGCTGGCGGTGATGACCGGGTTTCTGCTCGCTGGAGCCACCCTGCTGCTGGTCGCGGCGCCGGTGGTGTTGCTGGTGGAGCTTGGCTGGTTCGGGCCGACACTGGCACTGGTGGCGGTGGTGGTCATGCTGCTGCTGATGGCGGCGTTGCTACTGTTGATGATTCGTCGGCTGGGCCGTGATCTGTTGTTCCGTCGCAGTCGCGCGGCCCTGCGTGGCTTGCCGGTGATGGGGCGGGCTGAAGCCGGAGAGAAAGCCGAATGATGTTTGGTCATGGTCAGCGCCGCCAGGCCGCCGAACAGGCAGCACAACGTTTTGCCGAACATCGCGAGGATTTGCTGGCGGTGCTGGGTGAGCAGGAGGCGCGCTGGCGTCAGCGCACCCCCTGGCTGTTACCGCTGGCCTTTATTGCCGGCTTTCTGGCCAAGCGGGCGAGGCCCGGTCGTAAACTCTGGCATCTGGCTCGAGGCATGATGCTGGTCGGCAACTGGCTGGAGCAGCGCGATCCGGTTTACCGGAAACCGTAGGAGCGGTCGATCGACCGCTCCTACGATGCTTCGGTTTTCTTGTCTGCGTCTTTCGGCGGCCAGATCAGCGCTGACGGCTGCTCACGGATTTCCTGCCACAGACTGCGCAGTAGCTTACCGTTGCTGCTGATGCGTACGCCCCGTGAGCGCAGCGCTACAAACAGGGCCAGGACAAAGCTCACCGCCAGGTTAACCAGGCCGATCAGCAGCACATAGCCCAGCAGCGTGGCAAACAACACCGGCTCCGTCACCCCGGCAAAGCCGAGGTTGGCTGAGGAAAAGGCCACATGACGAATATCCAGTGGCAAACCGGTAAGCAAGCCCAGATAGCCGGTGGCGCCGAGCATGACGCCGAACAGAAAATTCCCGGCGATCGCGCCGTTGTGTTCGGCCAGATAGGTGCCGATATTTTCCCGCCAGCGTTGCGGCAACAGCCGTCTGGCCAGTGGGTGATGCTTGAAACGTTCTGCCACCGACAAATAGGCAGCACGGTTATCAAAATAACCAGCGATCAGTCCCGACAGGAACAACCAGATCCCGGCAATACCGGCATGCAACAGCGCCAGACTGGCAAAGGGCAGCAGCGCATGTTGCTGGTAATGCTGCTGCTCGATGCTGAGCAGGGCTTCGCCCTGCCAGTGCTGCCACCCCCACGTGATCAGCAGGGCCAGACTCAGCGCCACCGTGACGTTGCCGATAATGGCAATAAACTGCGAACGGGTTACCTGAACCAGCAGCTTTGCCAGCAACTTTGGATTGGCGCCGCCTCGTCCCTCTTTTTCTACCGCACTGGCAAAGCGGGCGGCGGTCATGGCGGGCTGCTTGGTGGCAATGGTAAAGCCGAACATATGGATCAGCACAAAACCGAAACCGTAGATCAGACAGATCAGCAGGGTTTCCGTGCCGGCATCCAGGCGAGCGGCCTGAGTGTCGATTTTCATCCACGCCATTAATGGAATAATCAGGCCGGCCCCGGCGGCGGACCGCAGCATCACCAGATACTCACTGCGATCGCGGGTGACGTAGTGCTCGCCATGGTCACTGGCATTCTCGGTCACCGTCCGTGACAGCACGCGGAGGTTCTGTCGCCACAGGGCGCGGACACTGTTGCGCTGGGTGGTGGCAGTGATCAGCTCGCGAAACAGCACCAGCGAGGTATCGCGGCTGCGCTGAAAGTCAGACAGGTTGACGATGTCGAGAATGGCTTCGATGCGTGCCAGTGTTTGTTCAAGCCGTTCCAGCAGATAGGTTAGTGAAATGCTGGTGCCATGGCTGACCGAGCGCTTGCGGAACCAGGCAATTTCCTTGGCGCACTGGTCGAGCATGACGCGGGCATGGGCGGCATCGTGCCAGCGGCTTTCATCGCCGCCCATCCAGGCCTCGTAATCGCGGACAAAGGATGACAGTTCCCGCTGCAGGCCGACAAACGCGGACTCGCGTTCCTGCATACGCGGCTCCAGCCGCACCAGATCCGGCTCCAGCTCCTCGGCGGCGACCCAGATGGATAGCATTTCCAGCGCGTAAAGCAGCTCATCAATGGCCCGCACCATGAACGGCCGCATCTCGCCGTCCGGGGTGTGCCAGAGTGTCACGAACAATGATAGCCATGCCTCATTGGGAACTGCATTGACCCAGTCGGCATCATCCTGACGGGTAAAAATCAGCGACAGCATGCTGGCCAGGTCAGCCGGGTCTTTTGGTGCCGGGTTCAGCTGTTCATAAAGCCGACGGCTCAGCTCGCTGCGAAATCCCTGACGCGGCAGAATGCCAAGGGCGGCAAATGCCGGGAAAAAATTGGCATCGGTGAGCCAGCTGCGAAGGCATTCGGAAAGCTGTGCGCGGAACTCCGGTTTTGTTTCCAGTGCCGCACTCAGATCATTCATGCGGCTTGCTGCTTCCTTGCCGGCGGTATCGGCATTAGCGTTGGCCGGTCGCAACCAGGCAACGATTTCCTGCAGTACTGACAGCGCGGTGATCGACTCCCACTGCTGCAAACGATTAAGCAGGTCCATCACCGTGGCATGACGCCGGCGCAGTAGGCTCACGGCTCCAGCTCCGACCAGCGATTGAACACCAGCTCCAGTGCCTGCTCTTTTTCAGCGAGCGCACTGGTGGTTGAAGCCACTGTTGCCGAGTCATTCTTGAAAAATGTCGGGTCGCTCATCTTTGCCTGCAGTGCGGCGATATCCTTCTCCAGAGCTTCAATGCGTCCGGGCAGTTCCTTCAGTTCCTGCTGTTCTTTATAGCTGAGTTTCTTCTTCGCCGATGCAGCAGTAGGGGAGGCGGGGGCCAGTTTTACCGCGACCTTCTTGTCGGTCTGCTTGACCGGCTGGCTGCGCTGGCGCAACCAGTCCTGATAGCCGCCGACGTATTCATTGACCTCGCCGTTCTCGAATACCAGCGTCGAGGTCACCACATTGTCGACGAACTCCCGGTCATGGCTGACCAGCAGCAGGGTGCCCTGATACTGCATCAACTGCTCTTCGAGCAGATCCAGGGTATCGGCATCAAGATCATTGGTCGGTTCGTCCAGCACCAGCAAATTGAAAGGTCGGGTAAACAGCCGGGCCAGCAGCAAGCGGTTGCGTTCACCACCGGACAGTGCCTTGACCGGCTGGCGACAGCGCGCCGGCTCGAACAGGAAATCCTGCAGATAACCGATGATATGTTTGGACTGGCCGTTGACCTCGATGAAGTCACTGCCCTCGACCACGTTCTCGATAATCGATTTGTTCTCGTCCAGCGTTTCGCGCAGCTGATCGAACCAGGCAATCTGCAAATTGGTGCCGAGCTTGACCGTGCCCTGTTGCGGTTCCATGCGGCCAAGCAGCAGCTTCAGCAAGGTGGATTTGCCGCAGCCGTTCGGACCGATCAGGCCGATGCGATCACCGCGCTGCACGGTAATGGAGAAATCCCGGAACAGGGTCTGGCCGGCGAAGCTTGCGGTCAGGTGTTGCGCCTCAATCACCAGCTTGCCGGACTTGTCACCCTGCTGAACGGTCATGCTGGCCTGGCCGGTGCGTTCGCGGCGGGACGCCCGCTCTTGTCGCATGGCTTTCAGTGCCCGTACCCGGCCTTCGTTGCGGGTGCGGCGTGCCTTGATGCCCTGACGGATCCAGCGCTCTTCCTGCGACAGCTTCTTGTCGAAGTCGGAGTTGGCTTTTTCCTCGGCGTCGAGCTGTGCCTGTTTGCCTTCCAGATATTTTTCATAGCTGCCGGGCCAGCTGGTCAGCTTGCCGCGGTCGAGTTCGATAATGCGGGTCGCCAGTGCGCGCAAAAAGGCGCGGTCGTGGGTGATGAACAGCAGGGTGCCGTTCCAGCCCTTCATAAATTCTTCCAGCCAGCGGATCGATTCGATATCGAGGTGGTTGGTCGGCTCGTCGAGCAGCAGGATGTCCGGTTCCTGCACCAGTGATTGCGCCAGCAGTACACGGCGTTTCATGCCGCCGGACAGGCCGGCGAAATCGGTGCCGCCATCCAGTGCCAGCCGGGTCAGCACGGTTTCAACCCGTTGTGACAGGGTCCAGCCATCCCGGCTGTCCAGTTCGTGCTGGAGAAATTCAAAGCGATTCATGGCGGCATCGGAGGCATCGCCCAGCGTCAGCGACAGGGCGGCATGTTCTGCCAGTACCGCACCGAGATCGCCAAGGCCGCGGGCAACAATATCGAACACCGAGCCCTCGGTGTCCGGCGGCACTTCCTGCACCAGCCGGGCAATGGTCAAACCCGGCTGTTTTTCCAGGTCGCCATCATCGGCCTGGATTTCGCCGGCAATCAGCTTCATCAGGGTCGATTTGCCGGCGCCGTTGCGGCCCACCAGACAGAGCCGTTCACCGGGCTCGATGGACAGGTTCACGCCATCCAGCAACGGTGCGGCACCGTAACTCAGCTGGATATTGCGCAGGGTCAGAAGCGGCATAGCAATCAGGGCTCAGTCAATCCGGGCGCGCAGTGTACCACTGTCAGGGAATCCGATGCCGCCGGCGAATCGGCCGTCGCCACCTGTTACACTGCGCGCTAATTCATGAATCAGGCCTGCTCCGTGACCGCTGCGTTTTCAACTCTCTCCCTGCCCGCCGATGTGCTGGCCAATCTTGACCAGCTCGGCTACACCGAAATGACCCCGGTACAGGCGCAGAGCCTGCCGCTGATGCTGGCCGGCAAGGATGTGATCGCCCAGGCCCGCACCGGCAGTGGCAAAACCGCGGCGTTCGGTATCGCCCTGTTGCAGGCATTGAATCCGCGTCAGTACGACTGTCAGTCGCTGGTGCTGTGTCCGACCCGCGAGCTGGCCGATCAGGTCGCCCGGGAAATCCGCCGGCTGGCCCGGGCCGCCGGTAACATCAAGATCCTGACCCTGTGCGGCGGCGTGGCCATGGGGCCGCAGGTGGGGTCGCTGGAACACGGCGCCCAGATCATTGTCGGTACGCCGGGTCGGGTGCAGAAGCACCTGCTGAAAGGCTCGCTGAAACTGGATGGGTTAAACACGCTGGTGCTCGACGAAGCCGATCGCATGCTCGACATGGGTTTCTACGACAGCATTGCCGAGATCATTGCCCAGTTGCCGGGCAAGCGGCAGACCCTGCTGTTCTCGGCCACCTATCCGTCCGGCGTCAAGCAGCTGGCGAAATCTTTTATGCGCGATCCGCAGCAAGTGCAGGCGGAATCGTTGCACGATGACAGCGAGATTGAGCAACGTTTTTACGAGATCGATCCGGAAGAGCGCATGCAAACCGTGGCGCGGGTGCTGGCCTGTTACCGGCCGGAATCCACCGTCGCCTTCTGTTTCACCAAGCAGCAGTGCGATGAGCTGACCCGTTATCTGCGCGCCAACGGCATTGTCGCCGAGCCGTTGCATGGCGATATGGAGCAGCGTGATCGCGATGATGTGTTGACCCTGTTCGCCAGTAAAAGCCTGTCGGTGCTGGTGGCCACCGATGTGGCGGCGCGCGGTCTGGATATTGATGCGCTCGACATGGTTATCAATGTCGAGCTGGCGCGTGATGTCGAAACCCATATCCATCGCATCGGCCGTACCGGTCGTGCCGGCAAGAAGGGGCTCGCCGTCAGTCTGGTGGCGCCGCCGGAAACACGTCGGGCCCAGGCCATTGCCGAGATGCAGAAGTCGGCGCTGAACTGGCATCCGCTGGCCAGCCTGAAGCCGCAGGCCGGAGGCCAGCTGCAGCCGCCGATGGCAACCTTGTGCATTGCCGCCGGCCGCAAGGACAAGATTCGGCCCGGCGATATTCTCGGCGCGCTGACCGGCGAAGCCGGGCTGCCTGGCAGTCAGGTTGGCAAGATCACCATTACTGATTTTCAGTCCTTTGTGGCGGTGGACCGCAGCATCGTCAATGAAGCACAGGCACGACTCAGTGCTGGCAAGATCAAGGGGCGCTCGCTGCGGGTCAGAGCCCTGTAAGGAGGCTGGATATGTCTGCCAGAAAAGAATTCTCGCCGTTGCAAGCAGAGGCCTTTCCGAAGAAATGCCCGAGTTGCGGCAAGGTATATGCAGATGAACAGCGGTTTCTTGCCGAAACCACCTCAGTGGCGCATGCGCCGTCGGACATTCGTTCGGTTCGGCACGACGAGGCAGACAGCAATATCTATCTGGAGGTGTTTCGCAACTGTGCTTGCGGCTCGACCCTGATGGAGCTGTTCCATAGCCGTCGTGATCTCAGTGAAAAGGGCCTGACCCGACGACAACTTTTTGACAGCATGCTGACTATTCTTCTCGAAGCGGGGCACGATCGTCAGGAAGCCCGCGCCATTCTTTTACAGCAGCTGCCGGCCTTCAAGGACAGCTGATTTCCTGTAGGAGCGGTCGATCGACCGCGATCTGTTTGAGGCAATCGCGGCCGATCGGCCGCTCCTACATGCCAAGCTCGGTTTTTTATCAGGAGTTGTTATGTCCGATTTTATTTTGCACCACTACAGTATGTCCCCGTTCTCGGAGAAGATTCGTCTGATGCTCGGTTATGCCGGTATTGATTGGCTCTCTGTGCGGGTTCGGGAAATGCCGCCACGACCGCTGCTGGAGCCGCTGGCGGGAAAATACCGCAAGATCCCGGTGGCACAGATCGGTGCCGATGTGTTCTGCGATACCCGCGCCATCAGCAGTGAAATTGCCCGCCTCAGCGGCAAGCCGGAACTGGCACTGGAAAACTGCAGTGAGGAGATCCAGCAGTTTGTTCGCCGCACCGATCTTGAGGTGTTTCTGGCTTGCATTATGTCTGCTCCCGGCGGCACTTTGCTGCGCAAGATGTGGAAAGCATCGTCACTGTGGAATGTTGGCCGCTTTCTGGTGGATCGCATCAGCATGGGTCGTAAGGCGACGGTCAAGGCAGCCGGGCCGGCGAAGGCCAAGCAGATCGTTCGCAGCCATCTGGAAAATATGGAGCAGTTACTGGCGTCCTCGCCATTCCTGTTTGGGGATGCGCCGACTATTGCCGATTTCAGTGCCTGGCATAGTCTCTGGTTTATCCGTGATCTGGGCGAATCAAGATACGTGGACCGGTTCGCCAATGTCAGCGCCTGGATGGAGCGCATGGCGGCGTTTGGGCACGGCCGCAGCACCGAAGTCAGTGCTGAGTACGCGCTGGATGCGGCTTTGTCTGCCGAGCCGCGGCCGTTGCCGGAGAGTGTCGACAACGTTGCCAGCGGTCAGGCGATCAGCATTTGTCCGGATGATTACGGCCAGACCCCGGTGTCCGGCAAGTTACTCGCCGGCACGGCCCATGGCTGGGTGCTGGGCCGCGAGCATCCGCGGGTCGGCAAGGTGCATGTGCATTTTCCGAAACAGGGTTTCGTTATCAGCGGCGCCTGATTCAGGTTGCGGGCGCATTCTGTTCCGGAATGTGCCCGACCTTTACCAGCAAGGTGCAACCTTCGCGACTGAACGGGTGATGCCGGCTCCATGGCGGGTTGCGTAGCCAGCTGCCGGCCGGATAACGACCCTGTTCATCTTCGAATACACCGTCGATGACAAAAATTTCCTCGCCGCCTGGGTGGCTGTGCGGTTGAAACACCGTTCCCGGCGCCCAGCGCACCAGCGCTGTGTGACTGACGCCATGGCTGTGCAGTGGCATCACGCTGAGGCCATCCACCAGTCCCGGTCGCCATGCCGATTCCGCCGTGCGGATACGGACACTGCTGAGGTCATCCGGATCGAACTGGTTCAGCTTCACCAGAATTGTGCAGCCGTCTTCACTGAACGGAGCGTGGCTTGAACCGGGCGGATTACGCAAATAGCTGCCGGTTGGATAGTCGCCATGTTCGTCACTGAACACCCCCTCCAGCACCAGAATCTCCTCACCCAGCGGATGCTGATGGGCGGTAAAGCGGGTCCCCGGAGCGTAGCGAACGACGCTGGTGACCTGACCGGACTCCGCTGCCTCCCGCTCCAGTTTCTTGCGCCATACACCGGCCACTGGTGACGCTTCCCAGTCGAGATCGCCGGTATCAATAGACATTCTCTGACGACGGTCCATATTGAGTTGTGCGTTCATGGGGTTTGGCCTGTCAGGGATAAGTGACGCAGGTCAATTCTACGTCATGGCGGTGAGAGTACCGTGACTGAATATGCGGCGAACTGCAGGAGTGCGGATCATGGCAGATATCGTGATAGTCGGTGCCGGCCTTGGCGGCATGCCAATGGCGTTTGAAATGAAAGACATGGCGCGCCCGGAGGACCGGGTGATCATGGTCAGTGACAAGGACTATTTCCACTTCGTACCCTCTAACCCATGGATCGCCGTGGGCTGGCGTGCGCGCAAGGACATCGTTGTGCCACTGGCCAAGCCACTCGGCAAGCGCGGCGTCGAGCTGGTGGTCGGCAAGGTTACCAGAGTGCTGCCGGCGGAAAATCGCCTCGAGCTGGAAGATGGCAGTTCGCTGAACTATGACCACCTGATCATTGCCTCCGGTCCGCGCCTTGCTTTCGATGAAATCAGCGGGCTTGGACCACAAGGCCACACCGAATCCGTCTGCCACATCGATCATGCTGAAAAGGCCTGCAGCCGCTGGATGGAATTTGTCGAGAAGCCGGCACCGATTGTGGTTGGCGCAGTGCAGGGCGCATCCTGTTTCGGCCCGGCCTATGAGTTCGCCTTTATCATGGACAAGGATCTGCGCGACCGGAAAATTCGCGACAAGGTGCCGATGACCTTTGTCACTTCCGAACCCTATATCGGCCATCTCGGTCTCGATGGTGTCGGTGACAGCAAGACCATGATGGAGTCAGAGCTGCGCAAACGGCATATCGACTGGATCTGCAATGCCAAAGTGGATCGGGTGGAAGATGGCGTCATGCACGTTATCGAATGTGATGAGAGCGGACAGGAAAAGAAGCGACATGAATTGCCGTTCGGTTACTCGATGATGCTGCCGGCCTTTACCGGCATTGAGGCGGTACGCGGTGTAGAGGGCTTGGTCAATCCACGCGGCTTTATTGTTATCGACAAACACCAGTGCAACCCTACACATCGCAATATCTGGGGTATCGGTGTGGCGGTTGCCATCGCGCCGAAAAAGCCGACGCCGGTTCCCATCGGGGTGCCGAAGACCGGCTTTATGATCGAAAGCATGGTCACGGCCACCGCGCACAATATACGTGACCGTCTGGATGGTAAGGAGGAGACGGCCGAGGCCACCTGGAATGCGGTATGTCTGGCCGATATGGGTGACACGGGTATCGCCTTTGTTGCCATGCCGCAAATTCCGCCGCGCAACGTCAACTGGATGAAAGGCGGCAAGTGGGTACATGTGGCGAAGATCGCCTTCGAGAAATACTTCCTCTACAAGATCAGAAACGGCACCAGCGAACCCTTGTATGAAAAGGTGGTGATGAAGTCACTGGGGATCGACAAGCTGAAATAACGCGGCGCCCGAGGGCGCCGCTATACCACTTCGCAGGCTGCCACAGGGTCAGCCGGCAAAGAATCGCTTCGCCAGCTTCGCGCCATCCTTGCCGGTAATCACTACGGCCGTGGCCAGTCCGCCGATCATGGCGCCAGCGACGCCGCAGGTGATGACGTCCTGACCAGTCAGGTACAGCCCCGGAATCGTGGTTTTCGGCTTCAACCATTTCTGGTCGAACCGCGACGGGTCATGATCCAGGCCGTAGATTTCCCCGGTTTCATAACGACAGAAAAAATCCGTGGACAGCGGTGTCGACAGCTCGTAGTAATCAATCTTGCCGCGCAGCTGCGGAAAATGTTCATACAGCCGCTCCAGCAGGCGCTGTGACCATTTCTCTTTCAATGCATCGTATTCCTCGCCACGCTTGCCCCAGGGCTTGTCGGCCCATTGCGCAAACCAGTCATGCGGGCCAGGGGCAACGATCTCGATGGTGGCGCGGCCCGGATATTTGCTGAGAAACTCCGGATCCTTGGCCGACGGGAACGAGATGTAAACCAGCGGCACCGGCTCGTTCTCCGGGTCGGCAAAGAAGCGCTCCAGCGAGCCTTCATAATCCTCGCTGGTATACAGCCAGTAGTTGGTTTTCGGCAGGCCGAGATTTTCCGCAGTGTCCTGGAGGCCGATATACATGCCGAGGCTCGCCATCGAACGCTTCACCGTGTCGAGCTTTTTCAGGTAGCCGCTTTGTTTTGCCACCTTTTCCGGCAACAGTTTGCCGAAAGTGTTGAACACACCAGCGTTGCTGATCACCACCGGGGCGCGTACTTCGGTGCCGTCCGCCATCTTCACGCCGACGGCCTTGCCATTTTCAATCAGGATTTCTTCGACTGACGCATAGGTGAACAGCTCGCCGCCGTTCTTCTGGATCTGCGGAATAATGGTCTCGGCCATACGCGAGGCACCGCCGACCGGGTAATAACCGCCATACAGATAATGCCGGGCGATCAGCGAGTGAATAATAAAGCTCGACTGCGCCGGCGGCAGGCCGTTGTCGCCCCACTGGCCGGTCAGTACGGCAATCAGTTTCTGGTTTTTCGTCAGTGATTCCAGCACCTCACGAGTGGTCTGGTTCAGCCACTTCGGCGCCTTCAGTTTACGCATTGCCCGGACCAGCGTGGCCGCCGGAGTCGGCAGCAGCTTCTCCATGGTCAACAGGCGCATGCTGTCGGCGGCCCTGGCGATGCGTTTGAAATACTCGTCGATGGCCTTTTCTTCTTCCGGGAAATGCTTGAGCAGTTCGGCCCGGTATTTTTTCGGCGTGGCCACCAGATCAAACGATTCCTTACCGAGAAAGATGCGGTCGAAGTGATCGTCCATCGGCGCCCACTCCAGCTTGCCGGCGCTGACAAAATCAAACAGCCGCCGGGCCAGCGTGTGTTTGGCACCGACATCACCGATGTAATGCACGCCCACATCCCACTCGTAACCGTTGCGCGAATAGCTGTGGGTAAAACCGCCGGCGGTGTAGTGCTGTTCAAACACCACCACCTTCTGACCCAGTTCGGCAAGGCAGGCGGCGGCGGTCATGCCGCCGATGCCGGAGCCGATAACGATGGCGTCGTAAGGACCATCAAGACGGTTGGCGCGATAGCGGTGACCGATGCGAATGGTGCTGGGGGCAAGGCCGGATGAAGTCGACATAAGTTACTCCGCGGGTTGGGCCAGATGCTTGAGCGCCGTGGCCAGCATATGGGTAAAGGTTTTGCCGAGTTCGGCACTGGCAGGAAGTTGTTTGTCGTTGAGCAGGCCGTCGTTGCTAAGCGTGGACAGGCCATGCACCAGCGACCAGGCCAGCGTGCTGAGTAGCGGCACCGGCACGGCCGGCAGATCACCGCTGGCCACCGCGTCGGCCACCGCCTGTTCGAGCATGCCGTAACTGTGTGCCGCCGCTTTTGACAGGGTCGGGTAGGCGGCCCGCTCGACCATGCGCTTGCCGAACATCAACCGGTAATGGGCCGGGTGGGCAACGGCGTAATTGACATAGCCCTCGCCGAGAATCACCAGCCGGCGCAGGGTGTCGGCGTTCGGCTCCTGCGCCAGCCGTGCAGTCATTTCCGCGCTCAGGCCTTCAAAGCCTTCGGTGGCAATGGCGGCGAGCAGATCGTCCTTGTTGGCAAAGTGGCGATACACCGCGGTGGCGGAGACGCCGACGCTGCGCGCCAGACCGCGCAGGCTGAGCGCCGCCGGGCCATCCTGCTCCAGCGCGTTCAGCGCAGTGCCGATCAGGGCGCGGCGCAGGTTGCCGTGATGGTAGCTGTCGATTTCCTGGGTCGCGGACATAACGTGCTCGCAATGTTAACGATGTAAACACTGCCGCGAAGTTAGCCTGCTAAGTTGACGGTGTCAACATTAGTCCTTGTCAGGGCTGTGAAGAATGACTGCTGGTAGCGGTCGGCGCCCGATCTCTGCAGCTTCCGCAGCATCAATACCGAGGCTGATCAGAACCGTTTCGGCGAGCCGTTCGCCCAGATGGTCGGTGGGTATCTGGCGGGCTTGCACCAGCAGGCTGTGCGGGGAGGCCGGTCGAGTCAGGTGCTGCTGTGTGGACATGGCCGACAGGGTGGTGCCGGCGATACAGAGAAACTGCATCAGCAGGTCGCGGTCCCGAAAGCGGCCGCTGTGGATGCCGCTATCCAGATCGCGGATAAGTCGCAGGCTCAGGCCGCCCGATACTGCCCGCTCGGAAAACCCCTCCCGAATCAGGAACTTCGCCCAATCAGGGTGCTGGCGGGCGCGTTCCATGGTGTGGCGCAGGGCTACCGAAACCTTTTCGGCCGGGTCATCGAGGGTGGCCAGCTGGGCGTCAATGGCGTCGGCGAAACGCTCGAAGACCTCGTCGCAGAGCGTCTCATAGATGGCTTCCTTGGACGGGAAGTGGTTGTAGAACGAGCCGAATCCGACATCCGCCTGCTCGGTGATCTCGTTGATCGCCACCCCTTCCAGTCCGCGTTCTGCCATCAGCTTCAGGGCGGCATCCAGCAAACTCTGGCGAGTCCGTCGCCGGCGCCGGCTGCCGCGGGGTTCCGGGGCGGCCTGATCGGTCTGGTCCTGGCGCGGGCGCTTGCTCATTCAACGGTCTCCGGTGGCAGATTGGGCCAATGTCGAAACTGTATCATGTGTTCATACTTGATAAAAATATCAGTTATGGATAAGAATGTCAGAAATGCCGCTATGGCGGTCTCGCAAGGCAGATAACGGGGAAGGTGGCCTATGAGCGTTGCAGCAATGCCAGCCAGAGAGCTCGATACCGATGTGCTGGTGGTCGGATATGGTCCGGTGGGCGCAGCTTTAGCGGCGTTGCTCGGTGGTTATGGCGTCCGCACGCTGGTGATTGATCGCGAGCCGGATGTGATGGAGCACCCGCGCGCTATTGCACTGGATAATGAGGCGCTGCGAGTGCTGCAGATGGTCGGTCTGGAGGACGCTGCCTTCGAAAAAGTGGTCATCCCGCAGGTGCGCATGCACTGTCCTTATCTGCGCGAGTTCGCTCGGGTCAACACCACTGGCAGTATCGATGGCCATCCCAAGCTGGTGACATTCTTCCAGCCACAACTTGAGCGCGCACTGCGCCAGAAAGCGGAACAGTTTTCATCGGTAACTGCGCAATCCTGCACCGAGCTGCTGTCGTTCTCGCAGCAGCACGACCATGTTATTGCCGACATCAGGCTGCCGTCGGGTGACAGGAAAAAAGTCCGTTGTCGCTATCTGGTGGGCGCCGATGGCGCCAGCTCCATGGTGCGCAATGCGATTGGTCAGGCATTTACCGGTCAAACCTATGCTGAGGACTGGTTGATCGTTGATGCAGTGAATGTGCCTGAGTCCATGGACCATGTTGAGTTTCTCTGTGACCACCGTCGGCCGACTCCACATATGGCGGCGCCGGGCAATCGGCAGCGCTGGGAATTTATGCTGCAGAGCGGTGAAACCGCAGAGGACATGTTGCGTGACGAGCGCATTGCCGAGTTGCTGGCGCCCTGGGGCAGACCGGATCAGATGACCATCGAGCGCAAGGCGGTGTATCGATTCCACAGTCGTTGTGCGACCCGCTTTGTCAATGAACGGGTGATTCTGGCGGGCGATGCAGCCCATATCACGCCACCGTTTGTCGGTCAGGGTCTGGTCGCTGGTCTACGTGACGCGGCCAATCTTGGCTGGAAATTGGCGTGGGCAGTGCAGGGCAGGGCTTCGCCCTCGATTGTGGAAAGTTATGACAGCGAACGTCGACCCCATGCCCGGGCCATGATCCGCCTGGCGCGCTTGATGGGACGATTGGTGATGCCGCAGTCGGCGCTTGCCGCGATGCTGATTCATGGTGCCATGCGTGCCGGACGTCTGTTTCCGCCACTGCGTCGGTTGGTCGATGAGCTGGAGATCAAGCCGGCCAACCGCTTTCGTCGTGGCCTGTTTGCAAAGTTCGGCGGTGGGTCGGGATTGCGCAGTGGTGGTCAGTTCCCGCAGGCCTTTGTGCGTGGACCGGATGGCCAGATCGTGCTCAGCGATGATCTCCTCGGCCGGGGTTTCTCTCTGGTTGGTTTTGGGCTGAATCCTCATCGGCTTTTGTCGGCCGAGATGCATGCCCGTCTGCAGACGCTGGATGTCCGTGTGCTTTGTGTGCAGCCGCGTGGACAGGGTGCCGAGCCGGGCTGCGACACCCTTGAAGATGTTGCCAACGGTTTGCTGCCAACGGCAGCACCGCGCGGATGGATTGCTCTGATAAGGCCGGATCGTGTTGTCATGCAGGCAGGCCCTGCGGAAAAGATAGAAATGCTACTGAATCAGGCGTTGTCCCTGCTGGGTTCTCCGGAGCCATCACCAATCTCAGCCAGTTTGTCAGAGGTGCTGTCATGAATGTGCTCAGGACGCCACAGCCGAGCCGCCACCCGCATCCCACGGTAAAGGCTCAACGCCTTGCCTATCTGATCTGGGAGCGGCCTGATCTTGCCAGAGCCAAGCAGTTCCTGTTGCTGTTTGGCTTGAAGGTTCTGTACGAATCCGCCGATGCAATGTATTTCCGGGGCACCTCGGCGACACCGTTCTGTTATGTGATACGTAAGGCTGGCAAGGCGCGCTTTGTCGGTTTCGCGCTTGAGATGGAAAGCTATGCGGATCTGGAGGCCTTATCACGCTTGCCCGATGCATCGGCCATAGAGACGCTGCACAGTCCCGGCGGTGGCTATGTAGTGAGGTTGCATGACCCATCCGGGTTTCTGGTGGAGGCGGTGTTTGGCCAACAGGCGGAAACGGCGATTGCTGTGCGTGACGCACTGACACGCAACTTGCCCGATGAGCAGGTGCGCATCAATGGCACCCAGCGAGTGCCGGTTGAAGCGCCGGAAGTGATCAAGCTGGGGCATCTGGTGTTCGAGCTGGCCGATTTTCAGTCCACCTGTGGTTGGTATTGTCAGCATTTTGGATTTATTCCCAGTGATGTGCAGGTGCTACCGGACGGCTCTCCGGCGGTCGTGTTTATGCGGCTTGATCTGGGTGATACCCCGGCGGACCACCATACGCTGGCGCTGGCGCAAGGGTTTGCGCCGCAATTCAGTCACTGCGCGTTTGAACTGCTTGACGAAGATGCCGTGGGTATTGGTCAGCGAGTGTTGCGCCAGCAGCGATACCGCCATGCCTGGGGAATGGGCCGGCATATTCTTGGTAGTCAGATATTTGATTACTGGGAGGACCCATGGGGCTGCCGTCATGAGCACTACTGCGATGGTGATGTATTCACCGCAGATTTGCCCATGGGCGTGCACGAGGTTCACAGCGAGGCCATGGCGCAATGGGGTGCGCCGATGCCGGCAAGTTTTACCCGGCCAAAACTGAATCTGTCCAATCTGATTGCGTTATTGAAAAGCCTGCGGCATAGCCCGGATGTGACGTTGCGGAAAATGATCACCCTTGCACGGTTGTTTGCCTGAACTATGGCCGGCCTGACACGCCGAAGCTTTCTGTTTGCCGTGCTGGCAACTATGTTGCCGGCGGCTGTTCGTGCCGGTGCGCAGAACAGACCTGAATCCAGTCGTGCTGCCACCAGCACCTCAGCCAATATGGAGAAAACCATGAGTTTGAATGTAGTTCGCTATCAATCCGGTAATGTCATCGCCTGGGGGCTTCTGGACGGGGATGCTATCGTTCCATTGAAGAATCAGTTCGACAGCACCGCCGAACTGATTCGCTTTGCTGACGAGAACAGCAATGTTCTGCCAGTAGAGGACAGGACGGTACCGCTCTCACAGGTAACACTGCTGTCGCCTGTCACCCGCAATCAACAATTTGTTTGTCAGGGTGCCAACTATCGTCAGCATATGATGGAGTCCGGAGTGGACCCGGATGCGAAAAACTACAACATGATTTTTCGCAAGGCATCCAGCTGTATCGTTGCGGCTGATAGCGATGTGGTCAAGCCGGCGCGCGTCCGTTTCCTCGATTACGAGGTCGAGCTTGGCCTGATTATCAAACGTCCGATCACGCAGGCAATCGACGTGACGTCGGCTAATCTGGCGGACTATGTTGCTGCGATAGTGATTGTGAATGACTATTCCGCTCGTGACATACAGATTCCAGAATTCCAGTTCTACAAGGGCAAGAGTTTCCGTACCTTTGGTCCGGTGGGGCCAATACTGCGGCTATTACAGCCGGATGAAATGCGGTACCTCGACGACCTGCAGCTAAAACTGACCGTGAACGGCGAAACCCGGCAACAGGACTCTACCGCTAATCTGGTGTTCAAGCCGGCGGAAACCCTCACAGAGCTGTCTGGCGTGCAGGACTTCCGGCCCGGTGATCTGCTGGCCACTGGCACCCCCGCAGGCTGTGCGCTGTCTATTCCTTCACCCTTTATGCAAAAGCTCGGCGCCCTGATTCCGGAGAAGAAAAAGTGGGATGTATTTATGAAGGTGCAGGCCGGTCGCCCTTATCTGAAAGCCGGGGATCTGGTCGAGGCAAGTATTGTCAGTTCGGATGGGGTGATTGATCTCGGTGTCCAGCGTAATCGCGTTGTTGATGAGAGTTGATAATGACTGGTGATAGTGAGAGGGACGCTCTGTTTCTGTGCCATTATCCAGGCTCTCCCTGCTCCCGACGGGTGCAGATTACCCTGATTGAAAAGGGTATCAACTGGCGTGACGTGCATATTGATTTGTCGCGGATCGAGCAACGGCATCCGGCCTATCTGCAGATCAATCCGAATGGTCTGGTGCCAACGCTGGTTCATAATGGCCAAGTGTTATGGGAGTCCAATGTCATCACCCGGTATCTGGATGACGTGTTCCCGCAGTCCCGCCTGTATCCCGACGACGTATCCCAGTTGCAGGCAGTGCGTGAGTGGCAGGCGGCAGAGCAGTTGATGGCGCGGGATTTTCGCCCGCTGATGTACCAGCGTTTGATGGGGCCGATACTGCGCCTGACTCAGACTTTGGAAGAGGCGTTGGATAAAGTGCGCCTGACCACTTCCGACCCGGCCGATATTGAGTGGGAGCAAAAGGTCTGGTCCCTCACGGTGATTGATGAACCGGAAGAACTTCGGCTTGAGAAAAGTCTGCTTGCATGGCTGGACAGGGTAGAAAGTGCCTTGGCCAGAACCGGCTATCTGGTAGGCGATCAGTTCAGTCAGGCGGATATTTCCCTGTATCCGCGTATCAGCATGTATCCATGGATTGGTCTGAGCATTAGCGCACAACGTTATCCGCATACTCGTGACTGGCTCGGGAGGATGGGCCAGCGGGCAAGCTTTAAGCAGACACTTTCTGATCAGGACAAGGCGTTGTCCCGGTTGTCGCGCTCACCGCTGTTGCCCTGGTTGCGCAAGGTGTTGCCGACTAGGGGTCAGCAGATGCTTCCTGTGCAATGGGCGTTAAAGATGGTCGCGACGATGATCAAGCGTGCCAGAGGTCGTTCTTCGCCGGCCCAACCGCCACTACTGCAGCGACTGCATCCGCTTGAGCGGGCTATCGCCGCAGCGGACCTGCAAAGTTGCAGTAACCCGCTGGTCGTTAAGAGAGCCGTGCCCTCAGGTGTCATTATCCTTTGGGGCAATATGTGGCAGCCGGAAACCATTCGTCTGCATGAGTTGCTTGATACACTGCAGTTGCCGTTCAGCTTCCATTCAATTGATATCGCCCGGATGGAACACGCGGCTGCCAAGTTCCGTGATCTCTATCCAGGTGCAACGCTGCCGCTTTTGAAAGTCGGCAGGCAGTATCTGGCCGACGAGGTTCAGGCGGCCGAGGCGTTGATGGCCATGGCAGGGCGTGACGTGGCCGCATACTGGCTGCCGGATGATGCCCTGGGCCTTGCGCGCATGCGTATGTGGTTGGCATTTGATGCGGCCATGCATAAGGAGGTCCAGCCATTAATGTGGCTGCGCAAGGTCAGGCCCTATCTGCAATCCGCCGGCGTCACGGCAGATAACATTCACGGTTGGCTGGCGGACGGCGTTGATCCGGAGGCGCGGGACTTTCTCGCCAGCGTGATTAACGGTAGTTTGCGTATCGATCTGGGTGAGCAACACGCGCAGAAGCGGCTGCAGAAAAAAATCAATGACGTTTGCGCGCGTATTGCCAGCCATGGTGCTCTGGTTGGTGCAACGCCCTGCTATGCGGATCTGGCTCTGAAGACGCGCCTCGACGGTCTGGCCGAGATCGGTGTGTGGCCGTCAAGTGATTACACGGAGGTGCTGGCTTGCTGGGGCGAGGCTATTGAATCCTTGCGAGTGGCATCACGGTCGTCACAGGTCCTGGAGGGAGCCTGCCATGAGTAGCCGGACTAGCGGGCGGGATCCCTTGCAGGTTGCTCCGGAGGCAGGCTGGCGAGGCCCGTCACAGCCAGTAATTGCTCCGAAGATCCGCGGCAGCGGGCGCCTGAGCCGTGGTCTTGCAATGTTGCTCGGTCGCGGTCACGGTGTCCGTGCAACGAATCTGTTTTTGACCCTGTCGCGCCACCCTTTGCTGTTTTTCCCCTGGCTGCTATATGCCTCTCGACTGATCCCTTACGGACGCTTGGATCGTCGTGATGTCGAGCTGGTAATCCTGCGCGTAGCATGGTTGACCCGCTGTCATTACGAGTGGAACCAGCATGTCGTGATTGCACGTCAGGCGGGTTTGAGCGATGCCGAAATTCTGGCCGTCACGGAAGGCCAGCGCGGGGCCAGCGAGGCTCGTATTGAAATGCTATTCAGGGCCTGCGACGAGGTGATTTCTGAAGGCATGTTGAGCGCGGCAACCCATCAAGCACTAATTCCCTGGTTCGATGAAAAAAGTCGTATCGAGTTGTTGTTTCTGATCGGCCAGTATCAGATGCTGGCCGGCGTGATTCATGGCCTGGGAGTGCAGCTTGAGAGTGACACGGATATTGCTGTCGGCTGATCAGTAAAGCGATGCGATCGAGATACGCTCGTCTGGACCGCTTTCTCAGTCAGCGTCTTGGCCAGAGTCGGCGCGAGATCCAGCGGCTGCTGGCTAGCGGTCGGGTGCGAATCGACGATGCGGTAACGCGGGATGGCCAGCAGCAGGTTGGTCCGTTTTCACGGGTCCAGCTGGATGCCGAGCTGCTGCAAGCCGACCAGGCCCGCTATCTGATGCTGAACAAGCCGGCCGGGGTGGTCAGTGCCACCCGTGACACCAGGCACCGTACGGCGCTTGATCTGCTCGATGAGGCCACCGGCGATGATCTTCATATCGCCGGCCGTCTGGATTTCCACTCCACGGGTTTGTTGCTGCTGACCAATGATGGTAACTGGTCACGCCAGCTCAGCACTCCCGGAAACCGGGTCAGCAAGCGGTATCGGGTCACCCTGGAGAAGCCGCTTTCCGAGGACTATGTGCGCGCGTTTGCCGAGGGCATGTGGTTTGAACATGAGGGCATTACCACCCGCCCGGCCGGACTGGTGATTCTCAGCGATCATGTCGCCGAGGTAACCTTGACCGAAGGCCGCTATCACCAGATCAAGCGCATGTTTGGCCGGTTCCGCAATCGGGTGCTGACGCTGCACCGTTTTGCGGTAGGTGATCTGCTGCTGGACCCGGGGCTCGAAACCGGCACCAGCCGCGCCCTGACCAAGGCAGAAGTGCTCGCTGCCAATCCGCTTTACCGGCCTGGGTGACCTTCTTTTTCCAGTCGGGTGATTTCCTTGTAAAGGCCTTCTGCCTCCTCGGTCAGGAAGGAGTATTGGCGGATATCGCCGCTACGCTGGCACAGCATGGCTTTTTCCAAAGTCTCGGCGTACTGCTTGCGCAGCTTCTTGAGGGGATCAGGCTTTAAAAACGAAAACATCACAATGCTCCTGGGGCGGGGATGTGGTAAACCTTGCCATCGCCTACTGTGGCATCAACCCGGGGACGATGCTGTGAATGTTCCCGCTTAACCGGAAAGCTCCGTTATGCCCCAGATAATCCTTCATGATGGTCAGCCCCTCCATGTCCGGATCATTGGACGAGGCAAGCCGGTCGTTCTGGTCCATGGCTTTGCCTCCAACTCGTCTCACTGGCTGCCCAACGTACTGCCGCTGGCGCATCGCTATCGTTTTATCCTGCCGGATCTGCGTGGTTTTGGCCGTTCCTGCAGGACGCAAATTACTGACGAGAAAGTGTTCGATCAGTACGCCCGTGACCTGCACGATGTGCTCGAGCATTTTCAGCTTGATCAGACTGCGCTTGGCGGAATCTCCACCGGTGCTTATATCTGCCTGACCTATAACCGCCTGTACGGTTTTGACCGGGTCAGTAAATATCTGAACATCGAACACACACCGCAATCACGTATTGGTGAGGACTGGCAGCATGGGCTGTTTTCCGAAAAGCAGGATGAGTTGTTTGCCTGCTTCGAGCGTTTGCTGGAGATGGCGGAAGTCGCCGGGCCGGAAACTCCCTACTGGTCGCTGCCGGAGGAAGTGCGTCGTGAGTTTGCCCTGACTTTGACGCGGGTATTGTCGCGGGCACTGAATAACCCGGTTGCCCGCGGTGTAGCTCGTCTGGCCGGGCAGTATGCCGAGCGCTTGCTGGCCGGGCCGGTGTTCCCGGTGGAAAACTGGTTTGCCTATATCCAGGTCATGCGCGCGTTCATGAACGGCAACGACACCCGCGCCGCGCTGGCCGGTATCAAGGTCCCTACCACGTTGATGATCGGGGCGCAGTCGCGGTTCTTTTCAACTGAAGGGCAGTTGGAGATTCAGCGTCATGTGCCGCATGCAAAAGTGGTGACATTCGAACGTTCCGGGCATATCCCCATGCTCGACCAGCCGCTGAGATTCCAGCGCGAGTTTGCCCGCTTTCTGGCGCAGTAACTGCGGCAGAAACCGGGCAATACCAGTGCGTGGTTGATCAGGATGCCAGTTTATGGTGCGTTTTCCTGGTCATGCAGTCCATCAGGTCGCGGCCTGCTTCGAACAGCTCTTTGATGTCGCGATGAAAGAAGGTTCTGCTGTCTACGGTCTGAATGACCAGCACGCCGATTAACTCGCCGCTGCGCTCAAGAGGGATGCCCAGATAGCTGGTGTAGCGCTCCTCGCCGGAACCATCAATATGGAAATATTCAGCATGGGTCTGGATATCCCGCGCCGCCACCGGTTTTGCGGTTCTGGCGACTTTGCCGGTCAGTCCCTGATGATAGCCCAGTTGTATTCCCACCGCTTTTTCAAGGCCGCAGGATGCCAGCATTTGCAGGCGTTGCTCCTGTGTATTGGCTAGGTAGAAGCTGCACACATCGACGCCCAGTACAGCCTTTACACGACTTACACGCTGGTGGATCAGAACTTCAGGTTCGTTCATGGCAGGAAAGTCCGGCTGGAAGACTTCATGTTCAAAGCAATTCGTGTGCCAGACAGATTCAAAGGCAATGTGCCAAGGCCAGCGGGGCAGCGGCAGGCTTGTGCCACTCCGGCATTTTGGCGATAGTACCGCGTCGCAGGTTTTCCAGAGGGCGAGGAATGATCAGAGGGATTTGGCTGCTTGGTGCACTGCTGTTGATGCCGCTTGCGTCGACGGCATCTGACAAGGTAACGGTCGCGCTTGCCAGTAATTTCAGCCAGGCCGCACGGGAAATCGCCGACGCTTTCGAGGCTCAGACCGGGCATCAGGTCCAGTTCAGTATTTCCTCCAGTGGCAAGCTGTATGCCCAGATCAGCCACGGCGCCCCTTTTGATGTATTCCTGTCAGCGGACGAAGAGCGTCCTGCCTTGCTGGAAGCGAATGGTCTGGTGGTGCCCGGCACCCGCAGAACCTATGCCACTGGCCGTCTGACACTCTGGTCCGTGGATAAGCGCTACGAGGGCAAGGACTGTGTCGCGGAACTGAAGGCGGGCAATTTTGACCGGTTGGCTATCGCCAATCCGAAAACAGCCCCCTACGGGGTTGCGGCGGAGGAAGCGCTCGCCGCTCTGGGGCCGGACAATCAGGACCTGACTGCTCGCATTGCCATGGGCGAGTCCATAGCACAGGCCCTGCAGTTTGTTGCCAGTCGCAGTGCCAGTATGGGCTTTATTGCTACCGCGCAGCTGAAGTTGCCGGATATACCGAAGGGCACCTGCCACTGGGAGGTGCCGGAGGAACTGCATACCCGTATTGAGCAGCAGGGGGTGCTGTTGAAAAGAGCCGAAGCTAATGTTGCTGCCAAGGCGTTTTTGGCATTTCTGGCGGGGGAGCAGGCTCGCGCCATCATCCTGAGCCATGGATACGGTCTTGAGTAAATAATGGAGATTCTTCACTCCTGGTCCGAGAATATGCCCGGCCTTGGCCCTTTGTGGCTGTCGGTCAAGCTGGGACTGGTCACCACGGGCATCCTTATCCTGTTCGGAACGCCTCTGGCGTTCTGGCTTTCCCGCACTCGCTCTCATGCCAAAACCATTATCGAGGCGATGGTGGCGCTGCCGATTGTTTTGCCTCCCACGGTACTGGGTTTCTATTTGCTGATTCTGCTTGGCCCGAGCGGCGCCATCGGCAGCTACTGGCTCAAGCTTACCGGGGAAACGCTGACGTTCAGTTTTGGCGGGCTTGTTCTGGCCTCGATTCTCTACAGCATGCCGTTCGTGATTCAGCCCCTGCAGAATGCATTTGAAAGTGTCAGTCGCGGATTTGTCGAGGCTGCGGCAACGCTTGGCGCCCGGCCGCTGGATGTATTTTTTACCGTGGTGGTCCCGCTTGGCGCCCGGGGATTTCTAACTGCCGCCATCATGGGGTTCGCACACACGCTCGGTGAGTTCGGGGTGGTGTTGATGGTCGGTGGCAACATTCCCGGGCAGACTCGGGTGATATCCATCGCCATTTACGACCATGTCGAAGCGATGGAGTATGGTCAGGCGCATGCGCTGGCGGCAATGCTGCTGGTGTTCAGTTTTGTCTGCATGTTTGCGCTCTATTTTATCAATCGCAGGTGGCGCCATGAGCATTGAGGCTGGCCATGTTGCGGTTTCTCTGAGTCGCCCGGACTTTACTCTGGATGTAAACATTCGGGTTCCCAGCCATGGTGTGACAGGTATTTTTGGCGCTTCGGGCTGCGGCAAGACGACGCTGCTTCGCTGTATTGCCGGGCTCGAGCAAGGTGCCCGAGGAAGCGTCGGCTTCAATGGTGAGCTGTGGCAGGATGGCGACCATTTCGTGCCGCCCTGGCAGCGACCGGTCGGTTATGTGTTTCAGGACGCCCGCCTGTTCCCGCATATGACCGTTGAACGCAATCTCCATTATGGTCGCCGTCGCTCCCGGGCGACTGCTGAGCTGACTTCACCGGGAGAAATCATTGCCATGCTCGGCATCGGTCATCTGCTTGATCGTCGACCGGCCCAGCTGTCCGGTGGTGAGAGGCAGCGAGCGTCTATTGCCCGGGCGCTACTGCGATATCCGTCTCTGGTGCTGATGGATGAGCCGCTGGCCAATCTTGATGCGGCTCGCAAGCACGAGATCATGCCTTTTCTTGACCGCTTACATGCCAGCCTCAAAGTGCCGATGCTGTATGTCAGTCACAGTCTGGATGAAATGACCCGCCTTTGTGATCATCTGGTGGTGATGCAATCCGGCAAGGTGTTGGGGCAGGGCAGGTTGCACGACATGCTGATGCGCACCGACCTGCCGATTCTTGGTGGCGGAGAAGCCAGTACCGTGCTGGATGTCCGGGTGCTGGATTATGACCCGCAGTACCAGCTTTCCCGTCTGCAGTTTGCCGGTGGTGAAATTATTGTTCCCGGGCGTCATGGTGATCGTGATTGCCCGCTGCGTTTGCGCATCATGGCCAGCGATGTCAGCCTGTGCCGGGAACGACCACAGTCGAGCAGTATTCTGAATATCTTGCCGGCCGTGGTGGAAAGCCGGCAGGCGGAAGCTGGTGGTTATGTTCTGGTGCAGCTGCGAGTTGGAGAGGTGCGGATTCTGGCGAGGGTGACGCTGAAGTCTGCTGAGGCTCTGGAGCTGGTCCCGGGGCAGTCCCTGTTCGTGCAGATCAAGAGTGTTGCAGTGAAGAACTCTGCCGAGCAGATGGCTGTTGGTGAAGCAAATAACAGGGAAACGATATGAAAACGCGCGCACTGATTCTGCTTGCAGTAGTACTGGTTGTTGGCGGTGGCTATATCTGGTTTGTCGGCAAGGGCAGTAAACCGGCCTCGCGTCCTGCCGTGTCGCAAGCCGAAAAGCCGGTCAAGGCAGAAGGTGCAGGCGGAAATCGTCAGGATAATGCCGAGCAGGACGCGGACTGCGGAAACGCTCTGGAGCTTTACTCCGGGCCGGAGCTGCTTTGGCGCAAGGGAGCAGATGAGGTGTCCGCCATGCCTGAGGCGAAAGCTCTCGAAGAGAGTCATCAGTCTGAGACCAGAGCACTGAATTTACTGGCGATTGGCAAGATGGCGCCGGATGTTACGGTTGTCGAGGTGGTGACCTGTGACGGCGCTATCGCCCGTTTCCCTCTCGACAAGCTGGAAAAGGATAACGAGCGTTTTTACGTTGGGGCAAATCGCCGTGGAGCGTTCAAGCTGATCGAGTTCTTTGACGGTACAGAGCACACGATCATGCGGAATATCAGTCAGATCATTCTGAAGCCGGGTGGTCAGCGTCGGACCGGCACTGAGGCCGATCCGACGTAACCGGTTGCAGGTTCAATCAGGCACGGATAATGGTGCCGACATCCTTGCCTGCGAGAGCTGCGGTGATCTGCCCCGGCTTGAGGCCGTTGACGATCTGCAGTTTCTTGATGTGAGCGCCGCGCTGCATGTACTCCAGCACAACGCGCTCGACAATCAGGTCGTCCTGACCATTGTCCAGCAGTTCCTTCGCGGTGATTTCCGGAATGAACTTGGCGTCCGGGTTTTTCTTCGGGTCATCGGTGTACAGGCCGTCTTCGTCCTTGATGTACAGCACGCCTTTGGCGCCGAGGAACTCCGCCATCAGGTAAACTCCGGCGTCAGTGCGGTTGGCCGGGATCAGGCCTTCCTTCTGCGACTTTTCCCAGAACTCGTTCGGCGGCATGCCCGAGGTGATCGGCAAGCAGCCGGCGTTGAGGAAGAACGGCAGTTTTTCCAGCTCTTCCGGATAGCACATGATGCCGCCGTGCTTGGCAGTGAGAATCTGCAGCATACGCGCGTTCTGTACCGGCACGCTGGCGCCGAGGCGGGCAAGCATACCGGTGGGCAGGCTCAGGTCCAGACCGAGGGAGTAGACGTGGCGGGCACGAGTGCCGCCGCCGGCAGCGAGAATGAAGTTGGTGCCGTTTTTCTTCGCTGCAACCAGCTCTTCAAGAATCGGGTAAACCGCTTCACGGCCACGATCCATCACGCTCTGGCCGCCGATCTTGATTACCCATACATCCGGCAGCACGGTAACGGTGTCACGGCTGGCCAGTTTTTCGTGCATTTCGTGCCCGGACAGGGATTGGCCTGCCAGAGCGTTATCCATGCCGGCGATCCAGATTTTTCCATCTTTTTTCATGGTCGATTACTCCTTGTTATTTCGCGCGGCTGGACTTGACGACGGTGCCAACTGGCTCGCCCTTCAATGCCCGCTCCAGATTGTCGATCTCGAGGCCGTTGATGACCTGAATCTGGCGAACAGTTCTGGCGTTCTCCAGCGTACGAAGCAGCTCGCGTTCGATCGGCATGTCAGGCAGGTTACGCTCAAGCAGTTCTTTTGCCGTGATCTCGCGGATCAGTTCTGCCTTCGGATTTTTCTGCGGGTCGTCGGTGTAGATGCCGTCAACGTCCTTGACGTAAAGGACGCTCTTGGCGCCCATGATTTCTGCCATCAGGAACAGGCCGGTGTCCGGGCCGTTATCCGGCAGCTGGCCGGCTTCCACTGAAGGCGGCTCCCAGAAATGGTAGGGCGGCTGACCAATACAAACCGGAATCATGCCGTTCTTCAGGAACAGCTGCAGATCCTGGAAGTGATCCTTGACGAAGGTGATGCCGCCATGTGGCGCCAGCAGAAACTGCAGGATGTCGCGATTGTTCTCTTCAACACCGCCAACGATGCGAGCCAGGCCACCAATCGGCAGGCCCAGATCAATACCGATCGAATAGGTATGACGGGCGCGGGCGCCACCACCCACGCCGATTACCATGCGGTGATCCGCGTTCAGGCGGGCAATCGCTTCCACCAGCGGCAGAATTGCTTCAGCACCGCGGTCCATAATGCTGCGGCCACCAACACAGATCATGTTGACGTCTGGCACCATGCCCTTGACGACCGTGGCATCGGTTTCCTTGATCAGACGCCGGCTGACCAGGCTCTCCCTCATTAAACCGCTAGAAATATGGGTCCTTCCGTCCCCCTTGAGCAGCTGCGACATCTCTTTCTCCTTTGGATTGATTTCTCGGTTACTTGTCGGACCCGCTGGCTGTTACCGGCTGCGTGTCAGGATGCTCCCCGGCTGTCCCGGCCAGCTTCCGATGGACCAGCAACAGACTGACGAAGCAGCTTAATGTGCCAAACAGGAGCTGGGAAGCCAGCATTGGCAAAAACAGCACAAACGCCAGCTGTGGCGCACCGGCGAGTACGATGACAAGGAAATTGGCGGCGAAACGGCCGGCACCGATGGCCGCGCCGATCAGGGCGAATTGCAGCAGTTTGCCACCCCGGCTTTGCGCCCGCGCCAATGGCATCAGCAGGTCTGCGAGCAGGCCGGGTACAGCGAAATGGGCAATTTCGAGAATACCGAACTTGCCATACCCCATCAGGAACGAAACGATGCCGGTGGCGGTGCCCGCGGCCATGGCGCCGAAGCGCATATGGGTAGCCTGGGCGGCAAACAGTAGCAGCGGCACGATGAGCATGTTCTTGTGGCCCGAGGCAATCGGTACGCCGGGCAAGATCTGCAGCACCTTGAGACCCATCACCGTCAGGCTGACGCCGAGGATCACGGTCAGGTCATGCAGTCGCTCCCGCGGCAGGTCCGGATAGCGCTCGGCCAGCCAGCGACGGCTCTGTCTGAAGGTACGTTGCAGCAATTCATCAATGGCGCTCAGGCGGCCGGCACGGATATCGGCCCAGCTGATGCCACCACCTGCCTGACCCTTGCCCTTGCCACCCCCTTTGCCTTTACCTCCACCCTTGCCATGTCCGCCGCCGCCCTGCTGCTGACCGCCGAGCAGGGCCAGTGTGGCATCCACGGTCAAGGCAACACTCTCGGGAATACGCAGACGCTGAAGCCCGGACACCAGCGCCCCGGGTGGAGATGTCTGCTGCAGCCAGTTGCTGGCCAGCACCAGCGTCATGACCCGCAGGCACATCAGCAGCGCCAGGGTGGCACCGTTCAGGCTCAAATCAGGTAGCCAGCTTACCGGCACCGTGATCCAGCGATCATTGTCCTGGCCGCTGCCGGTAATCAGATAGGTGATGAAAATAATGAGGAAAAACAGCCACATCTTGCGCCCGGCCCGAATCAGTCCCGAAACGGGTAGTTGCTGCCGGAACCAGAGTGACAGCTGCAGCAGGAACAGTCCGGCGAGAATCAGCGGTTGATCAATCAGAAACAGGATCACCGCCAGAGCAAGAAGGTAATACACCTTGGCGAGAGTGGTGCTGTCAGAGCTGGCCGTCATTGGCGTCCTCGGAGTCCGTGCTGCGTGTCTTGCGGAAAATGTGGAAGCCGGAAAATAGCACAAAGACTGAATCTGTGCCGATTGTTTCGAAAAGAAACAGGGCTGGATGCGGTTCATGCAAACGATAATTAATCTTGATTGCGGCGCCGGTATGAAGGCGTGTCAGCCCCGGTTTGGCAATTACCGCTGGCCGATAGATGTTACTCGCCGGCAGATTCGGCGGTTGCAAAACTGTCGGGTCAGGTTAACCTGTGAACACGCTCAGGCCTTGCATGCCTTACGGGGCATGCCCGTTTGGCATAAACGTAGACAGGCAGGGCCAACAAGGAGTGGGGGTATATGGGGTTATATCAAATGGAGATGGTTATGAGCACTACTACGTTCAAGCGCAGTTCGGGTTCGCTGATGGTGGCTGCGTTTGCAGCAGCAGCATTAACTGCCTGGACGGTTCCGGTTTCTGCGGAACTGTCTTTCACTGATATTTCTGCAGACACCGCGTTTGCACGCGACCGCCCGCAGGTTGCCAAAGATGCGGACGGTAACTATCACGTTGTATATCGTAAAGGTGATGCTGGGGTGCGTGCTCGCAACGCCACTGCGGGTAATATCGGTTACATGATGGTTGCTCCGAACGGAGATGTGCTGATTGACGAAGTGAATCTTACCGTTGATCGCACCGCCAACGTCGATTCTGTGGATGTTGAGGTCGGTTCGGATGGCAAGGTATTCGTGTCGTTCGGTCACCGCAATGATCGCGACCTGCGTATGCTGGTTATCGATCCGTCGCTGGCGCCGCAGGATGGTACTGCACCGGCATTGGGTACGATCACTGACGTTGCTGAAGTCACCGTGGTCGGGACTTTCAATAATCCGTTTATCGAGCTGGATGATACGGATAACGTCTACGTATGGAGCCATAACGGCTTTTTCGCCAAGTACGACAGCACGCTTACCGAGGTGGTTGCCCCGGTTGCGCCATTCAGCGGCACTGATGGGGACGGACATAGTACCAGCCCAGTAGCGTTGGATAGTGACGGTAACGTGCATGTCGTGTTCCAGGATTGTGATAGCAACCTGTGTACCGTTTCCTACGGCATGTTGGACGGCACCGACGGTACCGTACTGATTGACCAGACCAACGTGATCACCGAAGGCCTTTCCACTGATCAGGGTTCGAACACCACCGTTGGCGATGCACCGCATGCTGTGCACTACAACATCATGGTTGACAGCAAGGACAAGGTGAGTCTGGTCTGGGTCGACAAGCGCAATACGCCGATCTGGGATGAGTACTGCACCGTGTGTGCCTCTGGCGGCACCCTGTACTTTGCCAAGCTGGATCCGTCTCTGGACGATCAGGATGGCAGTGCAGCAGACATGACCGTGATCAAGACGGTGGATGATGTGGCACTGGGCCCATACAAGTACGTTCAGGCGTACATGGGCAAGAACGATAGCGTCAACATCTTCTTCGGTCAGCGTGGTGGCATGAGCCACATTCGCGTAAGCGGCAATGGCAAGGCTACTCCGCCAGTGCTGCTAGCGACCAGCGCAGTAAGTTTCATAGGCTGGAACAAGGCCTATCCGGCAGCGATGGCCAGCGATGGTCGTCTGTTCTGGCCGACGATTGAAAATGCTGATGATGGTGCGGGCTCGAAGATCGTGATGGGCAAGGTATCGCTCGGCGGCGGTGGTGGCGGTGGCAGCACTGCGCCGGCCCTGTTGCTGCTGGTGATGGGCGCAGCCGCACTGCGTCGTCGTATGGCTCACTAATCGCCATATAGCTGGCAGTAACAAAAAAGGCGGCACTTCCGGGTGCCGCTTTTTTTATGCCTGGACAGCGGTGATATCAATAATGGTTATCATTAACATCTTTGCCGTATGCGTTATGCCTTTTTGTAATCAGTTTGCAAAACCTGCCGGTCAGGTTAATCTGTGGCCACGCTCATGCCCTGTGTGCCTCCGGTATATGCAGTCCGCACCGAGGAAGTAGAAGACAAACAGGGCGGAAAAGGAGTGGGGTGAAATGGGGTCAAATCAAAGGAGATGGTCATGAGCATTACTACTTTCAAGCGCAGTTCCGGTTCGCTGATGCTGGCTGCGTTTGCTGCTGCGGCATTAACCACCTGGACGGTTCCGGCTTCTGCGGAACTGTCTTTTTCTGATATTTCTGCGGACACCGCGTTTGCACGCGACCGCCCGCAGGTTGCGAAGGACTCCGACGGCAACTATCACATTGTCTATCGTATGGGTACTGCAGGCGATAACATCAATAGCAGCATGACTGGCTCGAATGTTGGCTACATGATGGTGGCGCAGAACGGTGATGTTCTGATCGATGAGGTCAAGCTCACTACTGATGGCACACAAAATATCAACAGTGCCGATGTTGAAGTCGGCTCTGACGACAAGGTCTATGTGTCGTTCAGTTTTCGCGGCACGAACATGAGCCTGATTAAACTGGATCCGTCGCTGGCGCCGCAGGACGGCACCGCGCCCGCGCTGGGTACTATTACTGACGTCGCTGAAGTTGTTGTTACCGGTTCTTTTGATCATCCGTTCATTGAGCTGGACGACACTGATAACGTGTATATCTGGAGTCATGACGGCACCTTTGCCAAGTATGACAGCGCTTTGGCATCCGTAGTGGCACCGACTTCGCCATTCACGGGCCCTAACAACAACGGCCACAGCACCAGCCCGATTGCGCTGGACAGCGACGGCAATGTCCACGTCGTGTTTCAGGACTGTGATGCCAACCTGTGTACTGTTTCCTACGGTATGCTGGATGGCGCCGACGGTACCGTACTGATTGATCAGACCAACGTGATCACTGATGTGTTGTCCACCGATCAAGGCTCACAAACCGACGTCGGCGATGCACCGCATGCTGCGCACTACAACATCATGGTTGACAGCAAGGACAAGGTGAGTCTGGTCTGGGTCGACAAGCGCAACACGCCGATCTGGGACGATTACTGCACCGTGTGTGCCTCTGGCGGCACCCTGTACTTTGCCAAGCTGGATCCGTCGCTGGACGATCAGGATGGCAGTGCAGCAGACATGACCGTGATCAAGACGGTAGATGATGTGGCACTGGGCCCGTACAAGTACGTTCAGGCGTATATGGGCAAGAACGATAGCGTCAACATCTTCTTCGGTCAGCGTGGTGGCATGAGCCACATTCGTGTGAGCGGTAGTGGCAAGGCTACGCCGGCAGTGCTGCTGTCCACCAATGCCGTTGGCTTTACCAGCTGGAACAAGCACTACCCGGCTGCTATGGCTAATGACGGCCGGCTGTTCTGGCCGATGGTCGATAATGCTGATGATGCTGCCGGCTCCAAGATCGTGATGGGCAAGGTATCGCTCGGCGGTGGCGGCGGTGGCGGCAGCACTGCTCCGGCGCTGTTGCTGCTGGTGATGGGCGCAGCCGCACTGCGTCGTCGCATGGCTCACTGATCCTCATATAGCTGGTAGTAACGAAAAAGGCGGCACTTCCGGGTGCCGCTTTTTTTATGTCTGGACAGTGGCGGAATCAATAATAGTTATCATTAACATCTTTGCCGTCTGCGTTATGCCTTTTTGTAATCAGTTTGCAAAACCTGCCAGTCAGGTTAATCTGTGGCCACGCTCATGCCCTGTGTGCCTGCCGGTATTGTAGTCCGGTCCCAAGAAGTAGAAGACAAACAGGGCAGAAAATGGAGTGGGGTATATGGGGTCAAATCAAAAGGAGATGGTCATGAGCATTACTACTTTCAAGCGCAGTTCCGGTTCGCTGATGCTGGCTGCGTTTGCTGCTGCGGCATTAACCACCTGGACGGTTCCGGCTTCTGCGGAACTGTCTTTTTCTGATATTTCTGCGGACACCGCGTTTGCACGCGACCGCCCGCAGGTTGCGAAGGACTCCGACGGCAACTATCACATTGTCTATCGTATGGGTGTTGCCGGCGGCGAAATCGACAGCAGCATGACCGGTTCGAATGTCGGCTACATGATGGTTGCGCCGAACGGTGATGTGCTGATCGATGAGGTTAAACTTGCCGCGGACAACACCGTCAACATCGCGACTGCTGATGTTGAGGTTGGCTCTGACGACAAGGTGTATGTGTCGTTCCATTTCCGTTCTGCCGCCAACATGCAGCTGATCAAGCTGGATCCGTCGCTGGCGCCGCAGGATGGCACTGCTCCGGCGCTGGGTACCATCACCGATGTCGCGGCAGTGAACGTGGCCGGCTCCTTCAATCATCCGTTCATTGAGCTGGACGATGCCGATAATGTGTATATCTGGAGTCATAACGGTAACTTCGGCAAGTATGACAGCACCCTGACTGAGGTAGTTGCCATTACCCAGCCATTCAGTGGCCCGAATAGAAACGGTCACAGCACCAGCCCGATGGCGCTGGACAGCGACGGCAATGTGCATGTCGTGTTCCAGGACTGTGACACCAACCTGTGTACTGTTTCGTACGGCATGCTTGATGGCACCGATGGTTCTGTTCTGATTGACCAGACCAACGTGATCACCGAGCCACTGTCCACCGATCAGGGTTCGGACACCACTGTCGGCGATGCACCGCATGCGGTTCATTACAACATCATGGTCGACAGCAAGGACAAGGTGAATCTGGTCTGGGTCGACAAGCGCAATACGCCGATCTGGGATGAGTACTGCACCGTGTGTGCCTCTGGCGGCACCCTGTACTTTGCCAAGCTGGATCCGTCTCTGGACGATCAGGATGGCAGTGCAGCAGACATGACCGTGATCAAGACGGTGGATGATGTGGCGCTGGGTCCGTACAAATACGTTCAGGCGTACATGGGCAAGAACGACAGCGTCAACATCTTTTTCGGTCAGCGTGGTGGCATGAGCCACATTCGTGTGAGCGGTAGTGGCAAGGCTACGCCGGCAGTACTGCTGGCCACCAATGCTGTAAGTTTCAATGGCTGGAACAAGCACTATCCGGCCGCGATGGCTGAAGATGGCCGTTTGTTCTGGCCGATGGTCGAGAATAGCGATGATGGTGCCGGCTCCAAAATCGTGATGGGCAAGGTATCGCTCGGCGGTGGCGGCGGTGGCGGCAGCACTGCCCCGGCACTGTTGCTGCTGGTGATGGGCGCAGCCGCACTGCGTCGTCGTATGGCTCACTAATCGCCATATAGCTGGTAGTAACGAAAAAGGCGACACCTCCGGGCGTCGCCTTTTTTATTCCTGCTACCATGAGTATCTGTAGGGGCGGCCACCAGGCCGCGATCATTTATTTCAGGAATAAACGTATGCGTCATGTGTTCATCAGGCTGATCATATTATTTTTCTCAACGCTGTTGTTGGCCTCCTGCTCGGACGAGCCCCAATCGATACAACAGGCCGAGGAATCTCATGGGCAGAAGAAAGCGAATAAGTGGAACGAGGAGCGGGTCTGGCCGGGCTTGGCAGAGGGAAAATGCGGCTCCCGCGTGGTGGTAATTGCTGCAGACGGTTCCAGCACGGAGTATTCCCCGCCGGAGCAATTTTTCAGCCAGTTTGAGAGTCACGACATCAATCAGGGCGAATCATTCCGGCCGGCTACGGATATTGCTGAGGTCATGACCCGCTATTCCGCCGACGCGATCAAGTTTGTCTCCTGTGACGGGATCGAGCTGTCGCTGGACAAGGCAAAGGTGGCTGAGCGCCCTGGCTTGCTGGTGTTGACCGGTCGTGGTCTGCTCAAGCTGGTTGGCCAGCAAGGCGAGGAATACGTTACGGCGATCAGGATGATCAAGGAGATCCGTTTCACACCGCAGACACTTGCGGCGGCCCCTGCAGATGCGGAAGCAGCTGAAGCGGATGTCCAGACGCAGTAGTGTTCGGGCGGAATAGCGGCCAGGAGGTGACAATGTTTAAGCGAATTTTCGTGTCTGTTTTGTCGGTTGCGTTGTTTGCGGCCGGGGCTGCCAGTGCTGATGTGCGTGTTGAAGACAAACGCGTGTTTATCGAGGTTGAGCAGCAGTCCCTGACCGCCGTGTTTAGCCGTGTGGCTGAGGAAACTGGTGCGGTAGTGCAGGTGAGCCCGAAGGTTGAGCGCCCGGTGTCGATATCAGTGCGAGGTATGCCGCTGCAGCGGGCGATGGATGAAATCGCTCGCCAGTATAGCCTCAATATCGTGCTTGGCTGGCAACGGGATACTGCTGGTAACTCCCGTCTGACCAGTATTGATGTGCTGCCTGACGGTGACATGGATTACAGCTCGCTGGAAGATGAAGATGCGCGGCGACAACGTATCCTCAGTCAGCAGAACAAGCATCGGCCGGGCAGAGCCATCATTGGTGGTGCAGAAGACAAAAGGTGGCGCGGAAGGCCTGAGGGCAGCGAGGAAGAAATAACACCGGATAACTGAGAGAACGGTCGTCGCTCGTTGCAGCGGTGACCGGTAGAGGGTGCAGGGGCCGGTAAGGGGTGGCAGCATCGTCAGGGCATGCTAGTCTTTCGCCACGTTTTTGCCGAGATCCCCTTATGTCCCTGCCTGAAATTCTGAAAAGCCGTCTTCGCCTGCCCGTCGTGGCATCGCCGATGTTTATCCTGTCCAACCCGGATCTGGTTATTGCACTGTGCAAGGCCGGCGTGGTCGGTTCTTTCCCGGCACTCAATGCCCGGCCGGCGGATCAGCTGGAAGTATGGCTGAAGCGCATCACCGAGGAGCTGGCAGCCTGGGATGCGGCCAACCCGGACCGCCCGTCTGCACCGTTCGCGGTCAACCAGATTGTCCACCGCTCGAACAATCGCCTGCAGCACGATCTGGAAATGTGCGTGAAGTACAAGGTGCCGATTGTCATTACTTCGCTCGGTGCCCGCACCGATGTGAATGACGCGGTGCACAGCTACGGTGGCATCGTTCTGCACGACATCATCAACAACAAGTTTGCGAAGAAAGCGATTGAGAAAGGTGCAGATGGATTGATTGCTGTGGCCGCTGGCGCCGGTGGCCATGCCGGCACCCAATCACCGCTGGCGCTGATTCAGGAAATCCGCGAATGGTTTGATGGTCCGCTGCTGTTGTCCGGCGCTATTGCCACCGGCGATTCGGTGCTGGCGGCGCAGGCGATGGGGGCCGATCTGGCCTATATCGGTTCGGCCTTTATTGCCACCGATGAAGCCAATGCCGATCCGCGCTACAAACAGGCGATTGTTGAAAGCAGCGCCGAGGATATTGTCTATTCCAGCCTGTTCACCGGCGTGCATGGCAACTATCTGCGTCGTTCCATTGAGCTGGCCGGGATGGATCCGGATAACCTGCCGGAGGGTGATCCGTCGCAAATGGATTTCGGTGAGAAGCCGGATCTTGGTGGTGCCAAGGCGTGGAAGGATATCTGGGGCAGTGGTCAGGGCATTGGTGCGGTGAAGGAAACCGTGCCGGCGGCAAAAGCTGTGGAGCGTCTGCAACAGGAATATGCCGCCGCCTGGGCGCGACTGCAGCAGCAGGTTGCTGCATTTCCAGCCAAATAATCTCCCCCCGTAGGAGCCGTCGACCGACGGCGAAATCTTTTCGCGGCCGATCGGCCGCTCCTACGGGGGCGGCAGTTTGTCCCTCGCCCGCTGCACGCGTAAATCCTGTGCCAGCATCAGCCGCGCCAGTTCCGTCACCTCGGCAATGGTATTGACCACCGCATCCGGCCGGTGCGGGTGGCGCAGGGTGCCGGGGAAAATCTTGTCCAGCCAGTTCTGGCTCCAGCCGGCGCCGTTATAAAAAATCGGCGTAATGCCAGCCAGCCGGGCGGCAATCACATCCGTGGTACTGTCGCCGACATACCAGACATGCTCATCGGCAGGCAGCTTCAGTTGCTGCAGGGCGTAGAGCACGGCATCCGGTGCCGGCTTGCGTCGGGCGATATCGGTGCCACACACCGTCACATCAAACAGCCCGAGCCAACCGGTGCCATCCACCAGTGCCAGTTCGCGCTCGAAAAAATCCCTTCGCCGATTCGAGATCACCCCCACCGGTAGACCGACGGCTTTGAGCCGTTCGATCTGATCGCGGATGTCCGCCTCCAGTGGAAACACATCGGCGATGTGCTGCTGGTAGGCCTCATCGAAGGCGCGGTGGGCCTCGGTCTTGGCGCCCTCGTCGGTGCCGAACAGCACCTCGAAAATATCCGTGCGGGAAATCTTCTTCTGCGCCACCACTTTCGGGTGCAGCCGCTTGTTGGCGCGTACATAGTTCAGCAGCTTGGCGTCTTCCGGGGTTTTTGATTCACCCGGGTGAAGCAGCAGCGACATCAGGCCGAGCTCATCCAGCCGCGCCAGCATGTCGTCGATGGCCAGATACATGGCGTTATGGGTATCGACCAGTGTTGCATGCCAGTCAAACAGAATGGCGCTCGGGCGGCTGTGGGGTAATTGCAGGATGCTCATGGCTCAAGTGTTGCCCGATTGCCGATCCACAGGCAACGATCTGTCGCTTCTGCCATCCCGCCGACTTCTTGATCCATATCAATACATCAACAAACGTGACATTGGACGATGTAACCGTTCTGGCGGTCCGGGCAAGGTGCCCCGTCAGCCAGCCAATCAGACGGGAGACAGACCGATGCTCGAGAGACTTTCACCCAATACCATGGCCCAGCTGAAGAAGTGGGGCTTTTTGCTGTTCTGGATCGCGGTGCTGCCGGTACTGCCGATTGCCGCCTACATGGGCCGTGAGACCGGCACCCAGGACTACTGGGCCTGGCTGATCTATTTCACCGTGTTCGGCATCATCCCGGTGCTCGACTATATCGTCGGCAAGGACCCGAGCAACCCGGATGAACAGACCGAGGTGCCGGTGCTCAGTCAGGAGAAAATCTACCGGGTATTCCCGCTGATCCTCGGCTCGGTGTGGCTCGGCGTGCTGTATTTCGGCGGCCATATCTTCGCCAGCAATGATTACGGATTGCTCGGCCAGATCGGCTGGATCCTGTCGATCGGCACGCTCGGCGGTGCCATCGCCATCGTGCTGGCCCATGAGCTGGTGCACAAGGACGAGCGCATCGAGAACTGGTTTGGCGGTTTGCTGCTGTCCAGCGTCTGCTATGCCGGTTTCAAGGTGGAGCATATTCGTGGCCACCATGTGTTTGTTGCTACTCCGGATGACGGCGCCTCGGCGAAATTCAATCAGAGCGTCTGGCATTTCCTGCCGCGCGCACTGAAGCACAACTTTCTCACAGCCTGGCAGCTGGAAGCGGATCGCCTGAAGCGCAAGGGTCTGAAATCGTTCAGCGTGCATAACGAGCTGATCTGGTGGTACGCCATCAGCGGCCTGTTCGCGCTGTCGTTCTTCCTGCTCTGGGGCTGGATGGGGGCGCTGTTCTTCCTGCTGGTGGGCTTCGTCGCCGGCAGCACGCTGGAAGTGATCAACTATGTCGAGCACTACGGTTTGCACCGCCGCCTGATGGACAACGGCAAGTACGAGCGCATCACCCCGGCACACAGCTGGAACTCGAATTATTTCCTCACCAATCTGGCGCTTTTCCAGCTGCAGCGTCACAGCGATCATCATGCTTACGGCAAGCGCCGCTACCAGGTGCTGCGTCACTATGAAGACAGCCCGCAACTGCCGGGCGGTTATGCGGCCATGTATGTGCTGGCGCTGGTGCCACCGCTGTGGAAGATGGTGATGAATCCACGGGTGGAGGCTTACTACCAGGGTGAGATGGATCAGCTGTTCCGGGATCGGCCGCGGGTGAACAACATTGCGGTGAACGGGTAAGGAATGATTTGCGCTGATTGTTCGGGGGCCGGATTATCCGGCCCTTTTTTCAGGTGCAGAGACTCTGTTACAGCAGCGCCAGCCGATGCTCCTCGAGTCGGGCCGATTAATCCGTCGGTTTCCAGGTGACGTCACCTACCCAGCTGGGTTTCGCCGGTAATGCCCACTCGGGAATCATGTCCGTGAGCTTGACCATCAGGTCCACCGGCCTGTGATAGAACGTCTGGCTACGATCGGCCATGATTTGTGCATGTTTGCTGATGGCACGAAACAGCGGGTTGTTGCGGCCGGCGGCTGTTCGTCCGCCGATTTTCTCAAACTTCGCCATGGCGGCGTAAAGCTTCTCTTCCGGTAACCCCGCCTTGATGACGTTGTCGCGCATCTTGTTCAGCAACGGGAAATGTACTGCCAGACCCAAAAGGGTCGCCGGCTTCAGTATCCGCCCTATCATGCGCACCGTTTCGATGCTTTGTCGGCTGTGTCCGTGCATTTCCATGACAGTAAAGCCGACGCCAAGATGCCGGGATTCGTCATCATTGATGCGGGCAAAAACCTCGTGGCAGACAGGATCGTCAACGCTGTCCAGCAGGAACTGGCACAAGGCACCATCCAGTGCGACTTCAAGCGCGGGAATCACGGTGCCCATCACATGGTAGGGCATGTCATCGGCATTGCTTTGCATCCACGCCACTGCCAGACGGATGTTGTTGTTCGGCTCGGGTAGCGTGTCACCCTCCAGCATGCCCCAGCGTTTCATCAAGGCCATCTCGGCATTGGCGTGGCGCTGTTCCTCGGCACAAAAGTAGGTATAGAGCTGGCGCAATGTTTCATTGGGTGCGCCTTTTGCCATGGCGGCAAAACCGCGTGCGCCGACATGCTCTATCCAGACCAGATCAATCATGAAGTCACGCAGCTTCGGCCACTGCTCTGTAGTGATCAGCTCTGCGCCAGGCGCCTCCCAGTCGATATCCGCCAGTGCCCACTGCGAGGACTTGACCTTGTCCAGCATCTTTTCCAGATCGATGTTCGCCATGATCGGACTCCCTGGTGCGCAATGGTTTGCCCTTGAGAGGCGGTACGATCACAGTAAGCCGAACACTTGTTCGGGTTCAATTCGGGTATGGCCCAAACCAGAACGCCGCATTATTGGCTTCAAAGTCTGATAGTCACCCCTTAGAGCAGCGCCACTAGCTCGCCGGGCCTATGCGCAGTTCCAGCTTCCGCCCCACCGCATGAAGCGCAGCTTCAATCATTTCCAGCTTTGACGCATGGCGCGGGTTCAATAAACGATCCACCTGCGGCATGTGTACACCAAGACGACGCGCCAGCTCCGCCTTGCGAATGTTCTGCTTGAGCATCTCGTTGTGCAGCAGCACCTTGGCGGTGACTTGCGCTGGCATGGTCACGGGATGGCGCCCGCGTTTGACGCGCTGAGGGAAAGGCACAGGTTGACGATCGGCAATACGGCCCTGAATGGCGGTCTCGATTGCATCGATGGCATTCAGTAATGCCTCCTGCTGATCCTCGCCCACCGAAGCCACCTCCGGCAGTTCAGCACAGGTGGCCAGCCAGCTTTTGTTGGTGTCTCTTTCCAGAGTGATGCCGTAAGTCAGCATGGTGATCCTCGGGTGTTACTTCAGGCCAAGATCCTTGCGAATCTTGTTTTCGAGCCCCTTGCCCATTTCCTTCGCACCGTGGTTAGGGAAGACGCTAGTGCGGCCATTAAGGCGGACGAGCATGTGGCTGCCTTTACCCGGTTCCAGCACGGCGCCCTGACTTTCCAGCCAGCGGCGGAACTCGTTGTACTTCACGGGATGATGCCTGAGGGATGATCACGAGACAACATATATGTTGCGTATTCTGGCTAAACAGGTGGGCCAGAATGGGCGCTGCAGGGATGCTGGTCTGTCATCCCTGAACGCCGAGAACTGTCAGCCACTAGACTGTATTCGCGATCCATACCGTTACAGCATCGCCGCCCGAGATGGACCAGCTATTCCGGGATCGGCCGCGGATTAACAATATTGCAGTGAACGGCTGAGGTTTGGCGGAGTTGGCAGGGGCGGCGGGATGGCCGCTCCCGTCAAAGCCCCAGAATCACGCCATAGAACAGCACCACAAAGCCGCCGATTTCGCCGGCAATGAGAGCCCACATAAACAGCGCCACGACCCCGCCGGGCACTCTGGATTGGCCAAGTTGGTGAGGCTTGCGCAACTGATTGTCAGTATCGGCGAGCCAGCCGTGCACGACATAAGAGAGTACCGCGGCGGCAAAAAACACCACTTGCACCGCCACCGCAATGGTATTCACCAGATCCGACAGCACGCTCAACCGGGCAAACTGCGCCAGCAGCAGACAGGCGAAGGCATACAGCAACGCCGTTCGGTGGGCGATATTCACGTAAGGATGCGCCTCGGCGTCTTCACGGCTATGGATCTGCTGGTACTTCCATACCCCGGTGAGCAAGCCCACCAGAAAGAAACTGCCGGCAGCCAGAATGGCAAAGGTTTCAGCCGTTTGCATAGTTGTTGTCCCGTTGGTGGAAGCGGTTTCAGCGGTGATCAGCCTTTCCGGACTCGGCCGCGGACTAACAATATCGCATTGGGCCGATTGACTGCCATCAACAAAAAAAGCCGGGGTCGGTTGGCACCGACCCCGGCTTTTCTAAAGGTGTTCTTTGATTAATCCTCCAGCTCAGCCTCTACGGCGGTAATCACGCTGCCATTGTAACTTCCCACCACTTCAACAATGGTGCTGCCTATGCTGATTGCAGAGAAGAAGGCATTGGCATCAATGCTGCTCTCGGTTTCATCCTCGAACTCACTGGACGACACATCCACCGATACGCCCAGTATGGTCAGTGCAGTATTCGGCGTGGTTCCGGTAACCGGCCCGCGCAGAGCGACTTCCAGCGGCAGGTCGATATCTTCACGGACAACCTCGGTGAGCACCAGGGTTTCACCGCTTTGATATCCGCGCAGCTCGACATAGTCACTCACTGCCAGGTCGTCGAGACCGAAGAAAGGTTCGTCAGCTTCGCTATTATCTTCGTAACGTGTGCTGGTATTGGAGACCAGCGTCAGACCAAGCGCGCTGATGGTTCCTTCGTTGAGTGTCAGGTTGGTCGCGGTAAGGGCGGTGATCTGAGCGTCGATCCGTACATTGTCTTCCTGCTCGAACTCGACTTCGTCTGCCAGAATGCCGCTTCCCGACCAGCTGCCTTCAACTTCGACGATTGCACCGACAATCAGGTCTCCGGCATCACCGCCGCTAAACTCAGCGCCCGCCTGGATGGAGACAGGAACGCCACTGACTGCGATCTGGCTGCTGGAGGTGACCTCGGTGATGACGCCCTTGAGCTCAGCTTCAAAGCCGTCATCCAGATCATCAAAGCCATTGTTGAAGCCCTTGACGTCACTCGCCGCCAGAATGTCTGCGTTCAGGCTGCCACGCACACGAACAGTAATATCGTTGGCAAGCATGTCGCCCGGAAGTGAGGAAAGGCTGGCGGTGTTGTAGTCCACTTCCAGCCCGTTGATCTGGAAGGTAAGTGCTTCGCTGTCAAGGTTGGATACCTTACCGACCACTCGTGGCTCGCTGACGTTATCTTCATAGCCGATATAGGTCGCGATAATCATGCCATCCGCGGCAATGTATCCACTGACTTCGACGCCGTCACCGACTTCAAGCCGATCAAAATCAGTGCCAACGATGGCGGACGTAAAGCGCGTATCTATCGCCGTGCTGGCACGAACCTGCACAGTCTGGCCCAGTGCATTGAAGCGTTGGTTCGCGGCGTCAAGACTGCTGATGCTGCCCTTGAGCAGGGTTTCCTGCGTCACAGTGTCAGCAATCGGGTTGCCATTGTCGTCATTGCTGGATGAAGTGATAACGACAAATTCGCCGACCTCAAGCAGATCCGAGCTGCTCGGGTTGTCGTCAATTCGCACCTGCGTGTTGTCGTCAACGATATAGCGCCGGCCATTTTGCAAGATGCTGCCAAACGCGTTGATCGGGCCTGCCGAGACGCCAGGAGAAGGCGCGCCGCTGCCATCAATGCCGGCGCTCTGGTCGCCGCCACCACAGGCGGTCAGTGTCATCACGCCTGCGGCGGTCAGGTATTGCATCCAGCGAGGAAAGGTTTTCATTTGTTGTCTCCGTAATCTTCAATCAGATACATACCCAAACCGAGGCGGCAGTGTTCTGTGCTGCTATCGTTACGGGCGGTGTGTTCCAGTTGCTGGTTAAGCCAGTCGTCCAGTTTTTCCAGGAACTGCTGGCCCTGATCTGCCAGCAGGGTGTTAAAGCGTTGGGCTGTCGCGGCGTCCGCGCCTTCGACCACAACACGACGCTCAAATCGCTTGACCTGTTTGCCATCGTGCGGATAAAGGTTGTGGGTCAGGGTCGAGCCCAGATCATGAATGACTTCGGTGGCCCGGCGGGTGGCGATCGGATCGTTGCCGGGAGGAATAAAGGTACGCGCGCGGGCCGTGATCAGATCACCGTCCTGTGTGACAGCATTCAGGCGTAACAATTCTTTCAGGAAGGCGGTGTGCGGCACATCGCCAGCGTATTCCTTGAGCAGCAGCCAGAAATCCCCGGTGGGGGCACTGCTTAGCTGGCGCGCATGGCCTTGCCCATCGGAGAAGCGTGAGTCGCGATGCCAGCCGGAAAGCACCCGGGTGATCCGGTCAGTGCGTTCCACCGGGGGCTGGTCGGTCGCCTCGGCGTGATGATCCAGCTGGCGTTTGATTTCCTTGCGATCCAGGCCGGTCAGCAGGCTGATCCGCGAGACATTGGTGGGGCGACCATCCTTGCCGAAGTGGTCTGCCGCCACGCACACATACTCATGCTTGAGCAGGGCGACAAGCTCCTGGTAGCTGACGCCGTTCTCCAGCAACAGCCGGAGCTGGGGTCTGAGCATGTCGACGAATGGGGTCAGGTCTTTGCCGTTCATGAATATCTCCATATATGGGGAGATAATCCCCAGATATGGAGTTCGTGGCAATACCGTTCGTCGGCTGCTACCGATCAGCCGAACCGCCCCCGGCTGCTTATGGATGAACCAGGCGATGGCTCTCCGCTTTCTTCATCAGCTTCTCGAGGGTGTGGCTGAGATGCGCCGGGGTCAGCGCGTCCTCGACACTTTTCTGGTACAGCGCATCCCAGATCTGCATCAGCAATACTGAAGCTCGCTGGCATTGCCGCAGGCGGGCGTGTGGTGCTGGTTAAGTTGGAATGAAGCGAGTTCTATCAGATATCAAACTTTCTCATCAGGTCGGCTACATTGGCTGGCGGAGAAGGCAAGCTCTGGCTGGGGATAATGCCCTGCGAGATGCCTTGTGGGGCGAGCTGGTAGTGAACGGTCAGGGTCTTCACCAGTGTTGCCGGGTCGGCCATGGATGTGCTCGCATACACCGTCGTGCTGGTGCGGCGGTGTCTATTGTAGGTCATTGTGGCTCGTCGAATGAGTTGATCGTTTTCCAGTGACAGCTCCACAAATTCCCTCAGGCGAGCATGACCATCATACAGATACTGAGCGTAGCTTGAATTTCCATAGGTGTAATCCATGAGACGGCCATCATCGTGGTAGCGATACGTCGTGCCATTCACAATGGAATCATCATCAGTGCGAAGCTCGCCATCGTCGCCGGGCCGGCGCGTACTTGACGCGGTAATATTCCGGTTCTGATCGAAGTGGTAAACGGATTCACTTAGCTCCTTGTTCGGCTCAGAAACCGTTCCGCGGTTAGTGATCGTTAATGTGCCGACGTGCACATCAATGACACGCTGCTGGTACGAGGTGAGGTAGAAATTCCAGCCTGAGTAAAAGTCTGCCTCGCGGGAGACGCTTTCGCCGTCGTACTGATAACGGGCAGATTCCTTCAGTGTGCGGCAACTGCGATAGAGCATCAGCTCAACGGCAAGATTCGGGCCGTCTGCACAGCTGTTGGCCATAATGTCATCAAACCAGTTGGTTTGGGTGAGCTCGATGTCTGTGCTGAGGATACGGCCCTCGTCGTCGAGTGAAATCCGAGTCTCCTGCGTTTGTGTCAGCGAGGGAGTTTCTACTCCACCACCTAATGTTTTCATCACCTGTGTATCAAGTACCAGATTGCCGTCGCGTACCCGGCTAATAGTGAGCTCATACCCGCCTGCCGGAAAAGCCGTCTGTGTCGGGCAATATTCGCCGGCACAGCGCGCCTCATATGTCAGGGCGTGGCCATCCAGTGCCGGACAAAGTGTGGTCTCATCGTGGGGAAGACCGGCAACCGCCAGGGCAGCACTGCCTGTCGGCGATCGTTGATAGGAAACCAATGGCAGGAAGCGCTGATACGGCAATCCGATCTCATCTTCTTCGTAGCGACAGGTCAGAAACGGTGAAGAGATATCGTCTGCAGTACCCCAGAGGCCGTCCTCACCGGGGGTCAGATACTCTGAATCGATCTGTTTCGGAGTGCTGTAATCAAAACGGATGCGGTAACTGACCGTCTGGGTCTCCGCATCAAAGTAGTCTACCGAGCTGGGCACAACCGGGAGGTCACGTATGCCGGTACTTGAGTCACCGCCGCACCCGGCAAAGAAGGCGGGAGCAACAAGCCATATCCATCCGTGATAATGCCGTTTCATCTGGCTGCCGCTCCTTGGGATACACATGCCGTACAGGCAGGAATGATAGTGGAGCTGCCTGACGGGGGAAACCTCTGAATAGCACCAAGGTGCTATTAGTGGGAAAGCATGGCGTCGGGGAGGTGCGCGGCTAGAGGAGTCGAGATGATATCGTAATGACATTGCCTGTCTTGCGATTTCAGAACAGCTCAGCATACTTCGCCCGATAACAACCAAAACAACCTCAAGGAAGAAAATATGAAACGGAGCTTCAACGCCAGTGTGCTGTCTATCGTGCTGTTTGCTTTTCTGGCCGGCTGTACTGGCCACACCCCGCCAAAGCGTCTGTCCGCACTGACCAAGAACGCAACCAAGTCCGGCCCGGACCTGCAGGCTTCGGATGCTTACCTGCGCGCCCGCTTCTGTCAGGAGCTGCTGCTGCGCTTTGGTGTGAAGAGCTATGATGAAGATGGGCCTGGCGCGGCATTAACGAATTGTCTGAACGACGACAGTGCCGGGGCATCCTACCCGCGAGACGCATTTTCGATTGCCCTTTCCGGAGGCGGGACGCGCTCTGCCTCTTTCTCCATGGGTATTCTCAAGGCCCTGAATGAAGCCGGCATGCTTGAGCAGGCGGACGCTATTTCATCGGTTTCCGGCGGCGGCTATACCTCCTACTGGCTAATGTCGCAGCGGTTCTACGGAAGCATGTATGTAAACGGGTCTTCGTATCCCGCGGACAGGAGGCACTACAAGAAAGTACTTGAAGATCTGGAAAGGGCCGGCGCCAATGCTGCGGCTACGTCATTCTGCCAACAGGTTAAGGCGCAATCCGGCGCCCTGAAGCCATTGTTCCTTTCACGAACCGACGGCGACGTGCTGGACCAGGATGCCTGGCAGCGTCATATCGCGTCGCAGTCTGACATTATCAATTACTCGCAAAATGGATTTATACAGCGCCTGGAGACAGGCGGGCTGGTGGCGACACACGTTGTAATGACGCCAATCTACTGGGCCACCGACGGGCTGTTTAATCTTCGCGTTGTGAATGGTTCGGTCTTCACCAATGCCTATCGAAAGGGGCTGGAGAGGACATATGGGTTGGCTCCGAACGCGGAGCACAATGCTTACGTTGATTACTTTGACCATGACGAAAAGCAGTACCTGAATGCCATGAATGGCGCGTTCCTTCGCTGGCGAGAAGCATCCCGGACGGAAGAGCTGCATTTCAAGCAACTGCGCGAGTTTGCGCTGGCCTACAACACCTGTGCCGATGCCCTTGCCCGCACCGGCGTTTCTGTACCGCCTGTTTCCATGCCGATCATCAACACCAAGCTGAGCCGCCCGTACAGCTTCTTCTTCAAGGATGACAAAAGCTTTGATATGAAATCACTGGAGAAGAGCATCTTTACCTTTACCCCCGTGCAATGGGGCTCTGCGCACACTGACTACCAGCATGAGGAAAAGATGTTTGCGCCGATTCCGTTCTCGAAGGTGGTGGCCACCTCCGGTGCGGCGGTAGACGAAGGGGCAAGAGAGCTGCGTGGCGTCGGCGACTTTGCCGTGGCGGCAGTGAACATGAACCTCGGCTACAAGGTGCGTAACCCGAAAACCCAGCAGAGTGCCGCCGGCACCGCATGGTACTGGACCTACAAGCTGCTCGGCGGCTTCCCGCTCCGCTACATCGTGCCGGAGAAGCACCAGGCCACCTTGCGCCTGAGTGATGGTGGCCATGCGGAGAATCTGGGGCTCTATTCCCTGATCGAGCGGGGCACCCGGCGAATTCTGGTTGTCGATGCCGAGCACGACCCGGACTACGAGTTTGAAAGCCTGAAACGAATAAAGGCCAACCTTAAATCGCAGCTCAATATTGAACTGAGCTGCGCTAAAGACGGAGAGCCAGATAACTGCCCGCTGGCCGGAAACTATATGCAGAACCAGGGCGACGGCGTATTCGAACTGAAAGCATCCGGCTTCCCCTGGCAGGAAGACAGCACGATTATTTACGTCAAACTGTCGGTGGACGAGCGGCTGGTGGCCGATAATTTGCCGGCTGTGGACGATGGCAGTGCTTGCTTGCCGTCACTGGCCGGTCTTGATCAAACCGCTTCGGCCTACCCCTGCAATGTTGCCCGCTACTATGAATCCGAGCAGGGCCGTAATAATGCCTTCCCGCACAACTCAACGGCGGATGTCTGGTACGGGGAAACCCAGTATGAGGCGTATCGCGATCTGGCTTACTTCCTTGGTGTGACCAGGGTTAACCCGCTTATCCAGAGCTGGAAGGCTGAGGTAGAGCGGGAAAGGGAGCAGGCCAGAAAGGTTGTTGAGGGTTATCGGAGCCAGTGAGTACTAATCGGCTGGGCTGCGAGGCATCCCCATCAGGGATGGCAGCTCGCAGCCTTCCGTGGCCTTTGCATCGGATGGCTTTACGTCCTCCAGTTCATGCAGGTTCAGATCGTCGCCTTCTTCATCGTGATCATCGAAATAGGCAGTCGGCCAGCCGAGGTCTTCCGGGCGAAAGTGGAGGATGTCGGGCCACACTTGGTCGGCGGCGAAGTACTGGAGCAGGGCGGCCTTGACCTGTTCAGGAGTGAGCCCTTTGGGATTGGGGACTACTACGCTGGCGTACTGCTTGTAGTTGGCGGCATCGCGGTAGAGGTAGTTGATTTCGAGATTCTTGCTGGTCATGGCTGGGCTCCTTGGCTGTCTCTTTGCAAGGCAGCGTGCCCTGGAATCATGCCCGGTGCCTGGGGGCGATCTCGTAAACTCGTGTAAGACGTTGCCTGGGCGAGGCATCTGTTCTGGCTGTCAGTTATTGATTCAGATGGCGACTTCCGCCAACCTGGCCAGTCTGGTTTTTAGCTGGTTATCGGTATGAAGAACGGACTCTACGAGCAGGTTATTGACGAATCTCTGGCCGAACAGTTGGAGCAGATTTCGGAAGCGGTGTTGCGCGAGGGTTTGGACCCTGCGGACAGCCATATCGTCCTTGCGGAGCATCTGTCAGACCTTATCGCCGCAGCGTTGCGTCGATTGCCGTCAAAGGATCGCCTGAGTCATCAGCGAGAGTTGGCTAACCAGATCATTCAATTGCTGTCTCGTCAGGACAATGGCCAGAGCCCTGGGAACTCTTTGCCCGACGCACTTGAGCGTTTGCTGGCTGTTGGTGCTATCGATATGGTGAAAATGCGCCCTGATACGCCATTAAGTGAAACCAGTCTTTTGACCGGGACTCGGATGGATCCCAGTCTCCTCTCTCAGCTCAAGCAGGAGCTGGCTACCGCGGACCGTGTCGATATTCTCTGTTCGTTTATTAAGTGGGGTGGAATCAGCTTGTTGCGCGATGCTCTGGAGGCATTTACGCAGCGCCCCGGCACGCGCTTGAGAGTGCTTACGACGAGTTATATGGGCGCGACGGATTTACAGGCCGTGAAGGTGCTGGCGGAATTACCGCAAACGGAAGTGAAGGTTTCTTACGATGTGCACCGTACTCGGCTGCATGCCAAGGCCTACTTGTTTGAACGTGCAACGGGCTTCAGTACCGCTTACATTGGCTCGGCCAATCTATCTCGCCCAGCGCTTACCGAAGGACTGGAGTGGACGGTGAAAGTCACCCAGTACGCTGACAGGCCGATCTGGGACAAGGTGCTCGCCACCTTCGAAACCTATTGGCAGGACGCGGAATTCGAGTTCTTTGAAGAGGATAGGTTAAGGCTTGCCTTGCAGAAAGAGTCAGGACAGGGGGCGGACAATCAGAATCTACCTGTTTTTGAATTGCGGCCGTATCAGTTTCAGGAAGAAGTCCTCGATGCACTTGCCTGCGATCGGATCGGCAAGGCGCCGCCACACCGTCAGTTGGTCGTTGCCGCAACCGGTACGGGCAAGACGATGATCGCGGCTTTCGATTATCGTCGTTTTGTGGCTGATCAAGGTGGTTCCTATCCGTCCTTGCTTGTGGTTGCTCATAGGCGGGAGATCCTTCAGCAAACGCTACACACATTCCGGGCGGTGCTGCGGGATCAGAATTTCGGCGCGCTGCTGGATGGCAATAATGATACTGGTTCTTCTCGACATATTTTTGCAACAGTACAAACTCTGCATCGCCGACAGCTTCCCCAGCAATGGGGTGAAAGTGCTTTTGACTACGTTTTGATAGATGAAACGCATCGCTCTGCCGCAGAGAGCTATCAGGGAATTCTCGATGCTCTCAGGCCAACAGTATTACTGGGCTTAACGGCCACGCCGGAGAGGACGGATGGCGAGGATGTGCTCAAGTATTTTGGCGACAGAATTGTCAGCGAAATTCGTTTGCCAGACGCGATAGGCCGTCGGCTGGTTGTGCCATTTCATTATTACGGCGTGGCTGATACTGCGGATATGGATTTTTCACGGCTCACCTGGGAGCGAGGCGGGTATCGTGCCAGTGAAATTGACAAGCTGGTTACTGGGAACCATGTTCGAGCACAGAATATTGTTGATCAGTGTTGTAAGCGGCTCTTGAATATCCATGAGGCTCGCGGGCTGGGTTTCTGTGTCAGCGTGGCTCATGCGGAATTTATGGCAGATTTTTTTAATCGTGCAGGTATCCCGGCTTTAGCACTATCTGCAAGTAGTGCGGATGTGGTTCGCGACAGTGCTCGACAGCGCCTTCGTCGGGGGGAGATTAACTTTCTGTTTGTAGTGGATATTTACAATGAGGGCGTCGATATTCCAGAAGTGGATGCTGTTCTGTTTCTGCGCCCGACGGAAAGTCTGACAGTCTTTCTGCAGCAGCTTGGCAGAGGCCTTCGCCTGACCGAGGACAAGGATTACCTAACGGTGCTGGATTTTGTTGGGCAGATGCATCGCAAGTTCCGTTTCGACCTGCGTTTGAAAGCCTTGTCTACCAAACCTGAAGCAGATCTTCAGGCTGAGCTGGAAGAAGGTTTTCCTCATCTTCCAGCAGGTTGTGCGATCCAACTGGAGCGGGTCGCCAGAGAGCGAATTCTTGCCAATATTAAGGAGTCGTTTCTTGCTGGGGCTCAACCATTGGTTGGGAATATAGCGGAGTTCGCGGTAGATACAGGCAAGCCATTGACTCTTGCTAACTTCCTTGATCATTACCGGTTGAGCCCGGATGACATTTATCGCCGTGATACCTGGTCAGCGCTTTGCGTGCGGGCCAGTTTGATAGAGAAGCCCATTGCGGTGGATAACGTCATCTTGGCTAAATGGTTGCGTCGCATTGCCCATGCGGATGATGAATTGCGACTGACGCGCTGGCTGCGATGGCTGACCACTGGTGAGGGCAGTGATCCATTGGTGCACGCGTTACTGGTGCCGCTTGTCAAACCGCTAGAGTTGAATGAGCCAGGAATGATCTGGCAAAGGCTCTGTCAGAGCCCGGATATTCTTGCAGAAGCTCGTGAGCTTATTGCATGGCGCCTGAGTCGTCCGAACTTGATTCGACATCAGGTTCAGCCAGCTCACACATTACTAGTGCCTCATTCGAGCTACACTCGAGATGAAGTATTAATACTTGCGGGTAACTGGAGTTGGGCGAATCAGCCTCCGATGCGCGAGGGGGTGCGACACTTGCCGGACAAGAAGCTAGATGTATTTCTTGCCACCATCGAGAAGAACGAGAAGCATTACAGTCCCTCGACGCTTTACGAGGACTACGCTATCAGCAGCGATCGCTTCCACTGGCAATCCCAGAGCACTACTTCCGAGGATTCCCCCACTGGGCGGCGGTATATCAAGCATCAAACGATGGGCTATTCACCTTTACTGTTTGTGCGTACCGTGGCGAAGGTTGGTGGATACTCCCAGCCATACTGCTATCTCGGTCCGGTGATCTATGGGGGGCATGAAGGTAGTCGTCCTATGAGCATTACATGGAAACTCGAAATTCCCATGCCGGCTCGTTTGCTTCGTTCGTTTCAGACGCTGGCGGTGGCCTAGCCCGTCAGCTTCATCCATCTCCCCAGCCGTCCATAAACCCCCTCATCCCGCAGCAACTGCATATGGTCCACCCCATGCAGCAGCTCCCGGGTAACGGTGTGCGATCCCGGATAGTCCTCCGCCAGCGCACTCGCCGGCGTCACCAGCAAATCACTGCGCAGTTTCGTTGCGGTCTTTTCCACCGTGCGGGTGCCGGCAATAAAGCAGTGCGCCACGCCTTCCGGTATTGGAATCGGTTCGCGCGGGTCGTGGGTGTGGAAGATGTCGGCGGCGCGTTCGCGGTCGCTGTGTAGCAGGTTGCCAAAGCGCAGGTCGTGGATGGCGGCAGAGCGCAGGTTGCCTAAGCGGGTCAGCGGTGCGCTCCAGCGAGTGACGTTCAGTAACCGGTTGGCGTAGTTGCCCAGCCGTTCTGCTTCGGCGCCATGGTGCGGGCTGCCGATGGCGGCCAGATGGGTTGTCTGGCCGGGCCAGCGGTGGCCGGCGTCGCTGGCCTGGTGCAGGGCGCTGCGGGAAATAAGCCCGCCCATCGAGTGGCCAATCAGCACGATGCGCGAGGCGCCGGTGGTTTCGAGCAGATCCGCCAGCAGGCGGGCGTTATCGGCAATCGGCAGGCCGCTGTTGTAGCGCAGCCGGCTGACCCGAAAACCGTCCTTGCGCAGGTCGTCGCTGAAGGCCAGGTGCGCCGGGCTGTGCCAGTACTGTTCATGCAGGCACAGGCCGTGGACAAACAGCACCAGCGGCTGGCCAGTAACCGGCGCATCGCCGTGCAGGGACATGCCCAATGCCAGCGGGTTGTTCTGGCGGGCGAGCAGGTCGCCGAACACGCCGTTGATGGCGGCCTGCACACTCAGGGTCATGGCATCCACTTCGCGCGGCGGTATGCGGTGGCCGGCCATGCCGATCATGCGCGCCGGCAGCAGGAAGCTGTGCTTCAGCAGGGCGTAAACATGCCGGGCAATGTTGGTTTGGGGTGGCAGCAGGCCAAGCGGCGTGGAGCTGTGAACTTCCCGATGTACCGTGCCAACGGTATCCGATATTTCGCCCGCCAGTGACAGGCTGAGCTGGGAGATGCCAAGCAGGAAGCGGGCATCGGGAGAGAATGAGGTGGCATTTAGTGTACGCATGTGCACTTTATCCTTGATTGCAGGATGGGGCGCTAGCGCTGATGGGGCCAAAAGGGGAGGACAGGACGCCGTTTGAAGGCTTACACCAAGGTCACAGATGTATGGCCCGATCTTGGGAGGGCGCTGATGTCTCTCGGGATTTTCGGCTTGTAGAGTCCTGGTGGCGTTCGGCTTACATGCTGTACCTGTTCAAATGGTGTTTTTAAAAGCGCTTTTAATAGATCTTATAAAGGTGTTTGTTATGGTGCTAAAATCCGGTCCATCAGCCATCCCGGAGGCCGCCATGACTCACCGCATCCTTGCCGAAATGACCGCCAGCGTATCCGAGTTGAAGAAGAACCCCATGGGTACCGTGGCCGCCGGGGAGGGCTCACCTGTGGCCATTCTCAACCGCAACGAGCCGGCCTTTTATTGCGTGCCGGCCCGAGCCTACGAGGCACTGATGGAGCGCCTGGAGGACCTGGAGCTGAATGCGCTGGCGGATGCTCGCGCCGGGCAGGCGGAGGTCGAGGTTTCTCTGGATGACTTATAAGTTGCGGTTCAAGGAGGAAGCGCTGAAGGAGTGGGGCCGGCTGGACAGTGCGGTCAAGGCGCAGTTCAAGAAGAAGCTGGCGGAGCGCCTTGATCATCCGCGGGTGCCGTCGGCGCGGCTGTCGGGGCACTTCTCTGAGCATAGGGATCGCTACAAGATCAAACTGCGAAGCCGGGGTTTCCGGTTGGTGTACGAAGTGCGGGATACGGAGCTGGTGGTTGTCGTGGTGGCGGTGGGCAAGCGCGAACGGGATGCGGTGTATCGGGCGGCGGATCGGCGCTAGGGGGTGCCCCGTGAGATTGAAAGGACCTTAATTGGGGCTTAAAGTACCCACTTAGGGTCCTTTTGGAATGATCATGAATCCCTCGTCTATTGGCGATGCCCTTTTCACCAAAACCCAGCAACGGGTCCTCGGCCTGCTGTTCGGCAAACCGGATGCGCGCTTTTATACCAACGAAATATTGCGCCGGATTGATATGGGCCGCGGCACGGTGCGGCGTGAGCTGGAGCGGCTGGCAGCGGCGGGCATCCTGCGCACCAGTCGGGAGGGCAATCAGCTTTACTACCAGGCCAACCACGATTCCCCGGTGTATCCGGAATTGCTGGGTCTGGTCAGAAAGACCTTTGGCATTACGGAAGTCATTCGTACCGCCCTGCAGCCGCTGGATGCACAGATTACGTTGGCCTTTGTCTACGGCTCACTGGCAAAGGCTACGGATAGAAAAACCAGTGATCTTGATTTGATGATCGTCTCCGACTCGCTGGCTTACAGCGATGTCATGGATGTACTGCTGCCGCTTGAGAAAACGCTGATGCGTCCCGTCAATCCCACCCTCTACAGCGCTGCGGAGTTTCACTCGAAACTTGCTCAGGGCAGCAGTTTTCTGAGTCGGGTGCTGGAGCAGCCCAAGCTCTGGGTGAAGGGAAGCGACGATGACATTGGAGGCGCTGGATAACCTGGTCAAAACCGGGAGCCTGAAAGCAGAGGCGCCGGATCAGAAAGAGTTTGATGGCATGTTGCGGGCGGCCCGGCGCGGTCTTGAGGATGCAAGCGTGGTTGGCTTGTCTGAGGAGGGACGTTTCAGTCTTGCCTACGGTGCGGCCCATGCAGCGGCTCTGGCAGCGTTGCGTTGGCATGGCTATCGATCGGAAAGTCGCTATCTGGTGTTTCAGTGTCTGCAGCATACGGTGGGACTGGAAGCAGGAAAATGGCGGGTGCTGGATTTGTGTCATCGGCATCGGAATCTTGCTGAGTATGAAGGTCATCTGGATATTCCGGCACAGTTGATTGAGGAACTGATTGGGATTGTAGGCGAGGTGGTGTTGCTGGTTGAGGGGCTGGGTGCAGTCAGGTGAAGCGCTCGGAATTCATTGATGGATGATCTTTGGCGGTTTGGGCATCTTGTTCATCTATACGGCTCGTATCCCTTAATCCTGTTTATTAAGGGATATTTTGCAAGGGTTCCTTAAATAAAAAGCCCGGCTTGCGTGAGCAAACCGGGCTTTCTGTTTTTGCTTCAGCTAGAAAGCGGAATTAAACCCGCTCGATCACCGTCGCAATACCCTGACCCAGACCAATACACATGGTCGCTACACCCAGGGTGCCGTCTTTCCATTCCAGCACGTTCAGCAGGGTGCCGGTGATGCGGGCACCAGAGCAGCCGAGTGGGTGGCCAAGGGCAATGGCACCGCCATTCAGGTTGATCTTGTCTTCCATCTTGTCCATCAGCTTCAGATCCTTGATCACCGGCAGGGACTGCGCGGCGAAGGCTTCGTTCAGCTCGAAGTAGTCGATGTCATCAATGGTCAGGCCAGCGCGGGCCAGTGCTTTCTGGGTGGCCGGTACCGGGCCGTAACCCATGATCGCAGCATCGCAGCCAGCGACGGCCATGGCGCGGATCTTGGCGCGCGGCTTCAGGCCCATTTCCTTGGCTTTGGCGGCGCTCATCACCAGCATGGCGGAAGCACCATCGGACAGCGCCGAGGAAGTACCGGCGGTAACGGTGCCGCTGCGCGGATCGAATACCGGCTTCAGCGCCTGCAGACCTTCCAGGGTGGTTTCCGGACGGATCACTTCGTCGATTTCACACAGCACCTTGCGGCCGTCGGCGTCGTGGCCTTCGATCGGCACGATTTCATTTTTCCAGCGGCCTTGCTGGGTGGCTTCCCACGCCTTCATGTGCGAGCGCAGGCCGAACTCGTCCTGCTGCTGACGGCTGATGCCGTGCATGCGGCCGAGCATTTCCGCGGTCAGGCCCATCATGTTCGACGCCTTGGCGGTGAACTTGCTGGCTTCCGGGTTCAGGTCGACGCCGTGGTCCATGGCCACATGGCCCATGTGCTCAACACCACCGATCACAAACACATCACCGTTGCCGGTCATGATCGCTTGTGCTGCGGTGTGCAGTGCCTGCATGGAAGAGCCGCACAGACGGTTAACGGTCTGGCCAGCGGTGGTGCGCGGCAGGCCAGCCAGCAGAGCGATGTTGCGGGCGATGTTCATGCCTTGCTCTTTGGTCTGGTTAACACAACCCCAGATCACGTCTTCGGTCAGTTCGGTTTTCCAGCCCGGGTTGCGGGCTTTCAGGGCTTCGATCAGCAGTGCGGACAGTTTTTCCGCGCGCACGTTGCGGTACATGCCGTTACGGGATTTGCCCATCGGCGTGCGGACCGCATCAACGATCACTACATCATTCGGATTCAGACTCATTTCGTTTCTCCTGATCCGTTAATTAGGCGAAGAAAGACTTGCCGGAAGCGGCCATGTCTTTCAGCAGTTGCGGCGCTTCGTAGAGTTTGCCGAGGTGTGCGTACTTGTCACACAGGGCAACGAACTCCTTGATGCCGATGGATTCGATATGACGGATCGGGCCACCGCGGAACGGAGGGAAGCCAATGCCGTAGATCATCGCCATGTCGGCTTCGGCAGCCGAGCCAACGATGTTGTCTTCGAGGCAGCGAACCGTCTCGGTGCACAGCGGAATCATCAGGCGGGCAATGATTTCGTCGGCATCGAATTCGCGGGTTTCCGCAACGTGCGGCTTGATCAGTTCCCAGGTGGTGGCATCCGGGGTTTTGACCTGCTTGCCTTTCTTGTCCAGTACGTACTGGTAGAAGCCGGCTTTGGTCTTCTGGCCGTAGCGCTTGTTCTCGAACAGCACTTCGGACACATCTTTAAAGTCGTGCTTCATGCGGTCCGGGAAGCCATCGGCCATCACCTTGGCAGCGTGCACGCCGGTATCGATACCGACCACGTCCATCAGGTATGCCGGGCCCATCGGCCAGCCGAATTTCTCCATGACTTTATCGACGGCCTGGAAGTCGGCGCCGTCACGCATCAGCATGCCGAAGCCACCGAAGTACGGGAACAGCACGCGGTTAACCAGGAAGCCGGGGCAGTCGTTCACCACGATCGGGTTCTTGCCCATCTTGGTGGCGTAAGCAACCAGCGTGGCGACGGTTTCATCCGAGGTTTTTTCGCCACGGATCACTTCCACCAGCGGCATCATGTGCACCGGGTTGAAGAAGTGCATGCCGGCAAAGTTTTCCGGCTTCTTCAGGGCGGTGGCCAGACGGGTGATGGAAATGGTTGAGGTGTTGGAAGCCAGCACAGCGCCGTCTTTCAGCTTGCCTTCGGTTTCGGCCAGCACGGACTGCTTGATCTTCTCGTTCTCAACAACCGCTTCAACCACCACATCCACGTTGGCGAAGTCGCCGTAGTTCAGGGTCGGACGAATCATGGACAGGGTTTTGCCCATCTTCGCCGGATCGATCTTGCGGCGCTCAACCTGCTTGGCCAGCAGCTTGGACGCTTCGCCCATGCCCAGATCCAGTGCGGCGTCGGCGATGTCCTTCATGATGATCGGTGTGCCCTTGGAGGCGGACTGGTAGGCGATACCGCCACCCATGATACCGGCACCGAGTACGGCAGCCTGGTTCAGGTCCTTGGCGCCTTTCTTCATGTGGCCGCCATTGGCTTTCTTCACCGCCTGATCGGCGAGGAACAGACCGACCAGCGCAGTCGCCTGCGGGGTCTTGGCGACTTTGGCGAAACCTTTGGCTTCGGCTTCCAGTGCCTGGTCACGCTTCATGCCGCTGTGTTGCTGCATGACGTTAACGGCGGCAACCGGAGCCGGGTAGTTCTTGCCAGCCTGCTGGGCAACAAAAGCGCCAGAGGTCTGGAACGCCATCATGTTTTCCAGTGGCGGCAGTTTCAGCGGTTCGAGTTTTTCCGAACGCTTCTTCAGGTGATCAATCTTGCCTTCGAGGCACTGCTTGATCAGCGACACCGCCGCATCAAACAGTTTGTCGCCAGCAACAACGGCATCGACGACGCCGTCTTTGAGCGCCTTGTCAGCCTTGTGCTGGCCACCGGCAGCAATCCACTCGACAGCGTTATCGACACCGATCAGACGCGGCATGCGCACGGTGCCACCGAAGCCCGGGTACAGGCCCAGCTTCACTTCCGGCAGACCCACCTGAGCGGTGTCGGCCATGACGCGGAAGTCGCAGGTCAGGGCCATTTCCAGGCCGCCGCCGAGGGCGATGCCGTTAATGGCGCAAACGGTCGGGACCGGCAGGTCCTCGAACGCGCAGAACACCTGGTTCGACTTCAGACACCAGCCGGCGATTTCGTCTTCCGGCAGTTTGAACATGTCGGTGAACTCGGTGATGTCGGCGCCGACAATAAAGACGCTCTTGCCCGAGGTGACCACCACGCCCTTGACGTCGCTGTTGCCCTTGATGGCGTCGACAGCCTTGCCGAGATCGACAACGGTTTCCTGATTGAATTTGTTGACGGACTCGCCCTGAAGATCGAACTTCAGTTCGGCGATGCCACCGTCATGCAGCGTCACGCTGACGGCCTTGCCGGAATAAATCATGGTTGCTCTCCACGTTGATTGGGTCGGAGCCTGCACGGGGCGGCCCCGGCTGAAGTGGTCATAAAACCGCTTTCATGTGAGCGTTTGCTCACTCCAGCATGTCCACGTTCCCACTAAGGCAAAAGGGAACGGGCGCCAAGTATAGGCGCGTGAACCAAGGATTTAAGCCCCTGATTGTGACCAGATGGTCTTGGTCGATTCCTTCTTACGGCCGTTTCGGTCTTTTGCCGATGATCCGGCGTTTCCGTCGTTGCACAGTCAGCCAGATCACCTGAGTGGTGATTGATATACGCCATTGGAGTATAGTTCATGCTGACCGTGATCGAATCGCCCCTGTTCTCCCGGCTGTGGCCGGATTACTGGACCGATGAGGAATACGGCGATTTCGTTTTCTGGTTGGGCCTGAACCCGGATGCAGGTGATCTGATTCCCGGTTCCGGTGGCTGCCGCAAGATACGCTGGTCAAGGCCCGGAATGGGCAAGCGGGGTGGTGTCCGGGTTATCTATCTCGCCCGACTCAAGTCCGGTGAACTGGTACTGCTGACGATGTACGCCAAGAACGCGCAAGACACTATCGCCGCGGATGTGCTGAGAAAAATTGCCAGAGAGCTTAGTGATGACTGACCTGAAAAAACTGTACAAGCGGGACGCTGGTCGGGATATCGGTGCGGAGCTGCTGGAAGCTATTCGCGATGTGAAAGCGGGGCGTTATGGCGCCCGCTATCAGATCGAGCCCAACGAGGTGGTGCAGGCGCGCCTGAACTGCGGACTTTCGCAGGCCCAGTTTGCTGCGGCTTTGAATATTTCCCCTCGTACGCTGCAACAGTGGGAGCAGGGTCGCCGTCATCCTTCAGGGGCAGCCGAAACCCTGCTGAGGATTGTTGCCCGTCACCCCGAAGTGCTGCGTGAGGTGATGCAGGAAGTTTCGTAGCAACTACTGTTTTATGTGCGAGGCCCAGTCGCCAAGTGCTCGGCCATGCGGGTCTGCCAGCCGGGGCCTGTAGCTCGCCACTTTGCGATCACTTCTTCTGGCAAACGCAGGGAAATCAGTCGACGTGGATTATCTGCGGGTGGGCGACCGCGTTTCGGTTTCAGCAGTTCGCCGGCGGCTTGTTCGCCGACCAGACCCGGCAGCACATCTGCGGCGGGACTGGCCCTACGAAAGTCCTCGTGGCTCCATTCCGGGTTGTCTCTGTCTGCCCTGGTCGGGCGTTGTCTTGTTGGCTTAGCCATAACGTTGCTGCTCCCGCCGGTTTGCTTTGCGCAGGCTGATGACGTGGATACGTCCGGCTCGCGGGGTGATCACCACGGCATGCAGCCGACTTCCTATATAGCCGAACACCCTGAATCTTTGTTCGCCGTAATCGCAGCGAGTGTCTTCCAGCATGATTGCCGTACTCCAATCCAGTTCCTCGACTCGAGAAAAGGGCAGCCCGCGCAGTGCAGCGTTGGCGCTGCTTTTGGCTGGGTCAAAAGTAATCAGGCTCATTTATTGTAGATACATAAAATAAGGTTTAAAACAGCCGGCTGTCGGACGAGCAGGCTGAGTGCAGCGGGGCGGTGTGTCTGTCAGCGCAATGCGATGGGTTGGGTGAGCAGATCACGGAGTAATCGGTAAGGCTGGCAGGGCGTGGCCAGCCAATCGTGTCTATAATGCCGCGACCCCCGAGGAGGCCCACCTTGAAACTGCCGCAAATACGTCGTCGTGAACTGTCCACCCTGTCTGACTGGCAGGACTTGCCGCCGATTCTGGCGCGGGTGTTGGCGGGGCGCGGTATCCAGCGGCCGGACGAGGTACCGTTAACCCTCGATCAGCTGCCGTCACCGACCCTGATGCCGGGGCTGGATAAAGCCGTGGCGCTGCTGATGGAAGCCCGCCGCCAAGGCTGGAAGATCCTCATCATTGGCGATTACGACGCTGACGGCGCCACCGCCACCGCACTGATGGTGCGTGGCCTGACCCTGCTTGGCCTGCCCACCCCCGGCTTTCTGGTGCCGGACCGTTTTGAATATGGCTACGGCCTGTCGCCGGAAATCGTCGAGCTGGCCAGTCAGGAGGCCAATCCGGATCTGATCATTACCGTCGATAACGGCATCGCCAGCCTTGATGGTGTGGCCGCCGCCCAGGCTGCCGGTATCAAGGTGCTGATCACCGATCATCACTTGCCCGGCGATGTGCTGCCGGATGCCGATGCCATTGTGAACCCGCGGCTTGATCCGGCTTCGCCGTTTCTGAATCTGGCCGGCGTTGGCGTCGCCTTTTATCTGATTCTTGCGTTGCGCAGTGCCCTGCGTGACGCCGAGCTGCTGCCCGCCAATGCCAATCCTGCCGCACTGTTGGATCTGGTGGCGCTGGGTACGGTTGCCGATGTGGTGGTGCTCGATCGCATCAACCGCATTCTGGTGGAGCAGGGCCTGCGTCGCATGCGTGCCGGCCAGTGCATCCCAGGCATTCGTGAATTGCTGAAAGTCGGCCGCCGGGATCCGGATCGGGTGGTGGCGCAGGATCTTGGCTTTATTGTCGGCCCGCGCCTGAATGCGGCCGGTCGGCTTTCCGATATGACCCACGGCATCAGTTGTCTGCTTTGCGACGATGAACAACGCGCCCGCGAGTTGGCGGAAGAGCTGGACAGCATCAACCGCGAACGGCGTGGCATCGAACAGGGCATGCGCGACGAAGCCATGATTCAGGTGCAGCGCCTGAAAGAGCAGGGCGATCTGCCGCTCGGCCTGTGCCTGCATGACGAGCACTGGCATGAAGGTGTGGTTGGCATTCTTGCCTCACGGGTAAAAGAAGCCGTGCACCGGCCGGTGATCGCCTTCGCCCGGGCGCAGGAGAAAGGTTTGCTGAAAGGTTCCGGCCGTTCCATTCAGGGGCTGCATTTACGTGATGCGCTGGATGCGGTGGCCACCCGACACCCGGGTATGCTGCGCAAGTTCGGCGGCCATGCCATGGCGGCGGGGCTGACGCTGGCGGCGGACCAGTTTGAGCAGTTCCGTCAGGCCTTTGCCGAGGCGGTGGCGTTGCTGGCGCCGGCAGAGATTTTCACCAGCGTGATCGACACCGACGGCGCGCTTGAGGAAACTGACCTGACCCTGAAAAATGCCGAGCTGCTGGCCCACGCCTTCCCCTGGGGGCAGGGTTTTCCGGCGCCGCGTTTCGACGGCGAGTTTGAAGTACTGGACCAGCGCGTAGTCGGCGAACGCCACCTGAAGTTGACCCTTGGCCTGCCGGCCAGCCGCGGCGTGATCGATGCCATTCACTTCAATGCGCCGGTGGCGGACTGGCCGCGCAACTGCCGCCGCGTGACCGGCATCTACCAACTCGGCGTTAATGAATACCGGGGCCAGCGCAGCCCGCAGCTGTTGTTCGAGCACCTTGCCCCCCTGTCCTGAAAGCTGACGCAAATCAAGCATCCCTTTCTTACGGCAGTGTCTGATAGCATCCACCAGTCAAACGCCGGTCAAGGCACGAGGAGACACCATGAAGACGATTCACAAGTACCGCCTGAGCCCCGGTGATGAGGTCCAGGAACTGCGCATGCCGGAAGACGCCAGCCCGCTGAAGGTGGAGTATTCGCTGCCGGGCAAGGGCATTTTTCTCTGGGCCGAGCTCGATGCTGCTGATGCCATGGACCCGTCCGATGACATGCGCCGCTTCAAGATTTTCCACACTGGTCAGGGTATCCCCGAGGGCGCGGTCTACGTTGGTACCACCTATAACCAGATGGAGCCGCGCTCGTATCACGTTTACGAGTTGGTTGATTGATCGGTTTTACTGTCACTGGATTTGCGGTTGGCACCGTAGCCCGATAGCACCCGGGGAGACAGTCCTTTCCGGGGACCTCGGCGCCAGGGATGGCGCCGAAGAGCTCCATGGATGGATTCACGCGTGCCCCGGAAAGGACTGTCTCGCCGGGTGCCGCACCACCAATCTGGCCGGCAGGATGAAAACCGGCCCGACACCCGCTAGAATGCCGCCCTTTCCGCCCTTGGTGATGAGTTTTTCATGGAAATCAATCCGCTGCGTAACCAGCTTGCCGATATCCGCCAACGCACAGATGCGTTGAGGGGGTATCTTTGACTACCCGGGCAAACGGGAACGTCTGACCGAAGTCGAGCGCGAGCTCGAAGACCCTGCCATCTGGAATAACCCCGACCGCGCCCAGGCGCTGGGCCGCGAACGGGCCCAGCTGGAAGGCGTGGTAAAAAATCTTGATCGTCTGTTCAGTGGTCTTGACGACTCCGACGAGCTGCTGGAAATGCTCGCTGAAGAAGGCGACGAAGCCGGTCTGGAAGATCTGCAGCGCGATATCGACGAGCTGGAAAAAATTGTCGCCGGTCTCGAGTTCCGTCGCATGTTCTCCGGCGAAATGGATGCCTGTAACGCCTATGTTGATATTCAGGCCGGCTCCGGTGGCACCGAAGCGCAGGACTGGGCCGAGATGATGCTGCGCATGTATCTGCGCTGGTGCGAGGATCACGGCTTCAAGGCGGAGCTGACCGAAGCTTCCGCCGGTGAAGTGGCCGGCATCAAGAGCGCCACCATTCATGTACAGGGCGACTACGCCTTTGGCTGGCTGCGCACAGAAACCGGCGTGCATCGGCTGGTGCGTAAATCGCCGTTCGACTCCGGCGGTCGTCGTCACACCTCGTTCAGTTCCGTATTCGTGTCGCCGGAAGTGGATGACGATATCGATATCTATATCGATCCGAGCAAGGTGCGTACCGACACCTACCGGGCTTCCGGCGCCGGTGGTCAGCACGTTAACCGGACCGATTCCGCGGTACGTCTGACCTATGTGTTCACCGATCCGGACACGAAAGAAGAACACACCGTGGTCGCGGCTTGTCAGAGCGGCCGTTCGCAGCACCAGAACCGCGATGAAGCCTGGAAAATGCTGAAGGCGAAGGTGTACGAGCTGGAAATCCAGAAGCGCAATGCCGAGAAGCAGCGGCTGGAAAGCACCAAATCGGACATCGGCTGGGGCAGCCAGATTCGCTCCTACGTGCTAGACGATGCCCGCATCAAGGATTTGCGCACCGGCGTTGAAACCCGTAACACCCAGGGCGTGCTGGATGGTGATCTCGACAAGTTTATCGAGGCATCACTGAAGTCAGGTTTGTAAAACAGCACTTTGTAGGAGCGGTCGATCGACCGCGAACGATTTTCGCCCTCGGTCGAGGGCTCCTACAGAAAGGCAGAGGCCGGTGCGAGCTGGTCACGATATACCGGGGAATAATTGATGACCGATGAGCAGCACCACGACGAAAACAAACTGATTGCCGAGCGGCGCCATAAACTGGATGCGTTGCGCGAGCAGGGCAATCCGTTCCCGAACGATTTTCGCCATGACGTGCTGGCGGCGCAGTTGCAGGCCGCCCATGGCGAGAAGAGCAAGGAAGAGCTGGAGCCGCTGGCGCTTCGCGCCAAAGTCGCCGGCCGGATCATGGCCCGTCGTGGTCCTTTCATGGTGTTGCAGGACCAGTCCGGTCGCATTCAGGTCTATGCTGACAAAACCATTCAGCAGGACATCAAGCATTGGGATATCGGCGACATCGTCGGTGTTGAAGGTGTCTTGCACAAGTCCGGCAAGGGCGACCTGTATGTGATGATCGAGCGTCAGCAGCTGCTGACCAAATCGTTGCGGCCACTGCCGGAGAAGTGGCATGGCCTGACGGATACCGAACAGAAGTATCGTCAGCGTTATGTTGACCTGATCGTCAATGAAGATACCCGTGATGCATTCCGTATTCGCGCCGGTGTGATCAGCGCCATTCGCCGCTACCTGAGCGAGCGCGGTTTCTACGAAGCGGAAACGCCGATGCTGCAGGTGATTCCCGGTGGCGCGACGGCGCGGCCCTTTATCACCCATCACAATGCTCTGGATGTGCAGATGTATCTGCGTATCGCCCCGGAGCTGTATCTGAAGCGTCTGGTGGTGGGTGGCTTTGACCGGGTGTTCGAGATCAACCGCAATTTCCGTAATGAAGGCCTGTCGACCCGGCACAATCCGGAATTCACCATGGTCGAGTTCTATCAGGCCTATTCCGATTACCGCGACATGATGGATCTGACCGAGGACATGCTGCGCACCGTGGCGCGGGAGGTGCTCGGCAAAACGGAAGTGGAATACCAGGGCGAGACCTTTGATTTCGGCAAGCCGTTTGCGCGGATGACGGTGGTCGAGTCGATCCTGCATTTCAATCCGGAGATCAGCCGCGAGCAGCTCGACGATATGGCGCAGGCAAAGGCTATCGCCAAAGGTCTGGGTATTGCCCTCAAGGACAGCTATGGCCTGGGCAAGATCCAGATCGAGATTTTCGAGAAGACGGTCGAGCACCAGCTCAAGCAGCCGACCTTTATTACCGAGTACCCGACCGAAGTGTCACCGCTGGCCCGTCGCAGCGACAGCAACCCGTTCGTCACAGACCGCTTCGAGTTCTTCGTTGGCGGCCGCGAGATTGCCAACGGCTTCTCCGAGCTGAATGATGCTGAGGATCAGGCTGAGCGCTTCCATAAGCAGGTGGCAGAGAAAGAGGCAGGTGATGACGAAGCCATGTTCTTTGACGAGGACTACATCACTGCTCTGGAATATGGCATGCCGCCGGCCGCGGGGGAGGGCATCGGCATTGATCGACTGGTGATGTTGTTTACTGACTCACCGTCGATTCGGGATGTAATTCTGTTCCCGCATATGAGACCTTTGGCACGTTAACAAGGAGAGGCAGCGAGCATGAGCGATATCCAGTATCAGGGGCGTCAGGCCCGCCGCGAAGGCAGCGAGCAACGTCGTCGTAGCATTCTGGAAGCGGCCCTGCGGATTATTGTCCGTGAGGGCATTCGCAACGTCCGTCACCGCGCTGTCGCCAAGGAAGCCGACGTACCGCTGTCGGCGACTACCTACTATTTCAAGGATATCTCCGACCTCATCGCCGACACCTTCACCCTGTTTGCCGAGCAGGCGATGGAAGACGTGATCGAGCCGTTCCGGGAGCAGGCATTTGGTCTGCTGGAGCAGTTTGACAGCACCCGGCTGCAGGATGCTGCCGAGCGCCTGAAGCTGATGGATTCGCTCGCTGACATGACCACGTTTTTCCTCTATCAGGAATCCCGCGACAAGCGCGATCACCTGATTGCCGAGCAGGCGTTTATACAAGAGGCTGTGCTGGATGAGCGGTTACGCGATCTGGCGCTGGTCTACACAAATAAGCTGGTGGAAGTGCTGCAGAGTGCCTGTGAAAAACTCGGTACTGCCGAGCCGGCTCAGGATGCCCAGTTGATGTGGGCGTCGATTACCAGCATGGAGCAGAAGCTGTTGCTTGATCCGGCGTTCTCGATGGCGGAACTGCGAGTGCTGGTGCGGCGCATGCTTGAGCTGTTCATGACCGCACGGCATGACTGACAGCAGCGAGCGGGTCCGTCTTGAACCGGGCTGGAAGCAGGCGCTGGCCAGTGAGTTCAGTAGTGATTACATGACCCAGCTGCGGGCGTTCCTGCTCGCTGAGAAGCAGCAGGGCAAGGTGGTGTATCCCGCCGGCCCGCAAATCTTCAATGCTTTCGAGCACACGCCGTTTGATCAGGTCAAGGTAGTGATTCTGGGGCAGGACCCCTATCACGGTCCGGGGCAGGCCCACGGCCTGTGCTTTTCCGTTCCCGAAGGTGTGCCACCGCCGCCAAGTCTGATGAATATTTTCAAGGAAATCAGCCGCGATTTCGGCACGCCCATGAGCCGTAATGGCAACCTCGAGCACTGGGCTGATCAGGGTGTGCTACTGCTGAATGCAACGCTGACGGTGTTACAGGGACAGGCAGGCGCTCATCAGGGTAAGGGCTGGGAGCGTTTTACCGATGCAGTCATCGACCGCCTGAATCAACACCGAGATGGTCTGGTGTTTATGCTCTGGGGCAGTTACGCGCAAAAAAAAGGGGCGCTGATTGATCGTCAGCGGCATCTGGTGCTGACGGCGCCCCATCCATCGCCTCTGTCCGCACACCGAGGGTTCATCGGTTGTGGACACTTCTCCCGAGCGAATAACTGGTTGCAAGAACGTGGCCAGACACCAATCGACTGGACGCCGGCCACCGCCTGAATCACCTGAGACGGTAAAGCACCCTCAGCTGCCCGTTGATCTGATTCGCAGGCAGATTCGGGTATCGGTAAAAACGGGACATCGCGCTGAAAATCAGTAAAAGGGTGTAAAACGCAAAAGAAAGGGCGGCATATAGCCGCCCGGGAAATGTCTGGAAATATTAATCATCAGTTCAGTCGATAGAGCACTCGCACATTGCTGCCAGCTGCGTCGGCCGGCAAGTAACCAATGTATTCGCCGGAGCCTACCAGGGTGGTCAGTTCCTGGGGATTGGCGACTTCACGTGGCGGCTTCCCTTGCCCGGTGAAAATCAGTCTGGTCCAGTAGGCGCGCATCTGGTCCGGCGAGCGGCCCATCAGCTTGCGGTAAAACTCGTCACGATCGGCGGCGCCGCTGGGCAGGTCCAGCGGTTGCACCTTCTGTCCAGCCACCGCTTTCAGTTGGCCGGAAAACAGCTGGCGTACTTCATTCTCAGTCAGGGAGTTAATGGTTGAGTTGCTGCCGGTAACGACGACCAGTTCTGCGTTGGCAAGTAGCGGCAGCGGCAGTGACAGGAGCAGCATGATGATTACTTTATTCATGTCCGCTCTCCTCAGAACACAGCGTCGACGGCAAGACGGAATACCAGCGGATTGGATTCATCCGGGGCGCCTGATCCTGTCGGGCCGCTGAATACACCCTGCGTTGAGACCTTGTCATTGCTGAAGTCGTAGTAGCGACTGGCCTCGGCCTTGAGCGCAATGCCGGTAGTAAGCTCGTAGCGGGCGCCCAGCGTCCAGCTCTTCTGACGGTCTGCATAGGTGTCGTAGAGCGCAGCCCGTGCAACAGGGTCGACAACATCACTTGAGTCTTCGGCGTCGACATAGGCCCAGGTGATATGCGGCATAAGCTTGCCGAAGCGATAACCTGCCATGACGTAGCCGGCGGGCTGGGTCGGGAACCAGTTGGCCGGGGCTGAAATTTTCAGCTCGGTGACTTCTGCCATTAGCACCAGCGAGCCGTTGTCGTACTGCAGCCCGGCTCCTGTGTAATGAGCATAGGCGCGGTCCAGACTGTAGGGGGCAAGCGGCGGGACCAGTACTGCGCTCAAGTCCAGCGTCACCAGACTGCTGGTGTAACTTAACCACGAGGTCCAGTTGCCGAGGCTGGAGCGCAGGTTTACACCGTGCTGATGATCAATCTCAAAGACCGTACCATCGACATCCACTTCCATGCTGCCCCAGAACACATTCAACTTGTGATTGATGCTGCCGGTGTTGATGTTCCAGGTGGCGTCGATGCCTTCCATGGTATCAATCGGAATGGCGCCATAAATTTCCGTCGGCAGCTCCACCCAGGGGTAGGCATAACCCACATTCAGATACTGTGAGTGCAGATAGAAAGGCAGCACCAGTCTACCGGCGCGTACCGTGACATCAGGACGTACGTTATAGGCCAGGTAGGCCCACTGTGCTTCAGCGGCAAAATCTTCGCTGCCACGGGCCAGCAGCTGCACCACCGCTTCGGCTTCATCACTGATGTGTGCGTTCAGTTGCAGGCCGGCCCTGCTCAGGCGCTTGTTGTCCCAGGTATCGGGCGCAAGAGCGTCACGGTAACTCAGCTCATTGCCGGCGGCGTCTTTGATACTGGTCTGGGTTTCCATGGCAAAGCGGATAAAGCCGTTGACGGTAATCCGCTCGGTGACCGAGTTCTGCTGTTCCAGCGAAGCGAGTCGGCTTTCCGCCGCCGCCAGTCTGTCCTCCAGCGTTTCGGCCCAGACCGATCCCGTGGCCGCGACCAGGCAGGTCGCCGCAATCCTTGTCAATCTCATTGTCGTCCCCGGCACATTGTTGTTATGTGATGTTTTTATGCGGTGCAGGCTCATTTAAAAGTGTGAACCATGCACGGTTTTCTACGATATCAGAATGATGCTATCGGGCAACGCCGCCTGTCGGCAATGACAGGCTTGAAGTGGCGCAGGTCAGGCGCGCCCCTCGGCCGGCGGGTTGATATACTGCGCCGCATTTCACTCTGGAGAGTTTCGTGAACAGTGCCTCGAGTACCCAGCAGTTCATCATTGATGTCACCCCTGCCAATCTTCAGCAGATCCTGCAGGCATCCATGCAGACACCGGTGATCGTCGATTTCTGGGCCGACTGGTGCCAGCCCTGCAAGCAGATGGCGCCAGTGCTGGAAAAGCTGGTGCGGGAGCTGGATGGCAAGGTGCTGCTGGCCAAGGTCAATGCCGATGAGCAGCAGGCCGTGGCAGCGCAGTTTCAGGTCCGCAGTCTGCCGACCCTGAAGCTGGTGGTGCAGGGGCGACTGGTGGATGAACTGGTTGGTGCCCAGACTGAGACGGCGCTGCGCCAATGGCTGGCGCCGGTGCTGGCCGAGGCGGATCCGGAGGTGGATGCCGAGGCCTTTATCGAGCAGGTCAGGTTGGCGATTGCCCATGGCCACGGTGTGGAGGCCGAGGCGGCGCTGCGTGACGCGCTGGTGCATGAGCCGGCGCGGCATGGTTTTCGGGCGCTGCTGGTGGAGTATCTGCTCGGCGAGGGGCGGCTAGATGAGGCCCAGTCTGTGCTGGCGGAAATTGCCGAAGATGTTGCCGAGCTGCGGCCATTCCGGGCCCGTTTTGCCCTGTTGGCGGAGTTGAAGGAATCGACCCCGATCTCTCTGGCTGAGCTGTCCGCCAGAGTCGCGGCGACCCCGACGCCGGAGGATCTGTATCAGTACGGCCTGCGAGCTGCCGCTGCTGGCCAGTTCGAGGCCGGGTTGGCGGCCTTGCTGCAGATGCTGCGCGACCATCGCGACTTCGGTGATGGATTGGCCCGAGCTGCTTTGCTCAAGGTGTTTGATTGCCTGCCCAAGGGTGATCCGCTGGCCAGCGAATACCGCCGGAAGATGTTCAATTATCTGCATTGATCCCTGTTTGGGGATGTCCCGGACCAGCGTGGTGCACTGCTGCTGCGCCATTTGGGGGCAATTGGGCGTGAAAGTGCATTCAATTAGTGCATTAAATCGGATTTTTGCTCCTTATTTGGACTTAACCAACTGAAATTACTGTATTTCTGATCTGGCCCGCATTCTGCATGCTCCAGTGCGGTGCATGGTGCCGACCTGGTTCGGCATTGGTGCAACGGCAGCCGCTACTCAGGAGACAGACAGATGAAAATGATCACCGCCGTGATCAAGCCCTTCAAACTCGACGAGGTTCGCGATGCGCTGGCGGAAATCGGCATTCAGGGCATGACCATTACTGAAGTGAAAGGATTCGGCCGGCAGAAAGGACATACCGAACTTTATCGCGGTGCCGAGTACGTGGTCGATTTCGTTCCCAAGGTGAAGCTTGAGCTGGCCGTTCGGGACGAGCAGGTCGAAGCCGCCGTCGAAGCCATCATCCGATCTGCCGGCACCGGCAAGATTGGTGACGGCAAAATCTTTATCTCTGCGCTTGAGCAGGTGGTCCGTATCCGCACCGGTGAAACCGGCGGCGAAGCGATCTGAGGAATCCGAACATGAAACTTTTCAGCAAATCCTTTCTGCTGGCAGCACTGCTGTGCCCGACGCTGGCGTTCGCCGATGAAATGAACGGTGCCGACACCGCCTGGATTCTGACCAGCACCGCACTGGTACTGTTTATGACGCTGCCCGGCCTCGCCCTGTTTTATGGCGGTCTGGTTCGTGCCAAGAACGTGCTTTCCGTGCTGATGCAATGCTTTGCTATCGCCTGTGGTGCATCGCTGTTGTGGCTGGTGGTGGGTTACTCGCTGGCATTCACCGATGGCGGCAGTGTGAATGCCTTTATTGGCGGACTGGACCATGTGTTTTTCAGTGGCATTGATCGTGAATCAGTGACTGGCACCTTGCCGACCGCTCTGCATGGTCTGTTCCAGATGACCTTTGCCATCATTACCCCGGCGCTGATTGTTGGTGCCTTTGCCGAGCGCATGCGTTTTGGCGCCATGTTCGCTTTCTCCATGCTGTGGTTGCTGCTGGTGTATGTGCCGATCTGCCATTGGGTCTGGGGTGGTGGCTGGCTGGCCGGGCTGGGTCTGTTTGACTATGCCGGCGGCACCGTGGTGCATATTACTGCCGGTGTGGCGGCGCTGGTGGCGGCACTGGTGCTGGGACGGCGTAACGGTTTTCCCGGCGCCGCGATGAAGCCGCACAACATGACCATGACGGTGATGGGCGCGGGCATGCTCTGGGTAGGCTGGTTCGGTTTTAACGGTGGTTCTGCAGTGGCGGCTAATGGCAATGCCGCCATGGCGATGCTGGTCACGCACATTTCTGCTGCCGCCGGTTCGCTGGCGTGGATTGCGCTGGAGTGGAAAAAATTCGGCAAGCCTTCAGCGCTGGGTATTGCCACCGGTATGGTTGCAGGCCTTGGCACCATTACCCCGGCATCCGGTTTTGTCGGCCCGGCAGCGGCACTGGTGATTGGTCTGGTCGCCGGTGCGGTGTGCTTCTATGCGGTGCTGCTGATCAAACAAAAGCTGAAGATCGATGACTCGCTGGATGTATTCCCGGTGCACGGTGTCGGTGGCATGTTGGGTACGCTGGCAGCCGGCGTGTTTGCTTCCACCGAGCTGGGTCTGTTCTCCGGCTACGGTTTTGCTTTCGATCACTACGACATGCTTGACCAGGTTGGTGTGCAGGCCATTGGCGTGATGGCCACAGCGCTCTACACCGCGCTGGTGACCTGGATCATTCTGCGTCTGGTTGGCCTGTTCACCGCATTGCGCGTGACCCCGGAAGAAGAGTCTCAGGGGCTGGATATTGCCCTGCATGAAGAACGTGGATATGACCTCTGATCCGGCTTTTTCCGCCTGACAGAAACGCCCGCCGGCATGGACGCTGGCGCTATTGCCATGATTCCGGCCTTTCTATAAGGTACAGAACGTTTCGAACGCTCGTTTGAACTGGGTCGGATCGTTGCGAAGACGGCCACCGGCGCATGACGGGTCATGACAACAATATGAGGAGACATATCCATGAGTCAGGAATTTCTGTCTGAAGGCTGGTTCGCCATGGTCAAAGCCAAGCGTGAAGAAGCCGGCAATATTGAAGCCCCGGCGGCGCTGGCTGATCTGGTTATCAACGTCACCATCACCGGCGGTTCGGTTGATAAAGCCATGTCACTGGTAGGTGGCATGCTGGAAGAAGGTCATCACCCGAATGCACCGACCACGATGATTCTGCCGGCTGATCTGGCCAAGCGCATTTTCATCCAGGGCGACCAGTCTGCTGGTATGCAGGGTTTCATGACCGGTCAGATCCGCATTGAAGGCGACATGAGCAAGCTGATGGCGCTGCAGACTGCCCAGCCGACGGCTGCGCAGATGGAACTGATGAAGAAAATTGCTGCTGAAACTGCCTGAGTTTCCGTGAGCAATAAAAAAGGGCCTTCGGGCCCTTTTTTATTGCCTGATCGTTGCGGTTATTTCTCAGGCCAGTCGTGCCGTCAGTGACAAGCGTTGTTCAGGTTGGCGCTGTTCCTTGCGTACCCGGCCCGGCGAGTGTCCGGTCCAGCCGCGAAATGCCTTGGTAAAACTGGCCTGATCACTGTAGCCGAGTTTCTCGGCGATATCGGCAATGCTGAAGTCGGTGTCACGCAGGTAATGCATGGCAAATTTCAGTCTGGCCTGATTGCGAAGCTGGGAGAAAGACTCACCGCCGGCGGCCAGGTAACGGGTAAGGGTACGTGGCGTCAGGCCGAGCTTTTCTGCGGCATATTCCAGCGTGCAGTAACGGCCCGGGTGGCAATGAATGTAATGACGAATCAGGGCGACGACATGATCGGCGTTCCATTCTGCATCGCTGCTGCCAAGGCCATCTGTGCTCGTCGCACCTTGCATCTGACACTGCCGAACCACCAGCTGATCACTGCTGTGGCCGCCTTCGACGACACTGCCGAAGATTTCACTCAGATCACGAATCCTGTCGCCATCAGTACTCTGCAACTGGATCAGGGCGTTCTTGCTCAATGTGGCGCTGATTCGGCACATGCTGCCCAGATAGGTGTCGACCAGAAAGTTTTCCATCTCGTCCAGCGGCCAGCGCTGGTGCAAGCGAATGACCGCGCCTTCGCCCAGAGGCACCAGTTCAATCTCCATTAATGGTACGCGGATGCGCAGAAACTGGATCAGGCGGCGAGTCAGGTCGTCGGCACGTTGCTGGGCGATCATCGAGTAGGCCAGCAGGCCGTGGGCGGACAAATCCAGTTGCATGCCATAGCGGGCGCCGAGGCAGGGAACCGGGCTGTTCTGTTCGGCGATACGGAACAGGGACAGCAGCTGGTTAATCGAAACGTGCCCTTCCGGGTCAGACATCAGGGCATCGTGGATGCCCGACTCGGACAATAGCCTGGCCGTGTTCATGCCCAACTGGGACGTCAGTCTAATAAGAATACGTACGTACACAACCGGCACGAGTGGAACATCATTGATTAGGGATGGCGACAGTCTCATCTTAATCAACCCTTTGTTTTTATTTGTTTTTATGTTTCGCTGCGGAATTTTTATTCCTGCAGATCGGGCCATTTTATCAATTAACATTGTGAATATATGTACACATATTGGCCCGTTCTGAAAGTCGGTAGGAGGTATTAGGGGGTTGTCGTAAATGGACAATCCGATGGCAGCGGCGAACCTGTACCGGGCGGCGAATGCGCGCCAATCTCAATCACCCTGAAAAACAACAACAAGCAGGCCCGAACATGAGTGCCCAGAAAAAACAGGTTACTGCCCGCTACCGTCGCATTGATCGTGTCTCTCCCGCGGATGTGCTGAAGATGTATGGCATCTTCCAGCGCTACTACGAGAACTCCGATCTGGATACGTTTTTGCGCGATATGAGCAAGAAGACTGGTGTGTTTCTACTGCGCCGGCGCAGTGATCAGGAGATTGTCGGGTTCTCCACCGTCGCGAAAATGGACCTGGTCATCGACGGCAAGCCGATCAAGGGGGTGTTCAGTGGCGACACCATCATCGAGCGCGATTACTGGGGATCGCGGGCGCTGCCGTTGGCATTTTTCCTGTATCTGGTGCGCGTGGTGCTGCGCCACCCGCTGACGCCGGTATTCTGGCTGCTGATTTCAAAGGGATACAAAACTTACCTGTTGCTGGCAAACAACTTTTTCCGCTTTTACCCGCATCCGGAAAATCGTTATCAGCAATATCAGCCGATCATTCCGCAGTACTGTGAGCGCCTGTTCCCCGGTTACTACAGCGCCGAGCGCGGCATTCTGGATTTCGGCCATGACTATCAGCGTCTGAAGGCCGATGTGGCGCCGATTAACGATGATGTTCGCCGAGCCAGTCAGGCAGCGGCCTTCTTCGAAGCCTGCAATCCGGAGTGGCAGCGAGGCACCGAGCTTCCCTGCGTCGGGCGCGCCGGGTTTTCCGATGCCATTCGCTATCCGTTTCGTTATCTGAAGAAGATGTTTCGCGGTAAACAGGCAGTTAAAACACTGGAAACGGTGGCTCCGGTGGTTGCCGAGCGGCGCGATGAACTCGTCGAACGGGTTGCCGTGCCAGTGCAGGTAAAAAGTCGCGGCAAGGGTAACAAGCCGGGGCGCCAGTTCAGTGTGGTGGCGCGGAGCACCCGATGAGCCTGCGCTATTCGTTGGGCCATGGTGTGTTATCGCGAGTGGTGGCACCGGCACGGCTGGCCTTTGAGCATCAGTGCCAGGACATGGAGTCGGTGCAGCGGCGCAAGCTGTCATCCCTGCTGCGCGCTGTCGCGGAAACACCTTTCGGCCGGCGTCGCCGGATTGATCCTGACTGGTCGTTCGAGCAATACGCCGGCAACATGCCGGAAACCGGCTACGACCACTGGCGTGCGGCGATTGATGAGCAGCGTCTCGGTGGCGCATCGCTGATTGCGTCTCCGGTTCAGCGCTATCAGCCAACCAGTGGCTCCACTTCGGCGATCAAGTGGCTGCCCTATACCAAACGCTTTCTCGCAGAACTGGATCAGGCCATCTGCCCCTGGTTGGGAGACCTGTATCAGAGCTATCCGGATATTCGTGGCGGCAGCCATTACTGGTCGCTCTCATGGGTGCCCACCTCCATGCGCAAGGAGCTGAAAGGGCAGATTAATGACGACATGAAACTGCTTTCCGCTGGCAAACGGTTGCTCGCTTCGATGACCCAGTCAGTGCCGGAAACGGTTGCTTCTGCCGACAGTTCCGAGGATTCCCGCTTCGCCACGCTGGCCTGGCTGGTGGCTGATGAATCGCTGGCAGTGATGTCGGTGTGGAGCCCGACATTTGCCCTGACCATGCTGGATGACCTCAGTCGCTGGCGTGATGAGCTGGCGGATTGCCTTTACTCAGGTCATTTCGGAGCGCGCGCCGGTTCGCTTGCCGGTGTGCGTTGCCCGCGGGCGGTTCAACGTGCGGCCATGCTGCGTCATTGGGATGGCCGGCAGTCTGCCGCGTTTTACAGCATCCTGTGGCCGAAACTTGCTCTGATCAGTGCCTGGGACACCGCTTCTGCAGCGGTCTGGGCGGCCAAGCTGCGCCGCCTGTTTCCGGCCGTGGCGTTTCAGGGCAAGGGGTTGTGGGCCACCGAGGGAGTCGTGACATTTCCGTGGCAAGGGCATTATCCGCTGGCATTCCGCAGCCATGTTTATGAATTTGCTGATGCTGCTACTGGTGAAGTGCTGCCGCCCTGGAAATTGGAAAGGAGTCAGGAAGTGGTGCCGCTGATCAGCACCGGGGCTGGGCTGCTACGTTATCGCATGAGTGATCGTCTAAGAGTGGATCATCTGATTGGTCAGGTTCCCTGCTTTACCTTTCTGGGGCGCGATGACGGTGTTGATCTGGTTGGCGAGAAGCTGTCTTCGGTATTGGTGCAGCAGATTATTGATCAGCTTGACTGTCCGGTAGATGTCCAGCCGCTAACGTTGCTGGCGCTGGATAACAGCAATGGCAAAGGCGCTCCGGGATATGTGTTGCTGGCTGAAGCGATTCACGGTAGCACCGTTATGGAGCGGCGCTTGTTGGCGCGACAAATGGAAGATGGGCTGCTGGAGTCTTTCCACTATCGACTGGCTCGTGACCTCGGCCAATTGGCCCCGGTCAGTGTGGTCTGTCGCGAGGATATGCAGCAGTGCTATATGAGTTACTGCCAGAAGCGCGGCATGATCGACGGCAATGTAAAAATCGAGCCACTGCGATACTGGCCGGGCATGAAGCTCACCGACATGGTGCCGGATGACACCTTGCAGGGTGTCGCGTGAGTACTCCTTTTCAGCGCGCCACGCCGGCGGATAGCGAAGATATCCTGTCCCTGTTTCGCAATACACCGCAGCGCGGCAGGGTGGTGCTGAACTTTGAGCGTGAGCCGGATTACTTCCGTGGTGGTCACGTTATCTGTGAAGACCCCGAAATTCATATCGCTCGGGAAAAGAATGGCACGCTGGTGATGCTGTACGGTCTTGGATGGCGCACCCTGTACATCAATGGCATGCCGCGTGCGGTGCGCTATGCTCATGACCTGCGTTTGGCCGAGCAAGCCAGAGGTGGTCGTATGATTCTGCGTATGGCTCGCTACGTGGCAGACATGATCGGCCCTGATGACCTGATGCAGACCGTCATCCTCAACGAGAACAGCGATTCTCTCAATTCCGTCGCCAGTGGCAGGGCTGGTCTGCCTGTCTATTATCCTTGCGGTGATATAGAGACCAGTCTGATCTTCCGTATTCATTCTCCTCAGGGTCATGACCTGACAGTACGGCAGGCCGGCGTCTCGGATCTTGAAAAGATGCAGAATTTCCATGATCGCCATGCACCTTTACGGCAGTTCTACCCACGTTACGAATTCAGTCGGGTGCTCGATGGTCACCCATACTTCCATGGCCTTTCCCTGCAGGACTACTGGCTGGCATTTGATGGTGACGAGCTGATCGGCATGGCAGCGCTATGGGATCAGAAATCGTTCAAACAGACACGGGTTGTGGCCTATCCAGCCGGCCTGTCAGGGCTGCGTCATCTTTGGAATCTGTGGGCACGGATTTTCGGTGGGCTGCATTTGCCTGCAGCCGGCGGCACCATGCGTTACCTGATGCTGCACTCAGTGCTGGTTCGAGAGAATGATTCATCAGTGCTGCGAGCTTTACTCGCACAGATGTCGGTATATGCAGCAAGTAAGCAGGCTGCAATCAGTGCCGGATTTTTCCTTGATGATCCCTTGCGTCAGGCGGTGCAACAGAGTCGTCGGCAGGTACTGCGTAGCCGCCATTATCTGATCGGTTATCACAATGATCCGCGTCAGCAGCTGGATGGGCGGCTCGGCTACATCGAACTTGCCAGGCTCTAGGGGGGCAAATGAAAGATTATGCAGCCCCCTGGTTTCGGGCTCGGCGCAGTCAGGGCATTGATGACACCATTTGCTACGGCATGATCGAGCCGGGCCGTGACCGTCGTCATGTCTTTACTGTACCGCATGAGCATTGTGATGGGGTTGGTGCATTCATGCGCTTGCTGCGGCGGCTTCCGGTGAGCAGCTGGACCGGCGTCACCGGCCGGCCGGCGTCCATTCCGTCGCTATTTTCCTGCTGGAAGCAGCACTCCAGTGCTATGCCGGTGGTGTCACCCCAGTGGCGGCATCACCAGCAACCGGCAGCGGACGCGGATGCGCAGTATATTGCGGTTGAGGCTCTGTCCGCGGAGGCAACTCAGGCACTGATGCGCGAAGCCAGACGTCAGGGTGTTTCCCTTAATGCATTGTTGCTTTCTGCGTTGCATGGTCAGGTCAGTCAGCAGTTGCTGAGCGAAGCGGGCGGCAGCTGGTTCATTCCAGTGACATTACGTGGTGCGCTGGTACTGGCTTCAGACGAAATGAATCATGCCAGTGGTATTTATCTTCCCCTGCCGGGTCAGGCCGACAGCAAAAGAATTCATGCTGGCATCGCCGACGCAGTGCGGCGTAATGAACACTGGTGGTTATGGCATCAGTCGCGGATTGTTGTCGATGTCGGTGGTCAGTGGCTGGTGAAAAAGGTCTTGCGCTGGCTAAGTCGGCGCAGCTATCTCGGCTCATTCAGCAGTATGGGCGAGTGGCAGATTGACTGGCACGGCACTGGTCTTGAGTCAGATTCATATATGTGGGCAATTCCTCCGGGTAGTCCTAACTATCCGGTCGCCGCCTGCTGGCTGATCTGTAATGGCCGTCTGGTACTGAATTTGAAACTAAATGCCGTGCTCGGACTTGGCGCGGCGCGATGTGAGGCGTTGCTGCGTAGTTGGCGGCGCGCCGTGACAATGTCACTGCCGGTGGATGCGGCCGTGGCAGTTGCGGAGAATTGTCATGCCTGATGCATTACGCCGCCAGGCGGCGGTGCTGGCCGTAGTGTTGCTCACTGTGCTGGTATTGCTGGTGCTGTATGTCTGGTCTCCGGCGAGTGCTCGCACTGAAGCGCTGGCGACACCTGTGCGTGTTGATGTTGTCAGCGTCCGGTATCAGGCGCGCACCTTGCCAGTGGTGTTGGAGGGTATCGCTGCGGCAGCAGACCAGATCGCCGTAGTGGCGGAAGTTTCCGGTACCGTGATTGAACGGCCAGAGGTGTTCCGTGACGGTGGCGTGGTTAGCAGTGGCGATCTGCTGCTGGCGATTGATGATCACAGTTATCAGCTGGCGCTGGCTGAGCGTCGCAGTCAGGTCAGCGCGGCGCGGTTGCATCTCGCGGATACCCGCGCCAAGGCCAGCGTGGCGCGCCGGGTCAATGGCGACAAGGGTAATGCCTACGCCCGTCTGGAGCCGCATCTGGAAGAGGCCGAGGCTCGTCTTGCTGCCGCTCAGGCCGGGCTCGCCAGAGCGGAACTTGATCTGCAGAAAACTCGTATTACTGCGCCATTTCGTGGGCGCCTGCGTGAGGTGCGCGCCAGCCCCGGCCAGTTCATTCGAGTTGGCGAAGTGATTGCCACGTTATCCAGCACTGATCGTATGGAAGTGCGTTTGCCGGTGCGTGATGAATGGTTGGCATTACTGGATCTGTCGCTGAATGAAGAGGATCAGATGACGCCGATTCCGGCGCGCCTGCATGGTCGGTTTGCTGGTCGAGATGTCATCTGGCGCGGCGAGTTGGTACGTCGTGAGGGCGGCATCAACCAGAACCGTATGCTGTATCTGGTAGTACAGGTCAGTGACGCAGATAAACACGAAGTACCACTTGAGCCCGGTGTGCTGGTGCGCGCCGAGATCGAAGGTCGCTGGCAGGAACATATTGCCAGCCTGCCGCGCTCGGTTTTGAACGGTGACAGCACCGTCTGGGTGGTGGATGACGAGGAGCGCTTGCGTCGCCGGCGCATTGATGTGATTCACCAGGATGAGCAGCGTGTTTATGTTGGCGGCGGTTTGCAGGATGGTGATCGCGTTGCGATCAGCGGCACTTTACGCTGGCTGGAGGGCTCGCCGGTACTGCCGCGTGAGCAGACAGTGGCGGCGGCGTCACCGGATCAGGTCAAGCGGCCATGAACGGTTCGATTGCCTGGTTTGCCCGCAATCCGGCCGTTGCCAATCTGTTGATGGTGATGCTGTTGCTGAGTGGTTGGCTCGGCATGTCACTTGCTCGCCAGGAAACGCTGCCGAATGTTCCGCTTGACCGCATCGGTATCAGCGTGCAGATGGAACAGGCCAGTCCGGCACTGGTAGAAACCCTGTTATGTGCGCCGGTTGAACAGGCCATTGCCGGAATCGAAGGGCTTAGCGAGCTCACCAGTGAGGCCTACGACGGCTTGTGCATGTTGCGCGTCGACGTGCAGCAGGGTTACCAGACTGGTGAGGTGCTTGATCAGGTGCGTGTTGCCGTGGACGGTATTCGAGGCTTGCCGGAGCAGGCCGGCAGGCCGTTGGTACAGGAGCTGGTGGTACGCAACCGGGTGATGCGATTGCTGCTGGTCGGAGCCATGTCGGAATTGCAGCTTTACCAGCTTGCCAACCGTATCCGTCAGGACCTGCTCCGTGACGAAAATCTGACCATTATTGATATCGAGAACCTGCCGGCCCGCGAAGTCGCAATTGAAGTGCCTCGGGAAAATCTGCATCGTTTTCAACTGACGCTGGAGCAGATGGCCGCGGAGATACAGCGAGCCGCTCAGCCGGTTACTGCAGGCGTGCTGCACAGTGAGCAAGGGGATCTGCTGCTGTCTGCCGGTCAGCGTATCAGTCACGGTGGCGGTTACATGGATCTGCCGTTGCGTGACAGTGGCGATGGCAGCGCCTTGCGGGTCAGTGATGTTGGCAGTCTGCATGACGGCTTCGAGCGCACCATGATTGGTGCCTGGCACAATGGTCAGCCGGCGGTGGCCATCGATATCTACCGGGTTGGTGCTCAGCAGGTGCTGGACGTCGCTGATGCGGTGCAATCCTATCTGCAACAGGCACAGCTTCCTGACGGTGCCACTTTGCTGCTGTGGGAGGACGATGCCGCCGAGTTTCGTGATCGGACTTCGGTGCTGTGGGAAAACGGCTGGCAGGGGCTGGTTATTCTGCTGCTACTGCTGTCGCTGGCATTAGGTGCTTATCTTGCGGGCTGGATTGCATTGGGTATTCCGGTGGCCATGCTCGGTGCAGTGGCGGTGCTGCCGCTGCTCGGTGAATCGATTAATACCATTTCCCTGTTCGCGTTCATTCTGGTGCTGGGTATTGTGGTGGACGATGCCATCATCGTCGGTGAGCGAATTCACCATCGCCAGCGCCTTGGTGAACAGGGGTTGGATGCGGCCATTAATGGCGCCCGCGATGTGGTCAAACCTGTTTGCTTCGCCGTGCTCACCACCATGATTGCGTTTGCACCGTTGCTTTTTCTGCCAGGACCAGAAGGGGCGCTGATGCGGGTCATCCCGTTGGTCGCATTGACGGTACTGTTTCTTTCCCTGATCGAGTCACTGTGGATATTGCCGGCACATCTTTCCCGGCCTGCACCAACGCATACTTTCTGGCAACGTTCCGAACGCATTTCGGCGAGCTTCAATGCTGCGCTGGACAAGATGCTGACACGCTTCTATCGGCCACTGATGTGGCGGCTGCTGAATCGCAGTGGCCTGGTGCTGACGACGTTTGTTTGCCTGTTTGTTCTGTGTGTGTCACTGATTCACAGTGGCTGGGTGCAGATGGTGCTGTTTTCCCGGGTTGAAGGGCCGCGAGTAGTGGCCGAGTTGATGTTCCCGCGAGGCACACCGGCATCACGCATTCAGGAGGAAGCCCTGATGCTGGAGATGTCAGCCCGTCAGGTTGCATCCCGGTTGCAGTCTGACGGCGAAGCAGACCTGATTGAAGCGGTACTGGTGGAACAAGGCTTGCGGCAGAAAGTATCCAATGCTTCCGATCCCGATGCACCGATGCGGTTGCGTGTTACCTTGCGGCTTGCCGATAACAGAACAATCGGTGCGATGGCGCTGGCCACCGCCTGGCGTGACCAGCGTGGCCGTATTCCGGATGCCCTGTCGCAACGTTTCGATGCCAGTGTGCTGCAAACCAAACCGGATATTCACATTCACCTGTATCACGAGGATCTGAATCAACTGGATCAGATGGCGGCGGCGCTGGAAATGCGCCTGCGCGAATACGCCGGTGTCCATGAAATCAGCAACAGCCTGCATGCCCGTCGGCCGCTGGTGGATATTGCCCTGACTGAAGCTGGTCAGCATGCCGGTTTGCGATTGGCCGATATTGGCACCCAGATTCGTTATGCATTTCAGGGTATTCAGGTTGATCGTCTTGCCGAGATGGATCAGGAGGTGCCGGTGATGTTGCGGTTGGCGGGCGGCGACAGCAATAGTCTCTGGCATCTCCAGCAGCTGCCGGTATTTCTCGCTGATGGTAGCTGGGCGCCATTGGCGGCGCTGGCGACGGTCAGCGTCACGGATGCCCCGGCGGTGATTGGCCATTACGAGCGTCGTCGCCATGCGGCGGTAACTGGTTTGGTGGACAATCATGTCACCTCACCATCGGTGGTGATGGCATCGTTGCAGAGTGAGTTTCTTGATTCACTTTCGCAACAATGGCCCGGTGCCGATTGGGGTATCGCCGGGAAACCGCGTGCCATCGGTGAGTTCATGCAGTACCTCGGAGTTGGCTATCTGATTGCTTTGATGGCGATCTTTTTTGTCCTGACCGTGCTGTTCAGCAACTATGCCCAGCCATTGATGGTGATGAGCGCAGTGCCGTTTGGTCTGGTCGGTGCCACGCTGGGGCATTTTGCTCTGGGTATCGAGCTGACGCTCTGGTCCATGGTCGGTGTGATTGCCGTCAGCGGTGTGGTGGTGAACGACAATCTGGTATTGCTTGATGAAATCAATCGGCGCCGTGATGAAGGCGAGCCGTTGCTGCAGGCGGTGGTTGAGTCTGGTGCCAGTCGCTTCCGGCCGATCCTGCTGACTACCCTGACCACCGTGCTGGGCGTGGCGCCGCTGATTCTGGCAGATAGTGCGCAGGCCCGCTTTCTGTTGCCGATGGCGGTGTCGCTGGCGGCGGGCGTCAGCTTCGCGACGCTGGTGAGCCTGCTGCTGATTCCCTGTTTGATGGTGGCTGCGGCCGGTGTGCGTCAACGTTGGCAGGGCGGGCAGCTCGGTGTTGCAGAGAGCGGCGACGTCGAACAAGCCTATGTGGCAGGGCGCGAGGCCGGAATGAGCCTGAATCCACGCAACCCGTATGGTGATCCGGTATTGCACGCGGCCTGGGAGGCCGGCTGTCAGGATGCCGCCGGAGAGCGAGCGGCCTGACACGGATCAGGGATTGGCACCGCAGTTGTGGCATCATGCCGGCAAATGAGTCTTGCCGGAGGGCATATGGTGCAGCGATTAAGCAGCGTGGAGCAGGCTGTCGATACCGTACTGGAAACCGTGGGTGGAGACGTCCGCCTCGGTTTGCCGCTGGGTCTTGGCAAGCCCAATCACTTCGTCAATGCCCTGTATCGTCGTGCCTGTGACGATCCGCACATCCAGCTGTCGATATTTACCGCGCTGTCGCTGGGTCGGCCACGGGCCGGCAGCGATCTGGAAAAGCGTTTTCTTGAACCATTCGCAGATCGGGTCTTCGCTGATTATGAAGAGCTGGATTATCTGCGCGATCTTCGCGCCGGCAAATTGCCAGCTAATATCTCCGTGTCGGAGTTTTTCTTTCAGCCTGGCAGCATGCTGAACAATCCGGCCGCCCAGCAACGTTACATCAGCTCCAACTATACTCATGCTTCCCGTGATCTGAACCGGCAGCGTGTCAATGTGGTCGCGCAGATGGTTGCCGATGCCGGCAATGGTCATGTCAGCCTGAGCTGCAATCCGGAGATCACCCTCGACCTGCTGCCCTTATTGCAGCGCCGTCGCGATGCTGGCGAGGCCATCATGGTCATTGGTCAGCTGCATCGTGATTTGCCAGTGATGCGCCATGATGCTGAGGTGGACGCCGAGCTGCTCGATATATTGATTGACGACGATGCCGCGCATACGCGTTTGTTCTCGACGCCCAACATGCCAGTGGAGCTGCAGGACCACTTCGTCGGCCTGTATGCAAGTACACTGTTGCGTGATGGCGGCTTGATCCAGATTGGCATTGGTTCCCTTGGCGATGCGCTGGTGCACCATGCCATGGTGCGAGCCGATAATAACGTTCGCTATCGCGATATTGCCGATGCTGCCGGCATCGGGAATTTTGCCGATCTGATTGCAAGTGATGGCGGTCTTGGTAAGTTCGAACAGGGCCTGTATGGCTGCAGCGAGATGGTGACCGCCGGACTGCTGGCGTTATTTGATGCCAACGTGATTCGTCGGCCGGTATATGCGGATGCCAGATTGCAAGAGCTGATCAATCAGGGAAAAATTGCTGACCCAATCGGTCTGCATACGCTGGATATATTGATCAGTGAGGCAGTGATTTCAGCCCGGATCAGCGCAGCTGAGCTGGGTTGGCTGCAGCGGTTTGGTTTCGTCAATGCAGCGCTGCAGTGGCAATCTGGTGAACTGGTTCTGCCGGGTTCTGCCCGCATCGGCAGCGACCTGACGGATCCTGTCACACGCGATGCTTTGCGCCCGTTTCTTGGTGATCGGCTGATGGGCGGAATACTGCTGCATGGCGGCTTCTTTCTTGGTCCGACTGCTTTTTACCAGCGTTTGCGCAACTTGAGTAAGGCGGAGCGTTCGACGATCAATATGACCCGTATCAGTTACGTCAACCACCTGCTTGGTGATGAATGGCTGAAGCGTGCCCAGCGTCAGCATGCCCGGTTCTTCAATACCGCATTCACCATGACACTGATGGGCGCCGGTGTTGCTGACCAGATTGAGGAGGGCAGGGTGCTTAGCGGTGTCGGTGGCCAGTATAACTTTGTTGCCCAGGCCCATGAGCTGGAGGGTGGGCGTTCGGTGCTGATGTTGCGCAGTTGGCGCGAACGCGCCGGCGAGGCGGCATCGAATATCGTCTGGAGCTATGGCCACACCACTATTCCGCGCCATCTGCGCGACATTGTCGTTACCGAGTATGGTCTCGCCGATTTGCGTGGCCGTAATGACAGCGACGTGATCAAGGCAATGTTGAACATTACGGACTCGCGGTTTCAGGACGGACTGCTTGAGCAGGCACGACAGCAGGGCAAGATTGCCGCGGATTACCGGATTCCGGAGGCGTTCCGCAGTAACCGTCCGGAACGACTGGCTGATATCCGCAGCCAGTTCTCTGATCGCGATTTCCCCGCGTTCCCGCTTGGCAGTGACTTTACCGACACGGAACAGCAGTTGATCACCGCACTGGCATGGCTGAAGCGCAAGGTGTCGCAGAAGGAATATCTGCAGCTGGGGCGTGATGTGTTCGGCGACGAGCGCGGCAAGGTGGAGAAATTTTCCTCGCACCTTGAGCGCATGGGCTTGGCTGCCCCGCAAAATCTTCGTGAAAAACTCTACCGCCGCCTGTTGCTGGCAGCGCTGGCTAATACCGCTGCGGGCTCGTTGTAGGAGCCGTCGACCGACGGAAAGGGCTTCGCGGCTGATCAGCCGCTCCTACTCAGGGGCGCGCAGGGAGGAAAGTGTTCAGGATTTCTTGTCGTGGTCGTCATGGTCGGTGATGTCACTGCGCCGGCGGCGCGGCTCCGGCACTACGCGGCGGTCGTTACGTCTCGACATGGCTTTCCAGAACGGAATACGGCGGGTGACCGAGACCATTTCGTCAACGGTATCGCTGATGCCGGAGAGGCGGTCGACGGTGTCACGCAGACCAACCAGCTCATCAACGTGCTCGGAAATACGGAACACCACCAGATAAAACTCCAGCAGTGCGCGAAGCACGGAAGCGGCCACCAGAAACCCCAGTGGCGCTGGCAGGATCAGAAAACCGATGCCATACCAGAACCCCTTCATGAACGCCATTACGGTGGCGCCAATGATGCTCAGTGACAGGGCGGCGAGCAGAATCCCGTACACGCCGGGCAGCACCTGTACGATCATGTACTTGTCGAATTTAAAGTCGAGCAGCTCGCGCCAGTACTGAATGCACCAGAACAGGATGCGACGATAATTTTCCTGCATCCGTGTCAGGCTGTAGTCAGTGTCCTTCGGCTGTTTGCCGCTTTTGCTGTCCTTGGGTTGTTCCGGGCTCACCATTTGGCGTATTGCTCCTCAACAAATCCGTTCAGCTGGCGGATTTCAACGGGGTCACGTCCGGCCGGGCGCAGCACGCCATCAAAATGACCGAACAGCTGATTAAAGTTACTCGCAAACAGACCAACATTCAGCTTTTCGCGGTGGTTGCCTCTGGGGATGAAGGACAGCTCGACCTGACCATCAAGGCTGGTTACCTGCCAGGGCTGCATAAGGTCGTCACGGTTGTAATCAAAACGGACCGTGTCGACCTTGATCAGTTCACCATTCAGCCACAGGCAGTTCTCGGTGTAGCTGGTTTCGTTGACACCGCAGGACAGGTTGATGCCGACCAGATTGCCCTGCTGGCGGCCGCTGAAACAGGCCCAGTTCCAGAAGGTTTCCCGGCGCATGAAACCGGCGGAAAAGTCGTGATGGCCACAGGCGCCCAGCGCGCCGAGGTCGATGCTTTCATCAGCAAGCTGTAGCTGGCCGATGACCGGCATGCCGGCTACTTTGTTGGCGTAAACCCAGCCGTTGATGCCGGCACGTGTACACAGCGACATGGGAGTAAAGGGCGCAGTTTCGGCCATCTCCGCCTGTACAGACAGGGCGCTGCAGTCGATCTGCAGGGTTTTGATCAGGACGTCGTTGTCGGTGCGGTAGCCGAGCCGGATGTCCACACCAGGCTGCTGGAAGCGGCTCTCGCCCTGGATTGGCGAATCACTTAGCCGCATTGCCCGCGCCAGTGGTGAGCGCCAGGTATATTCATGCAGCTTGCCGCTGCGGGTATCGAACAGGTAAACGAAAGCGAGGCCGAGCCAGCCGGTATCGGCCAGTGCACAGCCGATCAGAATGTCGTTGCTGATCACGCCGAAATACTGGAATTGCTTGTAAAAAAAGCGTCTCTGCCAGCGAGGAACCGGCTTGCCAAGGGCTGAGCGATAGTCCGACTCAAGGCCATTGATACGCGTCACGCTGCCGGGAAAGATGCCCCAGTGTGGCTGACCTCTGCTGTCAATCAGCAGCTCCGGTGATCTCTGGGCGGGTTGGTTCATGCGCTGGAGGAATCCTTCGTGAGGCCGGCAGACCTTAGTCAATCGCTGCCACAGTGGCAAGGTGCCATCGGTGCTTGTCAGACACCACCGGCCGGGACGGGCGGTGACATTTTTCCGACAAATGCAGGTGGATTGCCGGGCACACGCGATGCATGCTGTGGCGGCGAAGGAGGGAACACCATGACGCGAATCAGATTTGCCCTGATTACCCTGTTGCTGGCTCTGGCTGGCTGTGATGACAAGCCGGCCCCTGCGGCGGCGCCGGAAACAGAGGCATCAGGGCCTAAGGAAGAGTGGCCGCTGGTCTGGTTGTATCAGGAGGGTTCCTGTCAGAACACCGAAACCCGGGTGCTGGTGGAAAATGCCGCAAATCTGATCACCTGGGCTGACCCGGAAGCCTGTGAGGTGGCGTCCGGTTCCTGGCAGAGCTGGGGCCGCGAGGCAGTGCTGCCGCTGCACCTCACCTGGGTGGTGCCACTGGTGACGCCTGGTCATGCCGAACTGCATGGTGCCAGCGACTGGAGCCGCGAGCAGAAAATTGCCTTCATCAACGATCGCGATAATCTGATCATTCTTGATCCGGTATCGACGAAGGAGCGTGCTGATTACAGCCCGGTGTTCTGGACACCGCTGGAACGCTTCTGGTGCGAATATGCCACTCGCTGGCAGCGTGTGAAGCAGCGCTATCAGTTAACCGTTGAAGAAGACGAGAGCAAAGCGCTGGCGCGGATGCTGGAGCAATGCGATAGCGCATCGGACTGAACCGGGCCGGGTACTGAGTCAGTCCGGCAGCATCTGCAGCGGGGTATCCGGGCGTCGGCTTTCGCCCCAGCTGTCCTGAATCATGCTCATCACCCGATGCAGCTCTTCGGCACTGATGGCTGCCAGGACACCGTGTTCCAGCGGATCGTAATGAAAGATGTACAGACGCGAGGCAAATTCTTCAAATGGCAGTGATGCCTCGCCGTAGCGCTCTCCCTGGCCGGCGGTGCTGACAACAACACCATTTCCCCAATCCTGACCGCTGTCATTATTCGGGTTGTAAAAATACACCCGCATAACGTTTTCCTGGTCCAGGCCGATGCGCAAAATAGTGACCGCATGCCAGCCGATAAATCGTGCCGCACTGTCCGTGACAGCAATGCCCGCCGGTTGCGGATGAATCAGCGGTTGATTGCCGTTGTAGAACGGATGATAGCTGGCGTAAAAGTGGCGCAAGAAGGTTTCGGTTTCGAACAGCAGGCCGGTTTGCACGTCAACGCCAATGCGAAACCCGCGGCCGGTCCACCAGCCATGAAACTCGGGGTTAACCCAGCGATGCGGGTCGCCGTCGCGGCCGATACAACGTCGGCCCATCTCCGCGTAGATGCGATCCAGATGCGGCACCACCACCATCGATACCGGATCCAGATCAATCGGAGCCGTCCGGGCGACGCCGCTGCCGGCCAGTCGCGACGATACCGGTTGGCCCTCGAAGTGCATGATGATTTCGTCATCGCGGGCGGCCCACGCCACCATTTGCAACAGGTAGTCCGGATCGTTGCAGGACCACATCGACAGGGCGCGGGCTGACTGGCAGGTAGGGTTGTTGCCCTGACCGACACCGAGCGGCTGGCCAAGCATGCACAGAACACCCTCCATCAATCTTGTTTCCGCAGATACCTCTGCTGGTGATACCAGCGCCAGACGGTTGATCGCCTCCGGGCACAGCGGCAGCCGCAACTGTCGCCATAACGCCGGTGCCAGGGCTGGTTGATAGAGAATGCCGCGCTCCAGCATCAGTGCCAGACCGTAAATGGATTGCGGCGTTTGCGGTGTTACCGCGCGCTCAATCAGGGCATGAACCAGCTGCCGATAACACAGCATGCAATCACGGCCGGTGCTTGACAGACCAAGTGCATCGGCGAGCAGGTTTTCCTGATGTTCCAGCAGGTGCAGCAGAAGTAACGGGTGGTAGGCAGACACCAGACCAGTGTCGTGCATGGCACGGGCAAACCCCGATGCCTCGGCTTGCAGGGTCATCTCATCCATGGTGGCCAGCCGTTCCTGATAGGCATCCAGCCCCGGATCTTCGCGGCTAGCCCGGGTCGGGCCAAACAGGCTGCTGACCAGACGATCTGCACCGGCGCCGGTCAGGGCAATGTCCGGGTCATACTGGCAGGCGGCGATCCGGGTAATCATCTGCTTTACCGGACCGGTTTCGATTGGTCGCTGCTCAAGCACGCGCCAGATTTCATCAATCAACTTATCGACAATCTGTTCGTAGCCGATATGGGTTGCCAGATGACTGAGCAGTGCATGCGGCAAGAATGTCAGGCGCCCCTGATGCAGGCGCCGTGCTTCATCCGTCTGGTTAAACAGCAGATCCAGATTGATGGCGAGAATCTGAGTCAGATAATGGTTGGCGTACTCCGCCGATATCAGCGGATGGAGGTACTGGCCGCGAGCTACTGCCAGCAGTCGCAGGTTGCTCAACGTTTCAATCAGCAGAATGTCGATGCTGCCGGTGAGTGCATGCCGTGACAGTCGCGCCACCAGATGTTGCGGCGCCGCCCAGTCAGAACCGGCAAATACCCCGGCATGTTCGAGCGCCTCGATCCGCGCCTCGATCAATGCCAGGCCGTCCTGATGCTGAAATACCCGGCGGCAGGTATCGAGTACCCGCGGCAATTTGCCGGCCTTGGCGAAATCCCGCGCCGCGTCCAGCAGGGCAATGGCCTGATCAAGTTTTTCGATCAGGTGTGCCGGGGTGGTATCGCCACTGTTCTCGACTCTGTTTTCGCTACTGGCATCTGTCATGCAGTGGCCCTTGGCAACACACCATCAAAGATAAAAGTCCAGCTCTTCCTGATGCTTGAGCAGCTTGTGCAGGGTATCGGCATTGTCACCGACAAAATACACCAGCCCCCAGTGAGTGCCAAATGCGGTGCGTTTTGTCACCGTTTCCTCTAATGGCGGCGTCAGCTCATGCGACTCGAAATAGGGGTGAGACTCGGTTTCTTCGGGGATTTCCAGCGTGCTGACCACCCTGCGGCGTGGATAAACGCCGAAACAACCGGCGTAGCCCTTGGCGTCGAGAACTTCGCGGGGGAAGAAATCGCGCACTTCCTTCTCGGTCGCCTTCGGATCAAAGCACAGAATAAGCGCCTGATAGGCGTTAAAGCCGTAGACCCGCTCCAGCAATTCAAACACCTTGAATCCCGGCGGCCGGTAGGCAACCTCACCAAAGTACATCTCACCGTCACTGGTGACAAAGTACTCCGGGTGAATAAAGCCGAATTCAATATCAAAAGTACGAATCAGCTTTTCGATCTGTTGGCGGATCTGTGGTCGATACTCTTCCAGTGCTGGCGAGGCTGGAACATATACCGAGTACCCGAGGGTGACGTATTCAGAGATATTCAGAAACGCAATTTTGCCATTGTGAACCCAGGCTTCGACGGCGAACTCCCAGCCGTCCAGATGGGACTCCATCAGTGCCGGGAATTCCTCATCAGGAATGGAATCGACTTCGTCCGGGGTGCGAATGACCCGATGGCCCAGACAGCCGGCCTTGTCAAAGGCCTTGAAGTGAATCGGGTCATTGGGATCGCCATCCAGCTTCAGCAGCGTCTGATTAACTCGTTTGAGAAAGCGAATCACGTCGTCGCGATCATGGGCCTCTTCGAAGATGCCGACACGGATGCCGCCGAGCTGGGCGCGGCGCTTCATCAGGGACTTGTCACGCATCAGCATGGACTGACCGAAAAGGCGTGGATTGTCCATCAGCACGGAATTGATGGCGCCGGCCCATTCAACGGTCTCTTCGAACAGGGGGATGGCTGCATCGACACCGAGGTCGCGTAATCTTTCTGCAATTTCCATGGAGCGATCATTCAGCCGCTCAAAATTCCATGGGAGATAGGGGATATTATGCTCTGTGCAGTAGGCTTCCGCCCAGTCGGGGGCAACGACGATATAGCGTCGGTCAAAGTTTTCTGCAGCTTCAACGGCGTTGAGGCTCCAGCCGAGCAGGGCAATATATCCCTTGTTAACGTCTTTCTTCATCGGTGCTGTCACGATAGGCGTCCTCGTTATTAGGTGAGTGAATTCTCCTGATCGAGTTTGCTAAAGCAGTTGCCAGAAGGGGCCATCAGGGCCGGGACAGATGAGTGAGTCCGTAATGCGCAGTGCAGATAAGTAGTACGGAAAACGTAGTGCGAAACAGTAGTGCGCGTGATATGACCCGTCATCAAGGGGATGAAGGGTAACATATATAAACCGGGGCGGCATTTCAGGCCATGACGAGCCGCTATGCGTGCGAGGCTTTCTGCTGGAGGGTCCGCGCATGCCGTGTCCGGAATGCGCGGGTTCGGTCAATCAGGCATCGTGATGTTTCGGGCCATTCACCAGCTGCATCTTGGCATACTGGCAAGCGATAGCCAGCTGCTCCGGATTCATTCCGGGAATGACTTTATCAATCACGGTATGGGTGGCCTTGCGGGTGGTGGCAATGCCAACGTCAGCTAGTTTGCGCATGATTGGACCAAAGCGCAGCAGCTTCATTGGCTCTTCGAAGTACCAGTAAAGAGCGATGTCGGTGAGCTGATGAAAATACTCCAGCAGCATCGGCATGGCTTGCCGACCGTCACCGTTGATGCCTATCTCAAAGGCCTTGCGACCTTTCGCTGCCATCATTTCATTAAGCGGGAACGCCACGAACCACATTTCCTCGCCCTTTACATCGAGAGTGAATCGCACCGTATCCATGTATTCAGCAGCACGACGGTTCTGGTCGATATCCAGTTTTTTCACCGTGCTCTTGATAACGAGGTGAGTCGCCTTGTTGATGGTGTCAACGGTGAATTGAACGATCTTCTGCGTCGACGGCGGCAACTTGGCCATTTCGGTCGGCACGATAAAGAAGTTGTGCAGCACTTCCTGCATGAACACGGACATGATCTTTTCGATGGTTTCCGGTTCCGGTCGACTGGCACCGTCACGCATCCGGCGGATGAAACCGTCGGTGGTCTGATGCAGGGTCTCGCTGGAGCGGAATGCAACCCAGGTACTGTGGTCAGACATGCAGATCCCCGTTCTTGTTGTTGTCTGGCAGGCGGCATGATAACGGCGCCAGCGGATAGCTCCAACGCCGATTGGGCCATACCCGCGAGCAGATTGGTCAACCGCTGATTGCTTCCCTTGGCTGGCAGAATGGCCGATTATGCGCGCTTCAATGGTGCAGTCCTGGCGGCGGCGCCGGAACAGCACAGGAGGACAGGCAATGCTGGCGTTAGTGGTTCCCGATGCGGCTCAGGTAGAGCGCTGGTTGCGTCAGGCCGGCATTCATCACTACATCTGCGACCAGTGCCATGGTCTGCATCTGTCCGAGCTGCAGGGCCGTGATGGTGTGCTCGACAGCCGGCTGTTTGTCGAGGAAGACGGCCTGTTGCTGACCACCGAGATGGAAATCCGGCCCGCTAGCCTGCTGATGATGCTCAATGAAATCTCCCGTCTGAACATGAGCTGGCCGACTCTGAAGATATTTCTCGACGTTAACGACGATGCCCTGCCGCGGCTGGTGGCCTGCGATCTGTTGTTGGGTCGGGCCGGGGTGACGTTTGACCAGTTCATGCACTTTGTTCAGGCCAATGTTGATGCCACCTCCCAGCTGCTGGACGACTGTCAGCAACTGGGCTGCCTGTTCGGGCCGGAGGACGAGCCTCTGCCCGAACGCGATGCCCTGCACTGAGCCTCATTCATGCCGCAACTGATTCAGACCACCGGTGGGGTTGGTGACGGTCCGCGACAGCGGATTGTCGACGGCCTGCTGACGCAGGGTTTTGCTGTTGAGCCCGCTTACCTGTCGCCGACGCTGGTGCGGGCGCTGAGACGTGAGGTCCATAACCGGGACCAGCGCGGCGAGTTCAGCGAGGCGGCCATCGGCCGCCATGCCAACCTGCAGCAAAACGAGTTCGTTCGCCGCGACCGGACCCTGTGGCTGGATGGCAGCACGCTGGCGCAGTTGCGTTTGCTTGAGGAGCTGGAGCAACTGCGTGTCGAGATCAATCGCACCCTGTTTCTTGGCCTGTTCGATCTGGAGGCGCATTTCGCCCTGTATCCCCCCGGCGGTTTCTACAAACGTCATCTGGATGCCTTCCGTGGCGATAATCCGCGGGTGGTGTCGGTGGTGCTTTATCTCAATCCGCGCTGGCGCCCGGATCACGGCGGCTGCCTGCGGGTCTGGCCACATCCGGATGCGGTGACACCGGTGCTGGATGTGGCGCCGCGCGCCGGCACACTGGTGTGCTTCCTGTCGGAACGTATCCCCCATGAGGTGCTGGCCGCTCACGCGGATCGCATCAGCATTGCCGGCTGGTTCCGGCGCAACGAGGGTTCGGTGCCATGGTCCGCGCCCTTACTCTGATCGCCATGCTGTTGCCGGCGCCTTTGCTGGCGGCTGGCCTGTGCGGCTTTCCCGGTCGTGACGGGGATGCCGAGACCGCTGGTGTGGTCAATCTCTGGTTGTCATCGGCGCCGGCGAGTCTGCTGGAGCCGGGTAGTCGCTGGCTGCCGCTGGGTGAGTCGCGGCGTGGTCATGGTCAGCTTGAGGCCGGCGATCTTGCCCTGCTGGTGCAGATGCAGGGCGCTGAGCTAACGGCAGCAAATGACGACAGCTATGGCGACGGTATCGGTGCTGATGGCATCGCCCGCGGCGCACTGCAACTGCAGGCAGGCCATTTCGAGTTTGTTCGTATTGATGACGTGGAGTCAGGCCGGGTCCGGGTCCGCGGTACCGGCCCGAATAGCGGTGTGCAGTTCCGTTATGTCAGCCATGAGCCTCAGGCGGCGGCTGCCGGTGGTCGTCAGCGCTGGCAGCTGGTCCGCGTTCCGCAGTTTGAAAACCTTGCCCTGACAGGGGCCCTGAAAGCCTTGCCCTGGGATGGCAACACCGGCGCAGTGCTGGCACTGGATGTACGCCGTCGACTGATACTCGGCGATCAGACCCTGTCTGTGGCGGGGGCCGGGTTTCGCGGCGGTGCGGCGCTGACACTGCTGGGCGCGCTGGGTGACGTCAGTGACTACCGCTATCGCGCCCCCGGCATTGCCGAGCTGGCCGCCGCCTTTGGTCAGCATGCCAGCAAGGGTGAAGGGCTGGCCGGTACGCCGCGCTGGGTGACAGGAGAGGAGCTATCGGTCGATACCCGTCCAGAGGCGGACCGGCTGTCGGTCAGCGATGGGTATCCGGATGGCAGTATGGCTCGTGGTGCACCGGCCAATGCCGGTGGAGGTGCCAATAGCCTGACACCGGATAATGCCACTCCGGCAGGCGGTGGTGGTGGTGCCGGCGGCGAGGATGGCCGTAGCGGTGAAGACAGTTCCGGCCAGTTGCAGGGTGGTCATGGCGGCGCTGGCGTGGCGGCGGATCAGATCCTGTTATTGGCCGGCGGTGGCGGCGGTGGCGGTACCCGCTCCAGCGGTGACGGCCTGGCTGGCAGCGGCGGTGCCGGTGGTGGTGTGATCATCATTCGTGCCGGGCGGCTCGAAGGCCCCGGCAGCTTTGATCTGCGCGGCAGCGCCGGCTATGACGGCGAGGAAGCCGGCGGTGGTGGCGGTGGCGGTGGCACCCTGTTGCTGCAGGCACCGTTTGCAGATCAGGCCGGACGCGAGTGGTTGCTGGACGGTGGCATGGGCGGTGCCGGTCTGGCGCGTGGCGGTGCTGGCGGAGCGGGTCGGATGATTGTCGGTGGCGGTGCTGACTTGCCCGCACCGAAGGCGGCTTATTTTGATGGTTTGCTGGCGGAAGATATCGCCGGCGTCAGCGCCGGCTATCTGTGCCGGCCCAGTGGCATGCTGCTGGCTGGTCAGGTATTCGAGGACAACGGGGCTGGTGGTGGCGAGGCCCACGATGGCAAGCGCCAGCGCGGTGAGGCCGGTCTGGCCGGACGGCGGGTTCGGGTGCTGGAAGGGACGCAGGTGCATGCGCAGACCCACACCAACAGTGCCGGGCTGTTTGCGCTGGAGTTACCGGAGGCGCTGGCTGATCGCAATCTGGCGCTGGAGGCGGATATCCCGGCCGGCTGGCATGCGGTCAGTGCCCGTGCCGAAGATCTGCCGTTGTCGCCGTTTGTCTGGGAAGGCCAGGGGCGCTGGCGTTTTACCGCCCGGCGTGAATATCTGCAGGATGGCATTGCGCTGGCTCTGATCCGGCAACCTCAGCTGCAGGCGCCGCCAGCCCGGGATATCACTCCCGGCTCGACCCAGCTGTTCCTGTTTCGCTACCTGCCACAAACCTCTGGCCGGGTACGGTTCCGGTACCAGGGCGAGCTGGCCGGCGCCGGAGACTGGAAGCACAGCTTTCTGCTTGATCCGCAATGTAATGAGACCTCGCTGTTTCTGGATGAGGGCGTCAGTCGCTGGCTGCCGCTGACGCCCGGACAACCGGTGTGTGTACGGGTCCGAGTGGATGTGCCAGCGGGCGCCAGTCGTAGCGGCTCGTTGAACCTGCAACTGGAAGCGGAAACAGACCTTGGCCCGACGCCGCTGAAGCTGGCGCTACCGCCGCTGAAAGCTCGGCTTGATGTGCGCATGGCGCGCTGAAAATTCTGCTCTTGAAATCTGCCTGACCATCTCCATTTCTGCTTCTGTGATCACAATGACTGTCGTTGCCGGAAACGGGGCGGCTATCTTGCTGAAATACCTTGCTGCAATCTGGAGGTTGCTATGAACAGTGGTTTTTCTCTGGCTCCGCTGTTTCGTCACAGCGTCGGCTTTGACCGGTTTGATGATCTGATTAACAACGCATTGCGGGCCGATCAGTCCGGTGGCTATCCGCCGTACGACATCATTCGCGATGCTGACGGGCGCTATCGTATTGTCATGGCAGTGGCCGGGTTCCGCGAGTCGGAGCTGAATATCACCGTGCAGGAAAACGAGCTGCGGGTGAGCGGTCGGGTCGAGGTGGCGGCGAATGATGAGGAAGGCCGCACCTGGTTGCACCGCGGTATTGCCCGGCGCGCCTTCGAGCGGACTTTCCGGCTGGCGGATCATGTCCGGGTGACCGGCGCGGCGTTGAAAGATGGCCTGCTGACAGTGCATCTGGAGCAGGTGGTGCCGGAGGAGGCGAAGCCGCGGATGGTGCCGATCCAGTCGGAGTGAATGGTCTGATCTGCGTTGATACTGGTTTTCTCTTTTTAGCCGCCCGTTTTGGGCGGCTTTGTTTTTCTGCGGCAGCTTGAATTGTGTCAGGCGGTGAGCCTCCGGAATCCGGGCCATGCATGGGCCTTCCGGGACACGCCGTGAACCCGTCCCTGGGGGCTTGGGTTCGGCATCCCTGCCTCACACAGTCCCGGAAGGCCCATGCATGGCCCGGATTCCTGCATCCTGCTACTTTCAACGGGTGTGTTGATGTCATATTTTGTGGGCCTTTAGCGTCATTGCAGATTGTCGACAATCCGGCTACAGTCCGCGCCTCTCGGGTCCACAAGGCCCAGACCGACGTTCGCTGAGATACCTCAAACAGGGGGAGCTCCATGGATACGCTGCTGCAGCAAGGCCTTGAACTCATGCTGATTGGCATGGGCGTGGTATTTGCCTTCCTGATCGTGTTGGTGGGCTGCACCAACCTGATGTCCTGGTTCGTAAACCGCTATTTTCCGGAAGCTGTACCGGTACCGGTGTCCACACCGGCGTTCACCAGTGCTGCGCCGGTGGCGGTGGATGCTACAACCCTGCGCGTGATTGAAGACGCGATTCGCCAACATCGTGCCCGTTCCGGGCGCGGTTGATTCCCACTGACCATTACCTGACAAGGGTCTGGCCATGAGCAAGAAACCCCTCGGTATTACCGATGTTGTGCTGCGCGATGCGCATCAATCCCTGTTTGCCACCCGTTTGCGGCTGGATGACATGCTGCCGATTGCCGCCAAGCTCGATGAGGTCGGCTTCTGGTCGCTGGAGTCCTGGGGCGGGGCGACTTTCGATGCCTGTATCCGCTATCTCGGCGAGGATCCGTGGGATCGTATTCGTGAGCTGAAAAAGGCCATGCCGAAAACGCCGCAGCAGATGTTGCTGCGCGGCCAGAACCTGCTTGGCTACCGCCACTATGCCGATGATGTGGTCGATCGCTTTGTCGAGCGGGCGGCGAAAAATGGCGTCGATGTTTTCCGTGTGTTTGATGCCATGAATGACCCGCGCAACCTGCAGCGTGCTCTTGCTGCGGTGGTGCGTGAGGGCAAGCATGCCCAGGGCACGCTGTCCTATACCGTCAGCCCGGTGCACACGCTGGAAACCTGGGTGGATCTGGCGAAGAAAATTGAAGACATGGGTGCCCACTCGGTGGCGATCAAGGACATGGCCGGGTTGCTGCGTCCTTACGAGGCGTTCGAGCTGGTCAGCCGGTTGAAGGCGACGCTGTCGATTCCGGTGCACATGCAGTGTCATGCCACCACCGGGTTGTCGACCTCAACCATCGTCAAGGCGGTGGAAGCGGGCATCGATAATGTCGACACCGCGATCTCGTCGATGTCGATGACCTACGGTCACAGCCCGACCGAGGCCGTGGTAGCCATTTTTGAAGGCACCGATCGCGATACCGGGCTGGATATTCATCTGCTCGAAGAGATCGCTGCCTACTTCCGCGAAGTGCGCAAGAAGTACGCGAAGTTCGAAGGCAGTTTGCGCGGTGTTGATTCGCGCATTCTGGTTGCACAGGTGCCCGGCGGCATGCTGACCAATATGGAAAGCCAGCTGAAGGAACAAAACGCTGAAGACAAGTTCGATGCGGTGCTGGCGGAAATTCCGCAAGTGCGTGAAGACCTCGGTTTTATTCCGCTGGTCACGCCGACCTCGCAGATTGTTGGTACTCAGGCGGTGCTGAATGTGCTGGCCGGTGAGCGCTACAAGGCGCTGTCGAAGGAAACCCGCGGCATTCTGCGTGGCGAATACGGCGCCGCGCCGGCACCGTTCAATGCCGAGCTGCAGGCCCGGGCACTGGATGGTGATGAACCGGTTACCTGCCGGCCGGCAGACCTGATCAGCGATGAGATGGACAAGCTGGTCGATGACGTTGATCGTCTTGCCGCAGAGAAATCCCTCAAGCTTGCCGACGGCGACAACCGCATTGATGACGTGCTCACCTATGCACTGTTCCCGCAGATCGGCCTGAAATTTCTCGAAAATCGCGGCAACCCGAAAGCGTTCGAGCCCGTGCCGACCGGTCGCGATGTGCCGACCACCGATAGCGGCGAGGAAATATACACTGTCACGGTCGATGGCAAGAGCTACAGCGTGACCGTCGCTGCCGGTGGTGACGTCAGCGGCATTGCGCCGGTGGGGGGCGCCAGTGCCGCAGCCGTTCCGGCGGGTGAAGGTGAGCCAGTCAAGGCGCCGCTGGCTGGCAATATCTTCCGTGTTCTGGTCAAGCCGGGGCAGCAGGTGAACGCTGGTGACAAGATCATTGTGCTGGAAGCGATGAAGATGGAAACCGATATCTCGGCGCCGAAGGCTGGCACCGTGATCGCGGTGCAGGTAAAGGAAGGCGACGCAGTCAGCGTCGGTGATCTGCTGCTGACCATCGGCTGAGGGCAGGGTAATGGATAAGCTGGAAAAACTCTGGTTCAGCACCGGCCTGTTTCATATCGAACCGGGTCAGGCAATCATGATTGCCGTTTGTCTGTGTCTGCTGTTTCTTGCCATTCGCAAGGGCTTTGAGCCGCTGTTGCTGCTGCCAATTGGTGTCGGCGGCTTGCTTGCCAATATTCCTATGGCGGGAATGGCCGAATCTGCAGTCAGTCAGGCTTTGCACCTCGGTTCACCGGAGCTGATTGCCAGTATTGCCAGCGCGCTGGGCATCGATCCTGCTGAAGGCATCAAGGTCCTGTACAAGGCCTATTATCAGGCTGAGCCGGCGCTGCGCATGCTGGTGCATGAGATGGCACGTGACGCCAACTACAGCGACGGTATTCTTTATTTGATCTATACCGTGGGTTTGACCACCGGTGTGTTTCCATTGCTGATCTTTATGGGTGTCGGGGCGATGACGGATTTTGGCCCGCTGCTGGCCAATCCGCGCACGCTGTTGCTTGGTGCTGCCGCCCAGTTCGGTATTTTTGCGGCACTGCTCGGGGCGTTGGCACTGAACTATGTCGGCATGAATTTCAGTCTGGCTGATGCCGCGTCCATCGGTATCATCGGCGGTGCCGATGGCCCGACGTCGATTTATGTCACCACCAAACTGGCGCCGGAACTGCTTGGCGCGATTGCGGTGGCCGCCTATTCCTATATGGCTCTGGTGCCGGTGATTCAGCCGCCGATTATTCGCTTGCTGACCACGCAGAAGGATCGCGAGATTCGTATGGAGCAGCTGCGGCCGGTGTCGAAGCGCGAGAAGATCCTGTTCCCGATTGTGTTGCTGGTGCTGGTGGCACTGGTATTGCCAGATGCGGCGCCGCTGCTGGGCATGTTCTGCTTTGGCAACCTGATGAAGGAATCCGGGGTGGTGGCACGGCTCACCGATACCACCACCAATGCCTTGATTAATATTGTCACTATCATGCTCGGTCTGGCGGTGGGCTCGAAGCTGAGTGCGGAGCAGTTTCTGGTCAGTGAAACACTCGGCATTCTGGTGCTCGGTCTGGCAGCGTTCGCCATTGGTACCGGTTCCGGGGTGCTCATGGCGAAGATCATGAATCGCTTCAGCACCATGCCGATCAATCCGATTATCGGTGCTGCCGGGGTATCGGCAGTACCGATGGCGGCGCGGGTGGCCAACAAGGTCGGGCTGGAGGCGAATCCGCAGAACTTTCTGCTGATGCATGCCATGGGGCCGAATGTGGCGGGCGTTATTGGCTCGGCAGTGGCGGCGGGGGTGTTGTTGAATTTTGTTGGTGGGTGAGGTTGTCGGAAGGTAGATAGTTTGGCAGTGACCTTCTCCGGTCTTTGCCTCTGTCAGGGCCTTCCGGGACCCGCCGTGAACCCATCCCTGGGGGCTTGTGTTCGACATCCCTGTCTCACACAGTCCCGTCAGGCCCTGACAGAGGCAAAGACCTCACATCCTGCTACTTGTCTGCATTTCCTCTTTTCATTTCTCTCTGTCCTTTGTGTTCGCTTCACCCCTGATCCTCGGTTGCGCCCTGGCACGGTGGTGATGGTGGTGCTTTTCTCCCAATCCACGCCTTGGCACGGTAGTGAAGGTTGCCTGGCCACCTTGCACTATCCCAGTGGTCTTGCTCTCTCGGTGCGCCAGATTGGTGCACACTTCTTTCTAGAGCCGCTCAGAACACGGTCAGAACGCCCGATTGCGCCCGCCCCGTTCTGGCGCGACCCTTGCAGAGTCAGGATGACAACAACTGCAGGGTGATCAGATGTTCCCCGCCAAACTGCCCGGAAACCGGATCTTTGATGAGATGTTGCTCGCCGATGGCCGGGTGCGAGAGCACTACGCGACCTATTGGGACTGGCTGAACAAACGCCCGCCGGAAGAGATGGAGCGCAAGCGTCGTGAGGCGGAGCTGCTGTTTCACCGGGTCGGCATTACCTTTGCCGTGTACGGCGAGTCGCGCGGCACCGAACGACTGATTCCCTTTGACTGCCTGCCACGGGTGATTCCCGCCACTGAATGGGCCTGGCTGGAAAAAGGCATTCGCCAGCGTGTGCAGGCGATGAACCTGTTTCTGCACGACATCTACCACGACCAGAACATTATCAAGGCTGGCCGGGTGCCGGCCGAGCAGATCTTTCGTAACGCCCATTACCAGCCCTGCATGCAGGACGTGAGCCTGCCCAATGATGTCTATGCGCACATCAGCGGTGTTGATCTGATCCGTGACGACAAGGGTGAGTGGTATGTGCTGGAGGACAACCTGCGCACACCGTCCGGGGTCAGTTACATGATTGAAAACCGGCGCATGATGATGCGGCTTTTCCCGGAACTGTTTTCCGGCAACCGGGTGGAACCGGTTGATCACTACCCGTCGCTGCTACTGGAAACCCTGCAGCAGGGCAGTCATGTCAGTCATCCCAATGTCGTGCTGTTGACCCCGGGACGTTACAACAGCGCCTATTTTGAGCACGCCTTTCTGGCCCAGCAGATGGGTATCGAGCTGGTCGAAGGGCCGGACCTGTTCGTCAAGGACAGTCATGTTTATATGCGTACCACAGCGGGGCCACAGCGTGTCGATGTGATTTATCGACGCATTGATGATGACTATCTTGATCCGCTGGCATTTCGTCAGGACTCCATGCTCGGCGTGCCCGGCTTGCTGTCAGTCTATCGTGACGGCAATGTCTCGATTGCCAATGCCATTGGTACCGGGGTTGCCGATGACAAGTCGGTCTATCCGTTTGTGCCGGAAATGATCCGCTTTTATCTCGACGAGGAGCCGCTGCTTAAAAATGTGCCGACCTGGTCGTGCCGGAACCAGCAGGATCTTGGATACGTTCTGGAGCATTTGCCCGAGCTCGTGGTCAAGGAGGTTCACGGCGCTGGCGGCTACGGCATGCTGGTCGGCCCGCTCAGTACCAGAGAGCAGATTGCCCAGTTTCGCGAGCGGCTGGTGGCGCGGCCAGATAACTATATCGCCCAGCCAACCTTGTCACTGTCTACCTGTCCGATTTTTACCGAAACCGGTATTACCCCGCGGCATATCGATTTGCGGCCGTTTGTGCTCAGTGGCCGCGAGATCCGCATGGTGCCCGGTGGCCTGACCCGGGTAGCGATGCAGGAGGGCTCACTGGTGGTGAACTCGTCACAGGGTGGCGGTACCAAAGACACCTGGGTACTGGAGGCGCCGTCATGCTGAGTCGCACCGCTGCCGAACTGTACTGGCTGTCACGCTATCTGGAGCGTGCCGAAAACACTGCGCGGATGCTGGATGTGGCCTGGAACATGTCACTGATTCCGTTTTCGGTGACTGCCCGGGATGAGCTGAGTACGCCGCTGGAAATCAGTGGCGCCAAAGAGCTTTATGCGCAGCGCTATGGCACCCTTCAGGTACATAACGTGCTGCATTTTTTCACTTTTGATCAGGACAATCCCGGCAGTATCTACAACAGCTTGCGGGTGGCGCGGGAGAATGCCCATGCGGTGCGCGGCAAGATTACCTCGGAGATGTGGGAGAGCATTAACACTACCTGGATTGAACTGCAGGAAATGAGCAGTGCCGGCCTGCTCAGTATCGGTGTATCCACCTTCTTTGACTGGGTGAAGCAGCGTTCGCACCTGTTTCGCGGCGCAGCCTACGGCACCATTATGCGTAACGACGCGTTCCGGTTCCTGCGGATCGGTACCTTTATTGAGCGAGCGGATAACACTGCCCGCATTCTCGGCGGGCGTGAGCATGTGGATGTTACTCCGGGAAATACCGCGGTGGAGTTCTATCGCTGGAATGCGCTGTTGCGTTCAGTCGGTGCCTTTGAGGCCTATCGCGAGATCTACAGTGACAGCCTGCAGTACGATCATATTGTCGAGCTTCTTATTCTGCGTGCCGAAGTGCCGCGCTCGCTGCGTTCCTGTGTCGAAATGCTGTGCGAACTTCTGCCAACTATCGAGGGTAATGCCGGTCTGAATGCCAAGCGTCAGGCGGCAGTGCTGTTTGCCCGTCTGCAGTACGGCGACATCCATCACATCATGGATGTTGGCGTGAATGAGTATCTGAATGATTTTCTGCGTCGTATCAATGAACTTGCGGACACCTTGCGGCGCGAGTATCTGGAGGTTGTATGAAGCTGTTGATTGAACACCGCACCGAGTACTGCTACGAGAAGCCGGTGTCGCACAGTACCCAGTACCTGCGCCTGACACCGAAGTCTTCTTCCCGGCAGCGGGTGATCAGTTGGGATCTGTCGATGCCGGAGGCCGCGCCTCGCAGCACCGATGCGTTCGGTAACATCCTCCATGTGCTGACGCTGGATCGTCCCCACGACACCATCACCATTGCCGCCCATGGTGAGGTCGAGATCATTGATGAGCAGCGTGAGGACGATGATCAGCGTCTTTCACCGCTGATCTATCAACGTTTCACTCAGATCACCCGGGCCGATCCGTTGATTCGTGATTTTGCCGAGCGCTTCGCCGGTCGCCCTGAACGGCAAAGGCTGGCGGAGCTGAGCGCGGCGCTGCTGGAGCTGATGCCCTATGTGCCCGGCTCGACCATGGTCAGCAGCACTGCCACCGAGGCGTTTTCTGCTGGTCGCGGGGTCTGTCAGGATCATACCCATGTGTTTCTCAGTTGTTGCCGGGTGCTGGGGATTGCGGCCCGCTATGTCAGTGGCTACCTCTATACCAATGACAGCTCCCACGTTGCCAGCCATGCCTGGGCGGAGGTCTGGTTGGCGGATCGCTGGCATACCTTTGATGTGACCAATCAGGTTTGTGAGCCGACTCACCATCTGAAGCTGGCGGTGGGGCTGGATTATCTGGATGCCTGCCCGGTCCGCGGCGTACGCTATGGCGGTGGAGAGGAGAGCATGCACGCCTTTGCGCTGGTCGAGCGCAGCGACGGGCAGGCGGATCAGTAGCGGTCTTTGTCGGGCAGGGCAGGCCTGTCCGGGAGTGAGTTATGACGTATTGCGTGGCCATGCGGTTATCGTCCGGCATGGTGTTTCTGGCGGATTCCCGCACCAATGCCGGGGTCGATCATATTGCCACTTTCCGCAAGCTGCACAGTTTTTGTCAGCCCGGCGAGCGGCTGATTGTGCTGATGAGCTCCGGCAATCTGGCGACCACCCAGAGCGTGCTCAGTTTACTGCGTACCCGGCTTGGCCATGACGTTGCCAATCTGTTCAATCAGGGCTCACTGTTTGAGGTGGCCGAGCTGATCGGTGCTACCACGCGCGAGGTGATCGACCGCGATAATGGCAAGCAGCAGTCTGCGGTGGATTTTGGCTGCAATTTTATTCTCGGTGGTCAGATCAAGGGGCAGGACATGGAGCTTTACCATGTCTATCCCGAGGGTAATTTTATTCAGTCGACCATGGATACGCCGTATTTCCAGATTGGCGAGATCAAGTATGGCAAGCCGATCATTGATCGGGTGATCAATTTCAGTACGCCGATTGAACATGCGGTGAAGTGCGCGTTGATCAGCATGGACTCGACAATTCGTTCAAATCTGTCAGTGGGGATGCCGCTGGATTTGCTGGTTTACAGACGCGATTCGTTTTCGCCGAGCGAATATTTCGACATCAACGAGAGTCATGCCGGGTTTCAGCAGTTGCGGGAGGCGTGGTCGATGGGATTACGGAAGACGTTCAGTGATCTTGGCGAGATTGAGTTGTAGTTATTCTTGTGTCGGTGCGGCAGTGATCCTCGCCGGCCTGAGTGGTCGTCAGGGCTTGCAGGGACACGCCGTGAATACGTCCCTGTAGGCTTGTGTTCGACATCCCTGTCTCACACAGTCCCTGCAAACCCTGACGACCACTCAGGCCTTGCATCCTGCAATTTCTCTACTTAAGTCCTGATCGTTGTTGCTTATCGACAGTACGATAAGGCTGGTTAGCTGAAGCTCAGCCGTAAATGCAAAGGTAGGCAGTATCTTCCGCCACCTTGAGCTGGAATTTCACGTTGGCGGCGACAACAAAATCGCTGCCGGCGGCAAACACTTCCCAGTTGTCACTGCCCGGCAGTTTTACCGTCAGGGCGCCGCTGATCACTTTCATGGTTTCGCGGATATTGGTGCCGAATTCATACTCGCCCGGCGCCATCACGCCGACGGTGGCTGGCAGGGTGGCGGTCTGGAAGGCGATGGATTTGACCTTGCCGTCGAAGTACTCGTTTACTTTGAACATCGGGGGCTCCCGGGGCTGGAAAAATGGTGGCGCAGTATCGCACAAATGCCCACACATGTAGGAGCGGCCGAGCGGCCGCGAAAAGGCATCGCCGTCGATCGACGGCTCCTACTGAAGTCGCTTGAGTAGCGCCGAGGTATCCCAGCGGCCGCCGCCCATGGCCTGCACTTCCCGGTAGTAATCATTGATCAGCTTGGTCACCGTCAGGTCGGCGCCGTTGCTGGCGGCCTCGGCGAGGACGATATCGAGGTCCTTGCGCATCCAGTCGATGGCAAAGCCGTGCTCGTATTCGCCGGCAATCATGGTCTTGTGACGGTTCACCATCTGCCAGCTACTGGCGGCGCCCTGGGAGATGGCATCGATGACTTTCTGCACGTCCAGCCCGGCGCGGGCGGCGAAGTTCATGCCTTCGGCCAGCCCCTGGACCACACCGGCGACGCAGATCTGGTTGACCATCTTGGTGAGCTGGCCGGCTCCGACCGGACCGAGGTGGGTGATGGCCTTGGCATAGGCTTTCATCACCAAGGCGGCGCGTTCAAAGGCATCGGTGTCGCCGCCGCACATGATGGTCAGGGCGCCGTTCTGCGCGCCCTGCTGGCCGCCGGACACCGGTGCATCAATGAGAGCGACGCCGCGTTCGCTGGCAGCGGCTGCCAATTCCCGCGCCACAGCGGCGGAGGCCGTGGTGTGATCAATGAGTACCGCGCCCGGCGACATGCCGGCCAGTACGCCGTGATCGCCAAGCACTACCGCACGCAGGTCGTCATCATTGCCGACGCAGGTCATCACATAGTCGGCGCCGGTTGCAGCGGCAGCCGGTGTCGCAGCCTGGCGACCGCCGTGCGCGGCGACCCAGGCTGCTGCGGTGGAAGCGGTGCGGTTATACACGGTGACGGAATAGCCGGCGTCCTGCAGGTGCCCGGCCATCGGGTAACCCATCACGCCAAGACCGATAAAGGCGACCTTAGTCATCTGCACTGACTCCGGCGGGGGCATCGATCACGGCAAAGGCCGGTTGCGTCAGGCTGCCCAGGTACAGCTTGCCGTTTGCTTGTTCGACGCTGGTAATCGGGTGAAAACTGTCTGCCCCGACATGTTGCAGATTGGCGGTCACGTTGCCGTCAAGGGAGAGGCCGAGCACGAATGCGTGAGGCGCTGGTTGCGGTTGCAGCCACATCGGTAAGCGGAACGCCATCTTGCGCAGGAACGGCCAGTTCGACATGGCATCGAGCAGGGCGTTGCGCGGGGCGTAAAGTGCAACCCAGTAAGTATCGCGGCCGTTGCTCGACATGCCGTCCGGAATGCCGGGCAGATTATCGAAGAATATTTCGTGTTTGCCGGCGCGCTCACCTTCGATCCAGTAGCGAACGATGTTGTAGCTGCCGGTCTGGGTAATCAGCACTGACTGTTGATCGGGTGCCACTGCTACGCCGTTGGCAAATTGCAGGCCGTCGAGCAGGGTGGTGGTAACGCCAGTGGCGGGATCGAACTGCAGCAGGCGGCCGTGGCCGCCGTGCTCCAGCACATCGTCGCGGGCTTTCATGGCTGGGCCGAATTTGCTTGATGCATCGCTGAAATAAATCCGGCCGTCTGCGGCAACATCGACATCATCGGTGAACCGGAACGGAATGCCGTCGGCTTCCGTGGTCAGCACCTCAACTTTGCCTGACATGGCAACACGCAGCAGGCCTTTGTACCCGTCGGCGACAATCAGGTTGCCGTCATTGTCGAAATCCAGCCCCAGCGGCCGGCCCTCGGTATTGGCAAGCAGATCCGGATTGCTGCCGTCAGCATCAAAGCGCACCAGTCGGCCATCGTCGTAGCCGACAAACAGGTTGTCGAAAGCATCAATGGCCACATCTTCCGGGCCGTTGCCTTCGTTCACGCCAAGGCGGGTCGCCACGGCGAGACGGTCATTGATGGCATAGTCACCGGTCAGCGTCGGTGCGGTGGGCGCCTGCCAGGCCACCGGTTCAATCGGTACCGGCCAGAGCAGCAGATAGGCTAGTAGCGCGGCCAGTAAAGCAAAGGCGATTTTCATTGGGTCTCTCCTTGTCAGTGCCGGCAGTGTAGAAGAGGTGAATGCGGCTTGTCATGGAATCTGCCGGGGCTGTGGCATACTCGGCAGAAAAGGGGCTGAAAGGGGGATTACATGGCAGTTTTATCAAGGATTCTGGTGTTGCTGGTACTGTTGATGGCAGCAGCATGTGATCAATCTCCCCAGCCGCCTGCCGAGTCCGGAGTTGCTGCCGCCGCCGGCCTTGTTGAAGCCGACAACAGATATATCGAAACCGGTGATCTGCAGGCATTGCGGGAGCGCGGGGTGCTGCGTCTTTTGGCGCCACGATTCGATGAAGATCCCTCTCTGCCGCGCGAGGGTTTCCCGCTGGCCAGCTATCGGGAAGCGGCCGAAGCGTTTGCCCGTTCCGTCGATCTGCAGCCGCAATGGATTCTGGTTGATGATTTTGATGCGCTCGCTGAAGCAGTACTGCAAGGCCATGGCGATTTGATTGTCACCAACCTGACCCGCACCGACGCCCGCGATGACCTGCTGACGTTCAGTGTGCCCCTGTCGATTGTCGATGAGGTGCTGATCCTGCCTGCAGGCGCAGCGGCAACCACGCTGGAGGACATTGGCACGCTGCAGATTGCCGTGCCTGCCGGCACCGCCTGGCAGGAAACGGTCGGCCAGCTCAGTGCGCGCTATCCGCATATCAGCCTGCAAACGGAACCCGGCGAGCGAACCGACTGGGAAATGCTCGATGGCGTCGCCAATGGCCGCTATCAGGCAACGCTGATGGACAGTGATATCGCGGCTGCATTGATCCCGATGGTTGAAGGGGTACAGATCGGGCCGGTGGTCAGTCAGGGCCGTGAGATCGGTTGGGCCATGCGGCCGGGTAATGAGCAGTTACAGCGCGCCCTGAATCAATATCTGACGGCGCAGCGCGTTATTACCTCACGCCGCGAAAAGCAGTCACGCGACTTTCCGGCCATCGAGGACGCTGGTGTGCTCAGAGTGATTACCTCGAATAATCCCGCCAGCTATTTTCTCTGGCGTGGGGAGTTGATGGGCTTTGATTACGATCTGATTCGTGAATTTGCCCGTCAGCGTGGTTTGCGCGTCAGCATTATCGTCCGTGACGGTCAGGAATCCATGTACAAGGCGCTATCCGAAGGTTACGGCGATGTTATCGCCGCCGCCGTGACGCGTACCGATGAGCGGGTCGATCGCGGCTGGCAGTTCAGCCGTCGTTACCTGCTGATTACCGAGCAGTTTGTTGGCGCCAGGGGCAGTGAAGTAATCAGCGATGTGGCGGCGCTGGCGGGCAAGACCGTTGCGGCCAATCCCGAGCACAGTTACTACCAGACGCTGCTCGCCCTGCAGCAGCAGGGCGTCGCCCTGAAGATTGCCATTGTCGCCAATGCCACGTCGGAGATGCTGATGAATGCCGTGGCAGCCGGTGAGTATGACCTGACTCTGGTGGACAGCCATCTGGTCGCCATGGAAACCACTTTTCGTGAGGACCTGGCGGTGGTGCTGGACCTCGGTGAGGAGAAGGAGATCGGCTGGGTGGTGCGCGAGGATCAGCCGAAACTGCTGGCCGAGCTGAACCGCTTTATTGGCAAGCACTATCGCGGCCTGCATTACAACGTGACCTGGAACAAATACTTTGCCGAGCCAAAGTTTATCGACCAGTACCGTGCCCAGCGGCTTGAACCAGGCAAACCGATCTCGCCCTGGGACGATCTGGTACGTCAGCACAGCAGCGAGCAGATTCGTGACTGGCGTTTGCTGGTGTCGCAGATGTATCAGGAAAGCCGGTTTGATCCAAAGGCAAAATCCCATGCCGGGGCGTTAGGCCTGATGCAGGTGATGCCCCGAACAGCGGCGCAGTTCGGTTACAGCAATCTGTACGAGCCGGAAACCAACATCGCTGCCAGCCTTGCCTTTATCGAGTGGCTGAATGATCGCTTTCCTGACAGTCTGCCACTGGAAGAACGAATCTATTTCAGTCTGGCTGCCTACAATGCCGGCCATGCTCACGTGCATGATGCCCGACGGCTGGCACAGAAACTTGGCAAGAACCCGAACAAGTGGTTTGGCCATGTGGAAGAAGCCATGCTGCTGCTATCACGACCGGAGTACTACCGGCATGCCCGGTTTGGTTATGTACGTGGCAGCGAGCCGGTGAATTATGTGCGCGACATTCGTGAGCGCTATATCGGTTACCTGAATGCGAAGGCAGGGGTGCAGGAGAATTGATTCAGGGTTGGCTCGCCTGGTGCATCTGCATTTCGGCGAGCCGACGCTGGCTGTCGCCAGCCAGGTTGCGGAAGGTTGCAGCGGTTGCGCTAATTGCCTTTTGCGCAGCGTCATAAAGCTGCTGTGATGCCTGCCCGCGAATTTCCGAGAACGATGCCGTCATGGTCTGAAGTTTCTGCTCCGTTGTTGTCAGCGCCTGTGGCAGCATGCTGCGGGTTCGGGCAATAAAATCCTGCTGAGCACTCAGGCGGATTTTCTCATTGCGCGCTTGTCCCAGTCTTTTCCGGATAGCAAGTTGTGGAGCGGAGAAATCCTTGCTGACCAGTTCCTGCTCAAGCGAGTGGATTTCTCTCTCAAGTGCAGCCATGGATTCCTCAACAAGCATGGATGCCTGCGTCAATCTGTCACTGTGCTGACGAATGCGTTCGCTTTGCAGCTCCAGCTGTTGCTGTTGTTCAAGCAGGCAATGCCATTCCTGGGAGGATTCACGATAAACCTGTCTGGTCTGAGCCAGATCTGCCGTTTCCCGAAGCATCTCGCTGGTGATTTTCCGCCGTAGCGCAGCCGGCATCAGGTGCGGATGGGAAAATACCGCCTCTACTCTTACTGCGGGATCCTCCGGCAGGGATTCAAGCAGTCGTACGGAGTTCAGCGCCTTGTCGACAATTTCGCCGTATAGCGCCGCGGCCTCACGTGGGCTGCCGCTTTCCTGCATGGATTCAGCTGCCCGCAGCAGTCCATGAAGGGCGTTGATGTCGTCAGAGAAATGCCGGCCTACCCGCAGGAACCATTTCAGCGCTTCATCATGGTTTTCCTGAAGTCTCCAGCTTTCTGCAATCAGCAGGCCGGCTTCTGCAGCAACAGGGCTGTTGGTGCTGATCATCTTCAGGCGTGCACGCGCGTCTTCAAAGTGTCGTTGACGAATTTCGGTGGCGGAAAGGTAAAGACGGGCGCGGTCCTGGAGCAACATCTCGGCCGGTGTGCGGGGCGGTGATTGTATTGCATCTTCCAGCGTGCTCTGGCGCGAAGACTGATCGGTCATTTTGCCCGAGAGCGCTGCAACAAGATTGCTCAGATCTGGTTCGGGCTCTTTATCTGATGTCTCTTTAATGTCGCGATGACAGATCGAATCCGCCGCAATTTCCTGATTCAAGAAAATCATGATTAACAGTGGAAGCAGTAACCACTGACAGGAAAATATTCTGATTTTTTTCATGGATTCGTGAATAGCATTGGCCCCTGACAAGTGCGCGACTATACTCGCGCGCGCTTGTCGGGGGAATTCAGGGAAAAGTATTATCGTGCACGGACGTTCCGGTTGTTTCATCGCGTTGCTTGTCTTCGTGTCGCTCTCTGGCGCCGCGTTGTCGCGTGCTGCCGAGCGTACCCCGGAGCAGGACCTGTTCGATCGCCTGCAGGAAGATCAGCGTCGTCGTGACGATCGCCGGCAGCAGGATATCTATTTGCCGGCCGAGCCGGCGCCGGAGGCGCTGACCTTGCCGGAGAGCGATGGCCCCTGCGTAACGGTGTCGGCGGTCCGCTTTGAATGGCTCGCTGAACCAGCTCCGGTCCTGCTTGCCCGACTTGAACCCCTGATAGCTGAAGTGCGCGGCCAGTGCCTGAGCGTCGCGGCACTGCGTGAGTTGCATCGTGCCCTTAATGCGGAGCTGACCGCGCGCGGTTATGTCACCAGCCGTGTGCTGATTCCCGAGCAGGATCTTGCCGAAGGGCAGCTGCTGTTCATGCTGGCCCCCGGCCGGATTGAAGCGACCATTGCCGAGGGGTTGTCGCCGCAGCAGGTGCGGCTGGCCTTGCCGGTGCGCCGTGGCAGGTTGCTGAACCTGCGGGATCTGGAGCAGGCGATCGAGAATTTGGGCCGGGTGCGGGGGCTGAAGGCGGCCTTCGATATCCGCCCCGGTTCCGCCAATGGTGATTCTGTGCTGGCCATGATCGGCAAGCAGGGCCGTCGGGTTGGCGCTGCCCTGATCGTCAACGAGAAGTACTACGGCAGCACGCTGCAGGGGTCGGCGCTCGCCAATGTCGAGATCGGAGCCCCTTTCGGGCTCACCGACCGGCTGATCCTTTCAGTGAACACCGATCTGGATCGCACCGTTTCCGACCGGGCATGGGGAGCAGGTCTGGATTACGACCTCGGGATTGGTTATTGGCAGCTCGCCGCCGGATTCAGCCGGCAGGCCTATCTGAACAAGGTTCAGGGGGTGCTGCAGCGCTTTGATGCCACCGGCGAAACCGATACCAGCCGGCTGGAGCTTGGCCGGGTGCTTTATCGCAGCAGTTTCAGCCGAGTCGGTGTCGCGGCGCTGGCCAGCTACAACGATGTCCTCAACGCACTGGAAGACGCCACCATTCAGGTCAGCAGTTACCAGTTGTCGAACTGGGGCCTGCGTCTGGATACCGAACGTCGCTGGCAGCGCTGGCAAACCGGCGGTTCCCTGACGCTGGAGTACAGCGACGGACACGGTCCGGCAACCGCGCTGACCGGCGGCGGCGCGATTGCGGATGTCCACAACCATCGGCTTTTGCTTACAGCCTCTGCCCTGTATCCACTGACATGGCAGCGCGGCACTGTCCGATTCCGTCTGGATAGCCAGCATTCCGACAATCAGCTGTTCCCGCTGCAACGCTGGTCACTGGCATCGCGGGTGAAGGGATTCGATGACATCAGTGTCACCGGCAACAGCGGGCATGTGGTCAGTGCCGAGTACGCCATCAGCCCGGCTACGGCTGGCGGGCGCTTGCTCTGGCGGCCTTTCGTTAGCGCCGAATGGGGCTGGGTTCCCGGAATCAGCAACGAGCCCGAGTTCCATCGGCTGGCGGGGGTCACGGCTGGCACCGATCTTACCTGGCAGCGCATGCGTGCCGGTTTGCAGGTCAGCGCGCCGCTGAACAGTTTTTCCACGACCCGCTCGAGCAACAGTCATGTGTTGCGGGCCAGCATAACGCTGAGTTGGTGACACGATGATTTGCCGCAGGACAAGGGAGATGTCAGATGACGATTCATGACCGCAGGATGAGCTTGGTCGAGCGTGGGCTGGCGGCATGGCTGTCTTTTGTCATCGTTGCCCAGCCGCTGGTCCTGCATGCCACGGAAGTGCTGCCTGCGGATGGCAACACCACTTTGGACCTGTCAGCCAATGGCACCCGCATCGTCAATATTGCCACCCCGAGTGCATCCGGCCTGTCGCATAACCGCTATGGCACTTTCAACGTCAGCGAGCAGGGCGTCATTCTCAATAACAGCCGTGAAGTCGTGCGGACCGATATTGGCGGCTACATAGAAGCCAATCCCCATCTTGCCCCGGGCAGCGCCAGCCTGATCCTGAATGAAGTGGTATCAGCTAATCCATCCTCGCTGCTTGGTGCTGTTGAGGTGGGTGGCCAGCAGGCGGATGTGGTCATCGCCAACCCGAACGGCATTACCTGTAACGGCTGCGGCTTTATCAATACGGTTCGCGGCACCCTGACCACCGGCACACCGCAACTGTTGGATGGTGCGTTGACCGGCTTCGATATTCGTGGCGGCAGTGTGGATTTTGAAGGTGCCGGGGCGAATATGCAGGATGCCGACCGCTTCGATGTGCTGGCCGGTGCGATCCGCCTCAACGCCGAAATCCAGGGCCATGAACTGAATCTGGTTGCCGGTCATCATCAGGTGGCCTACAGCGATCTTTCGCTGACCGCTAATGACGCCACACCGGACACGCCGCCGGAGTTTGCAATCAGCTCCTCGTCGGTGGGTGGTATCTATGGTGATCGTATCCGCCTGATTGCCAACGATGCTGGTGTCGGAGTGCATCTGGATGCCCCGGTGGCGGCACAGCTTGGCAGCGTTGAAATTGATGCCGATGGTGCGCTGCGTTTCACCCGCGTCAGTGCTGCCGACGATGTGGCGATATCCGCCCACAGCATCGTTGCCGACGGCGCTGTCACCGCCGGGGATCGTCTTGATCTGGTGGCCGATGCTGATATTCATCTTGCCGCTACGCCTGATACCCCGGCGACCTCTGAAGCGCGCCGGATTGATATTCAGGCCCAGAGTTTGCAGATCGACGCGGATGCGGCGATCACCGGCCGACTGCTGGAAGCAGAGCTCGAGAGCCTTAACAACAGCGGCGTGATTCGCACCGATGTCGCAGATATCCAGGTGGATACCACCCTTGCCAATCAGGGCGTGATCGAAGGCCGACACCTGACTCTGGATGCGGCTGACCTCGACAACGCGGATGGCAGCATTGCTGCCTCCGGTCGGCTGGGTATGACGGTTGATGACTACATTCATCGGGGGGAAGTGCAGGCAGCGGAGCTTGCCCTGACCAGCGCCAACGATATTGTCGTGGGCGAAGTATCCGATTGGCGTCTGGCTGGCGATGCCAGCTTTGTCGCCGGTGGCGAGCTTCGTAACGAGGGCATTCTGTCGACGACCGGAATGCTGTTGATCAATGCTGATACGGTCAGCAACACCGGCAGCCTTGCCGCACAAGGTGATTTGTCTATTGAAGCATTCGAAGTCGGGAACGATATTGATTCGCTGATACTTGCTGGTGCTAGCGCTAACCTCAGGGTAGATAACCTCTACAATGCCGGCGATATCTACGCGGTGATCAACCTGACCCTGTCTGGCCTGAGCCAGATGGCAGCCGCCGGCGTATATAACGAGGGTGGACTTATCGGCACCCAGACCGGCGATATCCACCTGCATGCCGATCAAGTGACCAATACCGGTGTCGGCGAGTTTCTCGGGACACTCGAGTGGACAGAACCATTACTGACCTTCCCTGAAACCGGCGTTGGCGAAAGCTATAACGAAAGGTGCTTTCTCCAGAACCGTTACTCTGGCTGTCGATCGAGAACCTATCGGGATTCGTATCGGGAACAATTTATCCCTGAGGATCAGCTGGCCTTTGAATTCCTGCCGGTGGAAGGCGTGATCCTTGCTGGCGGCAATCTGGATATTCAGGCGCATGTTCTGACTAACCTGTATAGCCTGCTTGGTGCACACGGTACGGTTGATATTGCCATCTACGATGATGCCGAAGGGAATGGCGGCACTATCACCAACAGTGGATATGACGTCGCGCTTGAGCACGAAACCCGCACGGATTCCTCGTGGTATGTGCAGACCAGCAGCAGCTGGGAGAAAGACAGAAAGTACACTTACACAACGATACGCGCAGACGAGGACCCGGAAACCTGTAATCGCTACATGGTGCGATGCGGCAGGGCAGACCCGCAGTATGCACCTGCTGAGTACACCTACCAGACTGTTGTCGCAGGTCGTATTGCAGCTGGTGGAAACGTTAACATCAGCGGTGTTGCGCAGGTGGTAAACGGTGTGCACGAGAATGACCCGGTGTTCACGAATACCCAGGCGGCTCTGCGCGGGGATGGGCTCGCAGATTCCTCGCTCTACCGTCTCGATCCTTTAGTGGTGGGTGGGTTTGCTCTCCCGGGTCGTAATGGTCTTTTCGTCTTTAATGGCAGTGCCAACCATCCCTACCTGATTGAGACCAATCCCTTGTTCGCCTCCCATAGCGGTTTTATGGGGTCAAGCTACATGCTCGATCGCCTTGGCTGGAATCCCGAACCCGGCCAGCGACTTCTCGGCGACAGCTTCTATGAGCTGAACCTGCTTCAGAACTCGTTAATGGGCCAGCCGGTGCTGGCCGGCACCGCCCAGCAAGATCGCGAGCAGTTTTTCACCCTGCTGATGGATCAGGGTATTGCCGCTGCGGAATCGCTTGAGCTTTCCGTGGGAGTGTCTCTGTCTGCCGAGCAGATCAACGCCCTGCAAAGCGACATTATCTGGCTGGAAGAGCGAGAAGTGGCCGGCTACAAGGTGCTGGTGCCGGTGGTCTATCTCGCTAATGGTATTCAGCCTCCCGATGCCTTGATTGCCGGTCAGGCGGTGGATATTAAAGCGGGGTCCATCAGCAGTAGCGGCACCATTCGTGCACAGGAAAACCTCACCGCCACTGCCAGCGACGGCAGTATCACCAACACCGGCAGCATGCTGGCCGGAGAGACGCTGTCACTGACGGCTAGCGAAGACATTGTCAACCGCAGTGGCTTGATAAGCGGCGGCGATGTGGCGTTGGCTGCGGAAGGTGACATCCGCAACGAAACTGCCTTCGAGCATGTCTCTGCCGGTCGCCAGAACTACACCATGCTCGGCGATCAGGCCCGGATCGAGGCCGCCGGCAAACTCACACTCGACAGCGGCAATGACGTTTTCATTCGGGGTTCGGAGATCTCCGCCGAACAGCTGGACGTACAGGCTGGTGGCAATATTCAGGTCGATACCATTGAAATCCGCCGCAGCTACAACATGGACGGTCCGGCCCGCAACAAGCTGGATATGCTCACCCATCTCAGTGCCGATATCAGCAGTGCGCTCGACACCCTGATGCGCGCCGAACAGGACATCGTACTGGCCGGCGCCCAGCTTGCCGGCGGCACCGATGTCAGCCTGTTTGCCGGCAATGACCTGCGCATCGAAGCGGTGCAAGACCGTTACTACAGCTACCTGATGCAAAGCTCTCGTGGCACCTTCAGCAAAAAGAAAAAGATCTCCGAGCATGTTGGCAGCGAATTGATCGGCACGCAGATTCAGGCCGGCGGTCAGTTAACGCTCGACGCCGAAGGGGGCGAAGTCGCCATCCTTGCGTCGACTGGACATGGCGAGCAAGGCGTGACCGTGAATGCCGGAACCGATGTGCGCATCGAGTCCGGCATCAACACCGAGTATGAGCGCACGCTGATCATCAAGAAGAATGCTGCGCGGGTGAAAACCAAGGATAAGGGCAGCCACACCGAGTCGCTTGCTGTTGCCGGGTTGTCGTCCGGTGGGGATCTCGACATCAACGCCGATGGCAACATGTTTATGGCAGGTGCTGCTCTGGAAGCCGGAGATGCACTGCGCCTGGGAGGCGTCTCTGTTGCCACGGATGAGACCGGCAATATGTTGTTGGATGAAACCGGGATGCCGGTTGTCCTGAGTGGCGGTTTGAACAATATCATCATCGATACCGTCGCTCTGGAAGATCGTAGCTGGAACGTGACAACTCGAGAGCTGCGCGCCCCTATCAAGGCAATAGCAGAGATGCAGAACTTTATCGTGGACGCCATGACGCTTGGTGTTTCGGGCGCGACCGGCATTGACGCCAATATCACGATCAAAGACGAGCGCGGCCATCAGTCCAGCCAGCACCGAGAGGAAGTCTCGACGCTGGCTGCCAGCGATATCACTCTGCTGACGCAAAGCGGCCTGTACGCGGTCGGCACCGAATTGAAAGCGGACAACGATATTCTGGTCTCTGCGGGCGGTGATGTGATCTGGGATGTTGCATCGACACAAACTGTGGATCACCGGTTCAGTGAATCCGATGGAGGTGGCGGGACGAGTGAGCGTTTCCAGCACCGTATTACCGACACGAACGTACAAGGGGGCACTGCTGAAGCAGGCGGTAACCTGACGATCCTGAGTGGCGGGGATATCCAGATTGTAGCGGGGCAGATCAATGCTGCTGAGAATGTATCGTTTGATGCCGGCGGGCAGGTGAGCCTGCTGGCTGCCTACGACTACCATCAGGAGTTAATCGAAGACAAGCGCATGGGCGAGTTCGGTACGTCCAATGCCATCAGCCGCGAACAGCTCGACAAGACGGTAGCTGTTGTCACCGAGATAGCAGCCTCGAATATCAGTATTACCTCGAAGGGCAATCAGACCTTTGAAGCTGCGTCACTCAGTGCCTCTGAAGACATTACGCTGGACACCGAGGGCCAGATCATCTTTGCCTCGACCAAGGATGTTGTTCAGCACAGCGTACATGAGGAAGATTCCAGCCTGTCCTGGCAGAAGGTCGAGGGCGCTGGTTCTGTTGATGAAACCATCAGACAGACCCAGCTTCAGGCTGCCGGTAACCTGGCCATCAACGCGGCTCAGGGTATCCAGATCGATATTGTTGAAATCGATCAGGCAAGCGTCAGTGAAATGATCGATGCCATGGTCGCCGCTGATCCCCAGCTTGCCTGGCTGAAGGAGATGGAACAGCGCGGCGACGTCGACTGGCAGCAGATCAAGGAAGTTCATGACAGTTGGGATTATGAAAGCCAGGGCATGGGCCCGGGGCTTGCGCTGGCGGTCACGATTGTTGTGACGACGATGACGGGTGGTGCGGGCGCCAATCTGGTTGGCGCCATTCAGGGCGCAGCCGGCACCACGGTAACTGTGGGCAGCGCTGCGGCTGCAGGTGTTACGGCTGGCACGGTCGCTACCACGTCCAGCGCCATGGCAGGCGCCGTGATCAGCTCCGCCGCGTCGACGCTGACGGTTTCCACCATTAACAACGGCGGCAAGCTGGATCGTGCTCTGTCTGATCTTGGTGGCCGGGATAGTCTGGAGGGTTTGGCCACATCAGGGCTTACCGCAGGCGTTGTCAGCGGATTCATTGATCCTATGTACAACGAGTGGCAGTTCGGCAAAGCCTCTGAAGGTGCCATTCAAACTCAGGCGGCGTTTGATATAACAAAGGGGTTTCAACTTAATAGCTGGCAGGGCATGACAGGTTTTGCCCTGCATAATGCTACTCAGGGGTTGGTCTCTGCAGGAGCCTCGGCGGCAATTCAGGGCGGCAGTTTCAACGACTATCTCAGAGTCAGCATGGAGAACCAGGGCAATAATGTTCTCTCCGCGCTGGCGTATAACCAGATCGGCAATCTCGGGGATTATCTGGCTAACTCAGGAGGAGCCGAAGGCAATGCAAGACAGTTCAGCCAGTTCATTGAAGGTGGTATAGGTCGTGTCGGCCTGCACAGCGTCGCCGGTGGCCTGATTACGGAAGCTACTGGTGGTGACTTCGCCACCGGCGCCGCAGCTGCCGGATTAAACCAGTGGCTCAGCCCTCAGCTTGATCACCTTGCTGGCCAAGAGGGTCCATGGCGTACCGCTGCTTCGCAGCTTGCAGGCCTTGCTGGCGCCATGATGGTTGGCGGCGACGTTAACGACGGTGCCTGGATCGCCAAGCAGGCGGATACCTATAACCGGCAGCTGCACAGTCAGGAGTTAAAGCTGATCGCAGACAACTATAAGCAATACGCGGCTGAGCGAGGTATATCGGAAGAGCAGGCTTTGAAGGAACTCGTCAGCACAGCTTATGCACTGGTGGACGAATCATTCGCTGCGGATAGCAGCCATCGCGGGTCGGTGTTGTTTGCTGACTACGATGAGATAGCTGCTTGGCAGTTTTTAACAAAGGTCAGCTATGGCGCGGGGCTAATTCGGCATCAGGACGGTGAAGTTACGCGTGCCTTTGTGGCAACTAATGCACAGAAATATGACCCGATGATTAATCGCGACCATCTATTTGAATTAGAATACGGATACAGCGGCGAAATGATGGGGTTAGGCAGGAAACCAATTCTTAATGCCCTGAGCATGAACCTCAATGCTGGTAGTTATTACGAAGCACTGCAGCAGGCAAGTGCTGAATCGCAGAGTGCCATGATCCGGCAGCCGATACAGGCCTTCGCGGCTGCGAGTGCAACCGCTTTTGCTACGCCCGCTCTAACGATGGGGGTGTTGTTGCCAGGGGCGGGCCTGACCGCTGTCGGGTATGTGAATAATGGTGCCGAGGGAGCGCTGGACGCGTCGTTCGGGTACGGGCAGATGGTTGCGGGTGTGGGGGTTTGCTCGACGAATCTCCCGAGCTGTATGCTGGGGGCGCCGATGGCCGTTGACGGGCTTAATGGTCTGTCGAAAGGTGTCTTCTTTAATCCCTCGGAAGATGTGAACAGCTTATTCACTTACAGTTCGGATCTTTTATTTAATGATACGAGCCCTGGATTAACTTTGGAGCTGGCAAGCACGTTAATGAATATTATTAAAACGCCTGCAAAAATTGCAGCTGATCCAAAAGGTCCTGATATGGCTAGAGACTTATTGGGTGGCATGTCCGACTTGTTTTTATTGCCTGATTCATTTATGGGTTTGAGTGAACAGGTAAAGAAGGAGTGATGTGGTGAGGAATAAAGAGCTATCGTTATCTGAATTAGATTCTCTCGGTATATTTGAGAGAATACTCCGTTACTGGGACTGGAGAATGACTGTTGTTTTCTTCGGATTGGGATTCTTATTTGTCTATTACTCTAGTCCTCCGGTGGAATCTTTGGATGATCCTCGCGTCAAAGTTATTGAAGGCATTATCGTTAATGTAAAGGGCTGTATTTTAGAAAGGCGTAGCGGGTACGTTACTCTAGAGGACAATAATGGCATTGAGCATGGCGCCCGGATTAAGAATTGCTCAGAGGAGGAAAGGCGTCAGTTTCTAGGTAAATCAATCATGACTTACCGTTATTTAAAAAATGGGAGGCTCACTCAATCAGCTCTTGAAATGCATTTTGATGGAAAACCGTACTACACTTATGAAGATAAGTATGGTCGCCATAAGTTTAATGCTGCCATTTTATATTTTGGAATTATGCTTGTTCCTATCGCATTGGTTACTGGTCATCGATGGCGTCGAGAGAAAGTAAAAATCCTTGCGCGAGAGCAGTGTCGCCAGAAATCATTTTTATCTCAAAATAGTGTCGATTGATTATTATGGCAGGCAATATGTATTTGATATTCATATTCCGTCATTTGAAGCATTTTTAGAGCTTTACATAGTTGCCATAATGAATTCCGAAAATCGTTGGTTCTTAATTTATTGACATGCGATGATGTGGTGCTTGCAGGCTGTATCGCAAGTGTGGTGCGGAAGTCCTCCTATCATACAATTTATTATTAACTTTGAGTTTAAGGTTGATTCGGGCATGAGGGTCTACATAATAATGAAGGCAATATTTTCAATGCCAGTTGCTTTGTTCTCGTTGATTTCGGTTGTTTCTTGCGGTGGCGGGTCATCCGGGCAATAATTTGATCCGAACGTGAATATTGCCTTGGCCGGTAGAGGTGCTGTTGCCAGTGCTAACTATGATGATGGCAATGCTCATCTAGTCAATGACGGAGAGAGAATCCCAGGGCAGTACTGGGTGGGTAATGTTGATGGCGATGAGGTGGTCATTTCCTTTCCAGAGCCTCAGCTTGTACATGCCGTATTTGTGTTTGCTAGCCACGATACACAAAGGGATAAAGAGTTGCGGCTCTCGGAGGATTTCACCGGGGCACTCCCGAATCCTTACCAGATATGGTTGGCTGAGCCAGGCAAGGATCCTTATCGTCACCGTATGCAGCGCGACCATCCGCAGGATTGCATTACAAATGGTGATTCCACCTATGGCGTCGATTATGGGTCTGACAATGCATCTGGTGATTTATGCACTTTCAAAGAGCCGGTGATCCTTGAGCAGATTATCGTCCGGCCTGTTTATGTCAGGGATGATTATCCCATACGCGCTATTAAGGTTTATGAGGTCCTAGCTTTTGCCAAACCATACCATCGGCTTGCAAGAGATGAGTAGTTAGTTGGCCATTTCCTATAGGAATGGCCGAGTTCCAAGGCTTTTCCGTGATGCATGATATCCATATGATATCGTTGGCAATTTTCTTTGTTAATGTCTTATATCTTCTTCAAATTCTCCCTGATCTCTGTATTATCCCCGCCGCGGCTTTGGTGCCGATGGGATAATTTTTAAATTAGGGAGATAAAGATGCGCTTGAAGTCATTTCGCAGTTTTTCGGTTATTGCTCTCGCTTCTGCCTTGCTGGCAGCTTGCGGTGGTTCGAGCTCGGGCGGAGAGGGTGGCAGTGTGCCGCCGACCCCTTTCAATGTGGCCAGTCAGGATAGCGGCGGCGTTGCAACTGCCACCTATGATTCCGAGAATGCCGGAATTATCAACGATGCAGTTTTTGATCTGGTTGAAGGGGAAAATTCGGGATTGTTCTGGTCCGGCAATGTGAATGGCGACTCGGTCACCATCGCGTTTGATGACAACTACCTGGTTAGCCAGATCACCATGTACACCAATGCTGCCAATAACACGGATACCACCATCCAGTATTCGGCGGACGGCATGGCCTTTACTTCCATTGCACTGCTGACCGACTGTCCCACGTTGGTGATCGGCAATGGTCGTATTGCCTGCACCTTCGCCAGCGCCCGTCAGATGAGCCATCTTCGCGTGCTGGTTAACTCTAATGCCGCGTCAGTTCGTATCTACGAGCTCGTTGCCATGGGGGTTCTTGCAGCGCCGTAATCGGCCCTCCGCTCCCTGAACTGCGCCGGGTCGGCAGAAGTTCAGCGGAGCGGGTTTCGTCAATTAAGGTCGGGAAGCAGGCCGTAATGCCCCATGCCAAGGTACCATTCGGCCCTCCGCCAAGCGGAAGAGCGCACATACGTTGGAGTCTGGGCCAAAGTGATCGCCAGAGAGATCTATAACCACACTCAGGCGCACGCCGTTCATGCTGGTTCTTTTGAGTGCAGGGAAGATGCTACTGCATTTCCCTGCGTTTAAAGGTACGGCTATACACCGGGGTCGTGCTGATAGGGAGTCCGTGACTGGCAGCTTCGGTATCGCCGGTGGGTACCTTGTAGAACTGCAGCGTCAGCTCATTGCCGCGAATCTCAACGATCACAAAGCCCAGGGTGTCAGTGGCATAGAACATTGCCGGATTGTACTGCGCTTCCTCGATCCCCACGCTTTCATCCGGATCATTGCTTTTTCCGCCGGCACCGGAGACCACGAACAGGGTGTTGCCGCACTCTGGTACTGAATGCAACAACTGCAGGTCGTGGTCATGTCCTGCGAAAAACACGTCTACCTTGCCGCATATGTTGTTCTGCAGCCAGTTGCGGTAGTACTCGCCGGACAATCGGTAGAACAGCGGGGTAAACCCGTCGTAGCTGCCCGCATTGCCATGCCAGCCGTTGGAGAGGTAGGGGTGATGTGCGTAGGCAAACTTCCAGGTGGCATTGCTGGCTGCCAGCGCTTCCCGCGCCCACTTGCCCTGCTTGAGATCGTACTGCGGCCAGTAGGCAATGCTGGGGTCGATAATGGTCATCAGTGGAGTGGAATCCAGCGCCAGAAAAGTGGCAATCGGTGTGCCGGAGCCTTCGGGGTGGGAGTGCTGGTAATGCCGGCCGGGCATTTTCCATTGTGGGTTCACATCGCTGTAGGCAACCTGGGTGTCTCCGACTGCAGTAAAGTTGCCGAACCCGTCAATCAGCAGGTCACTGTCGTGGTTGCCCAGTGCCATGTAGAACGGAAAGCCGAGCTTCTGGTAGGGGGCAACAAAGTGGGAGTCGAATACGCTTGAGTAGGGGCTGAGCACATTCTGCTCATAAAGGTTATCGCCCAGGCCGACGGCAAAACTGCAGGGATTGGTTGCTGAATCGCAAATCTGCTTCACCGCACTGGCGACTCGCAGCTGACCGTTCTTTCCGGTGCCGACATCGCCAATGGCAACGAACCGCAGTACTTCCGACGACGCGGGGTCACTAGCCAATGTGATCGGTGCAAAGGTGGCCGTCACGACGATATCGCTGCCGGTTTTCTTGAAGCAGTGCAGTCGCTCGGTTCTGTCGCAGCCGCTCCAGTGTGACAGGCGATAATTATCCAGCGGGGTAGCGGTGAAGCGGATCTCGCCGAGGCTGCCATAAGCGGATTTCAGCTTTTCATAACTGCTTATCGTGCATACCCGCTGGGTTGAGGGAACCCCAGTTCCACAGTTAATGCCGGCGGGGTGGGACGTCACTACGCCACCTTTGTTGGTCGCCACCTCAATGTCACAGGCGGCCAGTAACAAGCTGGTGGCGATGAGCATGGCAGCCCTGATAGTGGTTCGTGTGGCCCGTTCCCTGCTTCCTGACATGACGCTCTCCATTTTCTGTGGTCCAGCTGTTTCGGCGCAGATGACAATCTGCTGTTAGAGCGGATTCACATGCTGCGCATTATTATTGCTTTCAGCCCGCTCCCACATCTGCAGATACCCTTCTGCGGAATTCATGATGCCTTCATAAATGCGACTGTCGGTACGCTGCCGAATATCTTCAATCAGGTCGGGGAGCAGGCCGTAATGCGCCATGCCCTCGTTGTTCAGATCGAAGGTGCGATTACCTGATTTCTGCCGGTCAAACACCGTGCCGAACTCGGTGGTAAACGGGTACACCAGCGGGTCGCCCGGGTTGCTGCGCGGGCCGGGCTGGGCTGCAAGGCCGGATGTGTCGGTGCCGATGCCCATGGCCAGCAAGTAAGGCGTCTGCGCAACAGCGTCCAGATAGTCGGGGAACCTGTCGCGGGCACCATCTACGTTGGACATATAGTGGGCGGCAAAGCCGCCGGCGTTGAGCATGCGCTTGAAGTTGCGATGCAGCGTGCCGTCCTTGGCGCCGTGCATAAAGCTGTGCGAGCTGACCACGCCGCTGTAGTTACGTGCTTCGGCAATGTCCATGACCTGTGAGGTGGCATCGGCGCTGAGATGGTCGAGATCGATGATCATGTTCAGGTCGATCATGCGATTAACCAGATAGACGCCAAACGGTGTGAGTGCGCGGGTATTGCAGTGATCATCATGGTCGTCATAGCTTGGTGATGCACCCACCTGTACCAGCAGATCATTAATCACCGGCACCTCGCCGATCACCGGCAGGCCCGAGTCCATGGCTTTGCCGCGGGTGTGTTCATCGCAGCGTTTGGTTTCAAAGTAGTGGCCAGTGGCCAACGCCTGACCGAGATTAACAAAACCGTTCTCGACCTTGCCGCCGCTGAACTGGTTGTCGGATTTGTGTGCCGGAAAAATCGCGCGCACACCGAGCTGGTACAGTTCATTCAGGCCTTGCTCGATCTTCGAGATATCGCAGTAGTCCTTGACGCCGCAGTTGAGTGTTTCCGACGCTTCCACGCCCATTACCACCGCCAGTTTGCCGTCGGCGATCACCTGCCGTGCCTGTGCCGGTGAAGTCACTACGCGGAAGAAGCCTTTTCCGGGTCCGCCGGCCTGGGCATCAATGTAATCCTGCATTTCATAGATGCGCTTCGCCTGCAGGCGAATGCTGTCCATGGTGTTGCAACTGTTTTTCGGCAGCCAGCCGGCCGGGTTGATAGTGGACTGCGCAATACACAGCACCTGATTTTCCACCAGCAGGGTGACGTTCATGCGCATGCCGGACAGCCAGGCCCGCTCGATCCACTTGTGGTAGTAGCCGGTATGGGTTTTCTGCCGGGCATTCGGCCAGAACGGAAAATCCGGCCAGCCACGAGTGTCATAGCGGAAGGTCGGGTCGCCGTACTCGAGCAGGTTGCCGATCAGGTCCAGCGAGCCGTTCGGGCCATGGTTGCGGGCACTGTCGTCCAGCGCCCATGGCACCCCGTACTTGTGGAACGGCGCGCCATGCATTACCCGGCCGCCCATAAACTCATACGACGTGATATGGGTGTGGGCATCGACGTAGCCGCGCACAGGGGCATTGATGTCGCCCTTCAAGGCAAGGGTGTTGCCGCGTACGTTGGTGGTAATTTCCGGATAAGGCTTGCAATCCGTGCGCGCTACCAGATCGAAATGCCGGTCAATGCGCGGCTCCCAGGTGTGGTAAGTAAACCAGAGAAACTTGCGGGTAATTTTCTGCATGTATTCGTACTGGATCGGTGCGAAGGTAAAGCGGTTATTCAGTTTAAAGCGGAAGCTGTTACTGGCGACCTGCTGGGCGCTGATGTTCCATTCCGATGCCATGCCTGGTTGCGGGAAGGGCCCTTCTACCTGCGGCACCATGCTGGTCAGATAACGCCCGCTGCGGTCGGTTAGCAGGAAATCGCCCAGCCTTGCCGGTTTGATAAAGAATTTTTCTGCCTGATTGACATCGCCGGTACTGAAGCTGAACACATCCAGATTATTGCGCAGATACTTTCCGGTGCCGGGGGATCTGATCGCAACGCATTGTTGGGCAAGCTGGTAAACAGCATCTTCTGCAGGCCCTGCGAGTGTCGTTGTCGACAGAGGCAGTGAGCATAGTACAACCAGTGTCGCGATTAGCGAGCGTGCAGAATGAGTCGGCATTGCGGTCCCCAAGTTTATTATTCGTATTCTGCTATCTGGGCAGAGGCGCCTGATGTTAAGCCCATGAGGCCGCACAATTTGCGCCATCTGTTATTCAATACTGGCCAGATGTGGAAGGGGTATCGGCGGTTACCCTTACACACTGCCTTCGGCTTAGTCCCAATGCCTGACGTTGAGCCGCCTCCGCTGCATAAAGCGGAGGCTGTGCTGATCGTTCCGGCTCCGCTAAGGTGGTGCCTGACAGGTGCTGCTCGAACGGAGTGTTGTGATGGCTGTCCCGGTTCTTTTTCTGCCCCACGGCGGCGGCCCGTTGCCGCTGCTTGCTGATCCTGCTCACGCCGGTCTGACCCGATTTATGGCAGACATCCCGGCGCGCCTTGGCAAGCCGAAAGCGATTCTGGTGGTCAGTGCCCACTGGGAAGAGTCGCAGGCGTCAGTAACAAGCGCAGCGCTGCCCGAACTGATCTACGATTACTACGGTTTTCCGCCCGAGTCCTACCAGATCCGCTACCCTGCCCCCGGAGCGCCGGAGCTGGCAGCACGCATCGGTGAGTTGCTCGCCGCACGGAATATTGCCGTGCAAGCCGACCCGTCTCGCGGTTTTGATCACGGCCTGTTTGTGCCTCTCAAGCTGATGTATCCGACTGCGGATATTCCCTGCATCCAGCTATCACTGCTTTCCAGTCTTGATCCAGATGCGCATATTCGCCTCGGTGAGGCATTGGCGCCCTTGTCCGATGAGGGCGTGCTGATTATCGGGTCCGGATTGTCATTTCATAACCTGCGCGCATTTTTCTCCGAACCGACAGAGAAAAGTGTGGCGGACTCTCTGGCATTCGATGACTGGCTTCGACACACCATGACGGCCGGTGAGTTGGACAATAAGAGGCGCGCAGAACGACTGCGGCAGTGGCAGCAGGCGCCTGCGGCACGCTTCTGTCATCCGCGCGAAGAACATCTGTTGCCACTGCATGTCTGTTTCGGTGTGGTGAAGGCACGTGGTGTATCGGCGCAGGTGGTGTTCAATGATCGCTTGATGGGGATGTGGACCAGCGGATTCCTCTGGCAATAAGAACCCGGCCGGAATTGCTCCGGCCTGGGATTCGCGGTCGGTCGACCGTTCCTACAGCCTCAGTGCCAGGTGGTGAAACTGCACTCCACCGGTTCGTTCATTTCCCGGAACGTGACCATATCCATCTTGATGATCTCGGTATGGGTGCCGGCGTTGAAGGCGATCCAGTCCTGCCTGGCGAGCATGTCGTCGAGATATACGGGCATGCCGTAGAGCTTGCCAAGCGGGGGCTCGCCGCCGGTTTCACATTGCGGGAAACGATCACGGAACTCGTCTTCGCTGGCAAAACGCAGGTGGATGGCGCCGATGGCACGGCGTAGCCGTTCGCGGTCAACCAGCTGGTTGGCTGGTAGTACCGCCATGATCAGCTCGCCATCCGCATTCAGGATCACGGTTTTAGCCAGCTGGCTATCCGGTACGCGTGCTGCTTCGGCAATATCCAGTGCACGGTCTGCCGGTGGGTGGTTGTAGCTGTGATATGTGTAGTGGTGCCGATCCAGATAGTCGGCAACGGATCTGACAGGCATGGCACACCTCCTTGCAGCAGTGGGGTGACTTCAGTTGTGAGGATAACGCTGCGCCCGTCTCCGTGATTGGATTAATCCGGTATAAACAGCACTTGCTCAGAACGCACAGAAGCAAAAAGGCCACCCGGAGGTGGCCTTTTTGTCGTACCGACTTTTGCGGATTACTTGCGTTCGTTCACCGGGGTGAACTTGCGCTCGTCGTAGCCGGTGTACAGCTGGCGCGGGCGGCCAATCTTGTACGGGTTGGAGATCATTTCGTTCCAGTGCGCGATCCAGCCGACGGTGCGGGACAGGGCAAAGATCACCGTGAACATGGAAGTCGGGATACCCATCGCCTTGAGGATAATGCCGGAGTAGAAGTCGACGTTCGGGAACAGCTTCTTCTCCTTGAAGTACGGATCGGACAGGGCGATTTCTTCCAGTTTCATCGCCAGTTCCAGCTGCGGATCGTGGATGCCAAGCTCGTTCAGGACTTCGTGGCAGGACTCGCGCATCACAGACGCACGCGGGTCGTAGTTCTTGTAGACGCGGTGACCAAAGCCCATCAGCTTGAACGGATCGTTCTTGTCCTTGGCCTTGGCGATGTAGGCGTCGATGTTGGACACGTCGCCGATTTCGTCGAGCATGTTCAGCACGGCTTCGTTGGCGCCACCGTGTGCCGGGCCCCACAGCGCGGAAATGCCGGCGGCGATACAGGCGAACGGGTTGGCACCGGAGGAGCCGGCCAGACGCACGGTCGAGGTGGAAGCGTTCTGCTCGTGGTCAGCATGGAGAATGAAGATGCGATCCATGGCCTTGGCCAGTACCGGGCTGATCTTCGATTCCTCGCACGGGGTGCCGAACATCATGTGCAGGAAGTTTTCCGAGTAGGTCAGGTCGTTACGCGGATACATGAATGGCTGACCAACGGCGTACTTGTAGCACATGGCGGCAATGGTCGGCATTTTCGCGATCAGGCGATACGCTGTGACTTCGCGGTGCGTCGGGTTCTTGATGTCGGTGGAGTCGTGATAGAACGCCGACAGCGCGCCGACCACGCCACACATGACCGCCATCGGGTGCGCGTCACGGCGGAAGCCACGGTAGAAGAACTGCAGCTGCTCGTGAACCATAGTGTGGTTTTTCACGGTGCTGACGAAGGATTCCTTCTGCTCTGCGGTGGGCAGCTCGCCGAACAGCAGCAGGTAGCAAACTTCCAGATAATCCGATTTGTTGGCCAGCTCCTCGATGGAGTAGCCACGGTGCAGCAGCTGTCCTTTATCACCATCAATATAGGTGATCTTCGATTCGCAGGAGGCGGTGGAGGTAAAGCCCGGATCAAAGGTGAACAGGCCCTTGCCGGTGAGGCTGGCGACATCAATGACTTCCTGACCGATGGTCGGCGTGTAGATCGGCAGGCTGATGTCTTCGTGGCCCTCTACCTTGAGGATGGCTTTCTTCTCGGTCATGGATGTTCTCCTTCGCGGGCGGAGTGGCGGCCAGACTGAATGGACAGAATCTGATTGGCTCGCCGAGGCCGGGCGAAATTAAAGATTTGACACATCTTTGTCAACGAAACGGGTATTTTTCACACTTTCATAAATGTGCAAGGTAAACAGCATGTTACGCCTGCTCGTCTGCACCGTGATGGGGCGAGCCCGGAAGAAATATCCGTGACTTCAGGGTCGTGTGAAATTGCGCCTTTGAAAACAGTGTCTTGGGTGGTTTTTTCCGGTCCGGTTGTTTGTTTTCCGGGGGCGCGGGGCTATACTTGCGCCCCGCTGCGTACCGGTGACCCGACGGTAAGTGGCAAAGGACTCCGTCCAGTGCTGTTTTTCTGCACGTTCCCGACAACCGCTCCGGCCGCCGGAGCCTGGCATAGTGATGGCTAACGTGAACGACAAGCGTCCCGTAAATCTCGATCTGACCACGATCAAGTTCCCGATTCCTGCCCTGGCTTCCATCTCCCACCGTATTGCCGGTGTCGCCCTGTTTGTGGCGGTGCCGATTCTGCTGTGGATGCTGGATCGCTCGCTGGCATCCCCGGAAAGCTTTGCTGAAATGAAAGAGCTGCTCGATACCTGGCCTGCCGAGGTGGTGATCTTCGGCATCCTGATGGCTCTGGCCTATCACTTCGTGGCGGGTATCAAGCATCTGATTATGGATTGGGGCATTGGTGAAACTCTGGAAGGCGGCCGTCGTTTCGCCATCGCCGGTTTTGCCATTGCAGGGGTTTTGATGGTTCTTGCGGGGGTGTGGGTATGGTAACCAGCGTTACGACTCTGGGCCGTAATGGCCTGTCCGATTGGCTGGTACAGCGCGTCAGCGCGGTGATTCTGGCTGTTTATACCGTTGTAGTGGTGGGCTGGTTGCTCGCCCAGGGCGAGGTCAGCTATGAGGCCTGGTCCGGCTTTATGGGTTGTCTGGCGATGCAGATCGCCAACACCTTCATGATCGTGGCGGTCGGCGCGCATGCGTGGATCGGTTTGTGGACGGTGACCACCGATTACCTGACCACCCGTCAGATCGGTGCGGCCGCGACTGGCATTCGTTTGCTGGCGCAGCTCGTTATCGCGTTGTTGACCCTCGTCTATTTACTCTGGGGTCTGGTGATTATCTGGGGAGGCGTCTGATCCATGAGCATTCGCACCGTTACCTTTGATGCCATCGTAGTAGGTGGTGGTGGCGCCGGCATGCGTGCCTCGCTGCAAATGGCCCAGTCCGGTTTCAAGACCGCACTGATCTCGAAAGTTTTCCCGACCCGTTCGCATACGGTGTCCGCTCAGGGTGGCATTACCTGTGCCATCGCGTCGGCGGATCCGAATGACGACTGGCGCTGGCACATGTACGACACCGTCAAGGGTTCCGACTATATCGGCGACCAGGACGCCATCGAATATATGTGTTCGGTGGGGCCGCAGACGGTGTTCGAGCTGGAGCACATGGGGCTGCCGTTCTCGCGTACCGAAGAAGGCCGCATCTATCAGCGTCCGTTCGGTGGCCAGTCGAAAAACTACGGTGAGGGCGGTCAGGCTGCCCGTACCTGTGCTGCCGCCGACCGTACTGGTCACGCACTGCTGCACACCCTGTATCAACAGAACCTGAAGAACGGCACCCAGTTCTACAGCGAGTGGTACGCCGCTGAGCTGGTCACGGATGCCCGTGGTCATGCCGCTGGTGTGATTGCCATTTGCATCGAAACCGGTGAAGCCGTGTTCTTCAAGGCGAAGGCCACCGTATTTGCCACCGGCGGTGCCGGTCGCATTTACTCGTCGACTACCAACGCCCTGATTAACACCGGTGACGGTATCGGCATGGCGCTGCGCGCCGGTGTGCCGGTGCAGGACATCGAGATGTGGCAGTTCCACCCGACCGGCATTGCCGGTGCCGGTACGCTGGTGACCGAGGGTTGCCGTGGTGAAGGTGGCTACCTGATCAACAAGGATGGCGAGCGCTTTATGGAGCGTTATGCCCCTAACGCCAAGGATCTCGCCGGCCGTGATGTGGTTGCGCGTTCGATGATGATGGAAATCCTCGACGGCCGTGGCTGCGGCCCGAACGGTGACTATGTTTACCTGAAGCTGGATCATCTTGGTGAAGAGGTGCTGCACACCCGGTTGCCGGGCATCTGCGAGCTGTCGAAAACCTTCGCCCACGCCGACCCGGTGAAGGAGCCGATTCCGGTGGTGCCGACCTGTCATTACATGATGGGTGGTATTCCGACCAATATTCATGGTCAGGCGTTGCGCCTGGATGGTGGTCATCAGGGCCAGGCTCAGCACATTCCCGGTCTGTTCGCGGTGGGCGAAGTGGCGTGCGTGTCGGTGCATGGTGCCAATCGTCTGGGCGGCAACTCGTTGCTTGATCTGGTGGTGTTCGGTCGCGCTGCCGGCCTGTATATCGAGGAGGCACTGCGTCAGGGTATGGATCAGGCCGAGCCGAACAGCGATGACATGGATCGCGCCACGGCTCGCCTGCGCCGCTGGGACGATTCCAGGAGTGGCGAGTCCGTTGCCAGCCTGCGCAAAGAGCTGCAGACCACCATGCAAAATGCCTTCGGGGTATTCCGCAAGGGCGATCTGATGATCGACGGCGTCAAGAAGGTGGCGGATCTGCGCGGCCGTATTGGCGAAGCCCATCTGGGTGACAAGAGTAAGGCGTTCAACACCGCGCGGATCGAAGCGCTGGAGCTGGATAACCTGCTCGAAGTGGCCGAAGCCACAGCCATCGCTGCGGAAGGTCGCACCGAGAGCCGCGGCGCCCACAGCCGCTACGATTACCCGGACCGTGATGACGAGAACTGGCTGTGCCACTCGATCTTTGATCCGAAAACCAAACAGCTTGGCAAGCGCGACGTTAACTTCAAGCCGAAGACCGTCGATACCTTCAAGCCGAAAGTTCGCACCTACTGACGGAGAGCCTGTATGAAAGTCAGTATTTACCGTTACAACCCGGAGACCGACCGCGAACCGTACATGAAAGAGTACGAGGTCGACACCGGTGGCAAGGATCTGATGGTGCTGGACGTCCTGAACCTGGTGAAGGAACAGGATGACAGTCTGGTGTACCGCCGTTCCTGCCGCGAGGGCGTCTGTGGCTCTGACGGCATGAACATCAACGGCAAGAACGGTCTGGCCTGCATCACGCCGCTGTCGCTGGCCGCACCGGGCGTGCTGGATGGCAGAAAGGCGTTGATTCTGCGTCCGCTGCCGGGTTTGCCGGTGGTGCGCGATCTGGTGGTGGACATGACCATGTTCTACAACCAGTACGAGAAGGTGCAGCCGTATCTGCAGAACAACACCCCGGCGCCGGCCATCGAGCGCCTGCAGTCACCGGCCGATCGCGAGAAGATCGACGGGCTGTATGAGTGCATTCTGTGCGCCTGCTGCTCGACCAGCTGCCCGTCGTTCTGGTGGAACCCGGACAAGTTCCTCGGCCCGGCTGCCTTGCTGCAGAGCTACCGGTTCCTTGCTGACAGCCGTGATCAGGCTACTGATGAGCGTCTGGCCAGAATGGATGACCCGTTCTCGCTGTTCCGTTGTCGCGGCATCATGAACTGCGTCAGCGTCTGCCCGAAAGGTCTGAACCCGACCCGGGCAATCGGCCACATCCGTGAGATGTTGCTGGAAAGAGCGGTGTAATGAAAAAGGCGACCCTCGGGTCGCCTTTTTTTTAGTCGACTGACCGGGTCGGTCGGCAAAATGTTGTGCTATGTCAGCTACTTTTTCGGGTATGTGTCTAACAATGCTCAGGAAAAGGGGCTAGACTCTGGAGCAATCCGGGGCAACCCCCCGGAGACAACCAGACAAGGGAGAGCTGACGCCCAAAAAGCGCCGGCTCTTGAACTGAAGAGAAGTGGGAACGGGGCTACCTCCCTGCGGTCACCATATCGACCAGGCCAGCAGCCGGAGCGTGGGCAACCTTCCCCATGAGGGAACGTGCTGCAATGCAAGACAGTTCCATGTATCGGCAATGGGGTTCCTCCCATATCGGTGGCGCCAACGCCGCCTGGGTCGATGACCTGTATGAAGACTGGCTGACTGATCCCAACTCCGTGCCGGAAGACTGGCGCGCCTATTTCGAAAAACTTCCCGCTGTTGATGGTGCCGTCGAATCCGACGTGCCGCACTCTGCTGTGCGCGAATATTTTCTGTTGCAGGCGAAGAATCGCTCGCGGGTGCAGAAAATGGGTGCTGGCGCGGTCAGCTCCGAGCATGAGCGACGTCAGGTTCGGGTGCTGCATCTGATTGCGGCCTATCGCAACCGTGGTCATCAGGTCGCCCGTCTCGATCCGCTTGGCCAGATGGAGCGCGAAGAGGTGCCGGATCTTGAGTTGGCCCACCATGGCCTCTCGACAGCCGATCTGGACACCGTGTTTCAGACCGGCAACCTGTTTATCGGCAAGCCGGAAGCGACTCTGCGAGAAATTGTTGACTGCCTGAAGGGCACCTACTGTTCGACGGTGGGCGCCGAGTACATGCACATAGTCAACACTGCAGAAAAACGCTGGTTGCAGCAGCGCATGGAAACTGTGCGCAGCCACCCGCAGTACAGCGCCGACATCAAGAAGCACCTGCTTGAGCGTCTCACCGCTGCCGAGGGCCTGGAAAAATATCTTGGCAACAAATACCCGGGGACCAAGCGCTTTGGTCTTGAGGGTGGTGAGTCGATGATTCCGCTGGTCGACGAGCTGATTCAGCGCGCCGGTAGCTATGGCGTCAAGGAAGTGGTCATCGGCATGGCCCACCGTGGCCGTCTGAACGTGCTGGTGAATACGCTGGGCAAAAGCCCGGCAGATCTGTTCGGTGAGTTTGAAGGCAAGAGCTTTATCGAGCAGGGTTCCGGTGATGTGAAATACCATCAGGGCTTCTCCTCGAACGTGCAGACACCGGGTGGTGAAGTACACCTGGCCATGGCGTTCAACCCGTCGCATCTGGAGATCGTTTCGCCGGTGGTGGAAGGGTCTGTGCGCGCCCGTCAGGATCGTCGTGACGATCATGCTGGTGATCAGGTGGTGCCACTGCTGATCCACGGCGACGCAGCGTTTGCCGGTCAGGGCGTGGTGATGGAAACCTTCCAGATGTCACAAACCCGCGGTTTCAAGACCGGCGGCACTGTCCATGTGATCGTCAATAATCAGGTTGGTTTTACCACCCACAAGCGTGAAGACGCGCGGTCCACTGAGTACTGCACTGACGTCGCCAAGATGGTGCAGGCGCCGATTTTCCACGTTAATGCGGATGATCCGGAGGCGGTCTATTTCGTCACCCAGGTCGCTGTCGATTACCGCCAGCAGTTCAAGAAAGACGTGGTGATCGATCTGATCTGCTATCGCCGCCTAGGTCATAACGAGGCCGATGAGCCGTCGGCAACCCAGCCGCTGATGTACAAGAAGATCAAGTCGCACCCGACCACGCGCACCCTGTATGCCGAGCAACTGTTGCGCGAAGGCGTGATCAGCGAGGCTGATAACGAGCGGATCTTCGAGGACTACCGCAAGTTGCTGGATGAAGGCACCCATGTGGTGAAAAGTCTGGTGCGCGAACCGAACAAGGCGCTGTTTGTTGACTGGTCACCTTACCTTGGCCACTCGCTGCAGGATGACTGGGATACCGGCTTCAAGTTGAAGCGCATGCAGGATCTTGCCTCCCGTATGGAAACCATTCCGGAAGGCGTGGTGCTGCAGCGGCAGGTGAAGAAGATTATCGAAGACCGACAGAAGATGACTGCCGGTGCCTTGCCGATCAACTGGGGTTATGCAGAAACGCTGGCCTACGCCACCTTGCTGGATCAGGGCGTACCAATCCGTCTGACTGGTCAGGATGTTGGTCGCGGCACCTTCTCGCATCGTCATGCCGTGCTGCACAGCCAGAAAAACGGTGAAGCCTATGTGCCACTGCAGCATCTGGATGCCTCGCAACCGCCGTTTGATATCTACGACTCGCTGCTTTCCGAAGAGGCGGTGCTGGCGTTCGAGTATGGCTATGCCACGACTACGCCGCAGGCGCTGATTATCTGGGAAGCCCAGTTCGGTGATTTCGCCAACGGTGCCCAGGTGGTGATCGATCAGTTCATTTCCTCCGGCGAATCCAAATGGGGGCGGATCTGCGGTCTGACCCTGTTGTTGCCGCATGGGTACGAGGGTCAGGGGCCGGAGCATTCCTCCGCTCGTCTGGAGCGCTTCCTGCAATTGTGCGCCGAGCAGAATATTCAGGTTTGTACGCCGACCACGCCGGCGCAGATCTACCATCTGTTGCGTCGTCAGGCCCTGCGGCCGTCGCGTAAGCCGCTGGTGGTAATGAGTCCAAAGAGTTTGCTGCGTCACAAGCGCGCCATCTCGACACTGGAGGAGTTATCCGACGGGCGCTTCGAGACGGTGCTTGCGGATACCGATGTGAATGCTGATGACGTCACCCGTCTGGTGCTGTGTGGTGGCAAGGTCTACTACGACCTGCTGGAAAAGCGGGAAGCTGATGGAATCACCGATACTGCGCTGGTGCGGATTGAGCAGCTTTATCCGTTCCCGGAGCAGCGTTTGCTGGAAATCATCAAGCCGTACCGCAGTCTGAAGCACGTGGCCTGGTGTCAGGAAGAGCCGCAGAATCAGGGTGCCTGGTATTGCAGTCAGCACCATATGCGTCATGTCCTGCATCAGCTCAATCCGCAACTGTATTTGCACTATGCCGGCCGTGAAGGCTCCGCGGCGCCGGCGGCGGGGTCGATGGCATTGCATGTTGAACAGCAGCAACGGTTGATTCAGGCCGCATTCGGCATTGAGTAAACGAACGAATAACGGATCAATAAAAGGAAGCAGGACAGATCATGTCTATTGAAATCAAAGCTCCGCAGTTTCCCGAGTCCGTGGCCGACGGCACGGTAGCAACCTGGCACAAGCAGGAAGGTGACCGGGTCAGCCGTGATGAACTGCTGGTGGATATCGAGACCGACAAGGTGGTGCTGGAAGTAGTGTCACCGGCGGACGGGGTGTTGAAAAAAATCCATCATGGTGAAGGCGATACCATCGAGAGTCAGGCTCTGCTGGCGGTGTTGGAAGAAGGCGCTGGTGCTGCCTCTGAACCAGCCAAGACAGAAGCTGCCCCGGCCAAGACCAGCGTTGCCGCTGAAGACAAGGCGCCTGCGGCGGGTCCGGCAGCGCGCAAGCGCATGGCGGAAGCCGGTCTGGATGCCAACAAGGTCGATGCCACTGGCAAGGGTGGCCGGATTACCCGTGATGATGTTGATAACGCGTTAAAGCAGCGCGAACAGCAGAAAACTGCAGCACCGGCTCCTGCCGCACCCGCCACGGCACCTGCGCCGGTGGCCGCTGGGGATCGTGAAGAGCGCCGGGTGCCGATGACCAGACTGCGCAAGCGTATTGCCGAGCGCCTGGTCGAGGCCCAGCACACTGCGGCCATGCTGACCACCTTCAACGAAGTGAACATGAAACCGATCATGGAAATGCGCAAGCATTACCAGGCCGATTTCGAGAAGGCCCATGGCGTTCGCCTTGGCTTCATGAGTTTCTTTGTTCGCGCCTGTGTCGAAGCGCTGAAGCGCTATCCGATGGTGAATGCGTCAATTGATGGCGACGATATCGTCTATCACGGCTTCTACGATGTCGGTGTTGCGGTGTCTGGTGATCGTGGTCTGGTGGTGCCGGTGCTGCGTGATGCTGATCAGAAGGGTCTGGCGGAAATCGAATCCGATATCATCGAGTTCGGCAAGAAAGCCCGTGAAGGCAAGCTGTCGATCGAAGAGATGACTGGCGGTACCTTCACCATTTCCAACGGTGGCGTGTTCGGCTCGCTGATGTCGACGCCGATTCTGAACCCGCCGCAAACCGCGATTCTGGGTATGCACAAGATTCAGGAGCGGCCGATGGCGGTGGACGGCAAGGTGGAAATCCTGCCGATGATGTATCTGGCGGTGTCTTATGACCACCGTCTGATTGATGGCCGTGAGGCGGTGCAGTTCCTCGTTGCAGTCAAACAGTTTATTGAGGATCCAGCCCGGTTGTTGCTGGATATCTGATGCACCGGCGCCGGCTCGGCCGGCGCCCTTCTGACGGAAAACGGGAAAGGTTATGTCTGAACAATACGATGTCATCGTCATCGGTGGCGGGCCGGGCGGCTACGTCGCTGCCATTCGTGCAGCCCAGCTGGGCATGAAAGTCGCCTGCGTGGAGAAGCGCATTAACAAGCAGGGCAAGCCGGCACTCGGTGGCACCTGTCTGAATATCGGCTGTATTCCGTCGAAAGCGCTGCTTGATTCGAGCTGGCGTTATCACGAGGCAGAGGCCGGTTTTGCCGATCACGGCATTGAAGTGGGCAAGCTGTCTCTTGATGTAAAGAAGATGATCGAGCGCAAGGATCAGGTGGTGCTGCAGCTGACGGGCGGTATTGCCCAGCTGTTTCAGGCCCACAAGATCGACTGGCTGCAGGGCAGTGGCAAGCTGCTGGCAGGCAAGCAGGTGGAATTCACCGCGGCCAATGGTGACGTCAAGGTGCTGTCTACGGAGAACGTGATTCTCGCCGCTGGCTCGGAACCGGTGACCATTCCGGTGGCGGTCATCGACAATGACCGCATCGTTGACTCCACTGGTGCACTGGAGTTTACCGAGGTGCCGAAACGTCTTGGCGTGATCGGTGCCGGGGTGATTGGTCTTGAGCTGGGCAGTGTCTGGTCGCGGCTGGGTGCCGAGGTGGTCGTGCTGGAGGCAGTCGATGGTTTCCTGCCGCCGGTGGATCAGCAGCTGGCGAAAGAGGCAAAGAAGATCCTGACCAAACAGGGTCTGGATATCCGCTTGGGCGCCCGCGTTACCGCCAGCGAAGTCAAAGGCAAGAAGGTCAATGTGACCTATACCGACGCCAGCGGTGAACACAAGGAAAGCTTCGACCGGCTGATCGTTGCCGTCGGTCGTCGTCCGGTAACCCAGAATCTGCTTGCTGCCGATTCCGGCGTGACCATGGATGAGCGCAATTTCGTTTATGTGAATCAGCAGTGCCGCACGGATGTGCCCGGCGTCTACGCCGTGGGCGACCTGGTGCGTGGGCCGGCGCTGGCGCACAAGGCGATGGAAGAGGGTGTTATGGTCGTCGATGTGATTGCCGGCGAGCATACCCAGGTCAACTACGACACCATTCCCTGGGTGATCTATACCCATCCGGAAATTGCCTGGGTGGGCAAGACCGAGGAAGAAGTGAAGTCCAGTGGCGAGCCCTACAAGACCGGCGTTGTGCCTTTTGCTGCCAACGGCCGGGCACTGGCCGCCGGCGAAAGCCACGGTATGGTCAAGTTTGTTGCCGACGAAAAGACCGATCGGATTCTCGGTATGCACGTGCTCGGGCCACAGGCTTCCGAGCTGGTCCAGCAGGGTGTGATTGCGATGGAGTTCGGCGCCACCACCGAGGACCTGCAGTTGATGGTATTCGGCCATCCGACGCTGTCGGAGGCCGTACATGAAGCCGCACTGGCGGTGGATTTCAAGGCGATCCATATCGCCCAGCGCAAACGCAAGAAGTAAGGCAACACGAAGGCTGATCCGGCGACCCACAAGGTCGCCGGGTTGTTTCGGAGAACAGTTCCTTAACGGAAGACAACGGGATCAGAACATGAATCTCCATGAATACCAGGGCAAGCAGCTGTTTGCTCAATACGGATTGCCGGTTTCAAAAGGGTTCGCCTGCGACACCCCGGAAGAAGTCGTGGCGAAAATGAAAGAGATTGGCGGTAGCGAATGGGTAGTAAAAGCCCAGGTGCATGCCGGTGGTCGTGGCAAGGCTGGCGGCGTCAAGCTGGTCAAATCAGCAGATGAAGCAGCCGCGTTTGCGAAAAAATGGCTCGGCCAGCGCCTGGTAACTTACCAGACCGACGAAGACGGTCAGCCGGTGTCGAAGATTCTGGTGGAGTCGTGTACTGATATTGCCCAGGAGCTGTATCTCGGTGCCGTGCTGGATCGCGCTACCCGACGCATTGTTTTCATGGCGTCCACCGAAGGTGGTGTGGAAATCGAGAAGGTTGCCCACGAGACCCCGGAAAAGATTCTCAAGGCCGGCATTGATCCGCTGGTTGGCGCGCAGCCGTATCAGGCCCGCGAGATCGGCTTCAAGCTCGGCCTGAACGCCGAGCAGATCAAGCAGTTCACGAAGATCTTCCTCGGCCTGGCAAAGCTGTTTGAAGAAAACGACCTGTCGCTGCTGGAAGTGAACCCGCTGGTGATCACCAAGGAAGGCAACCTGCATTGTCTGGATGCCAAGATCAATCTGGATGGCAGCGCCCTGTACCGTCAGCCGAAACTGAAGGCGATGGAAGATCCCTCGCAGGAAGATGAACGCGAGCGTCGTGCGGCGGAGTGGGAGCTGAACTACGTGGCACTGGATGGCAACATCGGCTGCATGGTTAATGGTGCCGGTCTGGCCATGGCGACCATGGACATCATCAAGCTCAAGGGCGGTGCGCCGGCGAACTTCCTTGATGTCGGCGGCGGTGCCACCAAGGAGCGCGTGACCGAGGCATTCAAGATCATTCTTTCCGACAGCAACGTCAAAGGCGTACTGGTCAATATTTTCGGCGGCATTGTTCGCTGCGACATGATTGCCGAAGGCATCATTGGTGCGGTGAAGGAAGTCGGCGTCAAGGTGCCGGTGGTGGTCCGTCTGGAAGGCAACAACGCCGAACTGGGCAGCAAGAAGCTGGCCGAGAGTGGTCTCAACATTATCGCAGCAACCGGTTTCAACGATGCCGCCGAGCAGGTCGTGAAAGCCGTCGGGGGTGCAGCATGAGCGTACTGATCAATAAGGAAACCCGGGTTATCTGCCAGGGCTTCACCGGTTCCCAGGGCACCCTGCACTCGGAACAGGCGATTGCCTACGGCACCAGAATGGTCGGTGGCGTGACGCCGGGCAAGGGTGGTCAAACCCACCTTGGCCTGCCGGTGTTTAACACCGTGCGTGAAGCGGTTGAAGCAACCGGCGCCACTGCATCGGTCATTTATGTACCGGCCGCATTCTGCAAGGACTCCATTCTGGAAGCCGCGGATGCAGGTATCGAGCTGATCGTTTGTATCACCGAAGGTGTGCCGGCGCTGGACATGCTCAAGGTCAAGGAATACATCGTCCGCAAGGGTGGTGTGCGCCTGATCGGGCCGAACTGTCCGGGCATCATTACCCCGGGTGAGTGCAAGATCGGCATCATGCCGGGGCACATTCACCAGCCAGGCAAGGTCGGTATCGTGTCCCGTTCGGGTACCTTGACCTATGAGGCGGTCAACCAGACCACCGCACTGGGTTTTGGCCAGTCGACCTGTATCGGTATCGGTGGCGACCCGATTCCGGGGACCACCTTTATCGATGCGCTGCGCCTGTTTCAGGATGATCCGCAGACCGAGGCGATCATTATGGTCGGCGAGATTGGTGGCAGTGCCGAAGACGAGGCAGCTGCCTTCATCAAGGAGCATGTCACCAAGCCGGTGGTGTCCTATATCGCTGGCGTCACTGCGCCGGCTGGTAAGCGCATGGGCCATGCCGGCGCCATCATTGCTGGCGGCAAAGGTACTGCAGACGAGAAGTTTGCTGCACTGGAAGCGGCCGGGGTAAAAACCGTACGCAATCCGTCACAGATGGGCCTTGCCCTGAAAGAGCTGACCGGTTGGTAATAAAAACCCGCGCCGCCCGGTGGTGGCGCGGGTTTTTGGACGCCATAACGCTTCAGCGCTACAACATAAGGCCCGCGATGCGGGCCTTATTGTTTAATGCACAGTGTCTTCGTCATCCAGATCGAAGAACTCGTATTCATTCAGCTCGCGCTGAAGCCGGCGCTCCTCAAGACGGTTCTCGATGCGATGGCGCATGTCGAGATTAAATCCCTTGGATCGCGGGCTCTGCACTTCCGCTTCTTCCTGCTCGTCCTCGATGAAGTCAGCTTCTTCATTCATCAGCAAATCATCCGTCTCGTCTTGATCGGTTTCGATACGACTGCTGGTCATGACAGGCCCCTTTTTTTATCGGGGTCCGTGCCGTACGCCCTGGAGGCGCTCACACGGCTCCCTGAGTGTCACATGACTGCCAGTTCAAGAGCGGTGCGCAAACGGATTGATTACGTCGCTCTCTTGGCGCCTATATAGCGCCGGCTTCGGCTTTCGACAAGTATTTTTTTTCGATCGCCGGACAGAGGGGGACAAATGGTCGGTCGGACCTTGTCAGTGGTCACCTCTGCTACTGCCCCGCAGGGTGACAGCGAAGATGCCGCTGAGAATGATCAGGGTGCAGCCGGCCAGCATCATCGCATCAGGCAGGTGATCCCAGATCAGCCAGTCAATTACCGCCGCAGCCGGTACCGCGATATAGCCGAGGGGCGCGACAATGCTGGTTGGCGCATGGGTGTAGGCGCGGTTGTACAGCACCATGGTGATAAAGATCGACAGGCCGACATAAACCAGCCCCGGCCAGAGTGTTGGCGGGATGTCGTCGAGGTGGATCAGCCCCATTGGTGTGGCGGCGATAAACGAGATGAAAAAATAGTAAAACAGTACCCGAGCAGCAGGTTCGCTGACCGAGAGCGCGCGGGTAGTGGCCATGGAGATGGCCAGGCCGATGCCGGCAAACATGCCGAGCAGATGGCCCGGGTTAATGCCGCCGGCCTCCGGCGTCAGTACCAGCAGTACGCCGAAGAAGCCGCACAGCAGGGCGACCCAGCGCAGTGCCGGCACTTTTTCCCGTAACCAGACAAACACGACCAGCGGCACCCAGAGTGGCGCTGCGGAACGCAGAACGCTGGCATCAGCCAGCGCGATGCTGGGCAGAGCCAGATAGTAGGTTGTGAATCCCAGCCAGCCCCCCAGCGAGCGGACCAGATGCAGGCCCGGGCGCGCTGTGCGCAGTCCGGATGGCCCCAGTCGCAGCACCCAGGGCAGCGTCAGCAGCGTACACAAACCATACTGGCACCAGACAATCAGCCATGGCGACAGGCTGTTACTCAGGTATTTCGCGCAGGCGGCTGCGGTGCTGGCGACCAGACTGGTGGCCAGCGCATAGCTGACGCCCAGGGCAAGATTGTGTCGGTCTGTCTGCATCAGCTCTGGGTCTGTGATGAGCGGGTTGCCAAGTATCAGTCCGCAGCAACGTGTTGTGAATCACTGTTCCGTCCAACCGGGGGAGGAGCGAGGGTATTCATCATGGACTTGCCCGGAGGTTCCTTTGTAAAGTGCAGGAGATTTTCCCTGCCTGCCCGGCAGTTATGACAGAGGAATCAGGCCCCTATGGCGAGCACACTGCTGATTACCGGACTCACCCTGTTTCTGATGGGGACCGTGATGCTGGCCATGGATGCACAGCATCGCGGGCGCAGTTCGCTGATGTTTGCACTACCCTTTGCCGGTGCGTCCTACATCCATCACTTCTGGTCGGATGTATGGTTGCCTGCTTTGCTGAGGGTGATCGGCATCAGCGTGATTGTTGTCTCGGTAGCCGTGGTGGTGGCGCAAGACCCGCAGGTGCTGGAGCAGCCGCGCCGGGTTTTTGGCGTTGCAATCGGCGGCGATATGGTCGGCAGCAAGCGTGCCGAGATCAACACCTTTGCCAACTCGCAGGAGGCGGTGCTGCTGGCTATTCGCAGTGATGACAACCCGCTGCTGACAGGGCGCCTGCGCGGCAAACCGTTTACTTACAAGCAGGCCCGATTGGTCAATGGCGTGCTTTCCGTGCAGCAAGGCGAGGGCTTTATCCCTGAGGTGGAAGTTCGAATGCTGCTGGATCTGGATCCTGCGCTGATTACCAATGAGCGCAAAACCATTTTTGTTCGCCCCTCTGATGATGGTGCGCCGGAGCTTCAGATCACTTGGCGTGATGGTCAGGATGGTATCCCGCACAGTGAAATTATTCGTAGCGGGTACCAGATGGAGCTGCAACTGACCCGACGCGATCAGCAGACGCTGGCGGGATTTCTCCAGGTGATTCTGCCAGACCCTGATAGAAGCTATCTCTCCGGAGAGCTGACGGTGCGGACCAACTACCTGCGCTATGTCAAAGACCGGGTAGATCTGACCTGGGACCATCCGGATACCCTTGAATACGTCGGCCGGCAATATCTCGAAACCCAGTTTCCGGAGAATACCATTCGCCAGCTGAAGTTCCGGGATACTCGCTTGCTGATGAGCGAAAGTGGCGGAGTCAGCACCGCCACGGTTGAGCTGGTTAACGGCAGAATCGAACAGAGGCGCCTGCAGTTTGACCGGGCCGACATTGGTTGGGCCGTTCGTCCCGGCGCCATGCAGGTAACGGTATTGCAGGAAGCAGGCGACAACACTTTGCGGCTGGTGCAGCCTGGCGCAACTGCATCAAGGTCCCAGACGGTGGTGGAAGTCCCGCCTCCTGTCACCATGGCGTTTGCTGATCTGGAATCACTCAATGGTCGTTCGGTGAAAATCTTCCAGCGGGATGGCCGTGTTCGGGAAGGCGTGCTCAGAGGCATTCGCCGTAATCGCTTGATGGTCGAATCAATTGTCGAGGGCGGGACGGTGGAACTGTCTTTTGCCGAGACGGATCTGTCGCATCTTGTGCTGGCATCCGGGCAACAGGTTCTGCTGTCCGGTGTCGAGCCTGCTGAAAGCCTTCCGGCGGCTCAGGCAGCAACGCCGGAGGCTGCTCCGATCGCTGAGCCGGAAGCGGAGCAGGCTCAGCCGGAGTCCGCGCTGAAGGTCGATGACTCGTCGCTCTATACACAGCTGCAGGGCAAGCTGGTCACTATTACCAGTCGTGATACCCGAACCAGAACCGGCGTGCTGACTGCCGTTACGGACCGCGAGCTTACTCTGACGGTCCGGGTCGGGGCGGGCAATCTGGAGTACTTTTATGCGCCCGCGGATATCGTCTCCATCAAGGAGGCCGGAAGATGAAAGTGCTGGTCACCGGAGGCAGTGGTTTTGTTGGTCGGGCGCTTTGTGCGCATCTGACCACCCGTGGTCACCATCTGACAGTGCTGTCCCGGTCACCGGCGAAGGCCGGCAAGGTGTTGCCGGCATCGGTGCGGGTGGTGTCATCGCTTGATGAAATCAGCGATGACGATGTCTATGACGGGGTTATCAATCTTGCCGGCGAAGGCATCGCTGATCGTCGCTGGAGCAAAGCGCGCAAGCAGTCGTTGCTGGACAGTCGGGTGGGGGTGACCGAGGCACTGGCGGCACTGTTTGACCGGTTGAAGCGGAAGCCCGGTGTGCTGGTCAGTGGCTCCGCTGTCGGATTCTACGGCGATGCAGGTTCGGTAGAGTTGAGTGAGTCCAGTCCCGCAGTACGTCGGGATTTTACTTATTTGCTGTGTGACGCCTGGGAAAAATCTGCCCGAGACATCGGCCGTCGCGGTGTTCGGGTCTGCATTCTGCGTATCGGGGTGGTGCTGGGGCGGGGTGGTATGCTTTCCCGACTGCTACCGCTATACCGGCTTGGGCTTGGTGCGCGATTGGGTAACGGCCGGCAGTGGCTGTCCTGGATACATCTTGATGATCTGATTGCCGTGATTACCAACTGCCTTGAACTTGGTAGCGCTGAAGGCGTTTACAACGCGGTAGCTCCGAACCCGGTGACCTACGCCAGATTCCATGAGGCAATGGCAACTGCGTGTAATCGACCGGCGTTATTTGCCGCCCCCGCGTTACCCCTGAAGCTGGCGCTTGGCGAGATGTCGGTGCTGTTACTGGGCGGCCAGCGAGTCTTGCCGGCACGTCTCGGTGGCCAGGGCTTCTCGTTCCAGTACCCGACTATTGATCAGGCGCTGGCGGCGGTTTGCGCGCGCTGAGCAGCTGCGATTATCTGTGGAGATTGAACCTGTAATGACAGCGTCCCGTGAAGTAGCCGCAATTCTTGGCGGCGGTAGTTTCGGTACCGCCATGGCAACGATACTGGCAGAGAATGGTCATGATGCCCGGCTCTGGGTGCGTGATCCGGAAACCGTTGCGGCAATCAACGAGCAAAGGGAAAACACTCGATATCTTCCGGGCAAAGAGCTTCCGGATGGCTTGTTGGCAACGGAATCTCTTGAGGACGCGTTATCCGGCGCCACGCTGGTATTTGTCGCTCTGCCGAGCAAGGCTTTTGCCGATGTGCTGCCACAGGCCCGGCCGCTTATTCAGCCGGGTACCATCGTGGTCAGCTGCACCAAGGGCATTCATGCCGATGGTTTTCTGCTGATGAGTCAGCTGTTGGAGCGTGACTGGCCGCAGGCGCAGGTGGCGGTGCTAAGTGGTCCAAACCTGGCTCGGGAAGTTGTCGAGAAGCGGTTTTCCGGCACGGTCATCGCAAGTGCTGACAAGGCATTGTGTCAGCGTGTTCAGAACGCGATGAGTTGCAGCTATTTTCGGGTCTATGACAACCCGGACCGTTTTGGCGTTGAGCTTGCCGGAGCCCTGAAAAATATTTATGCGATCGCAACCGGCATGGCGGCTGCGGTCGGTGTTGGTGAGAACAGCAGCGCCTTCCTGATCACCCGCAGCCTTGCCGAGATGAGTCGCTTTGCCGTACGCCTTGGTGCGGATCCGCTGACCTTTCTTGGACTGGCTGGTGTCGGGGACCTTATTGTCACCTGCACATCCCCGTTGTCGCGCAATTACCGGGTTGGCTATGCCATCGGCCAGGGCAAGTCGGTGGAGCAGGCGGTGGCTGAGCTGGGCCAGACTGCTGAGGGTGTGAACACGGTACGCCTGGTGGCGGAAAGGGCCGAGCAGCTCGGGGTATATATGCCGATCGCTTCAGGCCTCTACCAGATTCTGTTCCGCGCCAAGCCGATGCAGGCGGTTATCGCCGCGCTGATGGGGGGAGAGCATAACCATGACGTCGAGTTTGTCGTGACCGGAGAGCAATGATGCGTCTGTATATCGTCCGGCACGGCGAGGCAGAAAGGCAGTTGACCACCGACGACGCCCGCGCCTTGACCGCCCGTGGCCGGGAAGACGTTGCTGCTGTCTGGGAGAGCCTTGCAGAGCGTGGTGTCCGGCCGAGTCGGTTGCTCAGTAGCCCCTATGTTCGGGCAGCACAGACTGCGGATATCATTGCCGCCCGGTTCCCGGGTATAGCCCGGGCAGAGTCGGGCATGATTACGCCGGAGGGAGACCCTGCGCAGGTACTTGCTGAACTGGACCGTATTGGCGCGCAGGACGGCTGGACGCTGGTTAGTCACATGCCATTTGTTGATCTGTTCTGCGGCAGTCTGACCGATGGTGGGCGCTATCCCTTTCCGGTTGGAGCCGTGGCCTGTCTGGACCTGGATGCACTGGTGCCGGGCGCTGGCCGGCTACGCTGGCTGATCGGCCCGGCGGACGTCCGGTAGAGGGGCGGTAAATGCCGTTCGTCGGCAGAATTGGTCGATTTCTGTCCTATGTGATCCAGTTCACACAATAAGTGTGAGATCATCACTCACCATTAGTACCAAAGTAGTAGAAACTGGCTCTGGGTAAACCACGAATCCGTCAAAAGGCACGTTATGGCAGTCAAAGTCGAGAAAATCGCCACACCAGATCTGCAGGTCGGCATGTTTGTGTCGCAGCTGGATCGTCCGTGGATCGAGACGCCATTTCCGTTACAGGGATTCCCGATCCGCTCTCAGGATGACATTGAAAAGCTGCGGGTGTGGTGCAAGTTTGTTTATATCGATGTGCGTCGCAGTGTTCTCAATCCGGCGTTGCCGCCCCATGCTGTATCAAATCGCGCCGCCAGGCCCACGGTTGCTGCAGCTCATGCGCCTGTGCGCGGCAACCTCGGCAAGTTCACGCCGATGCGTTACAGCACCAGCCAGCCTCTCAAGCGAGAGGTGGCGACGGCGGCGCCGTATCATCGTGAAATCAGCCGGGCCATGTTGCACCTGATTGGTCAGGTGCGAGAGAGCAAGGCGCTGAGTTTTCCTGTGGCAAAAAAAGCCGCTGCGGTGGTAGTGCAGAGTGTGGTCCGTAATCCGGACGCGATGGTCTGGCTGGCACGTTTGAAAGACAAGGACTCTTACGGTTACAGCCACAGTGTCCGGGCCTCTATTCTGGCTGCTGTGTTTGGCCGTCATATCGGTTTGCCGGAAGATGTACTGCAAAACCTTGCCACCGGCGCGCTATTGATGGATATCGGCATGGCCCGCCTGCCGCGGGAAGTGCTGATTCGTCCGGAAGCATCGCTTGGCCGTGAGCAGCAGGCTGAGCTGCGTCAGCACGTCCGCCACAGTCTCGACATCCTGGAGCGTTGTGACGGCATCAATGACCAGATTCTTGGTCTGGTTCAGTACCATCACGAGCGTCACGACGGTAGTGGTTATCCGCATGGTCTTGTCGGAACCCAGATCCCGTTGTTGGCGCGTGTCGCTGGTATCGTCGACACCTATGACGCGATTACCAGTCCGCGTCCTTTCGCTGAAGCGGTGACATCAACCGAAGCGGTTTCCATGCTTTACGACCAGCGCGACAAGGCCTTCCAGAGTGCGCTGGTGGAGCAGTTCATTCAGGCGATTGGCGTCTATCCGACCGGCACTGTTGTCGAGCTTTCAAACAAGGAAGTCGGTGTGGTGATTGCCCAGAACCCGACCCGTCGTCTGCGCCCGCAGGTGATGGTGGTGCTCGATCAGGACAAGCGCCAGCTATCCATGCCCAGAGTTGTAAACCTGCTTGAAATCGAGCGGGATGACAGCGGTCATCCTCTGACTATTGCCGGTTGTCTCAAGGCCGGTGCCCATAATGTCGATCTGGCTCGCATTCAGGTCAACGCTGCCTGATTCATGTGTGTGCTGCAGTAGCAAAACGCCGGCGAAAGCCGGCGTTTTGCTTTTGCCATTACTTCACCTCAATGGTAATGACGTCAGACAGGACTGGCGGGTTGTGAGGAATATGGAAATGGTCGCCAAGCAGCAATTGCAGGCGATGCTTGCCGGCAGGAAGGTCCAGCGTGGTCTCGGTCTGGCCGCCGCCGAAATGCACCACTTGCTCGTTTGCAGGCAGTGGTTGATCCAGCGCCGGCAGGGATTCCATGTCGATCAGCAGATGATGGTGGCCGGTATGCTGGCGCTCGACTCCGGCAGGGGCCACGCCCATATTCCTCAGGCCGAAACGGACCTTGACCGGGCTGGATACCTTGTCGCCATCCTGTGGCGAGATGAAGTACACAGCTGCGCCTTCCGGGGCAGGGCTTGGCCCGGCGGCGTGCAGTGCCGGGATAGTCAGGAGAGCTAGCAGGGCAATACTCAGACGAGTCATCAGATGCTCCTCGGGCTTTTGAATGTCACGATACTGTAGCAAAACAGCCTGTGACGGAAACGCCATCAGCTCCTCAAGTGCGTATAATGCGCCACTTTGTGAAGCCCCCGTTCAGGAGTGGTCATGACCGTCCGTACCCGAGTTGCCCCGTCGCCCACTGGCGATCCCCATGTGGGCACCGCCTATATCGCCCTGTTCAATCTGTGTTTTGCCCGCCAGCACGGAGGCAAGTTCATCCTGCGGATTGAAGACACCGACCAGAGCCGTTCCACCGGCGAGTCCGAGCAAATGATTCTCGACTCGCTGAGCTGGCTTGGCCTGAACTGGGATGAGGGCCCGGACGTTGGTGGTCCGCATGCTCCGTACCGGCAGAGTGAGCGCGGCGATATCTATCGTCGCCACGCCGAGGAGCTGATTGCCAGCGGTCATGCCTTCCGTTGCTACCGCACCAGTGAGGAGCTGGATGCGCTGCGAGAGGATCTGAAAGCCCGGGAGATTCAGCGGGCATTGAAGCCATCTGATCTGGAGCTGTCCGCCGATGAAGTGGCGCGTCGCGAGGCTGCAGGTGCACCCTATGTGATTCGCATGCGGGTGCCGGAAAGCGGTCGCTGCGAAATTGAGGACATGTTGCGTGGCAATCTGGAGCTGGACTGGGCCCAGGTGGATGCCCAGATACTGCTCAAGTCAGACGGCATGCCGACCTACCATCTGGCCAATGTGGTTGATGATCATCTGATGGAAATCACCCATGTGATCCGTGGCGAGGAGTGGATCAACTCAGCGCCCAAGCACAAGCTGCTGTATGAGTACTTTGGCTGGCAGATGCCGGTACTGTGCCATATGCCGTTACTGCGTAATCCGGACAAGTCGAAGCTGTCGAAGCGCAAGAATCCGACCAGTATCAACTTCTATCGGCGTATGGGCTACCTGCCCGGTGCGCTACTCAACTATCTCGGCCGGATGGGCTGGTCGATGCCGGACGAACGGGAGAAATTCGATCTGGCCGAGATGATCGCCCAGTTTGACCTGAAGCGGGTGTCGCTGGGTGGCCCGGTATTCGATGTCGAAAAGCTGGCCTGGTTGAATGGCCTCTGGTTGCGCGAACTCAGTGATGAGGGGTTCCTCAGTGCGTTGATGGAATGGTCGTTCAACCGTGATTACGTCATGCAGGTTCTACCGCATTTGCGCAGTCGGGTTGAGACGCTCAGCCAGGTGGCCGAGCGAGGTGCCTTTTGTTTCAGTGGTCTGCCGACGGTGACGGCTGCGGCGTTTGATCATGGCAAGTACAGCCACGAGGAGATGCGCGAGTGGCTGCAGTACCTGCTCTGGGCTCTGGAAGGGCTGCGCCAGTGGCAACGCGACGCGATCTTTGCCGAAGCCCAGCGCATTGCCGGCGCGGTGGGGATCAAGGTCAAGGACATGCTGCACCCGGTATTCGTTGCCGTGGCCGGTACGCCGGCCAGTTTTTCGGTGGTCGACAGCATGGAAATCATCGGCTCTGACCTGTCCCGGGCACGCCTGCGTCAGGCCATTGAAGTGCTCGGCGGGGTGTCGAAGAAGCAGGCGAAAAAGCTGGAAAAGAACTGGCAGCGGATCGAGCAGGGCCTGCCGCTTGAGGCAGCGGACAAGGAGTAAGCAAACGCATCGGGGCGCGCTTGACAGCCCCCCGATCACTGCTACAATGCGCGCCTCACATCGGGCCTGCCCGGTGCCAGCATTCGGGGCCATAGCTCAGCTGGGAGAGCGCTACAATGGCATTGTAGAGGTCGGCGGTTCGATCCCGCCTGGCTCCACCAAACATAAGCACCATCAAACAGATCCACAAAATCCTGGGCAACACGCTCACGCTTCAAAGAAGGTTTACGTCCCCTTCGTCTAGAGGCCCAGGACACCGCCCTTTCACGGCGGTAACAGGGGTTCGAATCCCCTAGGGGACGCCAACAAAAGAACCCGGCTCGCAAGAGCCGGGTTTTTTTCTGCCAGATTTCAGGGGATTTGAACCTTCCTTGTTGGGGTTCGACCAGGCGCGTTAGCGCCGCAGAACGTCGGCGCGTAGCGCTGACGACCCGCAGGGCAAGCGCCGCAGGCGCGTAGTCATCCCCTAGGGGACGCCAACAAAAGAACCCGGCTCGCAAGAGCCGGGTTTTTTTCTGCCCGGTTCTTCGGGATTCGAACCATCCCGCTTTCTGAATTCACTTTTTTATCCTACGCTTGGCAAAGTCGCGGGGTTGTCTCGCGCCGCGTAAGAGCAGGAGTCTGTCATGGGAATGGTTAAGGAATTCAAGGAGTTCGCGGTAAAGGGCAATGTGGTGGATATGGCAGTCGGTATCATCATCGGCGGCGCCTTCGGTACCATCGTCAAAAGCCTGGTTTCCGATGTGATTATGCCGCCGATCGGTCTGATGCTCGGTGGGGTGGATTTTACCGATCTGTTTGTTGTACTGAAGGGCGAAGGTGATTTCCTCACTCTAGCCGATGCTACCGCAGCGGGTGCGGTGACCATTAACTACGGCCTGTTTATCAATAATGTGATCAGCTTTCTGATTGTTGCCTTCGCCGTATTTTTGCTGGTGAAAAGCATCAACAAGCTCAAGCGTCAGGAAGAAGCGGCGCCACCGCCGGCACCGGCAGCACCGCCAGAGGATATTGTCCTGTTGCGAGAAATCCGCGATAGCCTGAAAAAGTAATCAATACACCGAAACAAAAAAGCCGCCTGATCAAGGCGGCTTTTTTGTAAGTCGGAAGACGTTCTTGGGTAAATCCGATTACACCGGCGTGCGGGTCTCCAGATGCTCCAGCACGTTGGCGAGCCGGTCCATCAGGACCTTGTTAATGGCCTTGTCGAGAATGCGGGCCAGCTCGGCGCTCACGACCATGTCGGCAATCGGTCGCACGCGGGTGATGAACTCCGCCAGACTGGCCACGTCTTCGCCCTCCGGCAGACCCTTGTCGCCGTACTTGGCATCAATCAGGTGGGTCACCACAAGCCGGACAAAGCCGTCGGCAATCATGTCCACCTGACCACGCACGGAGTTCACTTCATCAAGCAGCGCTTCCAGAGGAATGCCGGCATCAACCAGTTCTCTGCCGGCATTGAGAATTCGCGGACTGGGCACCCGCAGGCGATCGCCCTCCGGGCGGGCGTAATCCAGGGCAATGATTTTCTGCAACACATCCGGAGTGATCTGGTCACCGAACCAGGCCAGCAGTTCCTCGTAATCCACGTAGGAGGCTGCTTCTTCCGCCCAGGGGCTGGTTACCGCCACTTCCAGACCGAGAATATCGTTCAGGTCGCGGCCCTCTTCCCAGGCGGCGAGCAGGTCCTTGATGTTGGCGATGGTGTAGCCGCGCTCCAGCAGCTTGCTGATGATGCGCAGGCGGGCCAGATGCACATCCGAGTAGATCCCGGTGCGGCCACGCTTTTCCGGAGGCGGCAGCAAGCCGCGATCCTGATAGGCGCGGACATTGCGCACCGTGGTGGCGGCTTCGCGGGCCAGCTCGTCAATGGTGTACTCATGGGCACCGGACGGCTTCCTGTCTGAAGGCAGGACGCGCTTGCCGAGTTGCCGGAGCATGGTCAGGGGATGAGTTTTCTTGGGCGCTGTCATGGGGCGAATCTTAGCAGGTTGGCATGAATGCGCCAGTTTCTGTTTACGCCAGCGCGCCGAATCTGCGACCCGATGCTTGCTGGCGGCGCAACACAGTCAGCTGCGGAAGTTGTTAAGTCCAAAGTCACCGAATGGCTCGTCACGCTCTTTTACCGCCTGTTTGAAGCCGACTTCGGCGGCACGTTGCTGGAAAGCGTAGCCTTCTTTGGTGTGTCGGGTGATGCCATCGAATACCGTGCCGAGTATCTGGGTGGTATGCAGCCCCTGCTGCATAACCGACTGGTTCAGCAGCAGCTTCATCATCATCAGCTGGTTGATCGGCATCATGGCGATACGGCTGAGCAGGGCCTCGAAGCGTTCATCAAGCTGATCTGCCGGCGTGCACTCGGTGGCCATGCCCCATTCCTGTGCTTGCTTGCCGGTCAGGCAATCGCCGGTGAACAGCAGGCGCTTGGCTTTTTCCAGGCCGATACGATGAAACCAGATGGAGGTAGTGGGCGAACCCCAGACTCGCGCTGGCGGATAGCCGATCTTGGCATCCTCGGCGATCACCAGCAGGTCGGAGCACAGCGCCATATCGGTGCCGCCGGCAACGCAGAAACCATGCACCTTGCAGACCACCGGCTTGTCGGAGTGGAACAGGCTCATAAAGCCTTTCACGTTCCGGCTCATCATGGCGTAGTCGATCATCGGATCCCAGGCGCTGTTCGGCATGTGGTTTTGCATCTGCACCATCGGATCAAGCACCGAACCTTGCGGTCGTGACGCATCGGCTTCTCCCTTGAGCATGCCTTCGGCGCTGTCGACCAGATCGTAGCCGCCACAGAAGCCGCTGCCGTTGCCGCTCAACGCAATCACGTGCACCTGTGGATCAAGATTTGCCCGCTCAACACAGGCGGCCAGCTCTTGCGGCATCTGCATGGTGATGCCGTTACCGCGGGTCGGGCGATTCAGGGTAATCCGGGCGATCTTGCCGGTGACCTCATAGGTCATGCTGGTCAGGGTTTGCATAAAGGTTCCTTGTGCTGGATTGCCAACAGGTCAGTGTTCAGAAAAATCGCCATGCCGGCCGATGCCATCACGAAAGCGCCCGGCCCCGGACAGGGTCTCGCCGGATTGCAGCGTAGCGAGGCCATGACGGAATTCGTTGGTGATGGCGTCGGCTTCATCCATGCCCCATTGCTGGTATGCACTTTGCCGATCGCCGCGCAGGCACTGTTGTGGAAAGGCGGCCAGTTGCAATGCCAGATGCTCGGCGGCTTCGATAGCTTTGCCGGCGGCAACGACCCGATTGGCTAATCCGATTTGCAGCGCTTCATCAGCACTCACCGGGCGGCCGGTCAGGATCAGATCCATGGCCCGGCTCATGCCGATCAGTCGCGGCAGGCGCACCGTGCCGCCATCTATTAGTGGCACGCCGAAGCGGCGGCAGAACACACCGAACACGGCGCTGTCATCGGCGACTCGCAGATCGCACCAGGCTGCCAGCTCAATGCCACCGGCGACGCAGTAGCCCGATACCGCCGCAATCACCGGTTTTGACAATTGCATCCGGGTTGGCCCCATGGGCCCGTCGCCATCTGCGGCGATCTGATTGCCGCCGTTACCACTGGCCACTGCTTTCAGATCCGCGCCAGCACAGAAGTGCTCGCCGCTGCCACTGAGGATGGCGACACTGAGGGCGTCGTCCTGCTCGAACTGGCGAAACGCCTCGGCCAGCGCAGTGGCGGCAGCGCCGTCCACCGCATTACGGACTTCGGGCCGGTTGATGCGGATATGCACCAATGGCGGGCGGCGCTCAATCAGCACGACGGGCGGGGTCATGGCGGTCTCCGGTCGGATAATTACGATATCGTGTTGACATGGACATTATTGGTAATGTTTCATTGAGTCAACACTATCTGATGGATTATGTAATGAATCTTGAAGGAGCGCCGAATGCCCGGCAAATCGTTATGGGTCTGCTGCAGGCCGAGGACGGCGAGGCGCTTTCCAGCCGGCAGATTGTGGCCGCTTGCCGGCTATTCGGGATTACCGAGAACAATGCCCGGGTGGCGCTGGCGCGGTTGTCAGCGGCAGGGCTGATCGCCTCGGGTGAGCGCGGCAGCTATCAGCTGGGCGAGGCTGCCACGGTGCTGGCTGGTGATGTCGCCACCTGGCGCGATGCCGAAGCACGGTTGGCGCAGTGGAGCGGTCGTTATGTGATGGTGCATTGCGGGCCGCTGGGTCGAACTGATCGCACTGCGCTGCGCCGTCGCCAGCGGGCGCTGGAAATGCTCGGTCTGCGCGAGCTGGAACGTGACCTGTTTGTCCGTCCGGACAATCTGGTCGGCAGCGCTGATTCGATTCGCCGGCGTCTGTATGCGCTTGGTCTGGAAGCCGACGCGGCGGTGTTTATTGCCAGCGATTTTGACGCAGAAAGGGAAGGGCGGCTGCGTACCCTTTGGGATAGCGAAGCACTGAATCAGCGTTATCTGCGTCAGCGCGAGCAGCTTGAGCGCTGGCTGGAAAAGGCCGAGCAATTGGAACTGGAAGATGCCGCGCGGGAATCGTTTCTGCTTGGTGGCCGGGCAATTCGGCAGATTGTGTTTGATCCGTTGTTGCCCGCGCCGTTAGTGGACGCCGAAGCACGCCATGCCTTTATCGCCACGGTGAAAAAATTTGATCGCGCTGGCTACGCCCTGTGGCAGCGCCTCTATCAACAACATGCTCTGGTGGCGGACGACAGCCGCGCCGGGCAAAGCCTGCAATGAGTAATGTCATGGCCACACACAGCATCAGTGAAATCAGTAGCGAACAGGTTTTCAGCCACAGCGCAGTGACCCGGCGCCGTGTCACGGATATTTTCAGTCGCGATGAAATCCGGGCGTTGACCGCACGTTCGGATCTGATGGGGGCGTGGGCGATTGGTTCTACCTGGGGCATTATCGCGCTGTCGTTTGTGTTGATGGCTTGGGCCAGCTCTCAGACAGGGTGGATCGCGGTGCCGCTTTTTTTTCTGGCCATGGCAGTGATTGCCGGCCGGCAGCTGTGTCTGGCGATCCTGATGCACGATGCCTCGCATGGCACCCTGTTCAAAACCCGTTGGCTGAACGATGTGCTCAGTGACTGGCTCTGCGCCCGGCCGATCTGGAATGATCTGCACAAGTATCGGGTTCATCATCTGGTGCATCACACCCGTACCGGCAGTGATGAAGATACCGATATTTCCCTGATTGCCCCGTTCCCGACCACGCGTGCTTCGCTGCTGCGCAAGTTTGCCCGCGACCTGTCCGGGCTGACCGGGCTGAAATTCCTGTTTGGCCGAGTGCTGCAGGATGCCGGCCTGCTCAAGTGGACCGTGGCCAATGATGTGGTCTGGCTGCCGCGCGACGGTAAACGCTGGTATCAGCATGTCGGGCTGTTGCTGGGCAATATGCTGCCGATGCTGATCACTAATGCAGTGATTTTCTCGCTGCTGGCATTGACTGACCATGCCTGGCTGTACCTGTTCTGGGTGCTGTCCTATATCACCCCGTTTCCGTTTTTCCTGCGTATCCGCTCGCTGGCAGAGCATGCCTGCACCGAGCGCAGTGCCGACATGTTCCGCAATACCCGCACCACCCGTGCCGGCTGGCTGGCGCGGGCGTTTGTTGCACCTTTGAGGGTGCACTATCACATCGAGCATCACGTCATGGCATCGGTACCCTGGTTTCGCTTGCGCCAGATGCATCAGTTGTTGCGTGAGCGGCAGGAAGTGCCGCCGCCGCCGGGGTACCTTGATGTCCTGCGTATTGTTTCATCCGTTGCACGCTGATCTCAGCGACTGGAAAGGAGGGCCTGAATATGAACGCACCGAAGAATGATCGTCACAGCAGCCTGTTTATGGCGGACACTCACCAGGTCGAGAATGTCTCCCGCGAGCTGGCGAACTACAACCTTTATGCTCAGGACCGTGCCCTGCAGGAAGCGGTGCAACGCGAAGGTGCCGGCTGGGCCGAATCGTCCCTGCAATCTTTCGGCGCGTTGACGGGCAGTGCTGATTATCTGGAGCTGGGCTTTCAGGCGAACAAATACCTGCCGGAATACGATACCCATGATCGTTTCGGCAATCGGGTCGATCTGGTCAGGTATCACGGCAGCTACCACACCCTGATGCAGACGGCGATCGAGAACGGTCTGCACTCATCGCCCTGGACCGATCCGAAAGCCGGCGCCCATGTCGCCCGCGCCGCACACACTTATATGCAGTCGCAGATCGAAGCCGGCCATGGCTGCCCGATCACCATGACCTTTGCCGCGATTCCGTCGATCCGGACCACGCCGAAACTGGCCGAGTACTGGGAGCCGAAGATCACCTCCCGTGTGTACGACCCGCGCAATGTGCCGGACAGCCAGAAGCAGGGCGTCACCATCGGCATGGGCATGACCGAAAAGCAGGGCGGTTCCGACGTCCGTGCCAACAGCACCCGCGCCTACCCGGTGGCGGCCCGTGGTGCCGGCGAAGTGTATGAGCTGGTCGGCCACAAGTTTTTCCTGTCAGCGCCGATGTGCGATGCCTTTCTGGTGCTGGCACAAACCGAGGCCGGACTGGGTTGTTTTCTGGTACCGCGCTGGCGCCCGGATGGCAGCAAGAATCCGCTTCAGGTGCTGCGCTTGAAGAAAAAACTCAGCAATGCCTCGAACGCTTCCAGCGAAATCGAATTCCGTGGTGCCATGGGCTGGCTGGTGGGCGAGGAAGGACGGGGCGTGCGCACCATTATCGAAATGGTCAGCCTGACCCGGTTCGATTGCATGATCGGCTCCGCCGCGACCATGCGCATGGCGGCGTCGCAGGCGCTGCATCACACCTCGATTCGCCATGCCTTTGGCAATGTCCTCAATCAGCAACCGCTGATGCAGAACGTGCTGGCGGACATGGCCATCGAAAGCGAAGCGGCACTGGTCACAGGCATGCGTATGGCGCGGGCGCTGGACAGTCTCGACGATGAGCATGAATCCCTGCTGATGCGTCTTGGCGTTGCCGTTGGCAAGTACTGGATCTGCAAACGCACGCCCAACTTCAGCTATGAAGCGATGGAGTGCATCGGCGGCAGTGGCGTGATGGAAGACAGCATGATGCCGCGGCTGTATCGGGAAGCGCCGGTCAATGCGATCTGGGAAGGCAGCGGCAATGTCCAGTGTCTGGATGTGCTGCGCGCCATGCAGAAAACCCCGGCAGTGGTGGACGCTTTCTTCGCCGAGCTGGGCCGGGCAAAGGGCGGCAACAGTTCGCTGGATCGGCAGGTAAAATCGTTGAAGGCCGAGTTTGCCGATCTGTCAGATCTGGAATACCGGGCCCGTGATGTGGTGGACCGGATGGCGCTGGCGCTGCAGGGTGCATTGCTGGTACAGCATGCCCCGCAGGCAATCGCCGATGGCTTTTGTGCGTCGCGCCTTGATGGCGTCGGTCATCATAACTATGGCGCGTTGCCGCGTGGCGTTGATTGTGCAGCGATTATCGAGCGAGCCACCGCGAAGGCTTGAGCACAGGCACAAGCACTCTCAGCGCCGCGTTATGCGGCGCTTTTGTTGTGTTCCAGAATCAGGAATTTTTCCAGATGCAGGGCCACCACCGGGTACAGTTCCGGAGTCAGCTGTTCGCCAAAGCGGGACAGCATGCGGTGGATCAGGGTGCGGACCAGGCCGATGGCTCCGTCGAGCGGCTTGCTGACCAGAAAGTTGAAATCGAGCAGGTTCTTCGGCTCGATGGCAAGCGGGATCATCAGTTCGTCGACAATGGTAGTCAGCAGGCGAATACCGTCCTGCAAATCTCTGGCACTGCCATCACGCAGGGTGGCGAGGACTGTGTCGGCACGGGTCGCCAGTGGCATGGATACCGGCAGCACAGCATGTGAGCGATCACCGCTGCCAAGGTCAATTTCATGTACCAGCCCATTGAAATGATGAATCACTGGCGGCAGTCGGTGGCTGGCAATCAGTCCGCCGGCCCAGCCAACGTAATGGCGTGCCTTGTCCTTGACGTCATCCGCCACCCGACGGGCATGTCGCAGCTGCGACGAGTCATGGCTGCGGCCGATTTCGTCCAGCAGGCCGATCAGGGTGTGATCGACCACATCGCAGTAGGCATCCACCAGCAGATCAATGCCCAGTTTCTTGTCGCGGTCGGTGATCTTGCCACTGGTGCGTTGAACCAGTGCGGCCAGCTCGCCGGGGATGTGTTCCTGCAGCGGTGTGGCGATGAACGGACCCTGAACCGGCATACTCTTGTCCTCAAAAAAAGAGGTTCAACAGAGAGCTGTTGAACCCGCGTGTGCGACGCGCAATCTGGTCGCGCTCGATTCGAGCGATGTTATCAGTGGATCAGCGATTGCAGGTTACTGACCTGGTCTCGCAGGGTGCCATTCTCACCAAACAGCTTTTCGCGCCACTCCGCCTCCAGCGCTTTGGTGTCTTTCTTGTTCGGGTGGTAATCCTTGCGCGCAAACAGACCCATCTTCGGCAGAATGCGACTGATCAAGCCGCGCTTGCCGCCGAGAATCAGATCAAGCCCCTTGCGCAGGTCCTTGCGATCGAACAGCTTGCCTTCCTTTGCCAGCAGGTAGCCCCAGCTGCCGAATACGGCGGGCAGCATGACGATTGTGACCAGCGGGAAAGCAAGAATACGTTCAGCACGGCTATTGCCGATGGTCTCGTAAACGTCGTATGCCACCGACTTGTGCTCCAGCTCTTCCATGGCATGCCACAGCCACAGCTGCAGCATTTCGCCGTGGGAGCTCTCCTGAAAGCGCTTGTCAGTCAGCAGCTGCTCGCCAACCAGTGCAGTGAAGTGCTCCATAAAGGTGGTGCAGGCGAGCTGCTGGCTCGGGGAAAACTGCTCCAGCACCTTCAATGCCATCTTGACGGCAGCCTCAGGCACTTTGGTGTTAATGCCCTGTTCCATCAGCAACTCGTTCAGGCGTTCGTGTTCGCGGCCATGAATGGCTTCCTGACCCATAAAGCCGGCCACCTCCGCTTTCAGAACCGGGTCTGTAATCTCCTTGCGGAAATGACGCACCGACTCCATGAAGAAGCGCTCGCCCGGGGGAAAGAACGCCGACAGCACGGCAATAAAGGTGGTGGCGGTGGCATTGTCGGCGAGGAAATAGCGCGGCGCCTCGGGGATCCTGAAATCCAGATGGCGCGGCGGGATGCCGACGCTGGCACCGGCGAGACGGCGGACATTGGTAGCGGGGGCAGAGACAGCGTTCACGTGACCTCCTGCGGATGAATGTGACATTCACTGATGTTACTTGTGCCATCTACGACAAGAAGGTTATCTTCAGCCATAAATCGGTCATTGGAGGCCAGCATGACAGTTGCCATTGCCGCCTCGGAGGGCGTGCTGCTGGCCCATTACGGCGATCTGCTTTGTCGCCTGATGGGCGAAAAAGGGGTTGGTGAAGATATCGTGCTGGCCGGCACCGGGCTGACCCGCGGGCAGCTGCAGGACCCGGGCCGGCGTATGTCATTGGCGGCCACCCTGCAGTTGTTGCGTAATGTCAGGGCGATTGATCCGTCGCCGGATCTCGGCGTTCGCCTCGGCGCACCGCTGAACATCGGTAGCCACGGCTTTCTCGGCTATGCCTTTCAGTCCAGCCGTAATCTCGGTGAAGCCTTTGATCTGGCAGTGCGTTTTCTGCGTACACGCACCAGCCTGTTTGATATCCGCATTGAGCGCGATGGCAAGCGCGCCGCGCTGGTGCTGGAGGAACGCTATGACCTCGGTGATCTGACCCAGTTGGTGGCGGATGCGGTGATCACCTCGATTCTTGCCATTGGCCAGCAGATGTTTGGTGTCATGCTGGCGCAGCAGATCACGCTTTGCCTGCCCTATCCGGAGCAGAAGCATCATCAGGGCTGGCGGCAGAAAAGCGGACTTAACCTGCAGTTTGGCAGCGCCTGGATGCAGCTGCAGTTCCCGGCGGCCTGGCTGGATATGCCGCTCAGCACGGCGGATCCGAATCTGGCGGCACTGGCGGCGGCGCGCTGCGAAGAAGAGTTACGTCAGGCCGGCGAGAGCAACGATATTGTCAGCCGGGTACGGGATATCGCCCGCCGCCATCTGGCCGATGAGAATTCTCTGGAAAAAGTAGCAGCAGAATTGCACCTGACGGCGCGAACCCTGCGGCGCCGGCTGCAGCAGGCTGGCACCAGTTACCAGAACCTGATCGAACAACTGCGTCAGCGACTGGCGGTGGAGTATCTGCTGCATAGCCAGCGTTCGGTCGACGATATCGCCAGCCTGCTTGGCTACAGCGACCCGTCAAATTTTGGCCGTGCGTTCCGTCGCTGGACTGGCCAATCGCCACGGGAATACCGTCAGGAGCAGCGGAAATCCTGAAGGTCCAGATGCCGTGTACGGCGCCGATAGTCGAAGGTAAAGCCCGGCCAGTTGGCGGTGTTCTTGCCGCTTTCGGTCTTGTACCAGCTGTTGCAGCCTTTCTCCCAGATGGTTTCCCGGATCTGCTTCTGGATGCGCTGATTGAATTCTGACTGGGCGTCGTCGCGCACTTCCATCAGCGGATGTTGCTTGAGATTTTCAAGGCACTGCAACACATAGTGGAACTGGCTTTCCAGCATGTAGATGATCGAGTTATGGCCCAGGTTGGTGTTCGGGCCGTACAGCATGAACAGGTTCGGAAAGCCGTGCACACTGATGCCGAGGTAGGCTTCGGCGCCATCACGCCAGACGTCGTTCAGTCGTCGGCCATTGCGGCCGCTGATTTCAATCGGGGTGAGAAAATCCGTTGCCCGGAAGCCGGTGCCATAGATGATCACATCAGCCGCGTGATGTACGCCTTCGCTGTCGGTCAAGCCGGTTTCATCCACTGACTGAATGCCGTGGTTAATCACCTCAACATTGTTCTGTGCCAGCGCCGGATAGTAATCGTTCGACATCAGGATACGCTTGCAGCCCATCGGGTAGTCCGGGGTCAGTTTTTCGCGCAGGGCCGGGTCCTGAATCTGGCTGGTCAGCTGACGGCGGAACAGCCACTTGTACAGTTCCATGGCTTTCTGGAAGGAGGTGAAGCCGAGCACCCGGGCTTCGTTGGCGGCGTAAATGCGGGCCCGATCCAGGGTATGTGCCAACGGCCACTTTTCCAGAATCCGGTGCTCCAGCTTGCTGTAGGCCCGATCCGGTTTACTGATCACATAGGCGGCCGAGCGCTGGAACAGCATCAGCTTGCCGGCCACTTTTGCCACTTCCGGGACGAACTGGATGGCGCTGGCACCGGTGCCCACTACCGCAACAGTCTTGCCACGCAGATCGACATTGTGGTCCCAGCGGGCGCTGTGAAAGTGCGGGCCATGAAATGCATCAATGCCCTTTAGTGGCGGATAAGCGGGCTGGTTAAGCTGGCCGGTGGCGGTAATCAATGCGCGTGCCGTGACATGGGTTCCGTCATTCAGGTTGATGCGCCAGTGCTGTTGTTGCTCTTGCCATTCGGCTGCGCTGACTTCGGTATTGAAGCGAATATGCCGGCTGATGTGGTATTTGCTCGCACAATGGCGCAGGTAATCGAGGATCTCCGCCTGCGGGGCAAAGCGCCGGCTCCACGGGTAGTGACGCTCGAAAGAAAACGAATACAGGTGAGAGGGCACATCGCAGGCCGCGCCGGGGTAAGTATTGTCGCGCCAGCAGCCACCGACATCATGGCCTTTCTCGATCAGCAGCAAATCGGAAAATCCCTGCTGCTTCATGCGAATGGCCATGCCCAGGCCGCCGAAGCCGGCGCCGATAATCACTGCCTGATAATGGTCGTTCATGCTTTTTCTGCCTTTCTCATTTCGCCATCAACAATGTGGCCGACCATGTCCACCAATCCTTCGGCAAGCTGATCAAAGGTAATCATCGGTGACGTTTCGCCAAGATGGCGAATCACCGAGAACATACCGCCATTGATAACGATATAACTCATCACCGGAATATTCTGCATTTTCATCACTTCCGGGTGATGCATAACGTACTGCACCACCAGATCCATCAGGATCTTGTTGATCGGCTCCAGGTTATCGCGGTGGGCGATGTTAACGGCCTGGCCGGCATACTTCAGGTAGCGGCCATCGTCGCGTGTCAGCAGTTCGCGAAACTCATACAGCAGGGTGCGAACCGCCTCGCGAATATCCATCTTCACCAGCTTCGGGGTCAGCGGCTGGATCATCGCCACCACATCCGCCACCACGCGCTGGTACATGGCGTCCATGACTTCCTGCTTGTTGGCAAAGTACTCGTACAGCGAGCCAACGCTGATGCCGGCGACATCGGCGATATGCCGGGTGGTGCTGCCTTCGATGCCGTAGCGGCCAAGGCAGATGAAGCCGGCCTCGACAATCGAGTCGACGGTGGCCTTGGCACGTTGTTGCTGGGGTTTGCGCGGCATAAGGGGAAAGTCCTAATCCGAATTGAATCCGAACAATGATTCGGAATACTTTGTCAGTCATCAGTGACATGGTCAATGGCAATCTGCCGGTTGGCCGGAGCAGCCGAGGTTCAGTGATGTTCTCAGACAAGCATTCCCGCAAGGCCTGTGCAGTGGTAACCGGCGCCGGCAGTGGTATTGGCGAGGCCTTTGCCCATGAGCTGGCGCGTCGCGGCGGTCGGGTGGTGTGTTCGGATATCAACCCGGTGACTGCTGAGGCGACCGCCGCAGCGATCCGCGCCAACGGTGGTGATGCCATCGCCTTTGCCTGCGATGTCTCGAAGCTGGATCAGGTCGAGCGACTGGCGGAGCAGGCCGAGGCCTGGCTGGGCTGCCCGGTGGATCTGGTGGTGAACAATGCCGGCGTCGGTGCCGGCGGTCTGAATATTGGCGAGATCTCGATGGAGGACTGGCACTGGACCATGGGCGTGAATATGTGGGGCGTGATCCATGGTTGCCATGTATTTGCGCCAAAGCTTCGCAGTTTGGGGCGAGGCGGGATTATCAATGTCTGCTCTACCGCAAGCTTTGCAGCGGCACCACTGATGGGCCCCTACAACGTCAGCAAGGCGGCGGTACTGGCGCTGTCGGAAACGCTGGCGGCGGAAATGAGCGGCACCGGTGTTGCCGTCACCGCGCTGTGCCCGACCTTTGTCAAAACCAATATTGCCCGCGATGCCCGGACGCCCTCCGCCGCCTCCGAGCTGGCTTCAAAACTGATGCAGTGGACCGGTATTTCCGCCGAGCGGGTGGCGAAAACGACGCTCGATGCGCTCGATCGTGGGCAGCTGTATGTCCTGCCACAGCTTGATGCCCGCACCATCTGGCGGACCAAGCGTCTTGTGCCGTCAATCTATACCCGTGGCGCCGGTCTGCTCAGCCGGTTGGCCGCAGCAAAACTGTGAAATCAGCACTTCATTCCCGGACCTCAGGAGATACACCATGGCGATGATCGATCTCGACAAGATGCTGGAAAAAGTCAAAGCCACCCAGTGGGCGCTGGCTGACATCGACTGGGATGCGCCAGGTGCGGAATTGGTTACCAAGGAGCAGTGGCCGCAGCTGAAGGACTTTATGGTCGACCTGATGTGGATCGAGCATGTCGGCGCCCGCGGTTTTGCCGCCATGGCCAAAAAGGCACCCACCGAAACCCTGCGCCAGCTGTACAGCTATTTTCATGCGGAAGAGCAGCGTCATGCCAATGCCGAAATGGCGCTGATGAAGCGCTGGGGGATGCTTGAGGGTGACGAACTGCCGGAGCCGAATATCAATATTCGTCTGGTGATCGAATGGCTGGATCGTTATGCCGATGGGATGCCGTACTACGTGCTCGGCACTGTGATCCCGATGCTGGAAGTGGCCCTCGACGGAGCCCTGTGCACGTTCCTGCTGGAGAGCGTCAACGACCCGGTTTGTCATCAGGCCTTCGAGAAGATCAATGACGATGAGTCCCGCCATCTTGGTGTCGGCTTTACCGTGATGGAGATGCAGGGTCACAACAAGACCAGCATCCAGATGGTCAAGATGATGGCGCCTATGCTTGATCCGCGTCTGCTGCTTGGTATTGCTTCCTACCTGCCGCTGCTGAACAAAATGCGCGACAACGTCGTCAAGATGGGGCTGCCGGAAGAAAAGCTGTACGCGGCCATGAACAAGTTCAAGAGAATCGGTGGCCGTACCGCCGAAGGACGACGCAATCCCTGGTATCAGTTTATCCAGCACCACGGTTCTATCATGGTGAAGCGTTCGAACCGGTTCTATCACATCCCGGTGGATGCGGCGGTGAAAGTCACAGGTCTGATTCCACGGCGGATGCTGCCGGCGGTGCCAAGCTGGGTGAAAGAGTTGACCTGGCAGCCCACGGCCTGATGTCCGTTTTTTGACCGGGCCGGATTTTCCGGCCCGACACCGAACCCTTCGATACTCTTGCAAGTCGAGACCGCCATGACCGATACGCCGCGCAAAACTGCCCGATCCTCCGCCGCCGCGAAAAAGCCCGCTACCCGCAAAGTCGCCACCGGCAAGGCGACAGCCAGAACTGCTGCGGACAGGAAAACTGTCAGCGCTCGACGTGATGCGCCCGCAGCAATCGTTACGCACAAGCCGGCGGCGGTACTGATTGTTGGTGCCGGTTTTGCCGGTCTGGGCATGGCGATCCGCCTGCAGCAGGCCGGAGTTACTGACATTATTATTCTTGAGCGGGGTACAGACGTCGGCGGTACCTGGCGTGATAATCAGTATCCCGGTGCGGCCTGCGATATTCCGTCGAATCTGTACTCCTATTCCTTTGCCCAGAACCCGAACTGGTCACGCAGCTTTTCCGGCAGCCGCGAGATCCTTGGCTATATTCACCATCTGGTCAAAGAGTTCGGCCTTGAGCGCTATATTCGTTTCGGCAAGAACGTGCAGGAACTGAAATTTGATGAGAAGAAGGGTCTGTGGAGTGCTACCACGGCTGAGGGCGAGGTATTCAGCGGTCGCGCTGCAGTGATGGCGCAGGGGCCATTGTCGAATGCCAGCTTCCCGGACATGCCCGGCATCAATGAATACAAGGGCCACAAGATTCACAGCGCGCGTTGGGATCACAGCTATGATTTCCGCGGCAAGAAAGTGGCAGTGATCGGTACCGGTGCCAGCGCCATTCAGATCATTCCCGAGCTGGTCAAGGAAGTAGAACATCTGACCGTATTCCAGCGCACGCCGGGCTGGGTGATGCCGCGTCCGGATTTCGAAACCCCGGAATGGAACAAGGAAATTTTCCGCAAGCTGCCGTTTACCCAGTCTGCCTTGCGTCAGGCGCTGTATCTGGCCCATGAATCGATGGCGCTGGCGGTGATCTGGAGCTCGCCGCTGACCAGAGTTGCCGAGCGGGTCGGCCGTTGGCATTTGCACAACCAGGTCAAGGATCGCTGGATGCGCCGGCAGCTGACGCCGAACTACCGGATCGGCTGCAAGCGGGTGCTGATTTCCAATGATTACTACCCGGCGCTGCAGAAGCCGAACTGCAAGCTGATTACCTGGCCGATCTATACGCTATGTGAAAATGGTATTCGCACGGTGGAAGGTATCGAACACCAGTTTGACTGCATAGTTTTTGCGACCGGTTTTGAGGTCAGCAAGGCCGGCACGCCGTTCCCGGTGACTGGTGTCGGTGGTCGACAGTTGAATGACGAGTGGTCGCGCGGGGCCCAGGCCTACAAAAGCATCAACGTGGCCGGCTATCCCAATCTGTTCATGACGTTCGGGCCGAACTCCGGGCCGGGGCATAACTCGGCGCTGGTCTATATGGAATCGCAGCTGGATTATGCGGTGCGCGGGATTCAGAAAATTCTTGGCGAGAATCTGAAGATGCTGGATGTGAAGCCGCATGTGCAGAAGCAGTACAACGAGGGCATTCAGAAGCGGCTGGCGAAGACCAACTGGAATTCCGGGTGCATGAGCTGGTATCTCACTGAGGATGGCTTTAACGCCACCATGTATCCGGGGTTTGCTACCCAGTATGCCAATCAGATGAAGGAGTTTCGGGAGAAGGATTATCTGGTGGTGCCGGGGTAGGTTTTTGAACTTTGGTTCTTTTCCGGAAAGACCGGGGAGCGGGGTGAACAGGCCTGTTCACCCCGCTCCCCTCTGTAGTGAACTTTCGCATCTTCGCTGTTTGATGGCTGGTGTATATTCTCTTTCGTGCCTTTTGGGTTTCGGGGAGTGTATGCACGTTATTGCGGCGCGGGATATCGACATCGACGGCTTTGCGGGCCTGCGTGAGCGGCACTATGTGATGGATAGCAGGGTGTTTGCTGACCATCGCAAGGCGGAAGCGGCGGAAGGGTTGGGTGCATTCGTCTATCTCGCCGACGCTCATTTTCTGCGCTATGGCAGCACTGGCCGCCATAGTCATCGAGATATAGACATTGTCACGCTGGTGATGAGTGGGCGCCTGCTGCATCGTGGCACGCTTGGCGATGAGTCACTGTACGAAGCCGGTGATGTGCTGATTCAGTGTGCCGGTGCGCAGGGGTTTGAGCATAACGAAGTAAATCCGGACGAAAGACCGAACCGGATTATCCAGATATGGATGCAGCCGCAGCAGTCGCAAGGCGAGGCGCAATATATGCAGTCCGGCTGGCCGAAGCAGGGACGCAGGTGTGTCTATCGTAGCAACGACACTTGTCTGGATCTGGTGACGCTGGCTGAAGCGGAAAGTCTTGTCCAGTCTGGGGACTATTGACTCTATCTTGTCAGTGGTGCTGGTGTGCTGACCGATGCGGGTGGTGCAGAGCAGGTATCCGTCGAGGCGCTGGTCAGTGGCGAAAATCTGCAGTTTCAGGCCAGTGCGACAACGCGGGCCGCACTGGTTTATCTGGCTGCGGACTAGCGTAGGAGCGGCCGATCGGCCGCGAAAGAATTCGCCGTCGGTCGACGGCTCCTACATGCTCAGGCCGTAATCGTTACGGATCTCATTCTTGCGCAATTTGCCGGCGCCATCGCGGGGCAGGTCATCGGTGATGATGATTCGACGCGGCAGCTTGAATCCGTACAGCCCCTGCGACTTGCAGAACTCGATTAGTCCGGCTTCATCTTCCCTGGGGACATTGCTGCGCCAGCTGACTACCGCCGCCGGCACTTCGCCGAGATCGCCGGCCGGTATGCCGACCACGGCGGCATCGAGAATGCCCGGGTGCTGTTTGAGGACAAATTCGATTTCATTCGGGTAGATATTCACCCCGCCGACAATCAGCATTTCCTTGTCGCGGCCGGTGATAAACAGGTAGCCGTCGTTATCCAGATAGCCGGCCAGGCCATCGTCGTACCAGAGCTCAGCGTCGACTTCGACAAAATGCTTGCGCATTTCCGCTTCCGATTTGCCACCGTAAGCCAGTGCATACACTGCCGGGCTGCGTAGCAGAATCTTGCCGGTCTGGCCGGATTCGGCCCAGCGCTGCTTGCCGGTGTCAAAGATGCGGCAGTCGCCACCGCGGGCCTTGCCGACACTGTGATAGCGCTGCGGTTTGTCGGCGTAATCCTCCGGCAGCAGCACGGTGACCGGGCCGGATTCGGAGCTGCCGTAAAATTCGTGGAAGACATCGCCGTGGTTGCCCTGACGGCGAAACAGGGCGTTGATATCGCGCTTGACGTTGGCCGGGCAGGGCGCCGCACTGCAGATCAGTACGCGCATGCTGGACAGGTTATAGCGGCGCAGCTCGGTCTCCGGCAGTGCCAGTACCCGCTCGAGCATGGTCGGCGCGACAAAGGTCCAGTTGATGCGCTCTTTTTCGATCAGGCGCAGGAATTCCTGTGGCGAAAACTTTTCCATGGTGACGATGGTGCCGCCGAGGAAGATCGGAAACGCGGCAGCCTGACCGCCGGCATGATAAAGCGGGCTGCACACCAGTGAGCGCAGGTTATGGCTGTGCCGGTCACGAATACGGTCCAGCTGCAGCAGCGCCGGCAACGACAGCAATTGCCAGGCCAGACGTAGCAGGGTGGTTTTGCCCGGTGCCAGACCGCTGGACTGGCGCTGGCGCAACTTGCTGCGATCCAATTCGATAAATTTCGGCGTGCCGGTGGTACCGCCGCTGAACAGTTTCGGGGAAAAGCCGATCTCGCCATCGGGCAGGCTGGTGCCGGCGCCGGCCAGTGCAGCATCCAGCGTTGGCAAACCGTCACTGTTGTCACCGGCCACCAGAATCAGCGGCAGGGCTTTGCGCAATGCCGGTTCGATCTTGCCTAGCAACAGATCGCTGACCAGCAGTGCGCGGGCACCGGACAGGCGGATGCAGGCGGCGGTTTCGGTGTTGTTCAGATGCCAGTTGATCAGCGGCATTTTCATGCCCAGCAGGGTGGTTGCCGCCATGGCTTCGAACCAGAGCGCGTTGTTGCCGCTCAGCAATGCCATGCTGTCGCCGGCGCCGAGGCCATGATCGTGCAGGACGTTGGCAAGCCGCACGGCGCGATCGGCAAACTCGGCGAAGCTGACCCGTTCTTCCCCGGCAATTACCGCCTCGCGCTCACCATACTGCTGCCATAACGACAACAGGGTATGGCGACTGATCTGAATCGGCTTGCCGCGTACCAGCGCTGGCAGCAGGGCACGCAACAGCCGGCTGGCGCCAAGTTGTCGAGCCGGTGCCAGGGCGCCGCGCAGAGGCATCAGAAAGGTTTTCATGGAAGGTTACTCAGTGAGCTGTCCCATTGTGGCGGCCTTGGTGGCGGTTCGCTGATGCCGGCCCGGGCGCGCAAGTGCACCGCCAGCATTTCACACCACAGCTTCAGGTAGCGATCAAATAATTTGCGATCCGCAACAATGTGCAGGTCTTCCGCCATGCCGCGCAGCAGCCACTGGGTCAGCATCATCATCTCGCGCACGTTGGCCTTATCGCGGATCGGTTCCAGATAGTGGTCGGCGGCATTGCCGAGGGTGAAATAGCCGGCGGTCCAGACCTTCTGCAGGATATCAGCCAGCTCGGCATCGCGCTGGCTGGCCACCAGCAGCTCGTGCAGGGCGATATGTTCAGGCCGATTGAAGACGTTTTTCCAGGCGCTGTAGATCAGGTCATGCAGGCGGTCTTCCGAGCCCTGCAGTTTTGCCACTGCCTTGCCCATCTGGATATAGACCCGGCGAATCAGTTGTTCCGCCGCAGCGGCGATCAGCGCGCTCTTGCTGGGAAAGTGGTGCAGCGGAGCGCCGCGCGATACCCCGGCAACTTCAATAATGCGGCTGACCGTGGTGCCGCTATAGCCATCTGTTTGCAGGCATTCCAGCGTCGCATCAAGGATGCGCTGGCGCATGGTTTCGCTGCGCTCGGCCTGGGTGCGCCGGGCCCTTGGTGCGTCAGTACTTGGCTTGGACACAGACATCGGTCTTTTGCGGCCTTATCGGGTGACAGGGTTTGCCGGAGGTGAGCGGAAATGTCACCCGGGCAGGCGTTTCCGGCATTGACCTCGGCGCGGCCTTCATTAAACATGCTGAACGTCCGTATTGTAAATGGCCTGGGCTCAGGCCGGTTCCCTTAACCCGTTACACAGGAAGTTTTTCCATGGCAGATGTCCACGTCCCCAAGCCGGTTAACCCGATGATGCCGCGCACCCTGTTCAATGAGGATCATGAGGCGTTTCGTGCCACCGCACGCCGCTTCTTTGAAACCGAGATCGCGCCGCACCACGACAAGTGGGAAGAGCAGCAACATCTGGACCGGCATCTCTGGAACAAGGCGGGTGAGCTGGGGCTGCTGTGCCCGACCATGCCGGAGGAATATGGCGGCTCCGGTGTGGATCGCCTGTTCAGCATGATCATGATGGAAGAGCAGGCCCGGGTCGGCGACTCTGCCAGCGGCTTTTCCCTGCATTCCGATATTGTTGCCAACTATCTGCTCAACTTTGGTAATGAAGCACAGAAGCAGAAGTGGCTGCCGAAAATGGCCAGCGGCGAGGCGGTGACCGCCATTGCCATGACCGAGCCGGGCACCGGTTCCGATCTGCAGAGCATCAAGACCACCGCCAAGAAAGATGGCGACGACTATATCGTCAATGGTTCGAAGATCTTTATTACCAACGGCTATCTGTGTGACATGGCGGTGGTGGCCGTGCGTACCGGTGATTCCGGCAAGGGCGCGCAGGACGTCTCGCTGATGATCATCGAAGCGGATCGCCCCGGCTTTACCAAGGGCAAGCCACTGAAAAAAGTCGGCATGAAAGGTCAGGATACCTGCGAGCTGTTCTTCGACAATGTTCGCGTGCCCAAGGAAAACCTGCTCGGCATGGAAGGCATGGGCTTTATCATGCTGATGAAAGAGCTGGCCTGGGAGCGGATGATGATTGCCATTATCTGCGTTTCCGGTGCCGAGTTCGCGCTGGCCACCACGGTGGAGTACGTCAAGCAGCGTCAGGTGTTTGGCAAGCCGGTATCGGCTTACCAGAATACCCGCTTCAAGCTGGCCGAGATGCGTTCGGAAATCCAGATTGCCCGCGTCTATGTCGACAAGTGCATGGAGCTGGTGCTGGAAAGCAAACTGACCCCGGAAGCGGCCTGTGCCGCCAAGTACTGGGTGTCGGATCTGCTCAGCAAGGTGGTGGACGAGTGCGTGCAGTTGCACGGCGGCTACGGTTACATGCTGGAGTATCCGATTGCCCGAGCCTACATCGATACCCGTGCCAACCGCATCTACGGCGGTACCAACGAAATCATGAAAGAGCTGATTTCCCGCGGTATCTGATCACGGAAATAAACGGCCCCCCGGGGCCGTTTTGTTATCTGAAACAGGGAGAAAACAATGAGCAAGCTGCGTTTTGATGGTCGTGTTGCGATCGTGACAGGGGCCGGTGGTGGCCTGGGTCGTTCCCATGCCCTGCTGCTCGGCAGTCTCGGTGCCAAAGTTGTGGTCAATGATCTCGGTGGTACCGCCACCGGTGGCGGAAAGTCCTCGGCCGCTGCCGACAAGGTGGTGGAAGAGATCAAGGCGCTCGGCGGTGAAGCCGTCGCCAACTACGACTCGGTCGAGCATGGCGAGAGCATCGTCAAAACCGCGCTGGATGCCTTCGGCACGGTGGATATTGTTATCAATAACGCCGGTATCCTGCGTGATGTCAGCTTTGCCAAGATGACCCAGGCGGACTGGGATCTGATTCTGAAAGTGCATCTGACCGGCTCCATGAGCGTCAGCCATGCGGCCTGGCCGATCATGCGCGAGAAGGGCTACGGCCGCATCATCATGACCACCTCGGCTGCCGGTATTTACGGCAACTTTGGCCAGGCAAACTATTGCGCCGCCAAGCTTGGCATCGCCGGCCTCGCCAACTGTCTTGCCGAAGAAGGTCGCGGCAAGAATATTTTTGTTAACACCATCGCCCCGATTGCCGCTTCACGGCTGACTGAAACAGTGATGCCGCCGGAGCTGCTCAAGCACCTGAACCCGGAAGCGGTCAGCCCGCTGGTGGCCTGGCTGAGCCATGAAAGCTGCCAGGAAACCAAGGGCCTGTTCGAAGTCGGCGCCGGTTATATCGCCAAGCTGCGCTGGGAGCGGGCACAGGGCAATGTGTTCGCGCTGGGCAAGAAGTTCAGCATTGATGATGTCGCCTCGCGCTGGTCGAAGATCACCGACTTTACTGACGCCGAGCACCCGACCAGCGTCAATGAATCCTTTATGCCGATCCTGAATAACATCAATAACCCGAGCCTGGGCGGCAACGAGTTTATTGATCTGGATGTGGCCAGCAAGGCGAAGCTGGAGCTGGAATCTTCTTACGATGAGAACGATCTGGCCCTGTATGCTCTCAGTGTCGGTGCCGCCCGTGATCCGATGGACAAGGACGAGCTCAAGTTTGTTTACGAGCTGGGCAGTGATTTCCAGGCCCTGCCGACCTTTGGCGTGATGCCGCAGATCGGCGCCATGCTGAAAGCGGCGAAGGAGGGCAAGTTCGCCCTGCCCGGGATGAACTTCGGCTTTGACCGCCTGCTGCACGGCGAACAGCTCACCGAAATTCGCCGGCCGCTGCCGCGCAACGCAAAACTGAAGCACATCTTCCGCTTCAAGGAAGCCTTCGATAAAGATCCGAATGCGGTGGTGACCTTTGCTATTTCCACCGTCGATGAAAACGGTGACGAGATTGCCTATAACGAGATGACCTCGTTTGTGAAAGGTGCCGGTGGCTGGGGCGGTGATCGTGGCCCGAGTGCGGATATCAATGTGCCGCCGGATCGTGCCCCGGATGCCGTGATTGAAGAAAAGACCGATGCCAACCAGACCCTGTTGTATCGCCTCTGTGGTGACTGGAACCCGCTGCATGCCGATCCGGCCTTTGCCAAGGCGTTCGGCTATGACAGGCCGATCCTGCATGGCCTGTGTACCTACGGCTATGCCGGTCGTCATGTGATCAAGGCGTTCTGCAATAACGATGGCCGCCTGATGAAAAGCATCAAGGTGCGCTTTGCCAAGAGTGTGTTCCCGGGCGAAACCCTGGTCACGAAGATGTGGAAGGAATCGGACGACCGCATCATTCTCGAAACCCGGGTCAAGGAGCGCGATGAAGTCGTGCTGAAAAATGCCGCAGTGGAGTTGTATCGCGAAGTGCCGAAGGTGCAAGCGAAACCGAAAGCGGCAGCGCCGACAGAAACTGCAGCGGCAGCCGATACCTCGGTCACCCTGGAAGATGTGTTCTCGGCGATTGCCAGCTATGTGGCGGCGACGCCGGCACTGGTGGACAAGGCCAAGACCTCATTCCAGTTCAACTTCACCAACCCGGACCAGAGCTTCTTTATTGATCTGAAATCCGCCCCGGGCAGTGCCGGTGCCGGCAGTGTCGATAAGGCAGACGTAACGCTGGAGCTGGACACCAAACATGTGCAGACCCTTTTCGGTGGTGACCTTGCGGCTGTGCAGAAGCTGTACTTCGGCGGTGAGCTGAAGATCGCTGGCAACGTCATGGCCTCGAACAAGCTGTCGGTACTGCAAGGCATGGATCCGAAGCTGGTGGAAGAAGCTCGGGCGAAACGGGTTGCTGCCGGTGGCGCAAGCCCGGCCTCTGCAGCGCCGGCGTCAGCAGCGGCTTCGCAGGAGCCAACGCTGGATGATGTGTTCACTGGTATCGCTGCCTATATCGCCGCCAAGCCGGAGCTGGTCGGCAAGACCAACACCGTGTTCCAGTTTGTCTTCCATAACCCGGAACAGAGCTTCTTTATTGACCTGAAGAACGATAAAGGCGCTGCGGGTTCGGGCATGGCCGATAAACCGGACGTGACCCTCGAGCTCGATACCGCGCTGGTGAATACCCTGTTCGGTGGCGATATCGCTGAAGTGCAGAAACTCTACTTCGGCGGCCAGCTGAAAGTGCATGGCAATATCATGGCCTCGAACAAGCTGTCGGTACTGCAGGGCATGGATCCGAAGCTGGTTGAGCAGGCCCGCGACAAGCGCCTTGCCTCCGGTGCGCCGAAAGCAGCGGCTCCCGCAGCAAAAGCAGCGCCGAAGCCGGCCCGGGCGGCGGAGTCCATGGCGGCGCTGGAGCAGAAGCTGGCCAAGGCCACCGGGCTTTCCGGCGCGGTGCACTTCCGGGTGCGCGATCCGGACGGTGACTGGGTGATGGACTTCAGCGTTACCCCGCCGAAGTTGTCCACCGGCAAGGCCGATGATGCCGTTGCCACGGTCACGGTTGGTGACAGTCAGCTGGCTGACTGGGTCGATGGCAAGCACGGTTTGCGCGAGCTGTATCAGAAGGGCGATCTGCGCGTGGACGGCAATGTCGCGCTGGTTCGCCAGATTGAAGATGCACTGTGAAGTGCTGACACAGACAACAGGAGAACGAAGATGAAACGTCGAGTGAATGTAATCGGTGTCGGCATGACCAAGTTCGCCAAACCCGGCGCCAGTGATGATTACCATGTCATGGCTGCGGAAGCGGGCAAGAAGGCGCTGGCCGACGCCGGCATCAACTACAACGAAGTCGAGCAGGCGTTCTGCGGCTATGTCTACGGTGACTCCACCTGCGGTCAGCGCGCCGTGTACGAGCTGGGACTGACTGGTATTCCGGTGGTCAACGTCAATAACAACTGCTCCACCGGCTCATCGGCACTGTTTCTTGCCCGTCAGGCCATTGAGGGCGGTCTGGCCGAGTGTGTCATCGCCGTTGGCTTTGAGAAGATGGAACGCGGAGCTCTAGGTTCCAAATTCAACGACCGGGAAAATCCGATGGGCCAGCATGCCCAGCTGATGATCACCGAACAGGGCTTTACCCAGGCACCGCCGGCGGCGCAGATGTTTGGTGGTGCTGGTCGCGAGTATCGCTGGCAGCATGGCACCAAACGGGAAACCTTCGGCAAGATCGCCGAGAAGGCACGCAAGCATGCCAGCAATAATCCTTACGCGCTGTTCAATCAGGTGTTGTCTCTGGAAGAGATCATGGCGTCAGAGGAAGTGTTTGATCCGCTGACCCGGTTCCAGTGCTGCCCGCCGACCTGCGGTGCCGGCGCGGCGATTCTGTGCTCGGATGAGTTCGCCAAGAAGCATGGCATCAGCAACCCGGTGTATATCGCCGCCCAGGCCATGACCACCGACTTTGCCAGCAGCTTCGAAGAGAAGTCGATGATCAAGATGGTCGGCTATGACATGACCAAAGCGGCGGCGAAGAAGGTCTACGAGGAAGCCGGCATTGGCGCTGAAGATGTCGATGTGGTGGAGCTGCACGACTGCTTTACCGCCAATGAACTGCTCACCTATGAAGGGCTTGGTCTGTGCCCGGAAGGTGGTGCCGAGAAGTTTATCTGGGATGCAGACAATACCTACGGCGGCAAAGTTGTCACCAATCCATCCGGTGGCCTGTTGTCGAAAGGCCATCCGCTGGGTGCCACCGGTCTGGCCCAGTGCACCGAGCTGGTCTGGCAGTTGCGTGGTCAGGCAGAAAAGCGACAGGTTGAGAATGCCCGGGTGGCCCTGCAGCATAATCTGGGTCTGGGCGGCGCCTGCGTGATCACTATGTATCGCCGTGACTGATCTGCTGCGATGATGTTCAGGCAGTACCGGTTCCGGTACTGCCTGAAGCCATACTCATAACAACAGCCGGGGGCATGATGAAAGTATTCAATGGCAAGACCGCAGTGGTGACCGGTGCGGCCTCGGGGATGGGGCGGGCCGTTACCCTGAAACTGCTGTCATTCGGTGCCCATGTGGTTGCCACCGACGTCAATGCTGAAGGTCTCAAGGCATTGGCCGCTGGACACACCGGCACCGGCAAGCTGACCACACAGCAACTGGATGTCACCAATCGGACCGCATTTACGGCATTGATTCAGGATATCGCAGCAAAAGGGTCGCTGGATTACCTGTTCAACAATGCCGGTATCGCCATTACCGGTGAGCTGAAAGACAACGTCGAGTCAGACTGGCAGCGCACCATCGACATCAATCAGATGGGCGTGCTGTATGGCACGCTCGCAGCGTATGAAGTGATGCGAGCACAGGGCAATGGCCATATCGTCAATACCGCCTCGATTGCTGGCCTGATGCCGGCGCCAATGCTGGCGCTTTATGCCATGACCAAGCATGCGGTGGTTGGCCTCAGCCTGTCGCTGCGCGAAGAAGCCAAGGTCTATGGTGTGCGGGTCAGCGCGGTTTGTCCCGGTATTGTCGAAACCAATATTGTCGGCGTCGACCAGATGCAGAAACTGAAACTCGGTAACGACAGCCCGTTTGATTTTATCCGCAGTAAAACCCCGGTCAGACCGATTCCACCGGAACAGGCTGCCGAGGCCATTCTCGCCGGTGTGGCAAAAAACCTGCCGGAAATCATCTTCCCATTGCACGGCAAGCTGGCGGTATCGACCTTCCACAATGCCCGGCGCATCTGGGAGCTGGCAGTGGCGCCGGGCCTGAAAGTCATGCGAGGGCAGTAGCGTATTATGGCCTCTTCAGATCAGCCTTGGTGGCTGACCCTGCCGGTGGACTATCATCGCCGGCCAGTGGAGACCCCGCTTGATCGTCAGCACCGCTTTAAGGTTGGCGTCTCGGCGGCAATGGATCATGTGCTCAAGAATGGTCTGGCCACCGCAGTGCTGGCGGCCATGGCCAATAATTTGCGCAAGCATCCGTTGGCGCAGCAGATCGGCGAGCTGGAGTTTTACCGCGATCTGGCGGATCGCGCTGATCCGTCACGGGTGTTTATGCCGCCTACGGATCAGGTGGCCATGCGTATAAGTAGACCGAAGAAGCCGGTGCCAGGCATCGATAGTCGCACGCTGCGCTTTCAGAGTACGTTCGAAGCCCTCAATCCGGCCTTGCGCGATCGTGTTGCCAGCCATCGCAACAATCTGGTGGCCGAAGCGCGCCACTGGACCCATCCCGATGGTCCCCGGCCGACGCTGGTTTTCCTGCACGGTTATTCGCTGGATGCTTACTGGATCAACAGCGCTATGTTTTCGTTGCGTTGGTTCTACGATCAGGGCTGGGATGTCCTGCTGTATACCTTGCCGTTTCATGGTAGCCGGCGCGAGCGGTTTGATCCGTTCAGCGGGTTTGGCTACTTTGGCCACGGCTTCGCCGAAACCAATGAGACCATGCTGCAGGCAATCCATGAGGTGCGTACTTTCATGCGCTATCTGCGTGAGATTGGTGTGCCGAGTATCGGTATCAGCGGGCTCAGCCTTGGCGGTTATCTGTCGGCCTTGATGGCGGCGGTGGAAAAAGATCTGGCGTTCGTGATGCCAAACGCAGCGGTGGTATCACCCACGGATATGCTGATGGAGTGGGCACCATTGCGTGAAGCTTTCCAGCGTGTTTTGCCTCAGGCGGGCCTGGACCTCACCGATATACGTCATGCGACGGCGATTCACTGCCCGCTGACATGGAAGCCACAGGTGCCAGCGGAAAGGTTGTTGATCATCGCCGGTGCCGGCGATCGTTTCACCGCGCCGCGCTATCAGAATCTGCTCCACGAGCACTGGCCCGGCAGTCACCTGCACTGGTTCCCGGGCAACCATGTCATGCACTTGCAGCAAAGAGACTACCTGCGGTTGATGCGTACACTGATGCACCAATCCCTGAGCACGGAGCCGGATCATGACAACCACAGACTCCACCCCGCTGGATAAGCCGGTCAAGCCCACCGGCACCATCCCCAATATTGGCGACTGGCGCTTTAACCGCTACCTGACCATGCAGCTGTTACCGCTGTTCTATGTGCTGCTGTTGTTAGGCGCTCTGGTAGTGATCATCAGCTTGGTTGTGGTCTGCTTTTACTTCTCACTGATGGTCGGCCTGATTGCCGCGCTGGCCTCGCCAATCGTTTTTCTGGTGACCTTCGCGGTAATCCGTGCAGCGCTGGAATACCTGATCATGGCCCACCGCATCATGCGCATCATCGAGCGTATGGATGCCTTGCCGGGGCAAGTCAGTGAACTCAGCGTGCGGGTTGATGGCATCACCAATCATGTCGATCAGCTGATCAACCATGTCGATGATATTCATGGCACCCTTATGGAAGTGCGGCCGATTCTGAGATCCGCAGGGCTGGTTAGCCGCCTGTTTGGACGACGCTAGTCAGTTTGAGTTGCTGCAGATAATGCACACTAGTAGAACGGAATAATGCGAGGCCCTGTTTTGCGCTGACGGGTTTTCCGGGACCTTCGGAGCCATGGATGGCGGAGAAGAGCTACATGGACGTACTCGTGCGTGTCCCGGAAAACCCGTCAGTGCAAAACAGGGCCGTTGAGGTTCACTGCCTGAACAACAAACTCAGCCTCCACTTTCCCAAAACCGCCGTAAATACCGCGCCGTCAACCCCGGTGCCTCCACCATCGGCAGATGCCCGATCCCCCGCAGCCTTTTCTCTTCTGCATGCGGAATCAGCTGTTTGAAAGTATCGACACAGGACACATCCAGCACCTTGTCCTCCTCACCCCAGAGGATAAACGTCGGCGCCGTAATCGTGGTAAAGCCCGGCATATCTTCCCGCGGCGTATGACTGACCAGCTCACGGAACATGTGTCGGTTTACATGCCGGCGCGAAATCATCTCGCCAAACATCACCGGCGCCAACGCACTGGCAATCAGATAACGATTACGATGGGTGGTGGAAGTAAACAAGCGCATCACATCGGCAAACCGCCGCGTTACCAGCGTATTGCGACCTTCAATCAGATCTTTCTCAAACGGACTCATGCGACTGCCACGGGCACCGGCGGCATTCATCAGCGTCAGCGAGCGGGTATGTTCCGGCGACCGTGCTGCGATAAAGCCGGCCAGCGCACCGCCCATGGAACTACCGACAATATGTGCCGGACCGTTGACGTAATGCTCGATCCAGTGCGCCAGACGCGAGGATTGATGATCCATTCCGTAGGGCAGGGTCGGGCTGAAATGACTTTCGCCCCAACCGGGCAGATCCGGCACATACAAATGGTAGTGACGGCTCAACAGCGGTAACAACGGCAACCAGTTTTCCTTGCTGGCAGCAAAGCCATGCAGCAACACCACCGCAGGGCCATCGGTATTGCCGCCTTCCAGCCAGACCAGCTTGTAACCATCCACCGGCGCTTCGCGTTTCTGCAGACCGCTGACCTTGCCTTGCAATACCCGCATCAGTGGCCAGGTCACACCACTGGGCCGCCAGCTGCGCAGCGCATCCGGATGCGGAGCGCGGGATTTTTCCAGAAAGGCATTGCCGACTTCATTGATAAACGCCTGCTCGGCGGCAGCCAGATGCTGACTCATCACGGGTCTCCTGTGCGGGCCTGGGTGGCCGGATGCGTTACTGTGCACGCATCAGAATATTTGGGCAGATCACACTGTGCCATTAACCAGTGTAAGTATCTGTAAAATATTCGGATTATCGTGATTTTTGTCCGGCCGTTCGATCAGCCGCAGCGCCGGATAAAGTCGACAAATTTCGGAAAGTCTTCGCGTGCCTCCCTGAGGAACGGCAGCATGATCGGCCAGACATGGAATAGGCCGTCGCGCGGAAGCCACTCCACCTTGATGCCGGCCTTTTCGGCCTGCGTGCGAACGGCAACCGCATCACTGTACAGCACCTCGTCAGTGGCTACAGTGATAAACAGCGGCGGCAGGCCTGTGTAATCGGCGCGACCGGGAGAGGCGTAGGGATGGGTGCGATCTTTCGGATCGGGTACATAGATTTCGGTGACCCCGTGAATCATGTCAGCAGACAGCATGCAATCGCTGGCGTTGTTGCGCTGGACACTTTCGCCATCCCCCAGCGCGTTCGACCCGGGTGAGAACAGCACTGCACAACGCGGTGCCGGCAGGCCTTGATCGCGGATAGCCAGCAGCAGTGCGAGCGACAGGCCACCGCCGGCAGAATCTCCACTGACCACGATGTTAGCCGGGTTATGCCCTTCATCAAGCAGAAAACGATAGCCCTCCAACATCCGGTTTACCGCAGCGGGAAACGGTGCTTCTGGTGCAAATGGATAACGCGGCAAATAAACCGCGGCGTTCAGTTCTTTCGCCAACCGTCCGGCAAGATTGTGATAGGTGCGGGTCACGCCAGCGATATAGGCGCCACCATGAATATAGAACACGGTCATGGCCGGCTCTTTTACCGTCACCAGATCACCTTCGAAGCTGCGGGTTTCCAGCGTCCGGCAACGCACACCGTGTGGTAACAAGGTTACCGTCGGTGTGTGATTGAAGTGGCGGCGCAGATGATGCACCAGTTGATCATGATCCAGGCCATCACGTTTGATGGTGCGGCGGGCAAACAGTTTGACAAGGCGGGCGGTAACACTCGGCATGGCTCAATCCCTAAAGTGCGATCCTGAAAACAGGAAAGCGGCTATGGTAGCCGCTTCCGTTTCAGCACAGTAAGTCAGATTGAGACATCAGCGCGACTGCCCACCATCACCGCTTGCAGTCAGGCTGGATGCCGGTTGCGAACCATAGAACTCCTCTGCGGTAAACACATCCACTTCAATGGCGGCGAGGCAGGCCTCGCGGGCCTTGATCAGCAAGGATTTCTGAGCGTCGCTTATCACGCTTTTTTCGGCAGCGAGTTCAGCCAGATCATCGGCACTGCCGCGCGGTATCTGTTTTTGCCGCTGGGCCGCCCGAATCAGGTCGCGCACCGGTTCGGCCTCGCCGGTCAGCCGGAATGCTTTCAGCAATCGGCCGAATCCCGGCTCGTCATCACCGGGCAGATAGTTACCCTCGTTCAGGCGCAAATACTGATCATTGAACTGCTGTACCGTTGCCGCTGCGGCGGCACTTTGCGTGTCGGTAGGCTGATGTGCCAGCGGGTTGATCATTAGCCACCAGCGACCCAGCGTACGCAGGATGAAGCCCATGGGGCCGCCAAAGTTTTCGTAGATGCCCTCAAATGCAATCTGTACCTGCTCCATGGCATGCTGGCAGGAGTATTCCAGTAGCGGCAGATCTTCGCGGCGTCGACCCTCTGCTTCATAACGACGCAGCGCTGATACCGTCAGCAGCATCCAGGCCACCGCGTCGGCATAACGACCGGTGAGGTTGCCGCGCGCTTTCAGCTTGCCGGAAATCAGGAACATGGCGAGGTTGGTCATCAGGCCAAAGCGACTGGCGGCCCAGCCGAGGCGGCGATACCAGTGACGGGTTTCAGGTGCCACGTCTGGTACTGACACTGTGAAGTGACCACGGGTTACCCCGCGCAGCAGGGTCATGAAGAATCCCGAGACAAACTGCCACATCCAGCCAAGCAAATTGGTTCGGAATTCGGAAACATCGTTGCGTTCCACTGCCTGCACAACTTTATAGGCGTACGGATGGCAGCGCGTCGCGCCCTGACCAAACACCATCAGGGTGCGGGTCATGATATTGGCGCCTTCCACGGTGATGGCCACTGGTGCAGAACAGTAGTTGCGGCCGATCACATTGTTCGGCCCCTGCATCACTGCCGCACCGGCCAGTACATCCATGGCGTCAATGCCACACTCGCGGGCCACTTCGGTGGACCAGGCTTTCATGATCGCTGAGGCTACCGGCGGTTGAATGCCGGCATCCAGTGCCGAACAACCAAACACTCTGGCACCTTCGAACATATAACTCAGTGCCGCGACCTTGCCGACCTTGGCGGAGATGCCATCCATCTTGCCAATTGGAATGCCGAACTGCTGACGCACCATGGAGTAGGCGCCCATGGCGGAGGCGGCCATGCGCATGGCGCTGATGCCGGAGGCCGGCAGGGATACCATGCGGCCACCAGCCAGCGATTCCATCAGCATCTTCCAGCCTTTGCCGGCATAGTCGAGGCCACCGAGAATATCGGTTGCCGGAACAATGACATCGCGGCCAACGATCGGGCCATTCGGAAAAGCATCACCAATCGGTTCGTGATGGTCGCCGATATGCAAACCCTCTACGCCTTTCTCGATCAGTACCACGGTGATGCCAACATCCTCGCCCTTGCCGAGCAGGTTGTCCGGATCGCGCAGTCGTACCGCCAGAGAAATCAGATTCGAGATCGGTGCCAGAGTGATGTAGCGCTTGCGGAAATTGAGGCGGAATTTTACTTCGCCATCGGCATCGCGGAACACTTCACCATCGGCTTTGATTGAAGCAGCATCAGAGCCGGCAGTCGGTTCAGTCAGGCCAAAGCAGGGAATGAACTCGCCGCTGGCGAGTTTCGGCAGATAATATTTCTTCTGTGCTTCGGTGCCGTAGTGGCCAAGCAATTCGGCGGCTCCGAGCGAATTGGGAATGACCACCAGTGCGCTGAGAATGCCAGAGTAAGGGGTGATCTTCGCCATCACCGAAGACTTGCCGAGGGTGGAAAACGGCATGCCGCCGTATTCCTTGTCGATCTGCATGGCGAAGAAGCCTTTTTTCGCCAGAAACTGCATGATCTCATCGGGCACTTTACGCTGTCGTGACAGCTTGTAGGTGTCACACAGGCGTAGCAGTTCTTCTACCGGGCCATCGAGAAAAGCTTGCTCGTTAGCTGGCAGTTTGTCGTAATTTTCCTTGAGGATCTTATCGAAGTCAGGTCGGCCAGAGAAAAAGTCGCCGTCAATCCAGACATCACCAGCTTCCAGAGCCTGACGTTCGGTATCGGAAATTTGCGGAAGAATCTGGTTGTTGCGCATCCAGTCAAGCAGCAGGGAGAACATGACCGTTACTCCTTTTTCATATAAGTCGAGCAATTACTGTAGCAGATAAAAAAGCAAAGGCCGCGTGAGCGGCCTTTGTTTATCCGGACTGCCCGGTCAGGCAGCTTTTTTCTCAATGACATCAGACAACATACTGTCCAGTTCCTTGAGGAAGTGGCTGTTGTCATGATCCCACGGATGGAAACCCGGCTTGAACCAGTCCAGCCACGGCTTGACTACCTGACGGAGAATACCCGGCTTGCCCCACTGGTACTGCAGGCTTGTCAGCAGGCCCTTGATGGTGCCCTTGCCGGTCAGGCCGCCGGTGCGACGCAGGTTCTCAATGTAGTAAGGATAAAGAATGGCAAGGAAGATGCCGGTGGCAATCGGCAGGGTAATGGTTCGCAGGGCATAGGCCTGCAGGGTTTTACCCATGACCCTGGCGTAGAGATCGAACGCCACCGCCTTGTGCTCGGTTTCTTCCAGCGCGTGCCATTGCCAGATCGCCTTGTAGCGCGGCTCGGCACCTTCGAAGAACGTTTCACTGTTTTCCAGCAGGGCACCGCCGAGGATGGCGGTCAGGTGCTCCAGCGATACGGTGGCGGACAACTGGAAAATCTTCGGCGTGTACTTCTGCACGAAGTTGAGCAGGTTCAGCACATATTTTTCCTGTGCCATGGCCGGCATGCCGGCCTGCTCCATCATCTCGTTCATCTCCTCGTGCTCACGGCCGTGCATGGCTTCCTGGCCGATAAAGGCGGTGATGCCTGCTTTCAGTTCGGCATCATCCTTGGCGTGGTCCCGGAAATGGCGCACCGAGTCGATAAAGAACCGCTCGCCCACCGGAAAGAACAGGCTCATGGTGTTCAGAAACTGGGTCACATGCATGCCGGTGCCGTGCCAGTTGGTAACGCGCTCGGCGGGCAGCTTGAAACGGATATCGCGACGAATGGGTTGGACTGCAATGGCCATGGCGATAATGCCTCTCAAATGATTACATTGACCGATGGTACATTCGCCTCTGGGGTGACGCCAGTGTTCTGCTAGTACTTTCTTATCAAACGGCTTGGCCGAAATGACCAACGTGAACAGGCGCGGACGCCAACCAAGCAATCGCTTGGTCAGCGTTGTGCCGGGAAAAGACGGTCAGCGGGTGTCAGGGGGCGGGATTGGCCAGAATCAGGTCACCGCCTTCCAGCACCCCGGCCACCGGGGTGGCGGCGCTGAGGTCAGCCAGCATGCCGATCAGGGAGGCATCGACCTGGGGGCTGCTGTCAGGCGGGCAGAGCAGGGGCAGCAGATCATTGCAGAGCACTGAGTCCAGCAGATTGACCAGTACACCGTCCTCCCCTAGCAGGCTGACACTGTCGGCACTATCAAGCTGGAACGGGATGCCGGCGACCATGAACTGTCCGGCAATTTCGTCCACTGACTGAATGGCGCCGCTCAGGGATACCAGCTGTTCAGGCACAGTGGCCGCCTGTACAACGACGATCCCCTCGCCGTTGATATATCCGCCAAGGTGCGCGGTGCTGCCATCAACCAGCCCGTCCAGTACCGAGCCATCGCCCACCGGCAAGCCGGTCAGTGGTTGGCCGAGCACCAGTACGCTGCCATCGTCGAGACGGACAATCGGGGCAATGATTTCGAACAGGGCGAGCTCATCGCGCAGCTGCAGCCGGCGTGCCTGAAGCACGCCGGTGGCGGTATCCAGCACGCCGTCTACTTCCAGATGCGTGCCCAGCTCCAGCGACGCCAGTGTCGCCACCAGTACCGGCAGGACATTGCTCAGATCAACCTGCTGGCCACCGAGGCTGACCTGAACTGGCAGGCCGCCGCCGCCAAGCGTGATATTGGTAATAAAGCCGTCGGTGGTGGCCGGCAAGGTGGCCGGAGCGTCTTCGCCGAACAGGCTCAGGCCATCGGCCAGACAGATGATCTCGGTAACAGTGGTGAGCGCATCGCCGTCGGTAAAGCCGACCTCTGGCTGCGCCCGCAGCAGTACCTGCTGACCATCGGCCAGCGCGCTGTCGCAGGTGATGGCCGGGGTCGACAACAACTCGATGCGCTGGTCGCCAATGCGGAAGCCGGTGCTGTCCCTGTCGGCAATCCGGCCAACCAGCTGCCAGAATGACGCCGCCGGGGCGTTGGCCAGACGGCTGGCGCGGACCTTGCCGAGCAGATCGCGCCGGCCGGCGACCTTGAGGTCCTGACCGATCAGCAGGTCGGCAACCACCACGTTGTCGAGCAGGGTATCAGCGGAGCTCTGCACCGGCTGACCCAGTACCGTCAGCGGTGCCAATGAGGTCACCGGGCCGATGATGTCATGGTTGGCCACCAGCTTGCGTATGGTGCCGGCGGTCATCTCGGCATTGGCATCCTCACCGAGGACGAACTCGGCCACCAGCCCAAGTGGCAGCCCCTGGCCGGTCGGGTTGATGGTGGTCGGTGATACCAGTTCGCCGTCAAGCCAGACCATCGCGTCTTCGGCAATCTGGTAGTAGCGATGTTCGTTGATATAGAGCGAACCGTAGCCGGTAGTGGTGCCGGAGCCGGAACCGCCAATGCCGCCCTCGGCGACGTCGCCGCCGCCATTGCCGCCACCGGAGCCGCCAACGCCGCCATTGGCCTGATCATTGCCCGCAGGGCCACAGCCGGCCAGCACTGCGACCAGCAACAGGAGCAGGCGCGACAGCAGCGTATTCATTGCTCCTCCTCGTCCGGCAGGGACTGGAAGTAGTAGATGCCGACCCCGGCACGGGCCCGGCCACTGCCTTCGGCGGCGGGGTTGGTGTCGCGGTCGTGGCGGCGCAGCCACTGATCAAATTCTACCAGCAGCTGGTGACCCCGGTCCGACGCTAACCGATGGAAGGCGTCCAGCGACTCCTGAGGCAGGTTGTCGTAGGACACCTTCATCTGGAAACGGCTGCCAGCCGGGGGCGCGTCGAGGTTGTAGGAAATAGTCTCGGCGAGATCGCCAACGTCGGTGCCGAGGATATTCATGATCTGGGTAACGTCCTGACTGGGCACATAGCTGCGCGCCTTCAGGGTTACCCGCCGGTCCGCATCCATGCTGACTACACCGGCCAGACGCAGTTCATCGAACACCGCCCGCGGGGTCAGGTCGCCACCGCAGTGCAGCACCAGTGAACTGAACGAGGGTTCGATGCCGTCGAACGGCAGCACCAGAGGCTTGCCGTCGGCGTCTATAAAGGGCGCCTCGTTGTTCCAGGTCGACACCAGCCGGGCGGCGCGGTGAAACTGCTTGCCGAGATCACGGTCCTTGAGCGCCGGCTCGCGCATGATACGAAGCACTTCCTTACGTGACAGCCCAGTGACCACAGCGATGCGGCTGTTGGTCTGCTTGCGACCATCGATACGGAAACGCTGGTCCGCCACCTCGACAAAGACCTGTCGGGCGATCTGGTCAAAGGTCGCATAGGACACGTGGTTATGCAGCAGCACCCGGACGATGGGGCGCAGCATACGTGCCAGAGCGAGCAGAATAGTGGAGGCGGGCTGGTCCATATTTGGGAAAATGTGACCATTTTCCGCCGCTAATGCAAGACCGGATGTGTTGCCGTGCTGTAACGACCAGCACGGCTGTACTGCCTGATCAGCCGGCGGCCCGGGTCTGGTGCGGCTTGTCGGCGGCTCGCCCGGCCCGCAGTCGTCGCGCCGCCTCCACCATGGCCGCTAACGCCTCTTCGGTTTCCGGCCAGCCGCGGGTTTTCAGGCCGCAATCCGGATTGACCCAGAGCCGCTGCGCCGGCACTCCGGTCTGGGCTTTTTCCATCAGCCGTACCATCCACTCCACCGACGGGATATTCGGCGAATGGATGTCATAAACTCCGGGGCCGATATCGTTCGGATAGGCGAAGCGCTCGAACGCTTGCAGCAGTTCCATGTTCGACCGTGAGGTCTCGATGGTGATGACGTCGGCATCCATGGCGGCAATGGCCTCGATGATGTCATTGAACTCCGAGTAGCACATATGGGTATGGATCTGGCTGTCATCGCGTACTTGCGCAGAACACAGCCGGAAGCAGTCCACTGCCCAGTCGAGATAGTGCTGCCAGTCGCGTTTGCGTAGTGGCAGGCCTTCGCGAAATGCCGGTTCATCAATCTGGATCACGGTGATGCCGGCGGCCTCGAGATCGCTGACTTCGTCGCGCAGTGCCAGCGCAATCTGTCGGCAGGTTTGCGCCCGTGGCTGATCATCGCGGACGAATGACCACTGCAGAATCGTGACCGGCCCGGTCAGCATGCCTTTCACCGGCTTGTCGCTCAGTGACTGGGCAAAGCGTGCCCAGTCGACAGTCATGGGCTGCGGCCGCGACACGTCGGCATAAATAATCGGTGGTTTGACGCAACGCGAGCCGTAGCTCTGTACCCAGCCGTTTTCGCTGAAGGCAAAGCCGCTGAGCAGTTCACCAAAATATTCGACCATGTCGTTGCGTTCGGCTTCGCCATGTACCAGAACGTCCAGCCCCAGTTTTTCCTGCACACGGATGCAGTGACGAATTTCGTTTTCCATGGCGGTGCGGTAATCCGCCTCGCTGAGGTTTCCTGCCTTCCGGTCCCGTCGAGCAGTGCGTATTTCCCGGGTTTGCGGGAATGAGCCGATGGTGGTGGTCGGGAAGGGCGGCAGGTTCAGCGCCCGTTGCTGGGCGCTGATACGCTGCGAAAACGGCTGCTGTCGCTGGCGTGACAGGGCGACACTGGCAGCCAGCCGTTGCTGCACCGGCTGATCATGAATGCGTGCGGATTGCTGCCGGCTTTTCAGTGCCAGACGTTGTCCGTTGACGGCAGCATTCACCGACGGGTCGGCGTCGATCAGTCCACGCAGTAAAGCCAGTTCATCCAGTTTCTGCACGGCAAAACTCAGCCAGCTTTTCAGTTCATCATCGAGTTTGCTTTCATACGCCAGATCCACCGGCACATGGGCCAGCGAGCAGCTTGGTGCCAGCCATAACCTTTCGCCGAGCTGTTGCCGGGCGTTGTCGAGCAATGCGGCAGCGGCATCAAGATCCGTGCGCCAGATATTGCGGCCATTGATGATGCCGGCGGACAACACCTTGTTGCCAAGCCGCGGCAGGATTTTCTGCAGTTGTGCCGGGGCACGAACCAGATCGACATGCAGGCCCTGCACCGGCAGCTCCAGCGCGGTGAACAGATTGTCGTCGAGGTCGCCGAAATACGTCGCCAGCAGAATGTTGATGGTGCTGCCGCCCTTGATCTGGTCGTAGCTGCGCAGGAAGGCACGTTTCCAGGTATCCGGCAGATCCAGTGTCAGGATCGGCTCGTCAATCTGAACCCAGTCGACGCCGAGCGCGGCAAGTCGCTGCAACACTTCCCGGTACACCGGAATCAGCTGTTCCAGCAGCAACAGTTTGCTGCTGTCGTCGGCACTATTGTAGGTATCGCCCTTGCCGAGCCAGAGCCAGGTCAGCGGCCCGGGAATCACCGGTTTGACCGCGTGACCGAGCGCCTTCGCTTCGCCGACCCAGGCGAACAGGCTTTCCCTTGCCAGCCGGAAACGCTGGCCCGGATGCAGTTCCGGGACGATGTAGTGGTAGTTGCTGTCGAACCACTTGGTCATCTCGCAGGCCGCTGCCGGCTCGCCTTCCGGGGCGCGGCCGCGGGCCATGCGGAACAGGGTATCGAGGCTGACTGATTGATCCTCCGCCTGTCGGAAGCGGGCTGGCACGGCGCCGAGCAGGCAGCTCCACTCCAGAATCGGGTCATACCAGGCAAAGTCACCGACCGGCAGCAGGTCCAGACCGGCGTCGGCCTGTTGCTGCCAGTGGCGGGCGCGCAGGGTACGGCCGACATGTTCCAGCTCGGAGTCCTGCAGGGTGCCGGCCCAGTAGGCCTCCAGCGCCTGTTTCAGCTCGCGGCGGGCGCCGATACGGGGAAAGCCGGGGGAATGAAGGGTGGTCATGGTCTGTCTCCTGCCGGCCACGTGCAATCCGGGTGCTCGTGGCAAAGTGATCGAAAGTGTCGACAGGGATTGTGGTGCCTTACCAGTGTGAGACAAAATCACGTTATAAATCTTTAAGATGAGATTTTCTCATGATAGGTCTGCGCCATCTGGAAACCCTTGATGCCATTCGCGAGGCCGGCTCATTGGTCGAGGCGGCCGAGCGCCTGCATGTCACCCAGTCGGCGTTGTCGCATCAGCTGCGTGATCTGGAGGACCGGCTCGGCGTCAGCCTGCTGAACCGGCGCACCCGACCGGTGCGCTTTACCGTGGCCGGTGAGCGTCTGCTGGCGCTGGCGGACCAGGTGTTGCCGCTGATGCGTCAGGGTCTGCGCGATATTCGCTCACTGGCCACCGGCCAGTCCGGCCGCCTGCATCTGGCGATCGAATGCCACGCCTGTTTCCAGTGGCTGATGCCGGCGCTGGATCGGTTTCGCGAACAGTGGCCGCAGGTCGAGCTGGATCTCTCTGCCGCGTTTGCGTTCGCGCCGCAGCCGGCGTTGTTGCGCGGCGATCTGGATATGGTGATCAGCTCCGATCCGGTCGAGCACGATGCGCTGCTCTGGCTGCCGTTATTCAGTTATGAGCTGGTGTTGGCGGTGGCCAGAGACTCGGTGCTGGCGGCGCGTGATTTTATCGATGCGCAGTCTCTGGCAGACCAGACCCTGATTACCTATCCGGTGGAGCGGGAGCGGCTCGACATTTTTACCGCGTTTCTTGATCACGCCGGTGTCGAACCGGCGCAGATTCGCAGAACCGAATTGACGCCGATGATGATTCAGTTAGTGGCTGCGGGGCGTGGTGTGGCAGCGCTGCCGAATTGGGCGATCAGCGAGTATCTGCAACACGATCTGATTTGCAGTGTGCCGCTTGGCAAGCAGGGCGTCTGGCGCACCTTGCATGCGGGCATTCGCCGTGAAGAAGCCGAAGTGCCATTCCTGCAGGAATTTATCCAGACCGCCAAGCAGGAAAGCCTGCGCGGATTGCAGGGCATCCGCGCGGCTTCCTGACTGGTTCAGCGACTGAAGCAGGGATCCAGTTGTGAGCTTGGGCAACGGTAGCTGCGCCGACCGGGCACACTGCCAAGGCCGTTGCGCTGCACTTGGTCAGCGTGCCAGGTATTGGTGTTGGCTTTCTCCGGGTTGATACCGAAACCGCAACCGAAAATTCGCAGCGCACCGCTACTGGCGTATTCACGAATGCCATCACCGCGATCACTGGCGCTGCCGCAGGCGAGCCGTACCCGACTGTCCAGTGATTCAATCACGCCGATTGAGAACGGGCCGATACAATGCAGGTCGTCGACGCGGCTGGCGGCAGGCGCCGGTTTGCACACCGTGATGCCTTCCGGCCAGTTGCTCAGTGCCGGTGCTGCCGCCGCTGTCGTACGGGTCTGACCTGTCGGCGCCAGTTGCGATGACTGGGAGCGCTGCGCGGCGGTCGCAGCCTGTGCGTCATGATAGGCACGGATATCCGCTTCGCGCTGACTCTGGGCGCTGGAAGCGTTGAGTGCACGAGCGAGCTGGGCACTGGCAATGGCCTGATTCTGGTTATAGTTCTGCTGCGCAGCACGTTCTTCCCGTTCGCGGCGGGACTGATCGGCTTGTGCGGCAGCGGCATATTCCAGATCACGCTGACGGGCGGCGTGATACTCGTTCAGCACCGCCTGATTCTGTGCGCGGCTGGCTTCAAGATCTGTGCCCATTTGGTTGAAGTTCTGCTGTACATCGGCAAACGCGCCCATAATCACCGCGTGGCGATTGGCATCTTCTTCCTGCTGTCTGGCACGCGCCTCGCGCTCTTCCTGCAGCTCCTGTTGACGCTGCGCCTGTGCTATCGCCTCGCGCGCCTCGGCCTGCTGGCGCTGGTACTGGCGAGTGCGCTGCGTTGTGCTGATCACGCTATCCAGTACCGATACCGGCATGCCACGCTGGACCAGCTGTCGCAGCTGATCGTCGCTGAAATCACCATAGTCGGCGCCAGTGCGCGTTACGCTGAGAGCCAGATTGCCGGCTGATTCGCCGCGCTTGCTGCGCTGGATCAGGTCACGCAGCCGCGTGTTTGCCGGGCCGCGGGCGAGCAGCAGATAGTCGGCCGGCAACACTGAGGCAACATCGTTGTAACGCGTCATCAGGCCATCATAAAACGCGGTTGCATCGCGCATGCCCATGCCAAGTCCGGCGAGCTCGCGCAGCGCAGCATAGCGATACCAGTTCGCCTGTTGCAGAAAGCGTTCGTAGCTTTCAGCGGTGCCACCGGCCTGCGCCTGAATGAAAAGCTGGTATTCCTTCTGCATCTGATCGGCGATGGCTTTGCTGTGAACCGAGTAGGCATCCATCATGGTAGCGGGTGATGGATCATTCAGGCCGACAGGACCAATCCAGATCGTGGTGACGTGCTTGCCGACTGTTTCGGCCCTGTACAGTACCCGGTGATCATCGCTGACAGTCATGATGGCGCCGCCTTTGAAGCTCATGCGCCAGGGAATGACAAACAGTGTCATGCCGGAAATCACGCCATTCAGTATCGTCAGTACGCCCGGGTCGTTGTTGTAACTCTTGGATTCAAGCTCCAGATACAGTGGCGGTGCAGCGGGATGCGCCTGCTCCGAAACCATCGGTGCGATGTAAAGACGGGATTTCTCGATCTGGCTCTTGGCGTAGTCATACCAGGGGTCCTGATCGGATTGCATATGTTTTTCCCAGGAAGACCGAACCTGCACAGGTCTGTCGAGCTTCTGCTCCGGGGGAATTACCGGAAGTGGATAGGTGGTGCCGGTGTAGCGGGAGTAGGTGCAGCCGCTAAACAGAAGGCTGGTGGCCAGCAGGGTGGCAAGCGTCCGGTTGCGCATGGTGGGTTACCGAATATGCCCGCGAGGCTCCGTGCCCGCCGGTCGGCATTCGATGATGCTAGCGGTGAGCCATCAACTTGAACAGGGGGGCATGGAAGCGGCGGATGAACAGAATATTATCCATGCGTGAAGAAAGTGCCTGCGGTTGACTGGGTCTTTGGAGTAATCTGCCAGAACTTGTCTGCTGGTGAGGGATCACGCCGCCATGTCCGGATACCGACAATCTGCCCGGTTAACAGCGCTGCTTGCCGGGTTACTGTGTTTGCCGCTGGCGGCATTCGGCAGGATTCTGCTTGATACCAGTCCCGCCCCCCCGTACCAGATTGAGCAGGAGGGCCGTATCAGTGGCACCGCGGTTGATACGCTGGACTGTGTTTTTCGTGCCGTGGGTTTGCCCTATGAAGTCAGGGTTGTGCCCTGGCGACGTGCTCGTTTTAACGTTCAGAACGGCCTGGCTGAAGGATTGTTCAGTGCCATGCCATTTGCCGAGATGAATCAGTACGCCACCCTTTCGGCACCACTGGCGCTGGAGAAGTGGTACTGGTTCGGCCTCAGCGAACGTTTACTCTATGACGAAAGTTTTCCGCTGGGCCGACGACTTGGTGGTGTGCTGGGCAGCAACCAGAGTGGCTGGCTGGCCGAGCGCGGTCTGGCCTTGAGTGAGGAGGTGACCTCTGTCGGTCAGCTGGTCAGTCTTCTCGAAAGCGGACGAATAGATGCGTTCCTCGCCGATATTCATACCGTCAATCAGTATCTCCGCGATCAGGATCCGGGGCCACTTATCTATAGCCGGTTCGAGAAATACACGCCGCTCGGTGCTTATTTCTCCAATGATTTTCTCCGCGCCCGGCCCGGCTTTCTCGCTCGTTTTAACGGCAAGATGTCGCAATGCAATACCGAGACAGTACAGCTATCCGCTGTTGAACTTGGCAAGCTGATGCGACTGGTGGAGGCAAGGTTGCTGCCGGTTGCCAGATCCACTGAGGTGATTTCAGCAGTGACTGAAGCCAATCGTTTTCGTAGTGATATATCGGCTGAAGAAATCCGCCAGCTTGATGGGAAGTGGGTTCGGGAGCTGGAAACAGGGACCCATGAGTTGATCAATCAGGTTCAGGCCAGCCGGCTGTCGCAATACCTGCAAGTGGTAGAGGCCAAGGAGGCTGAGCTGTTTACCGAGATTCTGGTGATGGACAGGGTTGGACTTAATGTCGGTATTAGCAGGGTAACCACGGATTACTGGCAGGGCGACGAGAGCAAATACCAGAAAGTATTTCCACCCGGTGGAGAAAGTATTTTCATAGACCGGATCGAGTACGACGCCTCTACAGGCAAGTTCCAGGTTCAGGTCAGCATCCGTCTGCATGATGCGACCACCAGCGAAGCCATCGGTGTTATGACCGCAGGTATCGATGTGGAGGCAATGCTGCAGGAGTGATTCAGTGGCTGAGACGTTTCAGTTCGCGGATAAACTTTCGCGGCTCATCATCAAAAAGATCCTTTGCCAGTGCGGCGCACTCCTCGAGGGCGGTGCCGATCTCACGACGAATCAGATGGCTCACGTAGGCCGGTTGTTCACTGTCCTGATCTGGCCACTTAAGCGTTGCTATCTCGCTCAGCAGTCTGTCGAGGTCGTGCAGCCGACCAAGTTTCTTGCCAAGCCGGGTGATGTCGGAGCACAGCGCCTCCAGTTTGCTGTTGTCACCGGCCAGCGGCAGAGTCAGCGCCAGATACTTGACCCATTTCCTTAGCGAATGCCAGAGCTGGATGTCATCACTCTTCAGTGCGCTGTGCGTCAGGCGGTGCGCTTTCCGGTAAAGGCGCCCGTAGCCTTCCGAGATCAGTTCGGCCTGACTGATGTTGATGTCCAGTGTTTGCCAGCGCTTGCCGTCCTCGGCCCAGCTTTTCCTGAGCTGCATGGAGGCGACGGCACGGGTATCGCCTCCGGAGCGTCCTGCCTGAAGCAGTTCCAGCGCATTTTCCAGAGCCTGACGGGCGTCTTTTCCGCGCCCCCGTTGGCAGAGTCTTGCCAGCGTGTCAGCGGTAACGTATTGGTCGCGTGCTTCGCTAAGGCTGCTGGCAGCTTCACCCAGACTGGCAATGGCCTGCTCGGCACGAGCGTCGTCCAGCAGGGGTTTCAGTAGTTGCCAGAGCGCCCGGACTTCCTTGGCTGCCACACGCAGGCCGTGGATCGCATCTTCCTCCAGCTCGGAATCGGTGTTGAGCATGTCGGCGACGTCCTCATGGACGCGCAGGGCATGTTTGCGAAGGACATCAATGCTGGCTTTTGGCATGGGGCGGTCTCTCGACGGGCAAGTCCTTCGCCGTGTCAGTATCCTTTCGGGGGCAACCTTGCCGCGTCCCCGGGCAGGCTTCAAAAGAAACTTTTATGACAGCTCCGGGGAGGGCCAAGTGGAGAACGGATGGCGGCTTAACTGGCTGTTGAAGTATCTGGGGTTGTGACTCACTTCTTCGCCCAGCCAGTCGGGCCGGGCAAAAGCCTCCTGCTCACTGGCCAATTCGATCTCGGCGATGACCAGCCCCTGATTGGCGCCGCTGAACACGTCCACCTCCCACAGATGGCCGCGATGGGTAATGTGATAGCGAATCTTGTCGATACGGCCAGCGCCGCACAGCAGCAGTAACTGCTCGGCATCAGCGGCAGGAATGGGGTACTCGAATTCGCTGCGGGAAATGCCCTGACTACGGCCCTTGATGGTCAGAAAGCCCTGCTCGCCGATCAATCGTACCCGCACCGTGGCGTCCACGGCATCGCTGAGATAGCCCTGACAGATACGCTCACCGGACAGGTTCTCCAGAAAGCCGGTGTCGCGCAGCAGGAATTTGCGTTCGATCTCGATGGCCATCGACTCTCCTTGCCAGCCCGTGTCCGCGCAGCATGCCGGCGGACAGCGGAACCTGCAAGAACAGTCGACGATACTCAGCGTGAGAACAGACTGCCGAACAATCCTTTTTTCGCCGGGCTGGTCACCTCTGCGGCAGCTGCTTTCATGGTGCTGGCGAGAATGCCATAGACGGTGACCCAGGCTTCGCGCGTCGGATTGGTAAAGGCATCGCCCAGCCCCTGCTCAAGTGTCCAGATCAGGGCGGCACCGACGGTGTCGTAGTGGCCGTCTTCGACACCATAACCGACATGGCGCCGGCCGAGATCCTGCACGGCCGGTACCAGCGCATCAAGGTCGTCCAGACCATTCACCGCAGTGCCGATCATCTTCATCAGCTTGCGACCCTGTTCTTCCATGTTGCCGCGAAACAGCGGCTGCAGGGTCGGGTCCAGCGAAAACAGGCGTTGATAAAACAGTGCCGCGGCCTGGTCGGCAATCGGCACCACCTTGGTGAAGCTCTGTTGCACAAGCATTTTCTGTTCCGGTGTCATGGTATGTCTCCGTTGGTGAAAGTTATCGGCTTTGCGAAATCATGTAGTTCACGGCAGCGGCAATGTCGGCATCGGTGAGCGACGGATTTCCACCCCGCGCCGGCATTTCATGACCGCCGGGGCCGGCATATCCGTTGATGGCATGGTCGATCAGTATGTCGGTGCCCTTGGTTAGTCGTGCCGCCCAGTCAGCTTGATGACCGATGCGCGGTGCTCCGGCCAGTCCCGGGCCATGGCAGACCTTGCAGTTGTTCTGCCAGACGGTCTGGCCCGGATCTTCAGCGGCACTGCAACCTGCCAGCAATAAAGCCAGCAGGATGCAGTTGGCGACGTTGCCAGCAAGTAACCGCCTGATCATTACAGCGGCACACGAATGACCACGCCGCCCATCACATCACCGATCTTGAAATCGCTGCGCGGGGTGTCGCGGTGTTCGTTATGGCAACTGACACAGGCGGGTGACACTGCTACGTCCGGATACACAGCGGTGAAGTAGGTCACACCACCCAGTGTTTCTTCGCCGTAGAAGTTCTTGCCCGGGTTATCGACCACAAACTGCAGACCGTCGCGCTCCATCTGCGTTTTCGGCGAGTTCTGGTCATTGATCGGCCAGATCGACTGCAGGGTGTAGCTGAAGGCATCGGTTTTTTCAGCCACCGCTTCAGAGCCGAACCGGAACATCTGTGCCGGCAATGGCAGGGCCTTGTCATCGGACCAGTGCTCACTGGCCTTGATGACCTTTTCTTCGTTTGCCAGACGCTGCACAACCTTGCGGGTATAGACGGTACGGTCCGCCTCCATCACCGCAAACAGTGCGTCGGTGAACTTCTGTGGTGCAATCCCCGCCGGCGCTTCGGTATCGCCGGAGCAGCCGCTGAGAAGCGCCAGACTGGTCAGTGTGATCAGGGTGAAACGCGGTGTCTTGCTGTTCATATCATCGTCCTCGTTCGTGAGTGAAACACTGAAATGCCAGTTATTGACCGGTACCCCGGTTCTGGCGGTTCTCCTGCTGCTGTCGCAGCCGTTCCTCAGCCATCCGGATGCTTTCAATATGTGCAGCCGGACGGCCCTGGAAGTTGTTGGCGCGCAGGGCAGGGTCGGCCAGCGCGTCAAGGGTGAAACCGAGGCCATGGCAATGCATGCAGACATCGCGCGCCATTTTTTCCACCGGTCTCAGGTTGTGGTTCTGGTTGTGCTGTACCCGGACAACATCTTTTCCGTTCTTCTGATGAGTCTCTCTTGGCAGGTGGCATGTGGCGCAGGAAACGCCGCTGCCGCTGTCAGCACTGCCGGAAATTTCCTGCTGCCAGAGCGCGGCATGCTTTGAGTTCTGATAGGCCAGTGAGTGGTTGTCGGCATGGCAGCCAAGACAACTTTCTGTGGCGGCGCGAACCGGATTGTAGTCATGGGCCTGATGGCAGCTGTTGCAGCTCAGTGTTATATCGGCGGCCTGTGCGCGCATCGGTTTCCACGATAGTGCCGGGCGCATTGGTGTGAGGCCGGCGGCCAGACGCATGCCATGCATGCCGGACAGGAATCCGCTGACCTGCTGTTCGTGGCAGCTGCGACAGCTGTTGTGATCAGGCTTTTCTATCCATGCAGGTTGTTGCGATTCAACGCCAGAGTCAGCGGCGTCGTTGCTATGGCAGTCAGAACAGTTGACGCCACTGCGGGCATGGGCGCTTTGCTGCCACTGGGACGGGATGTCACTGTCCATGCTGAGCGTCGCCGGCATATCGATATCTGCCAGGGTTAGGGCATCGGCGTGGTTCTCGTCGGTATGGTGACCGCGAACAGGGACTCGCATTTTTTCCAGGAGATCGGGTTGTCCTGCGTGGGTCAGCAGGAAATCCTCATACAGGGCCGTGTTGTCATGGTAGTTATGGCAGCCGGCACTGGCACAGGTATTGAACTCCATGCCGGCATGACTCGGTCGGGTCTCGGCGATACTGGCATGGCAGTGAAAGCAGAAATCGTCCGGTCGGGTTACGCCCATTTCGCCGGTAAGCTCGGGCTTGTGTTCACGATGACAGGCGATGCAGTAGCGGGCATCGATTTCCGCCAGTCGATCGGCGTTGCGCGGGTCAGTGAACTTGCTGCGCGGATGGTCATCCTGAGCGGCTTTAAGCGCATCGCCATGGCAGTTCATGCAGGCATCTTGCAAAACCTCCTGACCACCGAACGCGGAGGTGTGGCAGCTGGTGCAGGCCAACTCGATCTGATGGTGGCCATGGCTGGTTTGCCCGAGCAAAAATATCTCGTTGTCATCTGACAGCAGCAGGCTATAGCCGAGCCAGCCACACAGTGCCAGTGTCAGCAGCGCCCAGAGTATCCATAGCGAGGTGTTGCTCATGCGCATCCGTTATTCCGAGTCAGTAGTAGTAGCTGGCGAGAACATGGAAGCCGAGTAATGCCGGCAGCGGCCAGAGCAGCAGAATATGTGCCATGCTCCAGCCGCTGCGCAGCCGCCGGCCCCAGCGCGGTGACAGGCGTTGTTCAATCGCCATGACCATGCCGGTCAGGGCGCCCAGCAGTGCGATCGCAATCATGTCGAGCATCAGTAGCCGGTTCAGATTGCTGCCACTGTCGAGTCCGGTGTGGGCGATCAGTAGTGCGACCACGGCAATGCCGAGCACGACATGGATAACTCGCCAGGTGTTGAACTGGCCGAGACTCAGGCGCGTGCGTTTTCGCAAGGAAATGAGCAGACCGACTACCATCAGACCGAGCACCGTAAAGCCGCTGATCTGCTTCAGTAGCTGATCGGTCCAAAGCTCGCTGGGGTGAAATCCGCCCTGCACCGAAACCGCAGCGGGAATCTGTGGTAGCAGCCAGATCATCATCGCCAGCAGCAGGCTGACAAGTGATGTCAGGAGGAGTGGCTTGCCAATCTGAGCTGGCGTAGTCGAGGCATCAATATTGTTGCTGACCAGTTCTTCCAGCAGCGGCTTGCATGATCCGCATACCGAACCGGCCCCGGTTTGTCTGGTCAGCGCTTCAGCATTGCAGGCGCCCTGGGAGATTGCCTGCCCCAAGGCACCACGACTGACGCTGCGACAGTGACAGACGGTGGCGCCGGCGGGCCAGTTGCGGACGCTGGCTTCGCTGCTGGCTGGCCAGAGTTGTCCGCTGCGGCGCAAGCGCCACTGCTGCCAGGGCCAGATCCAGCGCTGAACGGTAACCGCTTCGCGCAAACGCCCGAGCTCGTTCCATTCACCAATGGCAACTGCCCCGACCAGGCGGTTGCCGCGCAGGATAATTTTTCGGTAGCTGCCGTGTTCCCGGTCCTCGAACAGCACGCTGCGGTTGAAGTGACGATCTTCCTCGTCACCAAGCTTGCCGATGCTGAAAGTCTGTTGGCCGACTACCTTGAGTGATGTCGCTGCGATGGAGCCCTGATAACAGGCTTCATTGCCGAGAATATGCTCAGCTGCAACATTGGCCTGTTCCAGCCCCGGCGCCACCAGACCATGAACCAGACCACGATGTTCCGCACATTCGCCGATCGCATAAATGTCATCCGCCGAGGTGCGCATCGAATCATCGACACGGATTCCCTGGCCGGAGCGAATGCCGGCATCCGAGGCAAGGCCGCAGTTTGGCCTGATTCCGGTGGCAATGATCAGGGTGTCGCAATCAAGAACACGACCACCACCGAGTTGTATCTGGCGAATATTTTTTTCACCAATGACGGCGCGTACGCTGCTGTTAAGCAGTACCTCAATGCCGAGTTTCTCAACGTGTTCCTGCAGCAGTCTGCTGGCGCCATCATCGAGCTGCCGGTTGAGCAGTCGTGGACTGCGATGAATCAGCGTCACCCGGGTGTTGCTGCGTTGCATGGCTCTGGCCGCTTCAAGGCCGAGCAATCCGCCGCCCAGTACCACGGTGTGGCGGCTGCGAGTCTGCCTTGCCAACAATCGTTCAGCATCGCCGAGGTCGCGTAGCTTGAAGACGCCGTCCAGATTCAGTCCCGTGATGTCCGGCATCGCCGCCGAGGAGCCGGTTGCCAGAATCAGTTTGCTGTAGCCTTGCCAGTGGCCGCGGCTGTCGAGTATCCGCCGGTTTTCCGGATCAATCCGTGTCACTGCGCAGTTGAGCAGGGAGACGACTCGGGCGACCCGGGTGGTGATCAGCGGATTGGCAATCTGCTCGAGTCTGGTTTCGCCGGCCAGCAGTGACGATAACCTGACCCGATCATAGGGCTGCCAGGGCTCGCTGTCGTAGAGCACAATTTCGCGGGTTGGGTCGCGGCTCAGAATGCGACGAACAAAATGCATGCCCACCGGACCACCGCCGACCACCACCAGCGGTTCGGTTGTGCGGTCTGCAGAAGAGGACGAACGCAAGGCTGCATTCTTCGACTGCCAATTATTTTCCGATGATGCGGGCGTAGCAGGCACAGGTTTCTCCAGGGATATGCAACCACAACCAGTTCCTCGTGCCGGTGGCGATTCACCCCGGCGAGTCCGGTTCGTAACATTTCCTCGGAGCGCCATTGCCCCAGATGCCGACGCCATTGCCGGCAAACTCCCGCGATGCTGGCTACCATAGTGCGGCAGACAAATGCGGCTTTCAGATCGGTTTAAAGCAAGAGCTGTGCCATGGCAAAGCGAAACCGCCGCGGCAGCTCAGCGCGATGCTGCTTCCAGATGGTGCGCTTCAAGTGATTGTCGGAATGGATGTATTTTTCCCTGCACCAGAAAAGAAATTGATGTGCGCCTGAATAATGCAGGGTATTGCCCGGTGCCATGCACCTGCACTGCGCATTGCTTGCGCCAATGAAGATCAGGTTTCGGGAATATCGGTCTCGTCCGCTAACGGGGTGGATGACGCAGGGGTGTTATCCAGCGATAGTTGATTGAAGGATACGTTGAGGCCGAGCTTACGATACCGTTGCAGCAAGTCGGCCTGCAGATAGAAATCCGGGTCATCCATGAAATAGTACCGGGAGACACCGATACCGCAGCGGTAACGCTGTCGCAATGCCGGCAAGCCGGGCCCGAGTCGCTCCAGCCGCAGCAGCAGTTTTTCGAAATGATCACTGTGGCTGGCGTGGTGGTCCAGACCACTACTGATGATCCAGCGATTTTCGGTGCGGGTGGCTTCCGGCAGGGCCTCGGAATAGGACTCGCCTGTGCGCCAGATGTCATCCGGCTCGGTTCCGGTCAACAGGGTCAGGGTCAGCGGGTCGTCGTCAAAGCCGAGAACGGCGAAATAGACGTGGTGTTCGGCCATGCTCCAATGCTCTCCGGTCAGGTGCCTGATTAACGCAGGATACCGGAACACCTCATGGTATACTTCGCGGCGTTTTTATCCTGCCGCCTTCGGAGCCCCGTGACTGACCTGCCGCTGCTGCAAGCCGAGGACCTGACCTGTGAGCGTGACGATCGTGTCCTGTTTGCTGGTCTGTCGTTTGCCGCCGGCGCCGGTGAAGTCTGGCAGGTCGCCGGCCCGAACGGTGCCGGCAAGACCACCCTGATGCGGATCATATCCGGCCTGCATGGTCACTATGAGGGCCGATTGCACTGGCCGGCGGCAACATCGGCCGGTCAGGATCCGCGTCAGCAGATGCTGAGCCTCGGCCATCGCCCCGGGCTGCGCGTCGAGCTGACCGTGCTGGAAAACCTTCGCTGGTGGCTGGCCCTGCATCAGCAGCAGCTGGTCCGGGATCAGGCCGAGCAGGTGCTGGCCCTTGTTGGTCTGACGGGCTACGAGACTGTACCGGTGGCGCAGTTGTCAGCCGGTCAGACCCGTCGGGTAGCGTTGTCATTGTTGTGGTTGCTGGACAAGGCGGTCTGGCTGCTGGATGAGCCCTTTACCGCGCTGGACGCTGATGGTGTTGCCTTGATCGAGTCGCGCCTGCGAGAGCTGGCCGACGCCGGTGCGCTGGTGCTGTACAGCTCGCATCACCGCCTTAATGGTGAGGCCCGGCAGATCTGTCTGGGCCGCGGCGCAGGAGAGGTGCGATGAGTTTTTCTGCCACCCTCAGCCGTGAATTGCTGCTGGCCTGGCGGCGGCCCGCCGAGATTATCAATCCGTTGTTTTTCTTTGTCATGGTGGTGGCGCTGTTTCCACTTGGTGTCTCCCCGCGTCCGGAGCTGTTGGCGACACTGGCTCCGGGAGTGGTCTGGGTGGCGGCGCTGCTGGCGGTATTGTTGTCAGTGGATGGGCTGTTCCGTGCCGACCATGAATGCGGCGCGCTGGAGCAGCTGCTGACGGCGCCGCAGAGCCTTTATATTCCGGTGCTGGCAAAGCTTGTTGCACACTGGATACTGACCGGCTTGCCGCTGGTGCTGATGGCGCCGTTACTTGGCTACATGCTGCACCTGTCGGAGCCGGCCATTGCGGTGCTGTTTGTTGCCGTATTGCTGGGCACGCCGACCCTGATTGCACTCGGTGCCATCGGCGCCGCCTTGACGGTATCTCTGCGCAGTGGCGGTATCCTGCTGTCGTTGCTGGTGCTGCCTCTGTATGTGCCGGTACTGGTGTTTGGTGCCGGCGTGGTGACCTATGCAGCAAATGGTCTGCCGGTGTCCGGGGTGCTGGCGTTGCTGGCGGCCATGATGCTGGCATCATTCGTATTGGCGCCTGCTGCGGTGGCGGCTGGCCTGCGAATCAGCTCGGGGAACTGATCATGATCTGGAGCACACTGACCCGTTGGTATCATCAGCTTGGTTCGCCACGCTATTTTTATCGTTTCAGCGACGTTGTCCTGCCGTGGTTGTGGCCGCTGGCGTTGCTGGTTACGGCAACCGGTCTGATCTGGGGACTGGCGTTTGCCCCGGAGGATTATCAGCAGGGCAACAGCTACCGGATTATTTTCATTCATGTGCCAGCGGCCAGCGGTGCCCTGTTGGGCTATGTGGCCATGGGCGTTGCCGGGCTGGTGAATCTGGTCTGGCGGATGAAAATGGCCGAGGTGATGATCAAGGCAATCGCACCATTTGGCGCGCTGCTCGCTGCCATTGCCCTGATTACCGGGGCGATCTGGGGCAAACCGACCTGGGGAACCTACTGGGAGTGGGATGCCCGGCTGACCTCCATGCTGATTCTGTTTTTCCTTTATCTGGGCGTGATGGCCTTGATCAATGCCATTCCCGATCCGCGTCAGGCTGGCCGGGCCGCCGGGCTGCTGTCGCTGGTCGGGGTGATTAATGTGGTGATCGTCAAATACTCGGTGGAGTGGTGGCACAGCCTGCATCAGGGCAGCACGCTCAAGCTGGTCGGCAAAAGCAGCATGCCGCCGGAAATGCTGACACCATTGCTGATCAGCATGCTTGGTATCTACCTGCTGTTTGCGGTATCGGTGTTGTGGCGTGCCCGCGCCGAATTGCTCTGGCGTGAACGCAAGAGTGCCTGGGTCAAGGAGTTGCACTGATGTACTTTGAGTCGTTTTCCGCTTTTCTGCAGATGGGAACCCACGGTGTCTATGTCTGGTCTGCGTACGGCATCTCCGCGTTGCTGATTGTCGGCAACCTGTGGCTGGCATATCGCGGCGAGCAGAAAGTACGTGAAGAGCTGCGTCGTCTGGCCCGGCGCGAACAGTCCGGGCAGTAATTTCTGATGGGAGTCATGTAATGAATCCGCTTCGTAAGCAGCGCCTGCTGATTGTGCTCGGCCTTGTTGCCGGTCTGGGTACGGCAATTGGGCTGGTGCTTTATGCCCTCAGCCAGAACATCAATCTGTTCTACACGCCACAGCAGGTGGCCAGCGGTGAGGCACCGGAGAGCGCGCGGATGCGGGTTGGTGGACTGGTGGTGGACGGCTCGGTCCGGCGAGAAGCAGACGGCCTCGGTGTGCTTTTTGATCTCACCGATGGGCAGGGAACCTTCACCGTTCGCTATGAGGGCATCCTGCCAGACCTGTTCCGCGAGGGGCAGGGCATTGTTGCCAACGGCACGCTGGTGCGCCGTGACTATTTCGAGGCCGAGGAAGTGCTGGCCAAGCACGACGAGGAGTATATGCCCCCGGAGGTGCAGCAGGCGCTCGAGAAAGCCGGCCACCCCGCCAGAAAGTCCGGTGATGCCGAGAAGAGCCCGGACGCTGCCTATTGATTGGGCGCTTGGAAATATTTCTCTGCTGCCACCACTGGCAGGCTGACCATGCCTCCCGGTAAAGTGGTTAATCGGTCGCCACAGCCCACAAGGGAGCACAATGACGCACGTCGTTCTGGTCGTCGAAGACATCAAGGATTGGGCGGCTTACTACCCCGCCAGACATCTGATGACAGCGCAGGAGTATCTGGACAACGCCAGCCAGTTTCCACCGGGTCGGGTTCAGGTCATCAATCTCTGCCGCAATTATCGCTATCTGAGCCCTGGTTATTACTGTTCATTGCTGGCGGAGGCTCGGGGTCACCGGGTCCTGCCTTCCGTGCGCACGGTAAATGACCTGTCGCGCAAGGCCCTTTACGGGCTGCATTTCGAGTCCATGGATGCGGCCCTCGACAAGGCCATGAAAAAGCACAGCGAGGCTAAGGACAGGTTTTCCATCAAGCTTTATTTTGGCCAGACCGAGCACCAGGGTATTCAGGAACTGGCGCGTCAGGTATTCGACCAGTTGCCGGCACCGATCCTGCAGCTGGAGTTCCGTCGCCGTGATGCCGAGTGGAATATCGAGTCTGTCCGTTCCGTCGGCGTGCATCAGCTCAAAGGCAAGGAAGAAGATGAGTTTGCCAGCGCCATTGAGGCGTTCAATGCCCGGGTCTGGCGCAAAGCCAGTGGGCGGCGCAAATATCGTTACGATCTGGCGGTTCTGGTGAATGAAAACGAGAAGCTGCCACCGTCTGATCCGGTGGCGCTGAAGCGTTTTATCAAGGCCGGCGCCGGCCTTGGCATCAATGTCGAGCTGATCGGTCGCGAAGACTATCCGCGGCTGGCCGAGTATGACGCCTTGTTTATTCGCGAAACCACTGCACTGGATCATCACACCTATCAGTTTGCGCGCAAGGCGGAAAAGGAAGGCATGGTGGTGATGGACGATCCGGGTTCGATCCTGCGTTGCACCAACAAGATCTATTTTGCCGAACTGATGCAGGCACACCGGGTGCCGGTGCCGAAGACCCGCTTTCTGTTCAAGGACGGCAAGATGGATGCGGCCGCGCTGGTTGAAGATATTGGCCTGCCCGTGGTGCTGAAAATTCCGGATGGTTCGTTCTCCCGCGGTATCAGCAAAGCCGATAGTGTTGAAAAGCTTGAGGCGGCACTGGTTGAGTACTTCAAACAAAGTGCGGTGGTGTTGGCGCAGGAGTACATGTACACGGACTATGACTGGCGCATTGGTGTGCTGAACAAGAAGCCGCTGTATGCGTGTCAGTACTTCATGAGCAGGGGGCACTGGCAGATTTACAATCACAAGGATGGTGGCAAGACTGAAACAGGTCGTTTCAAGACCATGGCGATACAGGAAGTGCCGGCCAAGGTGCTGCGTGTGGCCACCAAGGCTGCCAGGCTCATGGGCAACGGCCTGTACGGCGTTGATCTCAAGCAAAGTGGCGATCGCGTCGTCGTCGTCGAAGTGAATGACAACCCGAATGTCGATTCGGGGGTCGAAGACAAGTGGCTTGGTGAGGATCTTTACCGGCAGATCATGCTCGAGTTCTTGCGACGCATGGAAGCGCGCCGACTCGGATTGCCGGTGTAGGTCGGCGACGGGCAGATGTAAAAGCCGTTTTTCATTTGCCCGATTCTGTTCTGCTTCCCTGAAATTTCCGTTCTGCCTTGCTAGACTCCACGCATGGCAAATGTAGTGTTTTCTCTGGCGGCCCTGTTTCTCAGTCTCGCTCTGCTGATCAGCGGCAGCGCGATGCTGGGTACGCTGGTGTCCCTGCGGATGGAGCTGGAAGGGTATGCGGATATCAGCATCGGTCTGATTCTGGCATGTTACTCGGTCGGCTTTGTCATGGGCGCCACCTGGGGTAGCGCGGTAATCCGCAGTGTTGGCCACATCCGCGCTTTTTCCACCTATGCGGCCATTGCCTGTGCCGCCGCGCTGTTACACCCGATGCTGGTTTCCGAATATGCCTGGGCCGCCATGCGTCTGGCGATGGGGTTTTGTCTGGCCGGTCTGATGACGGTGACGGAGAGCTGGATCAACGACCGGGCCACCAATGATTCGCGAGGCAAGTTGCTCGGCCTCTACACCATCAATTTTTATATCGCTTCGTCCCTCGGGCAGCTGTTTGTCGGTGTCAGTGATCCGACCAGAGCCATTGCATTCAGTGTGGTGGCGATCCTGATTGTGTTGTCGCTGGTGCCCTTGTCGCTGACCAGAGGTCTGGTGCCCATGGCGCCGTCGCAGACAGCGGTGCTGCAGGTCGGCCAGCTGATGCGTAACGCACCGGCCGGGGTCACCGGGGTGCTGGTTGCCGGCATCGCTCTTGGCGCCTTTATTTCGCTGGCGCCCTTGTATGCATTGCGTCAGGACATGAGTACCGCGCTGTTATCACAGTACATGGGCTTCTCGGTGCTCTGCGCCGTGTTGCTGCAGTGGCCCGCAGGCTGGTTGTCGGATCGTCTCGGCCGACTGCCGGTGCTGGCCGGGCTGCTTGCGGCAGGCGGCGTCGCCGCATTACTGATGGCCATATTTGGTGGCCTGTCCCTGACCCTGATGTTCCTGCTGAGTGGATTGTTTTTTGCCGTTGCCACCAGCATGTATCCGGTCAGTGTGGCGCTGGCCAATGACCAGTTGCCGAATGATCAGCTGGTCGCGGCTTGTGCCGGACTGTTGCGAATCTACGGTGTCGGCACCATTGTTGGGCCGTTGCTGGGTGCCTGGCTGATGGGCGTTTTCGGCGCCTCCGCATTATTTGTTTTTATTGCTGCCTGTTTGCTCGCCGGTGCGCTGGCAGTCCACTACCGTTTCCGTGCAGAGGACACCGTGCCACTGGCAGAGCAGGGCGATTATGCTCCTGTGGTACCGGTGTCCTCGCCGGTGATTGTCGAACTGGATCCGCGTAACGAGGAATTCGAGCCCCATCATGGTGGTGAGCCGGCGGACTGGGATATTGCCGATCATATCGAGATGTTGTTGCCCGAGGCCGAAGCTCAGGCGGAGGAGTCGCAGTCGGAGAATCAGCAGGAGGACGCTGGTGATGACAGTCAGACCGGGCCGCAGCCGCCATCCGGAAAGACGGATTGACGGCTGCCCGGCAACCTTGACTCAGGCGTAGGTGCTGTCGAGATAGTCGAGAATCGATTTTGATTCGAACAGCTCCGCACCAGTGTTCGGGTCGATCAGATAGGGCACCGCAACCCGCCCGGCACGTTGAATCAGGATCCGGCGGTTGCGCTGGGTCGGCTGGTAATCCGGCATCAACCGCTCGCGCATCGGCGGCATCAGCCAGTCTGCGGCGTTGTCGCGACCGACCTGGCGGACAATATGCGGCAACTCCAGCTCGGTCAGTCGCTCTCTTACCAGTCGCGCAAACGGGCTCGCCTCGAAACTGAACAGCTCCAGCGGCTCGTCGGTATCGCGGCTGCTGGTTTCTGCCTGCACACCGCGGCCCCTTCGCAGTACCGACGCGGCAAAGGATGCCGGGGTGCGAATGCCCTTTACCCGCCAGCGCTGTGGCGCCGGTCCATTGCCGTAGGTGGCATACAGATACTCGACGATGTCTGCCGACTCATACATTGTCTGGTCGGTATTGGGGTCAAACAAAAACGGGAATTGCTGTTTGCCGCCAAGGCGCTCCACCAGCGGTCGGAAGCGGACACCGTTCTTCGGACACGGATAGATCATCACATCGATATCGAGGTCGGTGAGGGCCTCGCGTACCACGCGGCAGAACGGGCAGCCTTCCATGTCATACAGCTCTAGCATTTCTGCCGGCTGGCGGCCGGCACTGGTGATCTGGATGCCACGGCCCTGTTCGGCAACAGAGGCGAGCAGGGACGTAGCAACTTCAAAAGCGTGACTCATGGCGAACTCCCGGTTGATGGCGGCAAGGTAGAACCCTGCGCCGGTCAGGTCAACGGCTCCCGGGGACAGATGTTGCTGGGCAATCCGGTCAGCGCTTTGAGCATTCCTGTCATTGTCCCGGTTGTTGCAGTTCAGGCAGGCTAGCGCCTCCCCCGGCAGCCGCCGGTTTCTGCAAGCTATTGATTAAGGCGAGAGGAGTCGTCTCCATGACCGAAGCCTATATTTACGATGCGATTCGTACCCCGCGTGGCCGGGGCAAGAAAGATGGTTCCCTGCACACCGTCAAGCCGATTGATCTGGTGGTTGGCCTGATCCACGAGATCAAGGCCCGTTTCCCGAACATGGACCCGGCACTGATTGATGATGTGGTGATGGGTATTGTGTCGCCGCTGGGTGATCAGGGTGGCGTGTTGCCGAAGATTGCCGCGCTCAAGGCCGGCCTGCCGGAAACCGTATCCGGTTTGCAGGTCAACCGTTTCTGCGCCTCCGGTCTGGAAGCCGTGAATCTGGCCACCCAGAAAGTGCGTTCCGGTATGGAAGATCTGGTGCTGGCCGGTGGCGTCGAAGTGATGAGCCGGGTGCCGATGGGCTCCGACGGTACGCCCTGGGCCATGGATCCGGAAACCAACTATGAAACCGGCTTTATCCCGCAGGGTATCGGTGCCGACCTGATCGCCACCATCGAAGGTTTCTCCCGTCGTGACGTGGATGAGTTTGCTGCTTCTTCGCAAAATCGTGCTGCCGCAGCCTGGGACAAGGGTTACTTCGCCAAGTCCGTGGTGCCGGTAAAAGACATGAACGGTCTGGTGGTGCTGGACCGTGACGAGCACGTCCGCGCCGGCACCACTGCCGACACGCTGGCCGGCCTGAATCCGTCCTTCGCGATGATGGGCGAGATGGGCGGCTTCGATGCAGTGGCCCTGCAGAAATATCACTGGGTCGAGAAGATTGATCACGTCCATACCCCGGGCAACTCCTCCGGTATCGTTGACGGCGCCACGCTGGTGCTGATCGGTTCGAAAGAAATCGGTGCCAAGATCGGCGCCAAGCCGCGTGGCCGCATTGTTGCCACCGCTGTCAGCGGCGCTGATCCGACCATCATGCTGACCGGCCCGGCACCGGCGTCGTTCAAGGCGCTGGCCAAGGCAGGCATGAAGGTCAGCGATATTGACCTGTTTGAAATCAACGAAGCTTTTGCCTCCGTGGCCATGCGCTACATGAAAGACATGGGCATCAGCCATGACATCACCAACGTCAATGGCGGTTCCATCGCCATGGGGCATCCGCTCGGCGCCACTGGCGCCATGATTGTCGGAACCGTGCTGGACGAGCTGGAGCGTCGTAACAAGCGTTTCGGCCTGTGCACCCTGTGCGTTGGCGCAGGCATGGGTATCGCCACCATCGTTGAGCGCCTCTGAGCGGCCACCGGACACGGAGAATTTTGAAATGACAGAATCAACCATTCGCTGGGAAAAAGACGCGGATAATATTGTCACCCTGATCCTGGATGACCCGCAGCAGTCCGCCAACACCATGAACGAGCGCTATACCCGCTCGATGAACGAGACGGTGGCGCGTCTGGAAAAAGAGAAGGCTGACATCGCCGGTGTCATCATCACCTCGGCAAAGAGCACCTTCTTTGCCGGTGGTGACCTGAAGGACCTGATCAAGGTCACCAAGGCAGACGCCGCGAAAATGGCGGAAGGAGGCCGGATCCTCAAGGGCGACCTGCGCAAGCTGGAAACCCTCGGTATTCCGGTGGTCGCCGCGCTGAACGGCACTGCGCTGGGTGGCGGTCTGGAAATCGCGCTGGCATGTCATCGCCGTATTGCCCTGGACAACCCGAAGGCCCAGTTCGGTCTGCCGGAAGTATCTCTGGGTCTGCTGCCGGGAGCAGGCGGTATCGTCCGCACCGTGCGCATGATGGGCGTGCAGAACGCGCTGATGAATGTGCTGCTGCAAGGTCAGCGCATGAAGGCTGACAAGGCCAAGCAGGTCGGCCTGATCGACGAAGTCGTCGGCACTGCCGAAGAGATGATTGCCAAGGCAAAAGAGTGGATCAAGGCGAACCCGAAGAGCCAGCAGCCGTTCGACGTCAAAGGCTACAAGATTCCGGGTGGCACCCCGAGCGTGCCGGCCTTTGCCATGAACCTGCCGGCGTTCCCGGCCAACCTGCGCAAGCAGATCAAGGGCGCCAATTACCCGGCTCCGAAAGCGATCATGTCCGCTGCGGTGGAAAGCACCCAGGTCGATGTGGATAACGCTTTCAAGATCGAAGAGCGCTACTTCATCAGCCTGGTCACCGGCCAGGTGGCGAAGAACATGACCACCGCGTTCTTCTTCAATCTGCAGGCGATTAACGCCGGTGCCAGCCGTCCGAAGGATGTGCCCAAGTACAAGGCCGAGAAAGTCGGCATCCTTGGCGCCGGCATGATGGGGGCGGGGGTTGCCTATGTGACCGCGCGCTCCGGTGCTGTGGCTGTATTGAAGGATGTGTCGGTAGAAAATGCCGAGAAGGGCAAGGATTACTCGCGCAAGCTGCTCGATAAGGAAGTATCCCGCGGCAAGATGACCGCCGAGAAGAAAGAAGAAATTCTGTCTCGCATCATCGCCACTGCCGATCCGAAGGATTTTGACGGCGTCGACTTCGTCATCGAAGCGGTATTCGAGAACACCGAGCTCAAGCACAAGGTGTTCCAGGAAATCGAAGACATCGTCAAGCCGGATGCGGTGCTGGGTTCCAACACCTCGTCGCTGCCGATCACCAATCTGGCCGAAGGTGTGAAGCGCCGTCCCGACTTTATCGGCATTCACTTTTTCAGCCCGGTGGACAAGATGCCGCTGGTGGAAATCATCTGTGGCAAGGAAACCAGCCCGGAAGCGCTGGCGAAAACCTACGATTACGTGCAGCAGATCAAGAAGACCCCGATCGTCGTCAACGACGCCCGCGGCTTCTTCACCACCCGCGTGATCGGCACCTTCGCCAACGAAGGCATCACCATGCTGGGCGAGGGCCTCAATGCCCAGTCCATCGAGCAGGCGGCGATGCAGGCTGGTTACCCGGTCGGCACCCTGAACCTGATCGACGAGATCAACATGGCAACGGCTCTGCGTATCGGCAAGGCTGCCCGTGATGATGCGCGTCGCGAGGGCAAGCCGGAGATGCCGGAGCACCCGGCCGAGAAGGTCATGAAGAAGATGGTTGAGGAGCTGGAGCGTCCGGGCAAGGCCCAGGGCAAGGGCTTCTACGACTATCCGGAAGGCGGCAAGAAGACCCTGTGGCCGGGCCTGAAAGACGCCTTTGGCGGCGACAAACAGATTCCCTTCGAAGATATGAAGGAGCGTCTGATGTTTGTTGAAGCCATTGAGGCGGTGAAGTGCTTCGAGGAAGGCGTGATCGAGTCGGTGGCTGATGCCAACATCGGTTCCATCTTCGGTATCGGCTTCCCGGCCTGGACGGGTGGTGTGATTCAGTTCATCAACCAGTACGAAGGTGGTCTGGCCGGCTTCGTCAAGCGTGCCAATGAACTGCAGGCCAAGTACGGCGATCGTTTTGCCGTACCGAAGCTGCTCGCTGACAAGGCTGCCAAGGGTGAGTTCTTCGCCTGATTTGGTCATGCCTTGCGGCAAACAAAAAGGCCGGGTGCTTATGCGCTCGGCCTTTTTGCTTTCAGCACGGTAAGGCAGTGATCCTCACCGACTTCCTGTTCTTTCTGCCCTTGCCGGGACACGCACGAGTACGTCCCTGTAGCTCCTCTCCGCCATCCCTGGCTCCGAGGGTCCCGGCAAGGGCAGAAAGAACAGGAAGTCTTGCATCTCCTTCTTGCGGCCAGTGATGTTTGGAATATTGTCGATGCCAGGCTGTTGTGTTGCTGCGGAGGGTGTCGGGACTGTGTGAGGCATGGATGCCGAACGCAAGCCTACAGGGACGTATTTACGGCGGGTCCCGACACCCTCCGCAGCAACACAACAGCCGGAGAGGATTACTGCCGCACTCGACCTCAACCAAGCCAGCATTGCCGCATCCAAGGCAACCGCGCCATACTGACCCGACAATCAGGAGGTGCCATGGCCGAAGGAAGCCACTCAGCGGTGATCTATATGCTGCGTACCGCGCAGCAGCACCATGTTCAGCTCAGCATGATGGCGGATCAGAAGGCCAGTGCCCTGCTGGCAGCCTGTTTCGTTACCCTGTCGATCTCCGTGGCCTACGCCTCCAATCACCAGCCGTCTCTGCCGTTACTGGTGATCATGGCCTTTGCGGTACTCTCGGCGTTCTTTGCCGCGTTTGCCGTCATGCCCCGCATTCATCTGCGCCGGGCCAGCGGCACTCCGCGTAACCTTCTGTTTTTCGGGGATTTTGCCGATCTCTCGCTGGAGCAGTACCTGACCGAGACCAAACCCTTGCTGAGTTCCGATGAGGCGGTGTACAAGGCCATCCTCGAAGACATCTGGTGTCTCGGGCAGGTGCTGATGAAGCGCAAATACCGCTTTCTTGCGTTGGCCTATCGATGCTTTATTCTGGGCTTGCTGGCGGCGCCGCTGGCGTGGGCGCTGGAATATGCAGTGAGATAACAAAAACGACCGGGGGAAAGATGGGAAAGCGCAAGGGCGATGACAACAAGACTTTCTTCAACAGCGACCGGTTCTTTAATGAGGGCGGCAAGTGGTTCTTTACCACCCGTGAGGGCCAGTTGATGGGGCCGTTCGACAGCCGCAAGGATGCCGAGCAGGAGCTGATGCTGTATCTGCGTAATCTGGAGGAGCGGGCCAAGTTTGGCCTGAAACCCTGAGCTTCAGTTCACGTTGCCACCACGCCAACTCCAGCAGTCTGGCGGCATGAAAGTATTCCTCTCCAGTCTTGACGACGTCGATATTCCGCTGTTGCGGATTCGCTCGCTTGGCCTCGGCCTTTACACGGTCGAGGTCACGCTCAGTGATGGCTGGGCGGTGGTCTGCGATGATCAGGGTCAGGTGTTGCGATTTACCGGGATGGAGTGGGTGCGCAGGCGTCTTGCCCATCTCAAGGTGCGTCGTGCGGTATTGCATCATGCTTCTGCCTACCACGAAATGATCGGTGCCGAAGAGAGCAGGCCGGAGCCGCTGGAAGTGCCGGTGAGCTGGCCAGCCGACGGACATTGACCAGCCCTCATTAAAGCGTTTCCGGATGTTCGAAAAGCCACTGTCCGCGGGCAAATATCCGCCGGCGCCTGTCGGCGTCCATTTTCTCCCAGCTACGATAGATCATCGCCATGCGTGGATGGCGAGCGAAGCGCGTCTGATGCCGGCTGATGAAATGCCAGTAAAGCGAATTCAGCGGGCAGCTGTCGTCATTCTCTGAGGTGGCAACATTGTAGTGACAGTGGTTGCAGTAATCGGACATGCGCTGGATGTATTTGCCGCTGGCAGCATAGGGTTTGGAACCAAGCAGGCCGCCATCGGCGTGCATCACCATGCCAAGCGTGTTTGGCAGTTCCACCCATTCGTAGGCATCCGCATACACGGCCAGATACCAGCGATGAATCTGTTCGACGTCGACGCCGAGCAACAGGGCAAGGTTGCCGGTCACCATCAGGCGCTGGATGTGATGGGCATGGGCATGTTCGCGGGTGGCGCGCACAGCCTCGGCGACGCAGCGCATACGGGTTTCAGCGCCCCAGTACAGCGCCGGTAGCGGTTGCCGGCTGCCGAGGGCATTTTCGTTGAGGTAGTCCGGCATCTTCAGCCAGTAAATGCCGCGCACATATTCGCGCCAGCCCAGTATCTGGCGGATAAATCCTTCCACCGCATTCAGTGGTGCCCTGCCATCGCGCCAGGCCTGTTCGGCGGCCTTGCAGATTTCCATCGGCAACAGCAAGCCCGCATTCAGATACACCGACAGCAACGAGTGAAACAGGTGGTCATGATGCAGGCTCATGGCGTCCTGATAGTCACCGAACCAGGGCAATGCCCGGTCGATAAAGTATTGCAGTGCTGTCTGCGCCTGTTCGCGGTTAACTGCAAAGACAAACGGTTCCGGGTCACCGAAGTGATGGCTGAAATTCTGTTTAACCAGCTCGATCACCTCACGGGTGATCGGGTCGGCGCTGAAGTGAAGTGGTGCAGGGCAGGGCGGGGTGCCGTCATAACGGGCCCGGTTCTCGCTGTCATAGTTCCAGCGCCCGCCTTCAGGCTCACCGGTTGCCGTGATCAGCAGGCCGCTGCGCAGGCGCATCTCGCGGTAGAAATATTCCATACGCAACTGCTTGGGCCCACTGGCCCACTGACGGAAGTCCGCGTGGCTGCACAGGAAGCGATGGTCTTCGAGTAGCCTGATCGACATGCCGAGCTGAGTCGGCCATTGGTCGCGCATCTGCTGGTCCAGGCGCCATTCGCCCGGGCGGGTAATCAGGATCTCGCTGACCTGATGCGTTTCGGCGCTGCGCTGTAGTGCATCGCACAGTGAGTCAAGCCCGGCATCATATGGGTAGTAATCAACTTGCCAGCCCTGCTCGCGCAGCTGGGCGGCGAAATGGCGCATGGCGGAAAACAGGAAGATGATTTTTTTTGGATGATGCGGAACATAACTGGCTTCCTCGCGCACCTCTGCCATCACGACACGGTCGTGCTGGCGGTCTGCTGCCGCGAGGGAAGAAAGGTCGGCGCTGAGCTGATCGCCCAGCACCAGCACCAGCCGGCTCATCGATTGGTGGCGAGGGCGAGGAATTCCTTCCGTGCCGCTGCTGATTCACGCAAAGTGCCGAGCATTACCGAGGTGGTCATGGAGGAGTTCTGCTTCTCCACGCCGCGCATCATCATGCACATATGCCGTGCTTCAACAATCACGCCAACGCCGAGCGCATTGGTGACCTGCTGAATGGCGTGGGCGATCTGATGAGTCATGTTTTCCTGAATCTGCAGGCGCCGCGCATACATGTCGACGATGCGGGCGAATTTGGACAGGCCGAGTACCTTGCCGCTGGGGATGTAGGCGATGTGGCAGACCCCGGTGAAAGGCAGCAGGTGATGTTCGCAAAGCGAATAGAGCTCAATGTTGCGTACCACCACCATCTCGTCATTGTCAGATGCGAATACCGCTCCATTGACGATTTCTTCGAGTGTCTTTTGATAGCCGCTGGTCAGGAATGACATCGCCTTGGCGGCCCGTTTCGGTGTATCGATAAGGCCCTCACGGGTCGGGTCCTCGCCGAGCTCGACAAGCACATCGTGATAAAGGGATTTCAGGGAGGTGGTGTGATCGAGTGGCGCCATGTTGGCTCTCCTGTCGGGAGAGCCAATCATTGGCTGGTGCTGATCAACATCGCGTCAATTGCCGGGCTATCAGCCGGAGGTCGGCAAGCCGCAATAGCGTTGCAGCAAGCTGGTAAGTTCTCTGGGGCGCAGGGGTTTGGCGACGAATTCATCGGCGCCGGCATCGAAGGCCTGCTGGCGCCAGGCATCACCGCTGTTGGCAGAAATGATGATCAGCGGCATGGCCGGGGACTGGTTGCGGATGTCACGGGCGACCTGGTAGCCGTCAAGGCCGGGCAGCTCGACATCGATGATTGCCATGCGGATGTCGCGCTGGGCGAACAGACGCAAGGCCGCCTCGCCATCGGCGGCGATGACATAGCCGAGTCCTGCCTCCTCGACGACCCGGGAAAGCAGCAGACTGACAGGCTTGTTGTCTTCCACGATCAGCACATTCATCGCCATTCCCTGATCTGGCATAGCTGGCATTTCGGCCGCGACGGACAATGGTGCCCAGTGCGCCCGAGTCTAGCGGTAAAACCGCGTCGGGTGAAACTGTCCGGTCAGCGGTTTTGCAGGTTGGCGAGGATCGACATCAGTGCCTGCTGGCCGCCGGCAGGGTGGTCAGCGTCGGTGAAGTCTGTAATTTCTGCCCAGTGCGAGGCGATTTGTTCGGCACTGAGTGTGCTGGCGGTGCTGAAACCATGGCCACGGGTCCGCTCCCAGCGAAGTTTGCCGACCCAGCCGGCACCGATTTCATACAGGCCGCCACTGTCCTGATGACTGTCGTGACAGAGCTTGACCACCAGCGGCGTGACGAACTCCGGCTTCAGCTGCTCCAGCACCGGCTCCGGCAGAATAGTAGCCGTGAGTCGGCTGCCGGCGATCGGCGCAATGGTATTGACGACGATGTTCTTTTTCGCGCCTTCGATTGCCAGTGTCTGCGCCAGGCCATGCAGACCGAGCTTGGCCATGGCGTAGTTGGCCTGACCGAAGTTGCCGTAGATGCCGGCGGCGGAGGCGGTAAATATCAGCCGGCCATATTCCTGCTCGCGCAGGTGGGGCCAGGCCGCGTGGCTGACCTTGAAGGCGCCTTTGACATGGACGTTGTAGACCAGATCCCAGTCTTCCTCGGTCATGTTGTGAAACGACTTGTCGCGCAGGATGCCGGCGTTGTTGATGACCACATCGACACGGCCAAAGTTGTCCAGAGCGCATTCGATGATCCGGTCCCCATAGGTCACCGAATCGTGGTTGGCGACGGCTTCGCCGCCAGCGGCGGTGATCTCGTCGACCACGTCATCGGCGGCGGTCTTGCTGGCGCCTTCGCCGAAGGCGGAGCCGCCGAGATCATTGACCACCACCCGTGCACCGCGCCGGGCAAATTCCAGTGCATGGCTCTTGCCCAAACCGTTGCCGGCTCCGGTCACCACCACCACGCGATCATCGAATCTGAGCTCAGCCATTGTTGTTCCTGTTATGTAGTACCCTGAGTGCCGCCTTGAGATGTGTCATGAATGCATGGACATGACCGGCGGGTCGGGCCATTATTCGAGCCGCTCTGCGGCCTCTCAATGACGCAATGTGCCAATCTGGCTGACATTAACTATCATTGGGCACGGGCCGCCGGTGGCGCGTTCATTTTTCGGGGTGCGGGTAACGCTGACCATGATCCATCGTAAAAACATTGCTGTCCGTCAGGTGGTCCGGGTGCTGCAGGGCGCGGCCCGTTCCGGTGCCGACATTCCCTCTTTGCTGGCCACCGCAGGCATTCAGCGCTCGCTGCTGGATGATCCGGAAGCGCGGATCGAGCGGGAAACCTTTATCCGGCTGATGCTTGCCGTTATGCAGCAGACGCAGGATGAGTTCCTTGGCTTTGGTCAGGGACGCAAGTCCAAGCCCGGCACTTTCAGCATGATGGCTCATGCGGTGATTAACTGTTCCAATCTGGAAAAGGCTGTTCAGCGTGGCCTGAAGTTTTATGAACTATTCGACCTTGAGGTGCGCTGCACGCTGGTTCGTGACGGCGAGTTGGCGGAGCTCAGGGTTAGCGCCAATCCGCGTCTGGATTTTCGTGAAGTAATCATTGAGTCACTGGTTTTCCTGTCGGTGCGATTCATGAGCTGGCTGGTGGGCAAGGCCATTGAGCCGGAACGGGTCGAGCTGGATTTTGAGCGTGGTGGCAAGGAAGATGACTACCGCTCACTGTATAACTGCCCGGTGGAGTACGGGCAGAGCATCAGTCGTCTGGTTTTCCGTCGTGATTACCTTGATCTGCCGCTGGTGCAGAATGAGATTTCGCTGTCCAAATTTCTCAAGGACTCGCTTGCCCAACTGCTTGAGGGCAACATCCACAACGTTGGTCTGCCGGCACAGATCCGCGCCATTATTTCCAAGGAATATGGCAATAATTTTCCCGACTTCTCCGAGATCTGCGAGAAGCTGAACATGACGCCGCAGACCCTGCGCCGTCGCCTGAAGGAAGGCAATACCAGCTATCAGGAAATCAAGGACACCATCCGCAAGGACGCGTCGATCTACTACCTGTCCAAGCCGGAGCTGTCAATTGACGAGATCGCCCTGTTGATGGGATTCAGCGAGGCCAGCTCGTTTCATCGGGCTTTCAAGAAATGGACTGGTAAAACGCCTTCTGTTTACCGGCGCGAATATTTCGGAGACTTTGCATGACCCTGGCTTCCACTAAAGTGATGCCGGCCAGCGCCACCACGGCGCGGTTACTGGTGACCTGTCCGGACCAGCCCGGCATTATCAGCGCGGTCAGTACCTTTCTTTATCACCATGGCGCCAATATTACTGATCTCGACCAGCATTCCAGTGATCTGAATGGCGGTCGTTTTTTTCTGCGTCTGGAGTTCCAGACGCCTGGGCTTGATTGCTCGCTGGATGCGCTGGAAACCAATTTCCGTAATCGGGTGGCGGACAAGTACCGGATGGACTGGCGGCTGTCCTATGCCAGTGACAAGAAGCGCATGGCGATTCTGGTATCGAAGCACGATCATGCATTGATGGAGCTGCTCTGGCGCACCATGCGTGGCAATTTGCCGGCCACTATTCCGATGGTTATCAGTAACCATGAGGACCTTCGTGGCGAGGTCGAGCGCTTCGGTATTCCCTATCATCATGTGCCGGTTGGCGCGGAAAACAAGGCTGACGCCTATGCTGAAATGGCGGGCATGCTTGATGGCAAGGTCGATCTGATCGTGCTGGCCCGCTACATGCAGGTGTTGTCACCGGAGTTTGTCGGACGGTTTCCGCAGCAGATTATCAATATCCATCACTCGTTCCTGCCCGCTTTTGTCGGCGCCAATCCCTATCTTCAGGCCTGGCAGCGTGGGGTGAAGCTGATTGGCGCCACCAGTCACTATGTCACCGATGATCTAGATCAGGGTCCGATCATCGAGCAAAATGTTCACCGGGTCTCACATCGACACTCGGCAGACGAGCTGAAAGCACTGGGGCAGGATGTCGAGCGCAACGTTCTGTTGCGCGCGGTGCAGTGGCATCTGGAAGATCGGGTCATTGTTGATGGCAACAAGACCGTGGTGTTCGTGAAGTAATCTCAGAACTCGAAGCGGAAGCCGAGACTGATATTTCTCAGATATTCACTTTCCACCCGATAAACATCGAATTCGGTCACCAGCTTGGCGGATTCCACTAGAGGAAATTCAAAGCCGGCACCGAGATAGGGCCCGATGGAAGAGTCGGATGCTTCGTTCGGGACCAGTACGTTGGGGGCGCCGGTGGGGTTGCCGTTTATGTCGGCATCCGTTCTGGTTTCCTCGTTGCGGGTCTTGAGGTTGTAGATAAAGGCGCCGCCGCGCAGGAAAAAGAATTTACTGTCGTAAATACGAGCGCCAAGCTCTATGCCGGTGGCCCGGTATATGTTGGTCTGATCTATGATCTCCTGATCATCAAGCAGCGGAGTGGGGTCAACAAAGCGGCTTGTGCTCTGCTGACTTTCACCGAACTGGTTCAGGCCGATTTCCGCCCGCCACATCCAGCGGCCGACTGTCGCATCCTTGAGGTCGAAACCAAGACGTATGCGCAAACCGTTCTCCTGATCGGCGCCAAAACTGCCAAAGTCTGTTCTGGTGCCGAGCAGCTCGAGATAGAAGTCCACGTTCGGAGCAGCGAGCTCTTCACGATATTCGATAGCTTGAGCCATCGGGGTCAGGGCAAGCAGGGTAGCGCCGATTATTCTTTTCATGGTTCCTACGCGACGGCCGGGTTTTCCCGGATTGTACTGAAAACGCCCCTGCGGGCATGTATGAGATGCGTTACCGGCTCAGCGTGACAGCGGCTCCAGCATGGTGATGCGCTCCGGTTCGGCCATGAAAGGGCTGATGGCGTCGAGTGCTTCACGGCGTTCACGGGAAACTGCCCAGCGCTCCCAGGCATGGCGACTGGACCAGGCCGACAGCACCAGATGGTGATTGGGGCGATCCAGCTCCCGCAGGGACTCTCCGGAGACAAAGCCGGGCGCCTGAATAATAGCCTGCATCATGGTAGTAATAGCGTTGCTGTAGGGATGCTCAAGACCTTCTATGATCTGCCGCTCGATCAATACTCGAATCACGTGCTGCTTCCTGATGTTGAGATGAACTGAATGATACCTGTGCCATGTCAGCAGTGTAGTGCGCTTGTCAGGATGGGCAAGTGAGACAGGCTCTGCCGGAGCGAAAACTGCTGGTGCTGCTGGCCGCCCTGTACTTCGCCCAGGGCCTGCCGTTTGGCCTGATTACCAGAGCACTGCCGGCGATTGCCCGGGATGCCGGGCTGCCCCTGCAATACATAGGGCTGTTGTCGCTGGCAGCGCTGCCCTGGGCGCTGAAGTTTGCCTGGGCGCCCTGGGTGGATCGTCTTGGCCGCGGTGGCGATAGTCACCGCAAACGCTGGATTGTCGGTTGCCAGCTGCTGGCGGTTGCCATGCTGGCGCTGATGGCCCTGTTGCCGATGTCACCACTGACGCCGGCGGTGTTCTTGCTGCTGCTGGCACTGCTGTTGCTGCTCAATCTCTGCTTTGCCACGCATGACATTGCCAGCGATGGTCTTGCGGTGCGCCTGCTGCCGGTCGGTTTACGCGGCATTGGCAACAGCCTGCAGACCGGAGGTTATAAAGTCGGCCTGCTGGCCGGTGGTGCCCTGCTGTTATGGCTGGTCGGCGAGATTGGCTGGTCGAGGACACTGCTGCTGGCGATGGCGGTTCTGTTGGCGTTGTTGCTGCCGGTTCGGCGGTATCCGGAGCCTGCCCAGCCGCTGTCAGGGCCTTCGTCGTCGATCAGTTGGCGCTGGTGGCTGGCGGAACTCTGGCGTTTCTGGGGACGCCCGGGGATGGGCTGGTGGTTGGCGCTGCTGTTGGTCTATAAGGTCGGGGACAGTTTCGGTACCCGCATGATCAAGCCATTTCTGATTGATCAGCACTGGACGCTGGCAGAAGTGGCCCTGCTGGATTTGAGCGCCTCTGCTGCCGGGTTGCTGGCGGTGCTACTGGCGGGCATGTTGTTGATGAGAATCTCCCGGCAGTATGCGCTGATCTGCTTCGCCCTGTTCCAGGCTCTGGCCTTCGCGGGCTGGGCCTGGGTGGCGCTGGCGCCGGCCAGGGAGCTGGTCTGGCTGATGGCGATTGCCGAGCAATGTGCGGATGGTCTGGCGACGGTAGCGCTGTTCACGGTGATGATGGATCGCTGCCGTCCCTGCCACGAGGGCAGTGACTACACCCTGCAGGCATCGGTCATGCTGATGGCCTCCGGGCTGTTTACTCTGGGCAGTGGTTTCAGTGCGGCGGCATTTGGTTACAGCGTGCATTTTGCACTGGCCGGGGCACTGGCGCTGGCGGCTATAATACCGGCCGTTTTCTGGGGCCGGATGGAGCAGAGTAGTCATGAGCGACCATGAGCAGGTGCCAAATCAGCTGGATGCCCGCGGGCTGGTTTGTCCGGAACCTGTCATGCTGCTGCACAGCCGGGTACGGACAATGGCGCCCGGCGAAGAGCTGGAAATGCTCGCCACCGATCCCTCCACCGAGCGTGACGTACCCAAATTCTGTCAGTTTCTCGGTCATACACTGGTTCGCCATGAACAGGATGGTGATCTGTTTCGCTATCTGATTCGCAAGAAAGGAGCCTGATTCAGTGCTGCTCAATATAGGTTTAATCATTGCTGGTTTTGTTGTTCTGGTGTTCGGAGCCGACTGGCTCGTCAAAGGCGCTTCGCGGCTGGCGCTGTCGCTTGGCATGACGCCGCTGGTAGTGGGCTTGACCGTTGTCGCGTTCGGTACCAGTGCACCCGAGCTGGCGGTGAGTGTGGCGTCGGCCTGGTCCGGGCAGGCCGATCTGGCAGTTGGCAATGTGGTCGGTTCCAACATTGCCAACGTTTTGCTGATTCTCGGCATATCTGCACTGGTTGCACCGCTGGTGGTGAATCAGCAGCTGGTGCGACTCGATGTGCCGATCATGCTCGGTGCCACAGTGTTGTTCTATGTGCTGAGTCTGGATGGTCGGATCAATCTCTGGGACAGTATTTTGCTGGCCGCTGGCATTGTTGCTTACGTGGTGTTTCTGATTCGCGAAAGTCGCCGTGAGAAAAGCGCGCTGGTGCTGGCTGAGTACGAGGAGGCGGTGGAGTCCGGCGGCACCCTGACGGGCGACATCCTGTGGATGGTGGCCGGTCTGGTCGGTCTGGTTGCCGGGGCCCAGTTGCTGGTGGAAGGCGCGGTTTCACTGGCGCGCCATTTTGGTGTCAGCGAGTTGATGATTGGTTTGACCGTGCTGGCGATCGGCACATCCCTGCCGGAGCTGGCCACCTCGGTGGTGGCGGCGATGCGCGGTGAGCGCGATATTGCCGTCGGCAACGTGGTTGGCTCGAATATTTTCAACCTGCTGTCGGTGCTGGGCTTTACCGGTCTGGTATCGCTGGGACAGCTGCCGGTGGCGCCGGCGGCACTGGCACTGGATATTCCGGTAATGCTCGGTGTGGCGTTGCTATGCGTGCCGATCTTCCGCACTGGCTTTGTCGTGACCCGCGCCAATGGTGTGCTGTTTATTCTTTGTTATGCCGCTTATCTCAGCTGGCTGGTGCTGATCAATACCGACGTCGTGGTACCCGGCTGGGCCCCGGCGTTGTTATTGGGCGGGCTGATTCCACTGGCAATCCTGTTTACGCTGGTGTCGTTTGTGATGTCAGTTAGCAGCGAGAAAACCGGCGGAACGGATCACTGATCCTGTTCCGCTGCCAATACTGAAATGGCGGCAAGGGTTTCCGGGTCACGTTCCTTGATCCGGTTTGCCACCTGATGCTGGAAGAAATAACGAAAGGTGGGCTGCTCCTGGGCTGCATGCAGACAGGGATCGCCAGGCAGCACCGGGGTGCTGGTGACTTCCCCTTCTTCGATCACCATGGCCAGCAGGCGACCATCGCCGGTCAGACGCCAGCTGACGACCTCAAGCAGACTGATACTGTGGAAACCGTCGCTGGAAAACACTGCGTGGGTGCCAATGGCATCGGGCACTTCCTGTACCACCTCCTCAGACGCTGAAGCCTTGCCGAAGAATTGCACCGCAGCGCGCAGTTCGTCCGCCTTGTACTGTGGTGCCTCGGTAAACAGGTAACTGCTGTGGGGCAGGCGGTAGCCTTCCCAGCGTCCGTTCAATGGATCTTCCAGTGCCGAGCTCGGTACCACCGCATTCAGCCACGGCACCATGGCGACCACGTCGTCGTTATCCAGCAGGGCCCAGCAGAGGATCTTCACCGAGAACAGGGTGTCAGGATGGCGGTCATTGGCGTAGAGCAGCTCAAGGCCGTCGTTCTCGGGAGAGACGCGGACGATGCGGGGTTTCGCGGCCTGATGGCGCGGAATCAGCGGCACTACATTGTGTGGCAGTGCTTTACCGGCGATGGCCGGTCGTTGCTGGAAGCCCATGGGGATCTCCCTTGGCGGAACCAGTCTGACAGTGCCTTGACCGACGGGGTCAGGGGACGCCGGGTCGCGGCGGCTGTCACTGACACCCTAGCGCGGCCATTTCGTGGCGACAACCCCGAGAAAGAAAAATCATGGACAGACGGTATCTGGCGCGGGGTCAGCGCGTTGCAGCGGCGGCGAACTGTCGCAGTCGATAGCGCAGCCGCCCGGTCAGCATCACGGCGGCGGCGGTGAGGCCGCTGAGTAGCCCGATCCAGAAGCCCTCAGGTCCCATCGCGGGCACCAGCAGGTCGGTCAGGGCCAGGCAGTATCCCACCGGCAGGCCGATTCCCCAGTAGGCCAGCAGGGTAATGAACATGGGGATGGTGGTGTCTTCAAAGCCGCGCAAGGTGCCACTGACGGTCACCTGCCAGGCATCCGAGAGTTGATACAGGGCGGCGTACAGCAGCAGGCTGGCGGCCAGCGCCCGCACTGCCGGATCACTGCTGTATAGCCAGGGCACCTGATGTCGCAGCAGGAACAGCAGGGCGCCGGCAACTATGCCGATCAGCAGCGTCAGCAGCAGGGCGCTGTGGGCCGCCAGTTGCACTGCCTGAAGATCCTGCTGCCCGCGTCCCCGGCCAACCCGTACGGTAACAGCCAGCGCCAGACTCAACGGAATCATGAACAGCAGGCCGGTGAAATTCAGCGCCACCTGATGACCGGCCACCACCGCTGGTCCGAGGCTGCTGATCAGCAGGGCGATAACGGAAAAGATGCTGACTTCAAAAAAGATCGACAAGCCCACCGGCAAGCCGAGCCGGAAAATGTACCAGGCGGTAGCCGGTTCAAGGTGGGTCTGCTGGAAGTGCAGGCGGGCGCTGGCATAAACCGGATGACGGCGGATGTAGCCGCCCATCAGCAGCGCCATACACCAGAACACCAGCGAGGTGGCCCAGCCGCAGCCGACGCCGCCGAGCGCCGGCAGACCGAATTTTCCATAGATCAGAATGTAGTTGCTGGGGATATTGATCAGCAGGCCAATCACGCTGATCCACAACACCGGCCGGGTGTGCGACATGGCCTCGGTATAGCTGCGCAGACTCAGAAACAGGGCAGCGCCGGGCATGCCCCAGCTGAGAGCGTTCAGGTAGCCTTCCACTTTCGGCCGAAGCAATGGATCAACATCCATCCATTCCAGCACCGGGGCCATGCTGCGCAGCAGCAGTGCTGCAATCAGACCCAGCCCGAGCGCAAGCCACAGCCCCTGCTGGGCAACCGGATTGATACGGTGGTAGGCTTCCGCGCCGAGTTTTCGTGACAGTACCGGGGTGGCACTCATCAGCACGCCGGTCATGAACAGATAGACTGGCACCCAGACACTGGCTCCGACGGCCACCGCCGCCAGATCTATCGAGCTGACGCGGCCCGCCATCACGGTATCGACAAAGCCGTTCGCCGTCTGCGCCAGTTGGCCGCCGAGAATGGGCAGCGCCAGCATCAGCTGGGCGCGGGCTTCACGGCGCAGGGGGGATAAACGGTTGAACACGCAACGAGGTTCCTGAATGGGGCGCGCTACCTTACCGCAAACCCGTGGACTAATGCAGCGCGGCTTTGCCAGTGCCGATCTTGAGCGCCTGTTTGCCGGCTGCTTTGCCAGCGACCAGAACACCGTGTTGGTCGGTGGGGCGGAGGAGCCCTTTTATCAGCCGGCAGAGCATCGGCAGCCGGCAAAAATTATCTATACCCGCGACTATTTCCGTTCTGCTCTGCATGAAGTTGCCCACTGGTGTGTGGCCGGCCCCGCCCGCCGGCAGCTGCCGGATTTTGGCTACTGGTATGCTGCAGATGGTCGTGATGCGCGTCAGCAAGCCGAGTTTCAGCAGGCAGAAATCCGGCCGCAGGCACTTGAGTTGTTATTCTGTGCGGCGGCAGGGCATCCGTTCAGGGTTTCGCTGGATAACCTGCACGGCGAAGTCGGCGAGGCATGCGGGTTTGAAGATGCGGTACTGGCCAGAGCCAGAGAATTGATACAACGCGGTGTGAAAGGCCGGGCTGGCCGCTGGTGTCAGGTGCTGTCACGATTCTATCGTGATGAACCGTTCAGCAGCGGGCAGGTTGATGAGGTTTTTGTGCGCTGGCAGGGATTGCCGATTGCTGAATAAAAATGCCGGGCAAGCCCGGCATTTTTATTTCTCAGCTGCTGCTGTTGATCAGGTCGGGAACAGGTTCAGTGCGTAGTCGCCAGTCCAGACTTCAACCGGCAGGGCGCCGAAGTCCATCGACTGCACGATCACCAGAATCCGCCGTTCCAGTTCCGGATCAGACAGTTCGCTCGATTTGACCACAACCTTGCTGACTGCGCCGGAAGGGTCGATCGTCATGGTCAGCACCACAGTGCCGCGCAGGGCAGGGTTCTGCCGCAGGGCACGCTGGTAGGCGCTGTTGATGCGACCGGCGCCACGATCGAAGGTGCGGCGAATCTGCTCCTCCGTCCGAACGCTCTTGCCCTCTGCATTTTTCCGCACAGTGGTTGCCGCTTCTGCTGCAGCGGCAATGCCGCTTTCCACCTGAGCCACGGCCGCGCCTTCAAGAGTGCCGCCGCCACCGCCGCCGCTGGAGACGCTGGATACGGCAATACCACCAGAGCCGCTGCCGGCACGGCTGGTAATCAGGTTACGTTCAACCTTGGCCGCTTCTGCGCCGCCAGTACGAAGCGGTTGTTTCGACACCACAGGTGCCAGATCCTGCAAGCCAGCGAGAGATTCCTCGAAAACCTTCAGTTCCTTTTTGGCAACTTCCCTGGCCTTCTCCACTTTCTCTTCAGTGGGTTCCGGCTTCGGTTCCTCTGGCTTTTCCGGTTCCGGCTCGGGCTCCGGTTCCGGTTCCTTCTCCGGTTCCGGTGGTGGCGGCGGCGGTGGCTCCTCCTTCTTCTTCTCAAGCACCAGTTTCGCCAGACGCTCCGGTATTTCCTCGGCCTCCCGGCGATCCTTCTTCGGAATCGTGGTGGTCTCGATCAGAATGATGAAAAACAGGCAGAGCAGCGCCAGTATCGCCAGAATGATCCATTGCCGACGTCTGTCCCCGGGCAGATTGTCCCAGGGCAGCAGGCCATCAGTGAAGATCGTCAGAGGACTCTTGTTGTTATCATTCATTTGATGTCCTCCTCGGCCTTGCGCAGGACGGCGAAGGAGATCTTGGTATAGTCCGTCTGGCTGGCGCTGACCATGACATCGCGAATGGTTGAGTAGGGGACTTTCCGGTCGGCGAGAATCATGACCTCGCGCTCCGGGATGCCTTCCTCATTCAGCACCGGCAAGCTGCGGCTGGCACGGAAATTCAATTCCTCCACCAGTGCAGGGATGACGGGCAAGCCATCCTCGTTCTCCTGAACCTGCGGATCGACGCGAACATCCTGCACGAGAATATCCCTGGCGCTGATCTGGATTTTCAGCACCTCGCCCGGCACCGTCTCAGCACTGGATTCTGGCAGCACGATATCCTTGTTATCCGGTGGTTGCTGGGTATTGGATGAATTGACCAGCAGGAAGAACACCAGGATGGTGAAGATATCCATCAACGATGTCAGGTTCAGCGTGGCCACACCCTTGTGCCGGGCGTGACGACGCTCCATCCGTTTGCCACGGGATGACTTGTTCATGCGTCACCTCCAAGGCGGGCATCCGGCGGCGCCGAACCGATACCGATTTCCGGGAACAGCTCTTTCTTGATGGGTACGCCGTTAATCACTTCAACGCGATATCGCACCGCATCCATGGTGTAGATCATGAGTTCATAGTCGGTATCGTCTTCGCACAGCAGCGTGATGTTGTTGACGTCCGGGAACCGTTCCTTGACCTTGCTGAGAAATTCGCGCAGGCCCTCACGGTCGTGCCGGCCATCAGCCGATTTTTCGACCACTGCCAGTACTGAACTGCTTTTCCTTTCCGCCACTTCATAGCGGTCCTGATAGATCAGGACTTCAAGTACCGGCTTTTCATTTTCTTCGGGATCTGACGGCGGTGCTTCCTCACTGGACGGCAAGTTCAGCTGCAGGATGGATACCTGCGCGAATACCGCATTGAGCAGCAGGAACGGAATCAGTACCACCATCAAATTGAGGAAGGCGGTAATGTTCAGTTCAACGTCAGTTTCCCGTGTACGCTTTCTTGATCGCATACCGGCTCCTTAACAGGTTAACGACATGGGGCGTGATTACTGACCTTCGCCGCCGCCGCGTTGATCCTGTTGAGTCACCACCTGACGGAACACATTCAGGAATTTGATTGACGCCATTTCCATGCTGTCGATCAGCTTGCCAGTCATCGAGTTGATGAATGAAAACGCCAGCAGCAGCGGAATTGCAGCAATCAGTCCGAATGCAGTGGTGTTCATGGCTACTGAAATCGAGGCAGACAGCAGGTCCGCTTTTTGTGCCGGATCCGCACTGGCTACCGCGGTGAATGCCTGAATAAGACCGATAATGGTACCGAGCAGACCGAGCAGGGTGGCGATATTGGCGAGAGTGGCGATATAGGGAGTCCGAGCTTCCAGACGCGGCATGACTTCCATCAGGCCCTCTTCCATGGCCAACTCCACGTCGTCGTGACGACGGCTGATTCTGGCCCGCTCCAGACCGTTGGCAACGATACGGCCAATGCCAACCTTGCTGTCCTTGACGATATCCATGGCCTGACGGAACTGGCCCTTGGCCAGCAGCGGGAAGACCTGATCCCAGATCTTCTTGTTCCGGGCCTTGGTGGCCTGAAGGTAGATAACGCGCTCAATGACGATGCCAAGGCCGATCGCCAATACGATCAGGATCGGGTACATGAAGAAACCACCATCCTGAATAAAGCTGATTGATGTGGTTATCAGGCTGGCATCGGCAACGGCCGGTGCGGAGGCGGGATCAAGGGAAACGGGCGTCGACATCAGGGTGTTCTCCAGACAGGGTTATTGTTGTCATTGCAGCATCCCCATGATGCTGCGAGTGAAAGCGGCGCTGGCCTTTTTATCAGAATTTATCCCGAGCTGCATCTCTCCCCCGAGATGCAGCTGCGCGGGTCAATCAAGAAACAGATCGTCTCCTTCTGCCTCCTGGCCCAAAATCCGGTAGTACTCCACTTCGCGCATCAGGACTTCCTGATCAAGTGGTTCCAGTACCCGGTTCAGCAGCGAAGAGGTCGGGTCCTTCTTTTCCAGCTTCACCTCCTTGTCTTTCCACGGCACCACGTTCAGCACGGTTGGCGCTTCCTGAGAGCCGATAATATTGGTGGAGAGGGCTGGCTCAGCCTTTTCCTCAGCAACCAGCCAGGGTGAAAGCAGCAGGGATGCCAGTATCAGAGTGCGGTATCTCATGTCAGTTAAGCTCCTGTTCAGCCGCTGAAGCCGGCGCCGCGTCCACCGGCGTCGCCACCGATCCCGATGTTGGCGTAGCATCCGGTACCCGTCGTTCAAGGTCTGCGATCCAGTTGGCAACGGTCTGATCCTGTTGCCGCTGCAGCGCCTGATAGGCGCGGAAGTGGCTGAGGGCCAGACTCATGTCCTGCATGTAGAGTTCGGCCAGTACGCCCAGATTGAAGTGGGCTCGCGCATACTTGGGGTCCAGCGCAATAGCGGCCTCATAATGCTTGCGGGCATCGGCAAATTTGCCTTTTTCCCGCAACGTCAGCCCCAGCGCATTGTGCGCGTAGGGGTTACCTGCGTTCACCTCAAGTGCCTGACGCAGGGCTTTCTCTGCATCGTCATATTTTTTCTGGCGTTGATAAATGATGCCCTGATTGACCACCGGTCCTGACAACTGTGGGTAGCGACTGGAAATTGACTGGAACATCACCAGTGCCTTGTCCAGCTCCCCGGCACGCATGCTCTGTAATGCTCGTGCATACTCGGGGATGGCCTGCTGGGCCACAGCCGCGACGGCAGGATCATGAGGTACCGGTGGCACATGCTCGGCATCGCTTTCTGCGGCGGCGGCGCCTTCCCGCTCCTCGGCATAGCGTGACGGGCCGCCGGCACCGGGGTCCAGACCGAGGTCAGTATCGCCCGCCGGTTTGGTTGCGCACCCGGCAAGCAGGGCGAGCGCGACGGCAACTGCCGCCAGACGGCGATCAGTAAATGATGTCGACATATTCTTCTACCTGCTCAAACTTGGCGAAACGACCTGGCAACAGCTTGGCCAGTTGGGCAAAGCTCTGCTTGACCCAGTCGTCGTAGATGTTCTGGGTAACCAGATCGGTATTGGCAATCAGGATATCAATGGCCTGATCTTCATAGGGCAGAGCCTGCTCTTCCAGCAGCAGCTCATACTGTTCAAGCTCAAGCTCATCCAGCCCGCCGGGCCGCTCCGAATCAATCATGTCTTTGGCCAGAATCTGATACATCTGGCCAATCTTGAAGTTCGCTGCAGTAGCGTATTCGGACACGCCGATCGCTGCGACATTTTCATAACGTTGCAGGGCATCGCGCATGACTGCGGTTTTACGCTCCAGGCTGCGCCGCAACGGCTGGGTCAGCTTGATCGAGTTGAACTCGGCAAAACGCGGCTCGGCCAGAGTGAAGGCTGCCCAGGCACCAAGCCAGGCAACGCGATCATTGCCCTGATCACCGGCCTGCTGGTGGGTTTTCACCAGTTCGTTCAAGCCGCTGTTGTACCCAGCACTGTCGCCGATCTGCTCATACAGCTTGACCAGACGATAGTGGCCTTCGGCACGGAAATCGTACGGTTGGGGGTAGGTGGCCAGATACTTTCGGTACAAACGAATCGAGTCGGTTGGCTGTTTGGCGCGATCCTGCATTTCTGCCGCCTGCCAAAGAGCCTGGCGAGCCAGTTCCTTGTCCGTGGCCTGATAGTTGCCGGCAATGCGTTCCAGTTCCAGCGCAGCCGCCCCGAAGTTGCCGGTTTTCTCGTAGGCAACGGCGAGCTTGTCCGGAATGGTTTCATTCAGCTCATCTTTCGGATAGCGCTCACGGAACGACTCGAGAATCGGAATGGCGCTGTCATATCGTTCAATCTGCAGGTACAGGGTAGCAGCATCAAATTCGGCGTTCTTGCGAATGCTGGCTTCCGGATAGACCGCGCCCACGCGCATGAACATGTCCGCAGCGGCAGCAAACTGCTCTTCCTTCTGCAGTGCTTCTGCCTGCTTGTAGACGGAGGCGGCCAGCCGCTCCTGATAGGTGGCTCGCTCGTTGGCCGGCAGGGACGGATACTGCAGTACATTGGTGTAGGCAAACTCCGCCACCTTGAAACGGCCGAGGTCGAACTCGCCGTTGGCAATCGTACTCCAGCCATAGATCAGCAATTTTTCCGGCGGCGGTGGCTGCAGTGAAACCAGCATGCCTGCGGTGCGAATTGCACTTTCCATATCCTTGCGTGCCAACTGGTCATCAATGACGTTGCTGAGAACCTGTGGCACCTGTTCGTGCTGCGGGTAGGTCGCGGCAAACTTCATGCTGCTATTGATGCTGCGCTGACGCCAGTCATCCAGTTGCTGCCGATCTTCCTCGCTATCGGCAGGAAGCTTGCGGATCTGGGCCTGATAAGCAACCAGAGCGAAGAAAGCGGCATCGGCTGCTTTCTCATATCCTTCATAGCCATAGGCAGTGCGTTCGAACTCTGTTACGGCTTGTTCGAACTGCTCGCCGGAAAACAGCGTTTGGGCATAAACATCGTTGATCGCAGCCTGATCATCTGCTGCTGGTGGCGTATCCAGATATTCCTTGTACAGATCAGATGGGCGGCCGTAGAAAACAGGGTTGCGGGACTTCTGAGCCAGCGCATGATAGTGGCGAGCAAGGTCAAGAATGTGTCCCTTCAGCTGATCGGTATAGCCAGCTCGGGCATCGGGGTACTTTTCCCAGTAGCTGCTGCGAATGCCGTACTGGGTAATGAATTTTTCCTTTGCTGGCAGTACAAGGGTGGGGAAGCCACCGCTCTGATAGGCCTGAATGTTCAGGCTCGAGAACTCCGGGGCAAGTGGGCTGGCCGGGTACACAGTGACAAACATGTCGTAGGCATCTGCCGCATCACGAAAGCGTTCCTGCTGCAGGTAAACATCGCCGAGGGCACGATAAATGTCAGATTCATAATCGCGCCGGCCACGTTTGGCAAACCAGCTGCGTACCGATTCAGCGCCTTCAAGATTGGTGAAGGCCAGACTGATTACTCGGCGGACATCGGTAATCAGCTTGCTTTGCATGGATTTTTCGTCAGCCAGCTCGGTGGTTCCATGCAGGTGATCGACAATGGCAAAGAACTGTTCCAGGGCCAGTTCATATTCGCTCAGCTTGTAGTGGCTCCAGCCAAGCTTGTAGAGAGACTGTTCATAAAAATCTGAGCTTGCCCCGGCCTTGACCACTTCGCTATAGGCTTTGGAGGACGCGTCGTAGTCACCGTCAGAGAACAGCATTTCGCCGCGTCTGAACTGGGCTTCCAGATAGAAAGTGCTATCCGGGTACTCTTTGACAAGATCATCGAGAGCCTGCCTTGAGTTATCGAAATCCCCGGCGAGATCGTAGGCTTTCGCCAGCAGGTAGTATGCCTCGGCCCGCTCATTGGCATCCTCGCTGGTTTGCAGCAGGGTGCGGTAAAGTTGAATGGCGGTGCCGTAATCGGTATCGAGTTCTGCGCCATCAAGGCCACTGTACAGGCTGCCGGCCAGGTCCAGCGCCGCATAACGCTGGTCGCGGTTTTCTGCCTGCTGTGCTTCGCGCATGAAGTTTTCATACAGCAGTTTGTCAACGCTGCGATCGAGTTCTGCTCGGCTGACCGCTGGCGCCTCGTTTAAATCAACTGGCTCGCCACCACTGCTTTTTTCTTCAGCTGCAGCCAGTGCCAGATCGGCCATTCGCCGGATGGAGCGGCTACGCTGTTCCGGATCCTGAAACAGCTCGACGGCACGTTGATAGCTCTGCAGGGCTGACTGTGCGGAGACATTGTCCAGGTCCTGCGCTTCAATGGTTATATCGGTTTGCTCAAGGTCAGCCAGTGTGGTGCCTGTATAACGAGCCTCTTCCTGAAGCTGCTGCTCTTCAGTTGGCTTGCTCGCACAACCAGTCACTGCCAACGCGACAGCTGCGGCGAGCGCATGACAGCGGAACATGTGAAGACGGCTCACAGGTCTTTCTCCTGAAGACGCTCGCTGAAAGAAGTGTCCTGTACTCTGGCCATGGCGAGGTGCGCCTCAGCGAGTTGCTCACCGAGCTGGATGCGATTTTCTGCCAGCACTTGCAATGCGTCGTTCTTCAGTAATTGGCCCAGCTGTGCCATAAGCTTTTCCGTATCTGTGATCATGCGGTCAATGTCCTGACGCCGCGAATTAAGTCTATTTCCCAGATCGCTGCGAATATGCAGCGATGCATCACGAATCAGCTGTTCTACCGCAGCAGTACGCATGTCGACAATGTCAATCTCTTCCATTGCCGAGTTGATATCGCTTTGTTGCTGTTGACGATTCTGAGGCGCATTACTGGCGATGTTGTATAAAAGTACGCCTTTTACCCTGCGTACTCGCTCCCGTTCACTGGATGATGGCGGCTGATGTCGGGTCTGACGGTCAAATTCGCTGATGATCTCCCAGCGGACCAGCTGTTCGAAATCAGCCAGATCCTGCGGTCGCTTCATGTCCAGTCCCTGCGGCATGTTGACCTGAATATCTGCGGCCAATGCACCCGCTTCCTGTTGTTGTTTTTTCAGAGCTATGAGCTGTGCCCGGGCATCCGGGAGGGTGGCCTGCAGGCTGGCCAGCTGGTTGTTCCATGCCTGCTCCATGGCTGGTACAGATTGTTGCCAGTCCAGCAACAGCGAGTGTAAACGGTCCAGCTCCATATACTGGCGGAACTGTTCGGCAAAATCGTGCGATGCAAACAGTCGGTACAGGTAGGGCATCTCGGGGCCGGCGTCGGCACTGTAGCTGCCTGATGTCGCCATCGGGTCCCGGTTCATGGTGCTGGCCTTGTCATGACTCTTTAGCCGCTCCAGCCAGTTCAATTCGTCGACATTGCGAATCGCCAGTTCTACCTGACGAAGCTCGTCTCGAAGGGTTTCGGTGGCAAACCGGTAACCGGCCAGCGCCTGAGGCATGGCGCCCAGCTCTTCATAGGCTCTCGGAGCCAGCAGCAGTGCTTCCTGAACTGACTGGTGGCTGGGATTGCGACGTACCAGCTCCAGCCACAATGGCAATGCGCGTCGGTACTCCTTTCGCTCGAAGTTGCTAAGGCCGAGGGCCAGCAGAGCTTCATTCGAGAACGGGCCATCGGCACGGACCCGGATAAGCGCTGCTCGAGCCTCCTCGATCTTGCCCCGCTTGAGCTGGGTAAGACCAATCGCCAGCGCGGCACGGTCTTTCAGTGCATTGTTTTCCTCATCCCCCGGCGGCAGATTCAGTACCCCGCTGAGCATACGAACACCATCATCGGTGTGGTTTGCCCGGATCATCGCGACACCCATGTTGTAGGTGGCGTAGGCACCTTCCCGGGTGCCAGCAGGAATCGCATGAAGACTGGCCAGAGCTTCGCCGAACTCCTCCTGACTGATACGGATGTTCGCCAGCATCAGGTGGCGCCGGGCATTTTTCTCAGCAGACATACCATCAGTGCGTTTACTGGCAAGAACATCTGCGGCTTCATCGAGCTGACCGCGACGATAATTGAGGGCAGCCTTGTGCAGCCAGGTTTCAGCCCGCAGCTGTGCCAGAATGTCTTTCTTCAGAAGTCTGTTGAAGATTTCCTCTGCCTGCTCGGCAAGGCCGAAGTTGACGTACAGCTCGCCAAGCATCAGCTCGGCATATTCGGTGTCATGGTTGAACAGGCCGCGCTTCTGGTTAGCCAGCAATTGCGTCATGGCATCAAACTGACGGTCAGCATAAAACGCGAATGTGGCTTCGTTAAAAGCCAGATAGCGCTGACTTTCGACATCCAGTGGCATCGGCTCAACCGGCAGGTCGTCGCCAATAATCAGCAATGACGCCGAGGCGCTCAGGCTAATGCTGCCCAGCATAGTCATTGCCAGCGGTCTCAGCATTCGCTTCCACGAGGGTTGCATGCGCCGCATCGGGTTTTCCTCGCGCGCATTCATTTATTCATTCCACTCCTGGAATTCGAATCGATGCTGCATGGTGCTGAGGTCGTCGACGACGCGCAGCTCCAGCATCTTTCTTCCTGGTCCTTTGGTAAAGGTATGCGAGGTGGTTTTCTGGTAGTCCTTGCCTTGCGGGTCGTAGCCCGTCACGGTGGCTTCCAGCGTGTGTCGGCCACTGGGAAGGTTACCGTGGAAAATGCGGTGGATCCCGCCGCTGGTCAGCGCAGTAAATTCCTGCTCGCTGTAGAAGTGATAGCCAACATGTTTGCCGTTCAGGGTCAGGTTGACATCAACCAGTCTGATCGGAGTGCCGACGTCCACCGAGACGAAGATGGCGCTTTCCGAGCTGGGATAGAGCAATTCCCGCTCCAGCAGAGACAGGTCCCGGTTCAGGTTCAGAACGTTCTGCTTGAGGTTGTGAATCTGGCGGGAGAGGCCTTCATCGCTGGCGGCCAACGGACCGGTGAGCAGGGCTGCACACAGCCCCGCGAGGACAATCTTGCTGCTTATTTTCATCGGTACAGGCCTGATAATTCTGATTGTTGTTATAGCCGCCCTGATATCAGGGTCGGGAGTAGTGCCTATTTGTAATTAGAAGAAAGGGTTAAATCAAGTGTAGTCGGTCAGACGCTTGCCGGCATTTCGGTCAACCACCGGTCGGTCGGGGCCATAGTGTACACTGCGGACCCACTCCACAGGGCCCGTTTGGAGGCTGAAGTGCTGGCATCACCCCTTCGCATAGTGGCAGACGAAAATATGCCCGGTCTGGACATGTTCGAGGCACTGGGCACGGTGGTCACCCGGCCCGGAAGGGCTTTATCGGCGCGGGATCTTCAGCGGGCGGACGTTTTGCTGGTGCGCTCGGTTACCCGCGTCGACGCTGCCTTGCTGGAGGGCACACCGGTTCGTTTTGTTGGTTCGGCCACGATCGGAACCGATCATATTGACCTGCCATGGCTGGGGCGAGCAGGTATCGGCTTTGCCCATGCACCGGGCTGCAATGCCATGGCGGTGGCAGAATATACCCTGCAAGCCGTGCTGGAGTGGCTGATAGCCGCAGGCCGGCAGGTGCCGGGCCTGACAGTCGGGGTGGTCGGTCGCGGTAACGTTGGCAGTCGGGTCGCCACCCTGATGCAGGCGCTGGGAGCAAAGGTGCTGTGCTGTGACCCGCCTCGACAGCGACGCGGAGAGCAAGTCGACGGCGGCTGGCAGACGCTGGACGCGACCCTTGGCTGCGATATTGTCTCGCTACATGTTCCGCTAATCCGGGAGGGAGCGGATTCCACCTGGCACCTGCTCGATCGGTCCCGGCTGGCGGCCCTTGCCCCCAATCAGCTGCTGATTAACAGCTGCCGGGGCCCGGTAGTGGACAACCTTTCGCTGACAGAACTTCCCCGCCGGCAGTTGCCCTCTCTGGTACTGGATGTCTGGGAAAATGAGCCGCGCCTGATGCCGGCCCTGTTTGACCGGGTTTTTCGTGGCACCCCGCATATTGCCGGTTACAGTGTCGAAGGACGCTGGCGTGGTAGCAGAATGGTGCTGCAGGGCTTGCACGGGTGGCTTGACCGGCATGACATCGGCTCGGAGCCACAATCAGTCGAATCAGAATGGTCGCAGCCGGTGGCCGGGCTGGCCGACCTGCTGGCTCTGCTGCGCAGCCGTTACCGGCTTGCTGATGACCACGATGGTCTGGCGACGTCACTGCAGGAGCCTGATCCCGGCAAGGCTTTTGATCTGCTCAGGAAGCAATACCCGCAGCGTCATGAAATGCGCGGAACGACAGTCAGCGGGGCGGTATCGCCGTCCCTGCTGGCGCTGCTCAGCGAGCTGGGCGTACGCGTTTAGCCGGGTACTGCCAGCGCTGTTCGAGATCTTCACAGGCGCGGCGGATCATCTCTTCGGTGATCGGAATTTCCCGGCCAGCAGCATCAATCAGGGCGGCGCCCTGCAAATGGTTATTCGGGTTGCTGGAAGATTGTCGGGGTTGGGATTGCATGGCTGGCTCCTGCGATTATGCTGCGGCCGGTTTTTCAGGTTGGTCTCGCCGTTTTTGCTCGGCAACCGCATTGTTGTTTCAGGATATGACTCTTTGATGAACACAGGATCAAAGTCGTGCTGAAGATCGGTCTGATCGTGAATCCGCTGGCCGGAATTGGCGGGGCCACCGGCCTCAAGGGCAGCGACGGCGAGGAAACCGTTGCCGAAGCGATGCGTCGTGGCGCTCGGCCTCAGGCGCCCGACAGGGCTGCCCGGGCGCTACGTGAGCTAGCTGGCGAGCCGGTTCGGCTGCTTGTCTGGCAAGGAGCCATGGGCGAGGACAGTGCTGCAGCTGCCGGCATCAGGGCCCAGGTGCTGGGGTATGTCAGCCCTCGCTCGACCCCGGCAGATACCCGTCAGGCAGCCGCAGTCATGCTGGAGCAGGGGGTCGACCTGCTGTTGTTTGCTGGCGGCGACGGTACCGCCCGGGACATCTGCGATGTGGTCGGCAGCCGAATCCCGGTGCTGGGGATTCCGGCGGGCTGCAAGATGCATTCAGCGGTTTATGCGGTGAACCCGGAGGCCGCCGGTCGACTGTTGCTGCAGCTGTGTCGTGGCGGGCTGGTCGGAGTGGCGGAAGCAGAGGTCAGGGATATCGATGAACAGGCTTTCCGTCAGGGCATCGTCCGGGCGCGCCACTACGGGGTGATGCGGGTGCCGCAGGATGGCCGTTTCGTACAGCAGGTCAAATGCGGCGGCCAGGAGAACGAGACACTGGCGCAAGTGGAGCTGGCGGCCTGGCTGGTGACACAGCTGGATGATGACAGCTTCTGGCTGATGGGGTCCGGCTCGACGGTGGCCGAGGTGATGGCGCAGCTGGGGCTGCCAAACACCCTGCTGGGGGTGGATATCATTCGTGCCGGCGAGGTTGTTGCGGCGGATGTCAGTGCCGAACAGATATTGCAGATCATTGCGGATGCCCCGGCCAGAGCGCTGATTACGGTAATCGGCGGTCAGGGCCATCTGCTTGGCCGCGGTAATCAGCAGTTCAGTCCGGCCGTCATTCGCCGTCTGGGGCGGGACAATTTTGTTGTTGCCGCTACCCGCAGCAAGTTGGCGGCACTGAACGGGCGGCCCCTGCTGGTAGATACCGGGGACCCGGATCTCGATCGCCAGCTATGCGGCCTGATGCCAGTGGTGGCCGGGTATGAGGATACTCTGCTGGTGCAGGTATCAACGGACGCCAGTTCGGTAGCAGGTACCAAATAATAAAGAAGGCGCCAACAGGCGCCTTCTTTAAATCACTGATCAACCGTGGCGCTGTTCCTGCAGCGCAGCAATCCGGTCATCCAGCGGCGGGTGTGAGGCAAACATGGCCTTCAGACCCTGCAGGCCACCACCGTTAATACCGAACGCCACCATCGAATCGGGCATCTGGTTCGGCACGCCGTATTCCGCTTGCAGGCGTTGCAGGGCACTGATCATGCCGCGACGGTCTGCCAGCTGGGCACCGGCGGCGTCGGCGCGGTACTCACGCTGACGCGAAAACCAGGCAACGATCATCATGGCGATAAAGCCGAGGACAATATCCATCACGATAGAAGTGATGTAGTAGCCGGGGCCAAGGCCGCGATCGTTCTTCAGCAGAACCCGGTCGACGAAGAAGCCGATGACCCGGGCAAAGAAAATCACGAAGGTGTTGACCACGCCCTGTACCAGCGACAGGGTCACCATGTCGCCGTTGGCGACGTGACCGATCTCATGCGCCATTACCGCTTTTACTTCTTCGGCGCTGAAGCGTTGCAGCATGCCCTCGGAAACGGCAACCAGAGCCTTGTTCTTGTTCCAGCCGGTGGCGAAGGCGTTGGCCTGCTGGGCCGGAAAAATACCAACTTCCGGCATGCCGATGCCAGCTTTGCGGGCCAGTTCCGCGACGGTGTCCATCAGCCAGCGCTCGTGATGGGTGCGTGGCTGGTCGATGACCTTGAGCCGGGTCGCCATCTTGGCCATCGGTTTCGAGATCAGTAGCGAGATAAAGGAGCCGGCAAAGCCAAATACCAGAGCGAGCATGAACAGCGCTCGCATATCAAGATCGACGCCGTTCTGCGCCAGAATGCCGGAAAAGCCGAGCAGGTTCAGCACAACGCCGCCGACGACGATAATCGCCAGGTTGGTGAGCAGAAAGAGCGCGACACGCTTCATGGGGGAGTTACTCCGTCAGGGGTTATGGCACCGATATGGGGGTGCCCGAGTGGCTTTCAAGGCCGGCCGGTTGGAGTGCGGAAAGGAGAAACAGTTCCGGCTTATTCGCTCTCACAGGGGCTGGCTGTGGGGGCCGTCGGCAGGATGATCTGCTGCGGTTGTGACGAGAAGAAGTAGCGCATCATGGCGCTGATCTTGCTCGACTCACCGCTGCGTAGTACCGCGCGGATCTGCTCGACCACGGTAATACGTTCTACCATCAGCGACTCCGGCAGGTCCGGCATCGGCTGCTGGTAACGTATCTGCGACAACCCGCAAAGCAGCGTGAAGGCCTTGCCGGTCAGCACCGCCTGATCAATGCCATCCTGATAAATCATCGCTTCAAAGCGCAGGTAGTCCTCCTCGGCCAGCCACAGCATGGTGCCAAGGCAGGCCATATGCCGGTCCGAGTGCAGGCCGACATCATCGGGCGTATCAAGGCCGCAGATATCCTCGACATACACCGACGCCCGGCGCGGGAAGGCGCCGTACAGATGCAGCAGGATCAGGGCTGCGTCGCGGCAGAAGTCGTCGATATGCAGATCAGCCAAGCGCTCGCTCCCCGATTATTTTTTCTTGCGCATGCGTTCGAGGTAACGACCGATACGACCGATGGATTCGCGCAGATCATCCGGATTCGGCAGGAACACGATGCGGAAGTGATCCGGCTTCGGCCAGTTGAAGGCGGTGCCCTGAACCACCAGCACCTTTTCCTGACGCAGCAGGTCGAGTGCAAATGCCTCGTCGTCCTCGATCGGATACATCTCCGGATCAAGCCGTGGGAACAGATACAGTGCCGACTTCGGTTTGACACAGCTGACACCGGGGATCTCGTTAAGCAACTGCCAGGCCAGATCGCGCTGCTTGCCAAGCCGGCCGGTCGGCAGCACCAGATCATCAATGCTCTGATAGCCCCCCAGCGCGGTCTGGATGGCGTGTTGTGCCGGGACATTGGCACACAGCCGCATTGAAGCCAGCATTTCCAGACCTTCAATAAAATCGCGGGCACGGTGCTTGGCACCGGACACCACCAGCCAGCCGGAGCGGAAACCGGCGGCGCGGTAGCTTTTTGACAGACCGTTGAAAGTGACAAACAGCAGATCATCAGCCATTGACGCGATCGAGATGTGTTTTTCCTCGTCGTAGAGAATCTTGTCGTAGATCTCGTCGGCGAACACGATCAGATCATTCTCGCGGGCAATGTTGAGCAATTCGCGCAGAAACGCTTCGCTGTAATTGGCGCCAGTCGGATTGTTCGGGTTGATAATCACCAGCGCACGGGTACGCGGTGAAATCTTGGCGCGAATATCGTCCAGTGCCGGCTGCCAGTCCTGCTGTTCGTCACACAGGTAGTGCACCGGTGTGCCACCGGAAAGGCGTACTGCAGCGGTCCACAGCGGATAGTCCGGTGCCGGCAACAGAATCTCGTCACCGTTATTCACCAGCGCCTGCATTGCCATGACGATCAGTTCGGAGACACCGTTGCCGATAATGATGTCGTCGATGGTGACACCCTTGATGCCCTTTTCCTGGGTGTAGTGCATCACCGCCTTGCGCGCCGGGAACAGACCCTTGGAGTGACAGTAGCCACTGGAGTCGGGCAGGTTGTGAATCACGTCCTGCAGAATCTCCTCCGGCGCCTCGAAGCCGAACGGGGCCGGATTGCCGATATTCAGCTTGATGATGCGGTGGCCTTCCTCTTCCATGCGGTTGGCTTCGCGCAGCACCGGGCCGCGGATGTCATAGCAGACACCCTTGAGTTTGTCCGACTTGTGGATCTGTTCCGGGTTGCTCATTACGCTGACTCTGAAAAAGAGTAAAGCGGCATTCTACAATGCCGCTGAAAAGCCTGTATATGCGGGTTGTCCGGGAAAATCAGGGTTTTGCCCTGACTTTTTCGACAAACACACTTTCCTTTTCGATGGCTTTGGCAAAGCCGGGTAGGGCATGCATGCGAGAGGTGTGTGCCGCCAGATTCGGGAATTGGCTGGCATCGACCATTTCACCGCCATGGCGCAGGTTGACCAGTTGGCTGGCCAGCGCGATGTCGGCAATAGTCATCTGCTCGCCGAGCAGGTAGTTCTTGCCGGTCAGTTCCTGATCCAGATAGGCGAACAGTGGCGGGATGCTGGTGCGCAGTGCCTTCTGCACCCTGTCTTCATCACAGGGTTTGCCAATCAGCGGCATGATGACCCGGTTGCGGAACACGCTGAAGGTGCAGGTCACGCCCAGTTCATAATCGGCGAATTTCTCATACCAGCTGCAGCGCGCCTGATCCCAGGGGTCGGTCGGGTAGAGCGGGGTTTCCGGAAACAGCGATTCCAGATAGCGACAAATCACTGCCGAGTCAGCGATGACTCGATCGCCGTGCTGCAGCACCGGAATACGCTTGAGCGGATTCAGTTTGACGAAGTCTTCCGGCGGGTTATTCGGGTCGATATGAATGGCTTCAAACGGAATGCCTTTCTCCTGCATGAATACCCGGGTTTTGCGCACAAACGGGGAGAGGGCAGCGCCGTACAACTTGAGGTCCATGGGAATCTCCGGAAAAAAGTGAGCGGCTATATGAACAAGGCAGTGATTTCCCGTCAATGGCCCTTGACGTGCCGCGGGGGCAACCCTAGACTTGCGCCGCTTTCCGGGTCCCCTTCGTCTAGAGGCCCAGGACACCGCCCTTTCACGGCGGTAACAGGGGTTCGAATCCCCTAGGGGACGCCATCTTCACCGATGGCAGGAAATAGCAAGCGGGTGTAGCTCAGTTGGTAGAGCGCGACCTTGCCAAGGTCGAGGTCACGAGTTCGAGCCTCGTTACCCGCTCCATCTTTATCAGAACGGCGCCCTTTGTGGCGCCGTTTCTGTTTCTGCGTTGGTAGCGTCGGGGTTGGGTGCGGCCATCGGTATGGTTTACCCCTCCAGGACCCGCCGTGAACCCATCCCTGGGGGCTTGTGTTCGGCATCCATGCCTCACACAGTCCCGGAGGGGTAAACCATACCAATGGCTCCCGACATCTCTGCCAATATCAGTGAAAAACACTCGAAGATGGCGCTCATTGGGTTCGCTGCGGAACTTGGTCTTTTTTATGATCGAGGCCGGCACGGAGATGGGGAGCGGGGTGTGCGGTTGCGCTGTCCGGGACTGTGTGAGGCAGGGATGCCGAACCCAAGCCTACAGGGACGTATTCACGGCGGGTCCCGGACAGCGCAACCGCACACCCCGCCGCACAGAGTCGCACCACGTAGAACAAAAAAAGGGGCCACCGAAGTGACCCCTTTTCTACAGATTGGCTCCGCCTGCTGGGCTCGAACCAGGCGAATTCAATTGAATTCGCCACTGATTAACTGCGGGCGTCAGCCCGCCAATCAGTGGGCATAAAAAAAGGGCCACCGAAGTGACCCCTTTTCTACAGATTGGCTCCGCCTGCTGGGCTCGAACCAGCGACCCACTGATTAACAGTCAGTTGCTCTACCGACTGAGCTAAGGCGGAATAACTGAGGCCGCGAATCATAGTGGCGGTCCCGGAGAGGGTCAACCCCTCTCCTGACCGTTTGCTGCTTATTTATACGCGGCGTGTTGCTTCCTTATTTAGCCAGTACGGCGGCGATGCGCTCGACCGCAGATTTCAGCGTGTCGAGGCTCACGGCAAACGACAGCCGCAGGCAGCCCGGGGTGCCAAAGGCGGAACCCGGTACCAGCGCGACGCCACCTTCGAGCAGCTTCTCGGCCAGCTCCAGGTCGTCCTTCAGGCCCAGATTGCGGATTGCCTGATTGAAGTCGGCAAAGGCATAGAAGGTGCCATCGCCCTCAAGGCAGGTCACGCCCGGCAGGGCATTCAGCGCCGCTACCAGCCAGTCGTGACGGGACTTGAAGGCCACAACCATCTCGGCGACGCACTCCTGAGGGCCATTCAGCGCCGCTTCTGCGGCAGCCTGGCTGATCGACGCCGGGTTCGAGGTGCTCTGGCTCTGGACGTTGGTCATCGCCTTGATCAGTTTGGCCGGGCCGGCGGCATAGCCGATACGCCAGCCGGTCATGCTGTAGGCCTTGGAGACGCCATTCATGACGATGGTGCGGTCATACAGGTCCGGGCAGACATTGAGGATGTTCACGAACGGTTTGCCGGTCCAGAGGATATGCTCGTACATATCGTCGGTGGCGATCAGGATATTCGGGTGCTTGCGCAGCACCGCGCCGATCTCGGCCAGTTCTTCCGCGGTGTAGGCGATGCCGCTCGGGTTGGACGGGCTGTTGATCACGAACAGGCGGGTTTTCGCCGTGATGGCCTTTTCTACCTGTTCGGCGCTGACCTTGAAGCGTTGCTCGACGCTGGTTTCGATGATTACCGGCTCGCCGCCGGCGATCAGCACCATATCCGGGTAGGAAACCCAGTACGGCGCCGGGATGATGGCTTCATCGCCATCATTGAGAAATGCCAGCGCCATGTTGAAAAAGCTCTGCTTGCCGCCGGAGGACACCAGGATCTGGTTTGGCTGATAGTCCAGGCCGTTCTCGCGCTTGAATTTGGCGGCCACGGCTTTTTTCAGGCCGGGGGTGCCGTCAACGGCGGTGTATTTGGTTTTGCCCTGTTGAATCGCGTCGATCGCCGCTTGTTTGATATGATCCGGCGTATCGAAGTCCGGCTCACCGACGCCGAGTCCGATAATGTCTTTGCCCTGAGCGCGCAGTTCTGCCGCACGGTTGGATACTGCCAGGGTAGGAGAGGGCTTGATGCGTTGTACGCGGTCGGAAAGATTGAGTTCGGACATGCACTCCTCGTCTTCAGTGAGCGGCGGATGATGGTGCGCTTTTGGCGCCTGTGAGGGCGCCTTTCGTCTGGCGACCCCTCGCGGGCCGCGTATTCTAGCGAATCCCGGGACAGGCTTAAATGGCATCCACAGAATCCTTTCAACTACGCTCCGATTATTCTCCGGCGGGTGACCAGCCGACCGCCATCGCCGCGCTGGTCGACGGACTGGAGTCCGGGCTGGCGCACCAGACCCTGCTCGGGGTCACCGGCTCGGGCAAGACCTTCACCATCGCCAATGTCATTCAGGCGGTGCAGCGGCCGACCATCGTGCTGGCCCCGAACAAGACCCTGGCGGCGCAGCTGTACAGTGAATTTCGTGAGTTTTTCCCGGAAAACGCGGTCGAGTACTTCGTTTCCTACTACGACTACTACCAGCCCGAGGCCTATGTGCCGTCCTCCGATACCTTTATCGAGAAGGACTCCTCCATCAATGAGCACATTGAGCAGATGCGGCTGTCGGCCACCAAGGCGCTGATGGAGCGCCGCGATGTGGTGATCGTCGCCTCGGTGTCGGCTATCTATGGTCTGGGCGATCCGGCCAGCTATCTGTCGATGCTGTTGCATGTGGTTCGGGGCGATCATATTGACCAGCGTGCCGTACTGCGGCGGCTGGCAGAGCTGCAGTACACCCGCAATGAGATGGATTTCCACCGCGGCACCTACCGGGTGCGAGGCGACGTGATCGACATCTTTCCAGCCGATTCCGATAAGGAGGCGGTACGGATCGAGCTGTTCGATGAGGAGGTCGACAATATTTCCCTGTTCGACCCGCTTACCGGCGAGCTGCTGCGCAAGGTCAGCCGGGTCAGTATCTACCCGAAAAGCCACTATGTGACGCCGCGCGAGACCGTGCTCAGCGCCATCGAGAAGATCAAGGCCGAGCTTGAGCTGCGCCTCAAGGACCTGCGCGAGCGCGACAAACTGGTCGAGGCGCAGCGGCTGGAGCAGCGCACCCGTTTCGATCTGGAGATGCTGCATGAGCTCGGTTACTGCAACGGCATCGAGAACTACTCGCGGCTGTTTTCCGGTCGGGCGCCGGGCGAGCCGCCGCCGACTCTGTTTGACTATCTGCCGGCAGATGCCCTGCTGGTGATCGACGAATCCCACGTCACCGTGCCGCAGATCGGTGCCATGTACAAAGGCGACCGATCGCGCAAGGAAACGCTGGTGGAGTATGGCTTCCGGCTGCCGTCAGCGCTGGACAACCGACCGCTGAAGTTCGAGGAGTGGGAGCGGATAGCGCCGCAGGGAATCTTTGTTTCGGCGACGCCGGGGCCATATGAAGCAAGTCATGCCGGGCAGGTGGTGGAGCAGCTGGTGCGGCCCACCGGGTTGCTGGATCCGCTGATCGAGGTACGACCGGCCACCGGTCAGGTTGACGACGTGCTCGGCGAGATCCGCCTTTGTGTCAGTCGTGAGCAGCGTGTCCTGATTACCGTGCTGACCAAGCGGATGGCCGAGGACCTGACCGAGTTTCTGCGCGATCACCAGGTCCGGGTGCGCTATTTGCACTCGGACATTGATACCGTCGAGCGGGTCGAGATCATCCGCGACCTGCGGCTTGGCAAGTTTGATGTGCTGGTTGGCATCAACTTGCTGCGTGAAGGGCTGGATATGCCGGAGGTGGCGCTGGTGGCCATCTTTGATGCCGACAAGGAAGGTTTTCTGCGCTCCGAGCGCTCGCTGATTCAGACCATCGGCCGGACGGCCCGGCATCTGGAGGGCAGGGCGATTCTGTATGCAGATCGCATGACCGGCTCGATGGAGCGGGCCATTGGTGAAACCGAGCGGCGCCGGCAGAAGCAGCAGGCCTTCAATGAGGCCAATGGCATCGTCCCGCAGGCGCTGAACAAGAAGGTTCGTGACATCCTTGAGGAGAGCTTTTCCGCCGGCAACGCCGGCAGCTCGGAGCGCAAGCGTGGTCGCAAGGTGGCGGAGTCGGCGGCCGAATTTAATGCTATCCCGGCGGGGCCGGTGGAGATTGCCCGGGAGATCAGCCGTCTCGAGGGGCAGATGATGGAGCACGCCCGCAATCTGGAGTTCGAGCAGGCGGCACGGCTGCGCGACCGGATCGGGGTGTTGCGCGAGCAGTTTGTCGCCCTGTCCTGACCAGCAGGGCATCAGGCCTAAATCCAGTGGCAACAAACACTTGAGTTGCCGCCGGCAGGTCTCTAGAATGCGCCCCACTTCAGGCACGTAGCTCAGTTGGTTAGAGCACCACCTTGACATGGTGGGGGTCGTTGGTTCGAGTCCAATCGTGCCTACCAGAATTCTCCCTGTGGCAGCCAATTGTCTGTTAATTCAGAGGGTTGGGAAGCTGCGGGGGTTTTGTTTTCAGAGTTCCAAGGATGTCCGCCAGTACGCCCACGGGCCTGCAGCAGGACAGAACAGTAACAGGCTGGAGGTTCGAACATTAAGCAGCGTGCAACCAAGGGCGGCGACAAGCGGGCCCGCATCAATGATCAGATCACTGCTCGTGAAGTGCGGTTGATCGACGATAACGGCGACCAGCTGGGGATTACTCCGCTGCTCGAGGCGATTGCAGCGGCAACGGCGAAAGAGATGGATCTGGTGGAGATTTCCCCGGATGCCGAGCCGCCGGTCTGCAAGATCATGGATTACGGCAAGCACCTGTTCGAACTGAAGCAGAAGCAGAAAGAGTCGCGCAAAAAGGCGCGGCAGATTCAGGTTAAGGAAATCAAATTCCGCCCTGGCACCGACATTGGCGATTATCAGGTCAAGCTGAAAAACCTGATTCGTTTTCTGGAGGACGGGGACAAGGCCAAGGTAACGGTACGTTTCCGTGGTCGGGAAATGGCTCACCAGGAGCTGGGGCTGCAACTGCTTGAACGGATTGAGCAGGATCTCGCTGAACACGGCGTGGTTGAACAGCGCCCGAACATGGAAGGTCGGCAGATGATCATGGTGCTGGCTCCCGGGAGTAAGAAGAAGTAACCGATTTCCGGTTGCTCGAGTTGAAACGGCAAGAGAAGAGATACTGTCATGCCTAAAATGAAGTCAAATCGCGGGGCCGCCAAGCGTTTTAGAAAAACCGCCTCGGGTTTCAAGCGCAAGCAGGCATTCAAACGCCATATTCTGACGAAGAAGTCGCCCAAGCGGATTCGTCAGCTCCGTCCGATGACCGGGGTGCATGCCTCTGACGTCGCGATGGTGAAGCGTATGCTGCCATTCGCCTGATCTGGCCCGCAGCACAACGTTGAATATATGGTTTTTGGAGATCTGAAATGGCTCGAGTAAAACGTGGTGTGCAGGCCCGTCGCCGGCACAAGAAAATTCTGAAACTGGCCAAGGGTTACTATGGTGCCCGCAGCCGTGTCTATCGTGTTGCTATCCAGGCAGTAATCAAGGCAGGCCAGTACGCCTACCGTGACCGCCGCCAGAGAAAGCGTCAGTTCCGCCGTCTGTGGATTGTCCGTATCAATGCTGGTGCGCGCATTTCCGGTCTGTCTTACAGCCGTTTCATCGGCGGTTTGAAGAAGGCGAACATCGACATCGACCGCAAAGTACTGGCTGATCTGGCAGTACGTGATCAGGTGGCCTTTGCTGCTTTGGCCGACAAAGCCAAAGCGAGCCTCGCCTGATCTGTCGCTGACGCGTCACACAGCAGACAGCAGTCCACGGGGGAAGAGCTCGCGCTCTTCCCCCGTTTTTGTTTGGCACCCCCTGAACGGAGCCGGAGTTGCAGATGGACAACCTTGAATCACTGACCCGTGCGGCCCTGGCCGCAGTGGAAAATGCCAGTGACCTGCGCGCACTGGATGAAGTGCGAGTGCAGTATCTGGGCAAGAAAGGTGAGATCAGTCAGCTGCTGAAAGGCCTTGGCCAGATGTCAGCTGAGGAGCGTCCGGCGTTCGGTGCCCGCGTCAACGAAGCGCGCGACCAGGTTGAATCAGCGCTTGCTGCCCGACGTGACCAGCTGGAGTCGGCACGGCTGGCAGCCCAGCTCGCCGGTGAGCGTATTGACGTGACGCTGCCTGGTCGAGGTGAGCAAACCGGTGGCCTGCATCCGGTTACTCGTACTCGTCGCCGCATCGAGGATTTTTTTGTCCAGCTCGGCTATGAGATTTCTGAAGGCCCGGAAGTGGAAGATGACTTTCATAACTTTGAGGCTTTGAATATTCCGGGGCATCACCCGGCGCGTGCCATGCACGATACCTTTTATTTTGGCGACGGCCGTCTACTGCGTACCCATACATCGCCGGTACAGATACGGGTGATGGAGCAGGGCAAGCCGCCGTTCCGGATTATTGCTCCGGGTCGGGTCTACCGTTGTGATTCTGATCTGACCCATACGCCGATGTTTCATCAGGTCGAAGGGCTGCTGGTGGATGAGCATGTCAGCTTCGCCGATCTGCGCGGCACGGTTGCGGCTTTTCTGCGGGCATTCTTTGAAGTGGATGATCTGGCGGTGCGATTCCGCCCCTCCTATTTCCCGTTTACCGAGCCTTCGGCAGAAGTGGATATCGGCTGTGTGCTTTGTGCTGGCAAGGGTTGCCGCGTCTGCAAGCAAACCGGCTGGCTGGAAGTGATGGGCTGCGGCATGGTCCATCCAAAGGTGCTGGAGCACGGTGGTGTCGATCCGGAAAAGTATTCCGGTTTCGCCTTTGGTATGGGGGTGGAGCGTCTGACCATGCTGCGTTACGGCGTCAATGATCTGCGCAAGTTCTTCGAGAACGATGTGCGTTTCCTGAAGCAATTCCGTTAATCCACCGCTCATATTCAGGAGAAGATAATGCGTTTCAATGAAGCCTGGTTGAGAGAGTGGGTTAACCCGGATATCACCACCGATCAGTTGTCACATCAGCTGACCATGGCGGGTCTGGAAGTGGATGCGGTGGAGCCTGCGGCGGCAGCGTTCTCCGGTGTTGTTATCGCCGAAGTCATGACAACCCGTCCGCATCCCGAGGCAGACAAGCTTACCCTGTGTGAAGTAAATGCCGGGGATGGTGTTTACCCGGTTGTTTGCGGTGCGGCAAACGTGCGTGCCGGCCTGCGTGTGCCATTCGCAAAGATCGGCGCCGAGCTGCCGGGCGACCTGAAAATCAAGAAAGCCAAGCTGCGTGGCGAAGAGTCGCAGGGCATGCTTTGCGGCGCTTCCGAGCTGGGGCTTGAAGATATCGTTGATGGTTTGCTGGAACTGCCGGCCGATGCTCCGGTGGGTGAGGATTTTCGTCGCTGGCTGCTGCTCGACGACAGCGTTTTTGAGTTGGGCGTTACCCCCAATCGTGCTGACTGCCTGAGTCTGCGTGGCGTGGCCCGGGAAGTTGCGGTGCTGACCGGGGTGCCGTTCTGTTCGCCGGAGATCGTAGCAGTCCCGGTATCGACGCAGAAAACCTTTCCGGTTCGGGTGTCAGATCCGTCGGCTTGCCCGCGTTATCTTGGTCGGGTGATCGAGGGAGTCAATGCCAGGGCCGTTTCACCGCTATGGTTGCGCGAGAAACTTCGCCGCGCCGGCCTGCGTTCCATTGATGCACTGGTTGATGTCACCAACTACGTGCTGCTTGAACTTGGTCAGCCATTGCATGCTTTTGATCTGGGTAAACTCGGCGGCAGTATTGATGTGCGTCGCGCGAACTCAGGCGAATCGGTAGTGCTGCTGGATGGTCAGGATCTCAAGCTGAAAGAAGGCGATGTGCTGATTGCTGACGACAATGGACCGTTGGCGTTGGCCGGTGTCATGGGTGGTCAGGCCAGTGCTGTCAGCGCAGAAACAAAAGATATTTTCCTTGAGTGCGCGTTCTTTGCACCGCTGGTTCTGGCCGGTCGCGCCCGTGCGCATGGCCTGCATACTGATTCGTCGCACCGCTTCGAACGTGGTGTTGATCCGCGCCTGCAAGAGCAGGCGATCGAGCGCGCCAGTCAGCTGATTATCGACATCGCTGGTGGCAAAGCCGGTGCAGTCATTTGCGTTGAAAGTGAGGCGCACATCCCGCCGCAGAACGAAGTGACTCTGCGAGCAGAAAAACTTCAGAGCCTACTCGGCCTGAGGTTGCCTGGCGAACGCATTGAAGAGATTCTTGCCCGCCTCGGTATGGAGGTCTCCGGCGATGCTTCTGGTAAGCGCTGGACGGCGCTGGCACCGAGCTGGCGCTTCGATATCGAGCGCGAGGAGGATCTGATCGAGGAGTTGGCTCGAGTCTACGGCTACAGCCAGTTGCCCAGTCATCTGCCCAGCGTGACAGCAGAGCCGAAGGTGAGTGAAGGGCAGTTGTCCCTGCGTCGACTGGTAGATGCACTGCAGGACCGCGGCTATCAGGAAGTGATCAGCTACAGCTTTGTCGATCTGCAGACCCAGCGGGCGGTGTCGCCAGGTGTTGAGCCACTGGCGCTGGCGAATCCGATCTCCAGTGAGTTGTCGGTAATGCGCAGCAGTCTCTGGTCCGGCCTGCTGACCACGGCCCGCTACAACCTGAATCGGCAGGCCGAGCGTTTGCGCCTGGTTGAGACCGGATTGCGTTTCGTGCCGTCAGCAGATGGATTACGGCAGGAACCAATGCTGGCGGGCCTGCTTTATGGCCCGGCATTGCCGCAGCACTGGGATGGCAAGCCCCGCAAGGTCGATTTCTTTGACCTCAAGGGCGATGTTGAAGCGCTGCTGGCGTTAACCGGGGACCCAGGCTGGAGTTTTGAGGCGGGCGAGCAGGAGGGTCTGCACCCGGGGCAGTGCGCACGTCTGGGCCGCGCTGGAGCAACCGCCGGGTGGCTTGGCAAGATCCATCCTGCTCTGGCGGCGGAGCTTGACCTGAGTCAGGACATTTATCTGTTTGAGCTGGATCTTGCGCAGATTATGCCGGCTTCCTTGCCGAAATTCGCCGAAATATCCGATTTCCCGGCAGTGCGCCGCGATCTTGCCTTTGTCCTTCCGGCCACCGTTCCTGCCGCCCGGGTACTGGCAGCGGTTCGTGAGGTTTGCGGCGAAACCCTGCGTGATCTGCGCCTGTTTGACGTCTATCGAGGCCAGAACGTCGGCGAGGGTAATGTCAGTCTGGCGCTGGGCTTGACCTTCCAGGACCGTTCACGCACCCTTGGTGAAACGGACATTAGCAGCCTGACAGAAGCTGTAGTATCCTTGCTAAAACAAGAATTTAACGCCCACTTGCGCGACTGATTCGAGGAACGCTGATGACTGCGCTGACCAAGGCCGATCTGGCTGAACGTCTGTTCGAGGAGCTAGGCCTCAACAAGCGGGAAGCCAAGGAAATGGTGGAGATGTTTTTTGAGGAAATCCGCCGGTCTCTGGAGGGCAATGTCCCGGTCAAGCTGTCCGGTTTCGGTAACTTTGATCTGCGAGACAAGAGCCAGCGTCCCGGCCGTAATCCGAAGACCGGGGAAGAAATTCCTATTACAGCCCGTCGGGTGGTGACCTTCCGTCCGGGGCAAAAACTGAAGCAGCGGGTTGAGGCATATGCTGGAACCAGGGAATAACGACCAGCTACCGGTCATACCGGGTAAGCGCTACTTCACTATCGGTGAGGTCAGCGAGCTGTGTGATGTAAAGCCGCACGTGCTGCGCTACTGGGAGCAGGAATTTCCCCAGCTCAAGCCGGTCAAGCGTCGCGGTAACCGCCGTTATTATCAGCGGCAAGACGTGTTGATGATCCGTCAGATTCGCAGTCTGCTTTACGATCAGGGCTTTACCATCGGCGGCGCCAGACAGCAGCTGACCGGTGCGCCGAGTGCCGAGCAGTCCAGCCACTACCACCAGCTGATTCGGCAAATGATCGTCGAATTGGAAGAAGTGCTGCTGGTGCTACGCACCTGAGGTTTCTTCCCCCGGGCGCATCCGTTATGATTGCGCCCGCTTCGCGACCGAGCCAAAGGTCGCATCTGTCGGGGCGTAGCGCAGTCTGGTAGCGCACTTGCCTGGGGGGCAAGGGGTCGCAGGTTCAAATCCTGCCGTCCCGACCAAATTTGAGCAGTAAATAAAGGGGCCGCACTAGCGGCCTTTTTTATGGTTGCGCCGGCGTGGCGCTTCTGCCGGGGAAGGGTATGACCTCCGATACCGACCGTATTTATGCCGAACAGCGCAATATCATCGAACGATTCTCGTTTGATGAGCGCGTTGTCAGTGTCTTTCCTGACATGATCAGCAGGTCAGTGCCGGGCTACGGCACCATGATCGAAATGATTGGCGTATTGGCCGCTCGCTACGCAAGGCCTGGTACCAATCTTTATGATCTGGGCTGTTCTCTGGGGGCGGCGACACTGGCTATGGCGGCACTCGTTCCGCATCGGGATTGTCAGGTTATTGCGATAGACAATTCCGAAGCGATGCTGAAGCGTGCCAGACAGCTGATTGATGAAGCCGCTCCCGCGCTTCCGGTGCTTTTGCAGAATGCAGATGTCCGCAATGTCTCGTTGGAAAATGCCTCTGTTGCAGTGCTGAACTTTACCCTTCAGTTTCTGCCGCTGCAGGACCGTGATGCTCTGATTAGAAAAATTGCCGAGTCTCTTGGCGCTGGCGATATTCTGGTTCTATCGGAAAAAATCAGATACGAAGATGCCGATGAAGACAACTTACAGCAGGCACTTCATCATGCGTTCAAGCGCAACAATGGTTATTCAGATCTTGAGATCAGCCAGAAACGTACCGCCCTTGAAAACGTACTGATTGCAGAGACGTTGGCCGAACATGAGCAGCGCTTGCGAGGTGCAGGCTTTCGCCAAGTCCATGTCTGGTTTCGTTGTTTTAACTTTCTTTCGCTGGTGGCAGTGCGGTGATCGAACAGTATTGTGATCAGCTTCATGAGGCGACGGCGGAGTTGTTACCGTCATGGCGGGTGCCATTGGAGGTGCGTAGCCGCGACAGGTTGCTGTTTCAGCCTCATGGAGATATGCCACGCTGGCTTGCAGCCGTGTCCGGACTGCCAGATATCGACGCGCGGCTGAATGCATTGCAGGACCGAATCTGCCTCATGGCGGCAGAGGGTGACGTGCCGGAGGAGGATGCTATCAGCACACATCTGCGCCAGCTGATGCCCTGGCGTAAGGGCCCGTTCGATATATTTGGCGTGAAGATCGATACAGAGTGGCGCTCTGACTGGAAATGGCAACGCATTGCTCCACATATCAGCAGCCTTGCCGGTCGTACAGTGCTTGATGTGGGTTGCGGTTCAGGCTACCACTGCTGGCGTATGTGGGCGGAAGGGGCTCGAACGGTACTCGGTATCGACCCGACCCTGCTGTATTTTTTTCAGTATCTGTGTCTGAAGCGTTATCTTCCGTCTGCACCGGTCTGGTATGCGCCGGTTCGACTGGAGGAGATGCCGCTTGATAGTCAGGCGTTTGATACGGTTTTTTCCATGGGTGTGCTTTATCATCGCCGCTCTCCTCTGGATCATATTGCCGAATTGTTCTCTGCCCTCAAGCCGGGCGGAGAGCTGATACTGGAAACCCTTGTGGTAGAAGGGGATGTCACCACGGTGTTGATGCCTGCCGATCGCTATGCGGCCATGCGAAATGTATTTTTTCTGCCTGCAACGGAGATGCTTGAACTGTGGCTGCGTCGTATCGGGTTTGTTGATGTGCGCACGGTGGATGTCTGTATTACAACCGTGGAAGAACAGCACAGCACGGAGTGGATGACATTCCAGTCCCTGTCTGACTTTCTTGATCCAGCTGATCCATCCCGTACCATCGAGGGTTATCCGGCCCCGTGCAGAGCAACACTAATCGCGCGGCGGCCCTGAAAAAATCATTCCGGCATTGACGATGCCAGCAAGAGCTCGTCAACCAGTGTCATGCGAGTGCTTTCATCCAGTTGGCGCAGTAGCACGGACAAGGCTTTTATTGCTTCATGGCCATCATTCAGATCCTGCCTGTTCAGGATGGTTGCAATTTTTTCCCATGAAACATCGTTGTGCTTTGAGCTATTCGCCGGCGGATCGCCGACCTCATCCTCCTGCAGTAGCGGCGGGGCGGCGCTACCCAGTTGGTCGCAGGCTGTGTCGGAAAGAAGGACCTGAAGGCTCGACTCGCCGCTAGCTAGCTCGCTGGTACTGACGGCAATGGCAATATCCTGCTCCAGTGCATCGGCATCGGCGCCACTGACAACGTGGATGCCTGCCAGCAGCATAAGATGTGTCGTCAGATCGCCGACATGAATGTCCGTTTCCTGTGCCCGTTGGCACAGGCGGTGTGCCAGTACACGTGCGCCCTGAGCGGGAGTGCCCGGCAGGCTGAGGACCAGGCGCCCGGGTTGCTGGTCGCAGAGATGGTCCTCACGTCTCAGGTTCTCGGTCACCATCGAGACCAGGCTGCGCTCGGCGTCAGCAAGTTCGGCCTCGCCAAGCTGTTCGCCGAGTGATGCATATTCATCAACACGAAGTGCCAGCAGGCTATGTGGCAGATGGTGGCGGCGGCAGAAGGCCTGATCCCGCTGTAGTGTCTCAAACGGGTCTGGAGAACTGTCGGTGATCAGAGGTACGTCTTCCTCGACGGGCCCGTTACGGTGGGAAATCAGTCTGAAAATTTCCCTCATGACCTGACGTGCTTCATAGGGACGATAGATCACGCCGGTGGAAAACTGCTCTGACAGTGAGGCGATACGCGCCGCATCGCTATCCGGGCTGGCCATAAGCACAATGCCGAGCTGTGGCAGTCGTGCTGAGATATCCGGTAGCAGGGCGTCTAACCCGGACCATTGATTGGCAATCATCAACAGGGCTGGCTGCCGCCGCAGTGCCAGATCCAGGGCCGCGCCGTTAGTACAGGTGACGACGTCCAGCAGTGGTGCGAGTAGCCGCTCGAGCATAACGGAGCCAAGCCGGGAGCTGTCGGCGATGACAATGCTGATTGAACTCTGGGTGCTCATATTCCCTCTCCCTGAGGTCGATTGCCGAGTGGCGAAGTGGTCTCAAAGCGGCATCATAACCTGCTGAAATTTGTACGAAAGTACCGATTGTGTGATCTGTTTAACATTGTCATACCGCTCACCCCATCACGACAACCGCTTATCGGCGCAATATAAGATAAAAGTGTGAGGGGGTTCTCAGTGCGATGTCGTGGTAATAGCATAAAGGCATCCCGCAGTGTCAATCCTGACCAGACCGGGGACCAAATAACCTAATGTGTGTGGAGATCGGGATATGAACAAGAAACTTCTCGCGATGGCAGTGGCTGCCAGCATGGGTATGACCGGGGCGGCCTGGGCTGCGACGGCTGACGGCGACGTCGGCGCGACTTCTGAGGGCAGTGTAGACATTTTGCTTGAAATTCCTTCCCTGATTCAGGTGCTGGTTGAGGGAGATCTTGATCTGGGTATTTTTGACCCCTTGGCTTTGGCCGATGAGACCGGTGCGATTGGAGCCTGTGTACGCACCAACGGCGCTACCACGTATGACATCACTGCAACTTCGGCAAACGACAATGCCGGCGCATTCCGGATGGCTGACGGTGCCGGTAACTTTATTGAGTACACCTTTAACTGGGCTGGTGTTGCGCTGACCAGTGCTACGCTGAACGACAATGCCGGTGCAGGCTTTGCCCGAGACAACGTTGGTCCGGGTTTCAGCACCTGTACCGCTGCGGGCAATAGCAAAATTGATGTCGTGGTGCCAGAGGCCAACATGCTTGCAGCAGAGGCAGGTAACTATCTGGATACCGTGACTCTGCTGGTTTCGCCTTTGTGATGAGCTGATCGTCCTGTTCTACAACAGACGTTACGGGGCGGAGTGATCCGCCCCGTTTTTGTTATAGTGGCGTGATGCATTCTCCGGATGGGATGCAGTTCAGAGCAGATGTCAGCAGCTTCAGGGAGAGCAGATGTTGTTAGTGAAGACAGTCAACCAGAAGTTAGCGAGGCGTGCTGCCGGGGTTTGTTGCCGGGGTATCTGGTTGCTGTTTGTTGTCCTCCCTTCACTGGCCATTGCCAGGATAGATATTGATCCGGTGGCTCCTGTACAGAATTTCGTCTGGAGTGGCGGCAGTGTTGTCGTCGTTCAGAATTTCTGTGTCGCTTCAACGCTTTCACCACAACCGCAGAGCACTGACATCATTCCTTACCGGGTTGAAGTCACAGGCCCGCTTGCAGTTCTGAATGGTGCCAATCAGGTTCCGGCAGACAGCCAATGGACCGACCTCGTTACTTCATCATCGACCACACTGGCGGCCAGTACGCCGACTGGCTATGTCATGACCGGAAAACTTGCCAACTGCCCGGGTGGGGACAACGGTCGCCTGACTCTGACATTTACCGAAGCGGCCATTACTTCCGTTCCTCCCGGGCTTTATCAACAGGATTTTGTTGTCATCGTCCGTAATACAGGAAACGGGCGTGCAGTGTTCCAGTCGATACTGACCGTTACTATCGATATTCCCGATAGCGTGCGGGTTAGCCAACTTAACGACATTGATTTGGGTACTTTCAGTGGTCTGGATCTGAATGGCAGCGATAGTTTCTGTGTGTTCCGGGCCAGTGGTCTTCCGTATGCGGTGACTTTGACGGGGAGTGGTACGGCAGGCATTTTCAGCCTCACTAATGGCGTCACAGAGATTCCCTTGGCAGTAACCTGGGATGATGGCACTGGGGCGGTGGCAGTTTCACCGGGAGTTTTGTTGACCACCAGAGTGAACAGTTTTTCCGGAAACAGTCACTGTAATAATGGTGCCTCCAACAATGCCACGATAGCCGTGGCGGCAACGGCTGCCACGGTGGCGGCATCAGCGCCGACCAGTGGCAGCTATGTTGGCACTATCACTATGATTGTCGAGCAGCAGTAGATGCTGGCACAGCTCATTTGTCTGCGCCCGGGTCTTCGCCGTCATTGCCGGACCTGTCGTTGCACACCAGAGACGGTGCCCGTATAACGCCTTCCGTGACTGGCAGATCAGCTATATTGATTGTGCATTCAATGCCGTTATAACGCGCATGCAGTTCGCTGGTTCCCTCGACCACTTCACCCTGGAAGAAACCGTCTTTGTCCGTAAAGATAAATCCTTCCAGTCCTTCGACCCGAGTATCCGCTAAAGGCAGTTTGAGGTTATAGCAATCACCGGTGACTTCGGAACAAAACTCTTCCTGACGCTGCAGCCGTCCGACGATGATATTTATTTTCTGCATGCTCCAGCTCAAGGCTTCCACATCTCCCGGATAAAGCACGATGCGGCGCGGTTCATTGTCAAAGCTCACCAGTGAGGTGCCCCGGTCTATCAGGCTGATCTGGTATTCGCGGTAGGGCATCAGCGTCAGGGGAACGCGGCGCCCACCGCGTGCGCTGAACTGCCGTTGTCCATCAGTGTAGATATCAACAATGCTGCCGTCGGCATCGCCGAGATCAAGAATGACTCCGGCTTCGCCACTGTGCGGGCCGCCGCCAATAGCCGGGCGATAGGACTCGCCCAGCACAATGCTGGTGTCATAGCCGGCCAGATACTGGGTTTGTTCAAACTGGTCGCCTCGAGTATGTGATGCAGCGATCTGTCCACGCCCCCATTCGGAGCCATGACGCAGGTCCGCGGTAACGCCTTGAGTGCTGTCGTTGGCCTGTGCACTGATTCCCGCATCGATTTCATCAGTGAGCAGGTCCTGATCGCGCCAGCGGGTGGCTACGCGAGCGGAAACACCATCCTGATCATCAGGAATATCGCTACCGCTGAGCTCGAGCCCGGCGCTATGGCTCCAGTGCCGGCCTATGCCACGCCACTGCGCCCCGAGCATGAAGCGGGCATCACCATCTACTTCTCCCACTTCGGCCGTGACGCTGAAGGCGTTGCCGGCGGCGGCAGGGAAATAGTGATTATATCTGGCAGTGCTGCGGCGACTATTCGGAAGATCCTTGCCGCCACTGTAGCTGGTCGAGATGCTGAGATTGGCATTTGGGTTGACTCGGGTAATCCACTGGGCAGTATGCTGCCAGCGATCTTCCTCTATCAGTCGGTACTGAGTTTCGGTGGCTGCAGGCAGATCATCCGCACTACTGCTGCGCGAGCTGATGGTTAGTGTATGGGAGCCGCGACGAGTGACCGCATTGATGCCTGCGCCATGCCCACCCTCAGTGCTTTGGTATATCTCTGCACCTGCTTCAAGCCAGTCAAATAACATGCTGGCGGAAACTTCCGCCAATGCCGCGTCTTCGGTGGCGGCGCCGGCGATGCCGAAGCCAAGCCAGGATTCTTGTCGCCAGCGATAGCCGCCGCGGACAATGTTGACGTCAATTTCATCCGGTAATGTTTCAAATGGCGCCCGTCGTGAAACCTTGCCACCTTCTGCAAACCAAATGGCTTCGCCTGGAGGGGCGAGCAGGGTGGACTTAACGAAAAGCTGTTGCTCTGTGCTGATGTTGCCACTGGTATCAGTGGTTACAAGCTCAACAATGTATGAGCCTGCGGGAAGTCGGCTGGTATCAATGCGCTGGTTGCCCGCTTCATAGAAACCACTGGATATAAGCCTGCCATCACGGAAGATATCTACACGGCTACGCACAGGAAGAAATACATCAATTGGCGTTGAAATGATGCTGTCGAGATCGGTTCGACGTTTCATCGATTTCTCGATGCCCGCCCCGACTAACAGATCTCGCCCCATGCCTCTAAGCATATCAAGGCTTGGCTCAAACAGGCCGACCGTCACAATGTGATCGCGCAAATCATGGCGGTAACCAATTTGGTCAATGCTGAGGTCTTGATCGTTGGTGCTGACCCAGTCGCTGAACCCGTAATGACCATTATTGCCGGCACGAGTTTTGCCAAACAGGCTGAAGCGGTCATAGCCGTTGTTATCGGTTGTGTAAAGGCTATTAAGATTCTGGACCAGCGTTACCCGTTCCTTATCGCCGTCCGGCAGGTAACGAGGGTCCGCTTCGGGTACTTTGGACAAAAGGGAGCGGTTAACAAACAGATCGGCACGGATACGGGCTTCATCAAAGATAATGCCAACGGTATCCGTTTCCAGGCGGCCGCAAAGAGGTTGGTTTGCTTGCATGCATAGTCTGTCCCCATTAGGCGCCAGCGGTTGGCTCAGCAGACTCGTCATTGCTTCTGGATCAAGTGCGCCTGGAACGCTTTGTGCTACTTCATCAGGACTAAGTAAACGGACTTCCTTGCCGTCATATTCGGCCAACGTTGTCAGTAGATAACGGCCACCATAGAAAATATCCAGAGCAATTTTCTGTGGCTCAAACCAGGCCTCGAAACCGACTGGAACTCCGTTGCTGTGATACTGGAACCCACCATTCCCATTCTGCTCAACGCTTGTATCCGGCGAAAGGCTGCGCTGGTCCGGGGAGCTTTGATCGCTTGTTGGTGATATATCGCTTTCCAGAGATGACTCATTTTCTTCAGCGAGAACCACTGGTTGCGGTGGGGAGGGCTGCGTTGGTTGACCGTTTTCCACCAGTGCAGTTGCTGCATAGGCAGTCAACCCGAGAAACAGGACGATTGCTCCACTACGGCGCACCCGCATCGACATGGCAGATCAGAACCTTTGGCGCAGTCGTTTGCCGTCGGCCTCGACGTCAAACTCAACTGGCGCAGGCCGAGGCAGCTCAATTACCACCTGATTGCCTGGATACAGCCGCCTGCCCTGAACCGGATCACAGTCCTGGGAGTTGACCATCTGACACTGCTCACCATTGCTGAGCAGTATGTTGACGTTACCGTTGTTGGTGAGTGTCAGTTTGTTGCCATCACGCTGACTGTCCAGAGAGACCACGGATTTTTTCGGAGCGATAAAAACCAGAACCTGATAAGCAACGATCAGACGCACGCCCATGCCACTGCTTTCCGCTGGCGGCATGACCGGCTTGATATTGACCCGATACACACGCTCAACGTCACCATGGCCATTCAGATTCATCAGCCGAACGGGGCGGCGACCGCCGGGTGGAACCATCAACCTTCTTGGCGCAGCAACAAAACCAATGGACTCGGGATCTCGCACTACGGTGCGTTGTTCCTGATCAGTGCCGGGGTCGGTTACCTCCAGTACTTCCACTTCCAGAAACAGGTTGGTATCACCGCTATTGCCAGCGATGACATCCTGACGAGGGGCCTTTCCTGCCTCGAACACCAGAATCGAACGGTCGATACCGAGTGAGGCATGGGCGTGGCTGGCCAACAACAAAGTGGCCAGAAGCAGGGCATATCTCACTGAAGCTTCCTCGTGTTCATTGTACGTTAGTGCCAGCTAGCCGAAAGCATGAACTCCGTCACACAGTGTAACCCAACTTTCTGATTTCACGATGATATTGCACGACGGACGCAGTGTTTTCCGGTTTCAACGGAAGCCATGCTATCTTTGCCGCCCCGCGCCCTGCTGGCGGCCCTTTTCTCCGGAGGACTCATGAACTGGCTGGCCATCGTTCTGACCGCATTTCTCAGCGCCGCGCTGACCTGCAGCGTGATTGCCTGGTGGTTGCAGTACCAGGTGAGACCACGCTTTATGCAACAGATGGACGAGGAGTTCCGGCTGCGCCTGAAGGAGGCTTCTGACGTCATTTCTGCCAGAGTTGAAGAGGCGGTCAGAAAGGGGGTTCGAGACGGATTCACTTCGCTTGCCAGCAAGGAAGTGATTCAGGGCACCACCCGTAATATTGCCCGAACCAGTGCCGGCTTTGTCGAGGACAGTCTTGGCAAGATTCTGGGGCGTCGACCACCAAAAGGCGGCGATCAGGAGTAACGGTGACCGAATAGCAGACGTGACAGGATCAGTGTCAGACCAAGGCTGGCCATGATCAGGGTCTGCATGCCGGCTTCCGCCTGCAGCCACAGCACCGGAATTTGTCCTGTGGCGGTAGCAAAGGCTCCGAACAGCAAGGTCATTCCGGAGCATAGAAACAGCAGATCCAGCCTTCGCTCCCGACGCATGCCGCGCTTCAGGCCGTTTACGGCGTCGAGAATCTCCTCCTGAAGAAGCCGCTGGCGGCCAAGTTCAACGGCAATCTGATCAACCTGACCACAGACCTGATCGAGGCGTCCGAGCCAGCGTGGGTCCTCCCGGCTCAGCAGGGCGAGCAGATCCTCCATGCGGACATGCTCGTCGAGCCAGTGTCGCAGTGCTGTCCACAAATCAAACTCGGCGACAGCACTGAGCAGAATACTGAGCTGAGGCTCATTACCTGTAATCCGGATACGGTCGTCATCGGCAAGATCGGCTGTCGGCGCCAATAGCCACTGCAGCAGGGCACCCAGCGAGGTGCGGACACGGATATCCACCGGGCCCTCGTAGTCATGCAGGATTTCAACGCCGTCCTCAACCAGCAACATGTAAATGCTGGTCGCCGGCTTCTCAAGACGGATACGCACCACGGTGCCGTGCAGAGCGGTCAGTCGGGCAGCGGCCTGACCCTCGAGCGCAAGCGCCTGATTGAGCACAGTTTCCAGCGCGCCAAGCGTCAGAAACCGGGTCAGGGATCGCTGTTCTTCCATGCCGGTGAGCTGCCTGTGAATGAGTCAGGAATGTCAGGCATTCTACACGGCCCGATGTTCATGGACAGGCCAAATAACCTGTTCCGGTTAGCAGTTTGGCTGACGGGTGGCCGGTGGCAGGACTGTTCTGACCGCCGCGACCACCGGATAGTCCTGATTGGCCGGGCAAAAAAGCGCTTCGGTCACTTACGTCAGCCGGGCATGTGGCTATACTAGGCGCTTGCTGCAGCTTACCCGGTTCTCCGGGTGGACTGGATCCGCTGCAGTGTGGCCTGTGAGGGAGCGTCTCCCTCTGCTGGGGGAGAAGTTTTTTTTCATGTTTGAAGCCCTGTTATCCCATCCGGACTTCTGGAAATACGCCAGTATTCCTGTCGCATCGGGCATTATCGGCTGGGGCACCAACTGGCTGGCGGTGCAGATGACCTTCTGGCCGAAGGAATTCATAGGCATCAAGCCTTTTCTTGGCTGGCAGGGCATTATTCCCGCCAAGGCCGAGAAAATGGGCCGTATTGTTGTCGAGAAGACCCTTGAAAAGCTTGGTTCCATTGACGAGTTTTTTCGCCAGATGGAACCGGAGAAGATTGCCGCCCACCTGACCCGCAGCACCCAGGACCGGATCGAGGAATACACCGACGAGGTGATGCTCGAGCGTAATGGTGTGCTTTGGGAAAACCTGCCCTTGATGGTACGCAAGCGAGTCTACAATCGTGCCCGTCGTGCCATTCCTGACGTCATGGACAATCTGATTGATGACATCAGCCGCAATATTGAGGAGCTGGTGGACCTCAAGCACATGGTGGTGACCCAGCTTACGGAGGACAAGGACCTGCTGATCCGGGTATTCCGTGAGGTCGGAGAGCCTGAGTTTCGTTTTGTCGTGAACTCGGGTTTTTATTTTGGCTTCCTGTTCGGCCTGATACAGATTCCGGTGTTTATCCTGGTCCCGGAGAACTGGGTTTTACCGGTGTTTGGTTTCATCGTTGGCATCGCTACCAACTGGGTGGCGTTGAACGTTATTTTCCGGCCATTGAATCCGGTCAAGATGGGGCCATTTCGGGTCCAGGGCCTGTTTCTGCGCAGGCAGAAGGACGTCGCCGAGCAGTTTGCCCGCATCACCACCACGGAAATGATGACGCTGCAGAAACTGATGCAGCAGGTTGTTAACGGCCCACGCGGTGACCGTACCCGGATGCTTATCAAGAAGCATCTGCGACCTCTTCTCGAGGGTGGTGTCGTGCGAACAGCGGCGCAGCTCACTGTCGGTCCGGGCGGTTATGCCGAGCTCAAGCGTGCCGTTGAAGAGAAGGCGGTAGATCTGTCGATGTACCCTTTTGAAGATCCGGTGTTCAATCGTGAGCGGGGCGCCATCGTTGAGAAAGTGATCAGTGAACGGATGCAGGCACTGTCTTCGGAAGAGTTTCAGGATCTGCTCCGGCCGGCATTTCAGGAGGATGAGTGGATTCTGATTCTGGTAGGTGGTGCGCTTGGCGCCATGGCCGGTATGTTCCAGCTGCTGATCGTGTTCGGGGTTGCCTGAGATGACCGTGGCGCTGTCCGCAACGCAGGTGTTCGGCTTGCTGTTTGCGGCAGCGATGCTGTCGTCACTGATTACCCTGCTGGTCATGCATCTGGCATTCAAGTACAAGGTCGGCCCCGAGATTGAGCGCAAGGTTGACAGGCGCCTGAGTGAAGGGGCGGCCCGGCTCGAAGAAAATCTTCGTCAGCGCATTGTCGAGGCGGTTTTCGGCAAGTCTGACATCATTCGTGAACGCGCCCGGGATATCGCCAAAACTGGTATCAGCCTGTTGGCAGGCCGGCGGCAGGCCCGTGGCGATTACGATGATGAGGGCGACTTCTGAGAGTGCTTCCAGCCTAGGGATTTTTCACCTTCCTGACAGATTGTCAGACACATACTCCCCGGAACGACTGTCCCGCCGCCTAAACTTCCCTCAGTTCGCGCTGATTCTATTGTTTCACTTTCTGGCATTTGCCATTGCTGTATTGGCTTGTGGAACTGATACCGGAGCAAGTTCATGTCTGACCGCAAGCAGGATAAAGAAACTCAGGAAAAGACCAATTCGCTGAAGGGAATCGGTGATGGTGCGCTGGACCTGCGTAAATACACCCACCAGATCTGGCTGGCGGGCCTTGGCGCCTTTGCCCGTGCTGAGGAAGAGGGCAGCAAGCTGTTCGATACCCTGGTGGATGTGGGCAAGGACCTGGAGTCCAAGACCCGTGATATCTCTGAGACCAGAGTGGAAGAGATCAAAGAGCGGGTTCGTAGCCGCACCGGCGAGACCATGGGCAAGATGGAGAAGGCGTTTGATGAGCGCCTGAACAAGGCCTTGTCCAAGCTGGGCATCCCTAACAAGCGTGAGGTCGAGGCGCTGCAGAAGCGCGTTCAGGAGCTCACGGCGGCCCTTGAAGAGCTGACTCCGGAAGAGAAGGCCAAGGGCAAGAAGTAAGGCATCAAAGTTTGTAGCGCACACCGCAAACCCCTTGTGGTGTTGTTTTACGGGTCCCATCCTCTGGGGCCCGTTTTTTTTGTTGTGAATTCTTGCTGTTAGAGCAGGTACCGGGCCAGGTATCAGAATATTTCTACACAGGCGCGAGCTAACTGACCGTCGCTCTGGGGTTTTTTCCCGAAAGTGCCAGTTTTCTACGGTTTTTTTATCTTATCTATTTGATTTATATGGCGATTAACATAAAGGTCAAAAAAACGTCAAATCGTTGCAGCGGTCGGTTTAATGCCTGTTCCACGCCTTTGTCAGGCCCTTTTACACAGAGTTTTCCACAGATTCTGTGGACAATGACTGACAGCTGAGCTGGTCGAACCGGTGGTTGTGAGCAGTCATTGTCTGAGCATTGGCTAAGCAGTAAGCATGGCAAGTAATGTTAGCCCTGAGTGCTGATTATTCTGTCAGGACATCAACGTAACTACCTGATTTTCAGTTTCAGCTTATCTTGCTCTGTTGCAGTGCATCAAAGTTAGTGATTCTGGTGTTCTGGTGTCAGTACCATAGTGCGTGGAACTTCACACAGACTTATCCACAGACAGAGATTTGTCCTCGAAATAAAAAAGGCCAGACATTGCTGTCTGGCCTTTTTTATTGCGCTTGAGCTTGCGTTTGATCAGAAGCGGTACTTGCCACCATCAACACCCTGTTGCAGCTCCGGCGTTAGCAGCTGATAGCCAGCTTCACCTGGCAGCAGTGCGTAAACCGGGTTGTCCTGCTGGGCCAGATCGTATTTCTGCTCTTTCAATTTGTTCTTCTGGTGCTTGAAAGTGCCGGTGGTTTCCATTTCCTGATCATTGATGCGGATAAAGACCGGAATGGCATACGGCGGCAGTTCGCGCTTCAGGTACTCATACAGCCCCTTGAAGTTGAACTGGCTGTGATCGCCGTTGAGACGGACCTGAGCCATGCCGGCGCGACCATTGGTGTTGGGGATTTCTACACCGTAGACAACGGTTTCAACGATCCCGTCAAAGCCGTCCATGATCTGTTCGATTTCGGTGGTCGACACGTTTTCACCTTTCCAGCGGAAGGTATCACCGAGCCGGTCAACGAACTGGGCATGCTTGAAGCCGATGTCGCGCATCATGTCGCCAGTATTGAAGTAGGCGTCGCCTTTCTTGAAGACATTGCGGAGCACTGATTTTTCGGTCTTTTCCTTGTCGGTGTAACCGTCAAACGGGGTCTTGTCGGTGATTTCACCGATCAACAGACCCGCCTCACCCTTGCCGACTTTGATCATGAAGCCATTCGGCCCGCGCACCGGCTCTTCGCGTTCCTTGTCATATTTGACGATCGCATAGGAAACCGGAGAAAAGCCGACGGTATTGTCAAAGTTGAAGATGTTGGTGAACGCAACGTTGCCTTCGGACGAGGCATACAGCTCAACCACGCGGTCAATGCCGAAGCGCTCCTTGAAGCCCTTCCAGATGCCTGGACGCAGGCCATTGCCGACGATCACCTTGACCTTGTTATCGCGGTCATTGGGCTTGGCAGCTTGTTCATTCAGGTAACGGCACAACTCGCCAACGTAGGCAAAGGCAGTGCAGTCGTTATTCCGAATATCGTCCCAGAAGCGACTGGCAGAGAACTTGCGCGCCAGCACCAGGCCAGCTCCAGCGGCAATTGCCGAACCCCAGCCGATTACCATGCCGGTGGCGTGATAGAACGGCAGGGTGCAGTACATGCGGTCATGTTTTTCCAGCCGAACAGCGGAATAGCCAAAGGCGCCATAGGCCTTTTCCCAGCGGCCATGGTTGAAGACAACCGCTTTCGGCAAGCCGGTGGTGCCGGAGGTGTAGATGTAGAAGAGCGGGTCTTTCAGGAAGATCTTGCCAGCGGTATCCGGGTTTTCGCTGCTGCAATCACGGATCAGTTCTGCCAGATTCTGATAGCCGGAAGGCACGGTTCCCGGATTATCCAGCGTGTCCTGGTCGGCGAAGCAGTAGAAACGATCCGCGGGCAATTCCAGATCCGCACGGACTTCTTCAATGGCTTCAGCCAGCTCGGCGCCAATCACTGCCGCTTTCGGTTTCACCAGATTGACACTATGGGTCAGTACCTTGCCGCGCTGTGAGGTATTGATCAGTGCCGACACCACGCCAATCTTGGCCAGTCCGACAACGGTGCCAAGCAGCTCGGTGCGGTTTTCAATATCGACTGCTACCACGTCACCTTTTTTCAGGCCGATCGAGGCGAAGTAATCTGAGATGCGGTTGGCCCAGGCGTTGAACTGGGTGTAAGTCAGCTGGGTGTCATTGTGGATTACCGCAACGCCATTCGGGTTCATGTCGGTGGCTCGCTGGATGGCGAGGCCGAGGCCCAGTGGCATGGTTTTGTCGGTCAGCTTGGCCATCTTCGAGCCTTTGATGATACCGGGCAGATTGGCCAGTACCTCGGGCATCTTCGACAGCAGCTTGGGCAACGTGATGACGTCGGCGTTGCTCATGGGATCTCCGTCTTGAGTTGTTGGTCTGTGTGTTGCCGGGATGCCAGGCTCCCTAAGGCAGGTAAGCCATGGGCGCGCCGGATTCCGGCAGGGTGCGGCAACAGGCCGCTATAAAAGCAGGGGCGGCCGTACCATAACTGTCCCATCGGCAGCTGGCAAGCGAGTCAGCCGCTTAGTGCTCCACGGTCAACAGGATTTGTTTACCTTTGACCTGATCGCCAGCCTTCACGCCCACCGAAGCGACCACACCATCGACGCTGGCCTTCAGGCTGTGCTCCATTTTCATTGCTTCCATCACCACCAGAACCTCTCCGCGGCTGACGTTCTGGCCAGGTTGGCAGCGCACCGCAATCACGGCGCCGTCCATCGGCGCACGTAACTGGCCTGAGCCCGGCCCTTCCGCTGCCGCAACGGCAATATGGGTCTGATCGCTGAAGGCGAGCGCCTGACCCTGATGATCGATCCAGAGCTGATGTGGGGTGCGGAGTATGGCGATACGGCGGCGAACGCCGTTGACAGAAATCTCCACAGACTGGTCATGCGTGCCATGCAGCTCGATAACATGTTCATGCTCGCCGACCTTTACCCGGGTCAGGCTGCCGTCCCGGTGCAACATGGCACTGCGGCGCTCGTCGCCGGCGACCAGTATCAGCGGCTGGCCGCCGTGATCACTACTGTGCCAGGCACGCAGTTCTTCACGCTGGCCGGCGCTGATCAGGCTGGCGGCAATGGCGAACAGGCTATCGTCCGGTTTCGGCGCGGTGAGGCTCGGGTCATCGCCGAAATCACTGCCGAGGAAGGCGGTGGTGGCGCCGCCTGCGGCAAACACCGGGTGGCGCAAAATAGCGGCGAGGAAGCGACGGTTGTCCTGAACGCCGAACAGCACGGTGTCTTCAATGGCGCGTATCAGCCGGCGGCGGGCGTCTTCGCGACTGTTACCCCAGGCGATAATCTTTGCCAGCATCGGGTCGTAGTGACTGCCGACAGTGAAGCCTTCGCGCAGGCCATGATCAATGCGGACGCCGTCGCCCTCAGCCGGGCGCCAGGCCAGCACCGGGCCGGTCTGCGGCATAAAGTTCTGGCTCGGCGATTCGGCGTACAGGCGCACTTCGATGGCGTGGCCATTGAGTTGAACCTGATCCTGAGTCAGCGGCAGGACTTCCCCGCGGGCGACACGAATCTGCCAGGCCACCAGATCAAGCCCGGTTACCAGTTCGGTGACCGGATGCTCGACCTGCAGGCGGGTATTCATCTCGAGGAAATAGAAGCTGCCATCTTCGGCAAGCAGAAACTCGACCGTGCCGGCACCGACGTATTGGCAGGACTTTGCCGCATTCACCGCAGCTTCGCCCATCTTTGCACGCAGCTCGGGGCTGACTGCGGGGGAGGGCGCTTCCTCAACGACCTTCTGGTGACGGCGCTGCACCGAACAATCACGCTCGCCCAGATGGATAACATTGCCGTGCTGGTCGCCAAACACCTGAATCTCGACATGGCGTGGGCGCATTACCGCGCGCTCGAGAATCAGCTCATCGCTGCCAAAGGCATTTTTTGCTTCGGCACGTGCGGAGCGCAACTGCTCGGCTACCTCGGCCATGTCGGTGACTACGCGCATACCACGACCGCCGCCGCCGGCGCTGGCCTTGATCATCAGCGGCAGGCCGATACGTTCGGCTTCGCCGGTCAGGGTGGCGTCAGACTGATCAGCGCCTTCGTAACCGGGAATGCAGGGCACACCGGCTTCCTGCATAGCGATTTTTGACAGGCGCTTGGAACCCATCAGGTGAATAGCGTTGACCGGCGGGCCGATAAAGGTAATGCCGACCGCTTCGCAGGCTTGAGCAAATGTCGAGTTTTCCGACAGAAAGCCGTAACCGGGATGCACGGCGTCAGCGCCGGTCTGCTGTGCAGCGGCAAGAATGGCGTCGGCATTCAGGTAGGACTGACTGACCGTGGCCGGGCCAATACAGACAGCCTCGTCAGCCAGGGCAACATGGCGGGCATCGCTATCCGCTTCCGAATACACGGCAACAGTGCGGTAGCCTAGCGAGCGCGCCGTACGGATCACCCGGCAGGCAATTTCGCCACGGTTGGCAATCAGGATTTTTTCAAAAGCCATGACGGGCTCCGGTAAAGTTTTATCGGAAAATCATTCCGCCCAGTTGGGAAGGCGTTTCTGTACGAATGCCATGGTGCCTTCAGCGCCTTCGCTGCTGGCCACGGCGGCGGCGAAATCCTGTGCGGCCTGGTCGAGCAGGCTCTCCAGAGGCCGTTCACCGACGCTGAGTACCAGTTGTTTGGTAACCCGGTTGGCGTGTGGTGCGCAGCGGCGGATTTGCTTCAGGGTGGCATCAAGGCGGGTATCCAGCTCTGCAGCTGGCAGCGCTTCATGAACGATGCCGAGACGGGCTGCTTCACTGCCGTTGAAGCGTGCGCCGGTGAGCGCCAGTCGGCGCGCCTGCGTCAGGCCGATGCGCTGTACCACAAACGGTGCGATCTGCGCCGGTATCACGCCAAGCCCTGTTTCCGGTAGGCCGAACTGGGCGTCGTCTGCGGCCAGTGCAACGTCGGAAATACAGGCCAGCCCGAAACCGCCGCCCAGTACCGCGCCTTCAATCACGGTGATCAATACCTGCGGCAGTTTATTCGCACGGGTGATCATCTCGCCGAAACGACGATTTAACTGGAAGTAGGCGTCGTTATCGCCGGAAGCGGCTTTCATCCGCGCACCCGCCATGTCCTTGATGTCGCCGCCGGCACAGAAGTGACCGTTGCTACCGCGCAGGATCACCGCCCGGCAGTTGTCATCTCTGGCAATGGCATCGAACACGGCCATCAGCTCGTTGACCATGGTCAGGCTCATGGCATTACGTGATTCAGGCCGGTTCAGGGTGACATGCAGGAACGGGCCGTCTTCGCGCAGCAGCAAGGTTTCCGTGGCTGGCAGAGTCATATCGTTTATCCCTTTTTCTTGCCCGGCAGGATGTCCATGGTTTTGCAGATAATGCCCAGCATGATCTCGTCAGCGCCGCCGCCAATGGAGCCGAGGCGACTGTCGCGATAGCCGCGGGCAATATTGGAGTCCCACATAAAGCCTTGACCGCCCCAGTACTGCAGACAGCTGTCATACACTTCACGGGTCAGGCGTCCAGCCTTCAGTTTGGCGATGGAAGCCTTCTGCAGCACGTCCTTGCCATTTACATATTCCTCGCCGCCGGTGTAGATCAGTGCACGTAGCAGCTCGACTTCAGATTGCAGCTCGGCGAGGCGGAAATGCACCACCTGATTGTCGAGTAGTGGCATGCCGAACACCTGACGCTGGCGGCAATAATCGATGGTCTCGGCAATCGCCAGATCCATACCGCGCAGACTGTTGGCAGCGGCAAACAGACGCTCTTCCTGAAACTGCATCATCTGCATCATGAAGCCCATGCCTTCCTGACCGATCAGGTAACGCTGTGGAACGCGCACTTCATCGAAAAACACTTGGGCAGTGTCAGAAGAGCGCATGCCGAGCTTGTTCAATGGCGCCGACACACTGATGCCCGGGGTCTTCTTCGGTACCACGATCAGCGACTTGTTCATGTGCTTGGGGCCGTCGCCGGTGTTGGCGAGCAGACAGAAGAAATCGTTCTGGGTGGAGTTGGTGATCCACATCTTGGTGCCGTTGATGACATAGTCATCGCCATCTTTGCGCGCCGTGGTCTTGATGTTGGCAACGTCAGAGCCGGCATGCGGTTCACTGACCGCAATTGAGGCGACCATGTCACCGGCAATCGCCGGGGCGAGGAATTCACGCCGCAGTTCATCGGAGCCGAAACGGGCCAGCGCCGGAGTGGCCATATCGGTTTGCACGCCGATAGCCATCGGTACACCACCACAGCGAATGCCACCGAACTCTTCCGACGCTACCAGTGAGTAGGTGTAGTCGAGGCCCATGCCGCCATACTCGACCGGCTTGCTGATACCGAGCAGGCCGAGATTGCCAAGCTTCTTGAACAATTCATGGGCCGGGAACGGCGGATGATTTTCCCACTCGTCGACATAAGGATTGATTTCCTTCTCGACAAAATTACGGACGGTACGGCGCAGTTCTTCGTGTTCCTGAGTGAAAAGCATGTGTTCTCTCCTGATTGTACGTTTTGTGCAGCGGCGAACTGCAGAATTTAGTTAGGGCGGTTGCGGCGGAAGCCGCTCCTACAGGCGGGCTACGCCGTAGGTATTGCTGTTCAGCGGGCGGCGCTCCGCTTCCTGACAGACGTCTAGCACCATGGCGATCACCCGGCGGGTATAGCGCGGATCGATGATGCCGTCATCCCACAGCCGGGCGGTGCCGTACAGCGAAGTCGACTGGCTATCCAGTTTCATCGCAGTGGTCTGCTGCAACATATCCAGCACCTTTTCATCCGGCTCGATGCCCATGGCCCGTTGCTTGGCATCGGCAACGATGCGCAGCACCATGCCTGCCTGCTGGCCACCCATTACCGCCACCCGGCTGTTCGGCCAGGCGAAGATAAAGCGCGGATCCAGACCCCGCCCACACATGGCATAGTTGCCAGCGCCATAGGAGCCACCGACTAGGATGGAAATTTTCGGCACCCGGGCATTGGCCACGGCCTGAATCATCTTCGAGCCGTGCTTGATGATGCCGTTCTGTTCCGCATCGGTGCCGACCAGAAAACCGGTTGTGTTGTGAAGAAACAGCAAAGGGCGGTTGCTCTGGTCGCACAGCTGAATGAATTGGGCAGCCTTGGCGGCACCGCGGGCGGTGATCGGGCCATTGTTGCCAATGATGCCAACGGCCTTGCCTTCAACCTTCACCCAGCCACAGACGGTGGCCGCGTCCCAGTCGTTCTTGAAATCGAGAAACTCGGAGTCGTCAGCGATTCGGGCAATGATTTCCCGCACGTCGTAAGGCTTCTTGGTGTCGGACGGGACAATCCCGAGCAGCTCTTCCTCGTCATAACGCGGCGGCTGCCACTGCAGCGCTTGACGTGCTGGTAGCTGTTCATTCCAGGGAATGTTGGCCATCAGCTCCCGGGCCAGACGAATGCCGTCAGCATCGCTCTCGGCCACATATTCTGCGGTGCCGGCGACGGTAGCATGCATCTCGGCGCCGCCAAGATCCTCGTCGGTGGCGATTTCCCCGGTGGCCGCTTTCAAAAGCGGCGGACCGGCGAGAAACATCTTGGCGCGGTTGCGCACCATGATGCAGTAATCGGAAAGACCCGGCTGGTAAGCACCGCCGGCGGTGGCGTTGCCATGCACCACGGTGATCTGCGGAATGCCCTGAGCAGACAGCCGTGCCTGATTGGCAAAGGTGCGCGCACCTTCAACAAAAATCTCGGCGGCATAATTCAGGTTGGCGCCGCCGGATTCCGACAGCGACACGATCGGCAGTTTGTTTTCCCGGGCAATGGTCTGCAGGCGCAGCGACTTGTGCAGGCCGGCGGGTGAAATGGTGCCGCCCTTGATCGCCGAGTTGGATGCGGCCACCAGACAACGCACACCGCTGACGTAACCGATGCCGGCAATGGAACCGCCGCCCGCCTCGGTGCCGTCCTTGTCGTCATGCATCATGTAGCCGGCCAGATTCATCAGACTCAGAAACGGCGAGCCGGGATCGAGCAAGCGGGTGACACGTTCGTGTGGCAGCAACTGGCCACGCTTTTCAAACTTGGGTCGCTGGGTTTCTGCCTTGGCGACCACCTTTTTCTCAATGCTGCGGAATTCTTCCACGGCTTTCAGCATCGCCTCGCGGTTCTGGCTGAACTCCTCGCCGTGGACATCCAGGCTGGTTTCAATCACCGGCATATTATTTGTCCTTGAACAGATCTGGCGTGACAGCCCGATGGAAACCATCGAACGGCTTGCTGTTGTTGTGATCCGGCAGCGGGAAGATGGCGATATTGCCCTGACTGGCAGCGCCATCTATGCGCAGGGTGTCGCCGCTGATAAAGGCGGCCGCATCGGACAGCAGGAAGACAATGGCGCCGGAGACTTCCGCCTCTTCGCCCATGCGTTTTAGCGGCACAGCGGCACGCAGGGTCTTGATCGTGGATTTGAAGCTTTCCGGATAGGTATCCATGCCGCTGGAAGCAATCCAGCCCGGCGCCACTGCGTTGACGCGCACGCCAGCGCAGCCCCATTCGAACGCCGCGGTCTGGGTGAAGTTGACCATGCCGGCGCGGGCCGCACCGGAGTGGCCCATGCCCGGCATGCCGCCCCACATGTCAGCGACGATATTGACGATGCTGCCACCGGTCCTGTTCATGCCCTGCATAAATACTTCGCGGGCCATCAGAAAGCCGCCGGTGAGATTGGTGCGTACCACCGTTTCCCAGCCTTTCTGCGAGATAAAGGCAAGCGGCGAGGGGAACTGGCCGCCAGCGTTGTTGACCAGTCCATGCACCTGGCCGACTGCCTTGAAAATTTCTGCCACGGTGGCCTTGACGCTGTCCTCCTCGCGGATATCGCAGGTGAACCAGATTGCCTTGCCGCCATCTTCGTGAATTTCGGCCTGCACTTTTTTCAGCTTGTCGTCCTTGCGACCGATCAGGATGACCTGAGCGCCGAGTGAAGCCAGTTCGTGAGCCGTGCAGCGACCGATGCCACTGCCGCCACCGGTGACAATGATGTTGCGTCCTGCAAACAGATCCGGGCGGAATACGGAGCGGTAACTCATCAGGCATTAACCTCTTTGGCAATCTCGGCGGAAACCGGAACAGGGAAATCGAGCAGCTGCTGGGCGAAGGCCTTGCCCTGAGGATCAATTCGCAGAGAGGCAATACCGCCGCCACCCAGAGCATTCTTCAGCAAAAAATTCATCGCATTAAAGCCGGGCAGGTCCCAGCGAGAAACACTGCCGGTTTGCGGATCGAGGACGTGTTGCATAAAGCCGGCAACCGTCTGCTCGGTCAGGGCTGCGCGCAGGAATGGCAGGTATTCGGCCTTGCGGGCGATCACGCCGACATTGGCATGGTTGCCCTTGTCGCCACTGCGTGCCCAGGCCAGTTTTACCAGCGGCACAGCGACCGAGCCAACGGTGCTTTCGCCGTTATGCACAGGCAGTGCGCTGCTATCCAGTGGCTGTCCGGCAGGCTGCGGGCTATTCACCTTGTTACCGGCGATATCGACGGTGGCCTGCACCGAGGTTTTATCCACCAGTGTTGAGAACAGACGAATGCGCGGGAACGATTTCGGCCGGCCACCAACAATGCCGGTCAGGCCCGGCGCCATGCCAGTAGCCGCCTGAGCGATCTCCCGGGCAAAAATATCCAGCGCCTTTTTGTTGTTGTGCATCGCGGCAATCTTGACCACTACTTCGCGGCTATCGCCGCGCCGGCCCTGTGCGCCATAGGTGCTTTCAGTGCCAAGTAACTCCACCGAGGTATCTCTGAAATCCTCCATCCCCATGGCGGTAAAGATGCCGCTGACTTTTTTCAGAATACTGTCAGCAACGCGCTGGCCTTTGGCGGCGGCATCAATGCCACCGATCATGAATGAGGCGGTGATCCTGTGGCCATCCGGCCAGGTGGCGGATACCTTGTACTTGTCAGTCGGTGGCAAACCACGGGCACCGCTGACCCGGACCCGGTTCTCGCCGGTCTGTTCCAGCGCGACGCCGGTAAAATCGCAGACCACATCAGGCAGGATATAGGCACGCGGGTCGCCAATTTCATAAACGATCTGCTCGCCCACGGTGGCACAGCTGACCAGACCACCGGTGTTATCCGGCTTGGTGACAATAAAGCTGCCGTCGGCAAAGCATTCGGCAATGGGAAAACCCATGTTGTGGTAGTCGGGCACGTCCTGCCAGTCGGTAAAATTGCCGCCGGTACATTGGGCGCCGCATTCGATCACGTGGCCGGCCAGCGAACCCTGAGCCAGCTTGTCGTAATCATCCAGAGACCAGTTGAATTCATGCAGCAGCGGGCCGAGCACCAGCGCGGAATCGGCAATGCGACCGGTCAGAACAATGTCCGCGCCAGCGGCCAGGGCAGCGCGGATCGGCTCGGCACCGAGATAGGCATTCATGGTCACGGTGAACGGCGGCAGTGGCGCACCGGTGTCCATCTCGGTAACCGTAGCAAAGTCCTGACGGCGCGGATTCAGGTCATCGCCTTCCACCAGCGCAATCTTCATTTCCACACCGGCGGCGGCAAACACTTCTTCCAGCGCCTTGCGACAGGCCTGCGGATTGACCCCGCCGGCGTTGCTGACCACCTTGATGCCCTTGTCCCTGATCTCTTTCGCCAGCGGCGCCATCACCTGAGTGACAAAATCGTGGGCGTAACCCTGATTGGGATCTTTCATCCGCGCCCCGGCCATGATCGACAGGGTCACTTCAGCCAGATAGTCAAATACCAGATAGTCGATCTCGGCCTGACGGACCAGCTGGAAGGCGGCGGTATTGGTGTCGCCCCAGAAGCCGGCGGCGCAGCCGATGCGGATTGGCGAGCTCATAGATTCCCCTGTCGGAATAGGTTTGAAGCCAGCGGGGCTTGCCCGCGGTTCAGGGTCGGCCTACGCTACCAAGCAAGCGCTTGGTTTGTAAAGCCACTCTGTGAGAGTATCAGGCGGGGGTGGTCAATAGCGGCCACTTGCTTAGTCAGAACGGGCCACCATAATGACGCCCGTCGATCAGGGGAGCAGTTCATGGTTCAGGTATCCACCCAGCCACAGCAGATTGTCAACGGCATGGACGACTCGCCGCGCGGCAAATTGCTCAGCGCCGCCGCCCGGCTGTTCCGTGATCAGGGCTTTGACCGTACCACCGTGCGCGACATTGCCCGCGAGGTTGGCATCCAGAGCGGCAGCCTGTTTCATCACTTCCCGACCAAGGAAGACATCCTGTTTGCGGTGATGGTGGAGGTGATCCGTTTCAATACCGAACGCCTGCGCGCCGCGATAGCCGGCAAGGCGGACCCGGCCGAGCAGCTGCGAGCGCTGATTCGCGCCGAGCTGCAGGCGATCATTGGCGATACCCGTGAGGCCATGAGCGTGCTGGTTTACGAGTGGCGCTGCCTGACCCCGCAGCATCAGCAGGAGGCGCTGGCCCTGCGCGCCATCTATGAGCAGCTGTGGATGGATGCGCTGGAGGCCCTGCGCAGCGCCGGCCGGCTGAAAGCCGATGCCTTTATTACCCGGCGGCTGATCACCGGCATGACCAGCTGGAGCAGCAACTGGTTTGATGCCCACGGCAGCCTGACCATCGACCAGCTCACCGATATCATCCTCGACCGCGTCATTGGCGAACACTGCGCATGATCGGCAACCGGATCAGCTGGGGCAGTCAGGGCTACACCATCCTCGAACAGGGCGAAATCAACCGCATCACGCTGGAGCTGGATGTCAGCAGCTGGCTAGTGTGCCGTCCTGACGGGAGCGAAGAGGGCAGTTATCCGACTCTGGCGCTGGCGCAAAAAGCAGTGGAGCAGCACGAGCCCTGAGTCATCCGGCGGATTTCTGAGCAAACGGCCCATGTGGGTAAAAAAATCCTTCATCTTCGATTGACAGTCAGTTCGAAAACCCTAGAATGGCGGCCTCTTCGGGTGGTTAGCTCAGCTGGGAGAGCATCTGCCTTACAAGCAGAGGGTCGGCGGTTCGATCCCGTCACCACCCACCAAGTTTGCGCGGAGCGGTAGTTCAGTCGGTTAGAATACCGGCCTGTCACGCCGGGGGTCGCGGGTTCGAGTCCCGTCCGCTCCGCCAATTACAAAACACCAGCCCCTGAACTCTGGTGTCATGAAAAGGTCACAGGCCGATGATGCAATGCATCATCGGCCTGTTGCTTTATGGGCCGGTGGAAACTTCAACCATCCATAAAGGAGACGCCCATGGACGAGGTCCTGGAAGAACGTCTCGATGACCGCCTCTGGCTACAAAGCCTTGAGGAGAGCTTCGATGACGACGACGCGGATGAGGATGACGGCTTCGAGCTGTAATCCCTTCCGCTTTTTTTTATTCCCCCCGCCCTGACTGCCCGCCACGCTCACCGCCCTGAACAATCCTGTCATTGAGACAGCCTCATCCTGCTCCCCAGAATGCGCCAAAACCGATTGGTTCTCTGAGGGCTCATCCATGTCAGGTCAGCAACGTTACCCGCATCTTCTCAAGCCACTGGATCTCGGCTTCACCACCCTGCGCAACCGGGTGATTATGGGTTCCATGCATACCGGCCTTGAGGAGCAGCCGAATGGCTATGCCCGTCAGGCGGCCTTTTTTGCCCGCCGTGCCGAGGGTGGGGTGGCACTGATCGTTACCGGGGGTATTGGCGTATCTGATCGTGGCGTTCTCGGCCCTGGCGCGTCGAAGATGACCAACGAGGATGAGGCAAAACATCATCGGGTGATTACCGAGGCAGTGCACAACGCCGGTGGCAAAATCCTGATGCAGGCATTACACGGGGGCCGGCAGTCGTACCACAACCAGCTGGTGGCGCCGTCCGCCAAGCAGGCGCCGATCTATCCGTTCAAACCACATGCGCTGTCCGCTGACGAGGTTGAGCAGGAAATAGCATCCTTCGTTAACGCCGCCTTACTCGCGAAATGGGCCGGTTATGACGGCGTGGAAATCATGGGCTCGGAGGGCTACCTGATTAACCAGTTCCTGACCCCAAGAGTCAACGAGCGTGACGATCAGTGGGGCGGAAGCTACCAGAACCGCATGCGCTTTCCGCTGGAAATTGTCCGCCGTACCCGTGAGCGTTGCGGTCGTGATTTCATCATCATGTACCGCATTTCATCGCTGGATCTGGTGCCAGATGGTTCTGACTGGAATGAAGTCGTGCAACTGGCGAAAGCGCTGGAGCAGGCCGGCGTGACCATTCTTAATTGCGGTATTGGCTGGCATGAAGCACGGGTGCCAACCATCGCAACCATGGTGCCGCGTGCCGCCTTTACCTGGGTGGCCCGCAAACTGAAGCAGGAAATTTCCGTGCCGCTGGTGACCAGCAACCGCATCAATATGCCGTCGGTGGCGGAGGAAGTGTTGGCCCGCGGTGACGCCGATATGGTGTCGATGGCGAGACCGATGCTGGCCGACCCGGACTTTGTCCGCAAAGCGATGGAGGATCGCGAAAATGAAGTGAACACCTGCATTGCCTGCAATCAGGCGTGTCTTGATCACACCTTTCAACTGCGTCAGGCCAGCTGCCTCGTTAACCCGCTGGCTTGCTACGAAACCGAACTGAAAGTCGAGCCGACCACGCAGCCGCGTCGCTTTGCCGTGGTCGGTGCCGGCCCTGCGGGCATGGCATTTTCCCTCACTGCCGCCCAGCGTGGACATCAGGTGACGCTGTTTGATGCAGCTGACCGGATTGGTGGCCAGTTCAACATTGCCCGACAGATTCCCGGTAAGGAGGAGTTCAACGAAACGTTGCGCTATTTTGATGTAATGCTGAAGAAACATGGAGTGGAGCTGCGTCTGAATACGCGAGTATCGGCTCAGGATCTTGTTGCTGGCCAGTTTGATGAGGTGATCGTTGCCACCGGCATACAGCCGCGTCATCCGGACATTGACGGCATCGACCATCCGAGTGTGCTCAGCTATCTCGACGTTCTGCGAGATCATCAAGCGGTTGGCAAGCGGGTTGCTATCATTGGTGCCGGAGGCATCGGTTTTGATCTGGCCGAATACATCAGTCATGGCAAAACATCAGCCAGCCTTGATCCGCTGCTATTCATGAAAGAGTGGGGGATTGATCCATCAGCGTCAGCGCGCGGTGGTGTTGACGGCGTTCAGGCCGAGGTTGAGCCTTCTCCCCGGCAGATCTGGTTGTTGCAGCGCAAGGCCAGCAAGGTCGGTGCCGGGCTTGGCAAGACCACCGGCTGGATTCATCGTGAGGCGCTGAAGAAGAAGGGCGTACAGATGGTGCCGGGGGTGAACTATCTGAAAGTGGATGATGCCGGGCTGCATGTCGAGATCAATGGCGAGGCGCGGGTGCTGGAGGTGGACAATGTGGTGGTCTGTGCCGGTCAGGAACCGCTGCGAGAACTGGAAAAGCCGTTGCTTGATGCCGGCATCAGTGTCCGGGTAATTGGTGGTGCTGATGTGGCTGCTGAGCTGGATGCCAAGCGGGCGATTGATCAGGGGGTGCGTCTGGCGCTCGCCGTCTGATCCGGTTGTCTCCGATCTGATCTGAAAGCCCGGCTTTGGCCGGGCTTTTTTTATGCTTGCCTCAGAAACGTCGGCAAAGTCACGCTGCCAGCGTTGACCTTGACTATAATCGGCACCATATTGACCCATAGCGTCAGCTTCACCCCATCAAATTAAAAGGACATGGTATGGGTATGTCGGCCGTCACCTCCGAGGCAATCCTGTTTTTCGGTGATCGCGGAGTCAGCAAGAGCATGCTGTTCTCCGATTTTGAGGCCATTCTTGACGGCATGGTGGGCGTACCGGAGTTTGCCGGCAGCCAGATCAAGGGAGCCTATTGCCTGGTCAATGGCCACCTTCAGGTGGTCGCGCTGGTGCTGTTTCTGATTGATTTTGATGATGACGGTATGGCGGACCACACCTGGAATGTACCACTGCGTCATCTGGCGGAGCATGGTGGCCCTGGTCCGGATATGGGCGCGGGGCCGGTGAAGCTGGCCTGTCGCAGCCAGTGCCCGGTAGCCTGGCATCAGGACAAACTGTGGGATCCGGTCATGAAACCGGGTGCCAACCACTTCGTTTTTGTCCGCGACACGGTTAAGGAACGCGGTGCCAAGATCGGTCTGTTCATTGATGATTCGTCGCCGGCTCCGGTCGCGGCTGCGCAGGCCGTTAAGCAGTTTCCGCCGGCAGCGGTAGTGCCGCCAACGGTGGCGCCAGTCGTCGCCCCGGAACCGCCGGTGGTTCAGCCTGCTACTCAGGCGCAACAGGTTGCCAGAGACGACAAGGAGCGAATTCGCCTTGCTCGCACCCTCAAGGAGCTGCGCCTGCGGGTGCAGACCATGGAAAACAAGCACAAGGAAGAGGTCGGTCAGCTGCGTTACGCGCACCAGACCAAGGAAGAAATTCTCAGCACCCAGCTTGAGAAGGTGCTGATGCAGTTTAAGACGCTGAAGTCACAGAATACCGCGCTGCGCGAGCAGGCGGATTCACTCAAGGCGCAGGTAATGTCTCTGAATGAGAGTCTGCAGGAGCAGATGCATCGCAGCCATGAGCATGGCGGCGAGATTGAAATCCTGACTGAGCAGTACAAGGTTGCGCTGGAGCAGCGTCTGGAGGAGGAGCGAGCACGCCTGAGTGAAAGTCTGCATGCCAAGGAAATGGAAGTGCTGACCCGCGAAGAGCGTATTGCCGCTCTGGAAGGAGAGCTGGTGGATGCTCGTCATGAGCAGATCCGTTCAGCCAATACCGGGGCCGAAAAGCTGCTCGAAAAATTGCAGACCCTTGGCCTTAATTTTATTGCCTTCCATCCCGGCGCTGGTCATATCTCGATCAATGCTTCCGAGATTTCCGATTACATGCAGAACCCGATGGCTTTTGCTGCACGCAAGTGTCTGGTCACGGAAGAGCATTACCGGGCATGGCTGCGCCACTATGAGAATCCGGTCTGTCAGGTTGAGATAAGCGGGCAGACTTGTGGCAAGCGCGTGATCCGTGTCGATGTACCAAACCAGTTCCGGCCAGGGCAATCGGATCGTAATGCCAACCGCTGCCAGTATTGCCGGTCCGATACGGCGATAGAGAATGTATTGAAGTTTCGTTGAGATATATCTGTTTGTGAGGGTTGTCACAAAACAGGCAAGGGAATATGAATCTGGTACGGAACGTGCAAAATCAAGCCCCGAAATGGGAGCAAATGGCGCGGAGCAGTCATGGCCAACAGCGAGTCCATCGATAAGAGTTTGTTACAGACCTTCGTTCCGGTAAATGCGTTGAGTGGCGATCATCTCGACCGTTTGCTGGAGCAGCAGGAGGTTGTGCACTATCGCTCAGGTGAAGTGCTGTTCAGTAAGGGTGAGACGGATAACCACACTATCTATGTGCTGAAAGGGGAGGTGGAGCTGGATCAGGGTGACGGAAATTGTCAGCTGATTTCCGCCGGAGGTGTCGAGTCGTGGCATCCTCTGGATCATGCCCAGCCACGGCGGAGCACGGCCACGGCAAAAACCGATGTCAGCGTTGTGCGATTCAGCAGCGCTGGGTTGGACTCGATTCTGGCCTGGGACCAGTCCGCCGGCTATGTGATTCTGGACATTAACTCCAACGCCGCTTATCAGGATGACCGGCACTGGATGATTCGACTGCTCAAGTCGAAGCTGTTCTACCGGATTCCGCCGGGCAATATTCTGGAAATTTTCCGGCGTCTGAAGCCGCTGCGTTTTCGTGCCGGTCAGGCGGTGATTACCCAGGGCGACGATGCCGACTGCTGCTACATCATCAAGCAGGGTTTGTGTGAGGTTCTGATCAAGGCAGAAGGTGCTTCTGACCCGACCCCGGTGGCACTGCTGGAGCAGGGGCAGTGGTTCGGTGAGGATGCCTTGCTGTCGGGCAAGCCGCGAAATGCCACCGTGGTCATGGCAACGGATGGCGAGCTTATGCGGCTTGATCGCAAGGACTTTGATGAGCTGTTGGGCGAACCTATTGTCCGTACCATCTCTGCCGCAGATGCGCGTGAGCGCTTGGCCGCCGGCGCTCGCTGGCTGGATGTGCGTACTCCGGATGAGTTCGAGCAGTCCCATCTGCGTGGGGCGCTGAACATGCCGCTCAATGTGCTGCGTCTGAAGTCGCGGCTGCTGGACCCGTCAAAAGTCTATATCGCCTGCTGTGATACCGGCCGGCGCAGTGCCTCAGCCGCATTCCTGCTCAACAACGTCGGCATCGACGTGCACGTGCTGGAAGGGGGGTTGAATGCGCAGGGCGCGTTTCTGGGAGACCTGATCGAGCGCGAATAAAGCCCGGGCGGGCCGGTTTCACACCGGCTTGCCTTGCCTTGCTGCTCACTCCCCTTCATGCTTTCCGCTTCCTTTCTGTCATGAGGTGCCGCGGTGCCGCGTGAGACTTTCCGCCATATCGGCCTGATCGCCAAAACCGAGAGCGAGCAGGCCCTGTATTCCCTGCGCCAACTGGTGCATTTCCTTAACGGCCGTGGTGCCCACGTTATCCTTGATCAGGAGCTGTCCGAATCGCTTCCCGAGCTTGGCCTGCAGGCAGGTAGCCGCAATCAGCTTGGCGAGTCCTGCGATCTGGTCATCGTCGTTGGAGGTGATGGCTGTCTGCTCGGCGCGGCCAGGGCGCTGGCCCGGCATGACGTGCCGGTGCTCGGCGTCAACCGCGGCCGGCTTGGTTTTCTTACCGACATTCTGCCCTCCGAGATTGAATCCCGTGTTGGTCAGGTGCTGGATGGTGACTATGCTATCGAGTCGAGATTTCTGATCGATATGGAAGTGCGGCGTGGCAAAACCGTACTCGGCGAAGGCGCTGCGCTCAACGATGTCGTGCTGCTGTCCGGTGACAACGTCCATATGATCGAGTTCGATCTGCACATCGACGGGGTTTACGTTTACAGCCAGCGCTCTGATGGCCTGATTATTTCAACGCCAACAGGCTCAACTGCCTATGCGCTTTCCGGTGGCGGGCCGATCATGCATCCAAAGCTGGATGCGATGGTGCTGGTGCCGCTGAACCCGCATACCCTGACCAGCCGTCCCCTTGTGGTAGATGGCAATAGCGAGATCAAGATCCGTATTCGCAGTCATCGCGTCCGGCCGCTGGTCAGTTGTGATGGTCAGGAAGGAGTTCGCGCCCAGCTGGATGACGTGATCTCAATTCGCAAGAAGCCCCACAGACTGAAATTGCTGCATCCGCCGGGCCATGATTTTTACGAGGCCTGTCGTTCCAAGCTGGGCTGGAGCAGTCGCCCCGGAGAATCATCATGAGTCAGGATTTTGCCCGTGTTGCCGCGCAGATGAGTCGCGATGTTTACGAGAGCTTGCGTCGCTCGGTTGAGCTGGGTCGCTGGCCCGATGGCCGAACGCTGACGAAGGAGCAGCGGGAAACCAGCCTGCAGGCCGTGATTGCCTGGGAGGCATTGAATCTGCCGGAGCAGCAACGTAGCGGTCATATCGACAAACCCGACTGTGCAACCGACAGTCACGACGAGCAGCCGGTGAACTGGCGCAGCGGGGGAAAGTCTGATGCGTGACAACCAGGCTCCGAAACCGGTGCGCCGTCTCGATTATCTGCCGCCGGCATTTCTCGTCGACAGGGTATGGCTCGATGTTGATATTCATGATGATCTGACTCGCGTTACCGCACGCCTGAGCATGCGGCGTAATCCGGTGGCATCGCCAGCCCAGGTCTGTGAACTGGACGGTGAGGGTTTGCAGCTTGAATCCCTGTGTATTGACGGCGTAGCGGTGCCGTCCGATCAGTATCACTATGAGCGTGATCGGCTGGTGCTGAAAGCTGTGCCGGACCAGTTCGAGCTGGAGTCCGTGGTCACAATCGATCCGAAAACCAACACTGCACTGGAAGGGCTTTACGTCTCCAAAGGGATGTACTGCACTCAGTGTGAGGCGGAAGGTTTTCGTCGCATCACCTTCTTTCCTGATCGCCCGGATGTGCTCAGCTGTTTTACCACCACTGTGCGTGCAGACAAGGGCCGCTACCCGCTGTTGCTGTCAAACGGCAATCCGGTGTCACACGGTGAGGAGGGCGGTCGGCATTGGGTGACCTGGGAGGATCCGTTCGCCAAGCCCTGTTACTTGTTCGCCCTTGTTGCCGGTGATCTTGCCTGTCTTGAAGACAGCTTTGTGACCATTAGTGGTCGCAAGGTTGCGCTGCGCATATATGCCGAGCATCGTGATCTGAACAAACTTGATTTCGCCATGGATTCGTTAAAGCGCGCCATGCGCTGGGACGAGCAGGTATACGGCCGCGAATATGATCTGGATATCTACATGATCGTTGCGGTCAGCCATTTCAATATGGGCGCCATGGAAAACAAGGGCCTGAACATCTTCAATACCTCCTGCGTGCTGGCGCATCCGGATACCACCACGGATCAGGGTTATCAGCGCGTCGAGGCAGTGGTGGCTCATGAGTATTTTCACAACTGGTCCGGTAATCGGGTGACCTGTCGGGACTGGTTCCAGCTCAGTCTCAAGGAAGGCTTTACCGTATTCCGCGATCAGGAGTTTTCCGCCGACATGCACTCGCATGCAGTCAAGCGGGTCGAAGACGTCGACATGCTGCGCACCATCCAGTTCGCTGAGGATGGCGGGCCAATGGCCCATCCGGTGCGACCGGATGAATATCAGAAGATCGATAACTTCTACACCGTCACGATCTACGAAAAGGGCGCAGAAGTTGTGCGCATGCAGCACAACTTGCTTGGTGCCGCTCAGTTCCGTCGGGCAACTGACCTGTACTTTTCCCGCTTTGATGGTCAGGCGGTCACATGTGACGACTTCGTCGATTGCATGGAAGAAGTCAGCGGACTGGATCTTTCCCGTTTCCGGCGCTGGTACAGTCAGGCCGGAACGCCGCAGGTGTCGGTTCGGGACTTCTGGACAGACGGGCTCTACCGTCTTGAGATTCAGCAGTATGTTCCGCCGACTCCGGGGCAGCCGGACAAGCTGCCATTGATGATCCCGCTGTCCATGTCTTTGCTGGCTCCAGACGGCAGCAAGTTGCCAGTCACGAAATCCGGCGACACCGACACCGTGCTGATTCTCAATGAGGCGAGTCAGACCTTCGAGTTTTCTCTGTCGGTGCGGCCAGTGCCGGTTTTGCTGCGCGGGTTCTCGGCACCGGTGGAGCTGGACTACGCCTACACCGCTGAGCAGCTGGCGCTGATTCTTGCCCATGGTGATGACGGGTTCTGTCGCTGGGATGCTGCCCAACGGCTTGGTTTTGCAGCAATTTCCCGGGTAATGGCGGGTGCAGACCCGGCCGTGGAGGCGGCTGCACTGAGTGTGCCGATGCAGCAGGTGCTGGCGCGCGCGGGTGAGGACCCGGCAGGTGCCGCGCTTCTGCTGGCATTGCCGTCAGAGCGGGCGGTGGCGGAGCGCTGTCAGCCGCTCGACCCCGGTGCGGTGTGTCAGGCCCGCAGTGCGCTTGAGTCTGCGCTGGGCGGTTGTCTGGTTGATGGCCTTTGGGCTCTGTTGCCTGATCTTCAGGTGGCCGGGCCCTATCGTGCTGCTGGTGAAGATGTGGGCCGGAGAACGCTGGCTCAGCGTTGTCTGGCGCTACTGGCTGCTGCCGGAGCAGAGGGAATCGATGACGAGTTGGCCGGTCGTTTTGACAGGGCTGGCAATATGACCGAGCGGCTCGGTGCGCTGCGGCTGCTGGTGTCACACGATCTTCACGGCGCCGGGGAGATGTTGACACGATTCGCTGAACGCTATGCCGAAGAAGCGCTGGTGATGGACCAGTGGTTTGCGGTGCAGGCGATGGTTCCGGGTGGGCAGACAGCGGCTCGTGTGGCGGAATTGCTGAACCACTCGGCTTTCGAGATGACCTCGCCAAACCGGGTCAGGGCGTTGCTCGGCAGCTTTGCTAATGGCAATCCGTCAGCCTTTCACGTTCCGGATGGCAGCGGTTACAGGTTGTATACCAAGGCGCTGGCCGAACTTGACCGGGTAAACCCTCAGGTTGCCGCCAGAATGGCCAACGCCCTCGCTGTGTTGCCGAGGCTGGTTCCCGCGCTACAAGCGGTTATGCGGGCGGCAACGGAGGAATTACGAGGCAGTGAATGCTCTGCCAATCTGACGGAAGTGCTGGACCGTGTGCTTGGCTGACATTCGCCAATGTTTTTGTGAACAGCTTTGCACGAGACCCTGAAGTCACCGATTCCGGTGGATTGGCAGGATGTTTTGTATTTCAATAGGATAAAGGTGCTGGCGGAGATCGGCACAATAAAATTCGGCGGTGCCTCATATGGGCACTGGCGATTACAAGAAAAACAGATAATTCGAATAATCGGGCGAATCACGGAGTTGCACATGAATAACAAGCTCATCAGGAAAACCCGGCTGGCTGCTGCGGTGGCTGGAGCGGTGCTCGCCGGCAACCTGTCGGCGGCGGAATTCAATTTCAACGACGGTGCCATTACGGGCCGCTTCGACACACTCCTCAGTGCTGGTGCTCTGTTTCGAACAGAAGGTCAGGACGCCAAGCTTGCTGCGAACGAAGATCCGCTGGTGATGGCCGCCAAGGGTTATTCAACGCAGCTAAACAAAAACGACGCCAACAACAACTTCGATACCGGTCTGACGTCGATGGTCTACAAGATCAGTCCGACGCTGGTAATGGAGTTCGAGGGCGGCTGGGGTCTGAACCTCAGCGGCACCGCGTTTTACGATTCAGTAATCATGGGTGGCGGTCACGATGGCGGTGACTTGTTGTTCGGTGACGGTACCTGCCCAGGTGGTGGTAATCCCGGTTCGCCGTGTCCTGATAACGGCATCAACCGTTATGCTAGCTACTCGGATTTCGCCAACAATGGCACCGGTGATCGCTTCTCCGACGCGGCAAAAGATCAGGCTGGTCGTCGCGCCCGTTTGCTTGATGCGTACGTGTTCGCCGATTTCGATTTCCTTGATCGACCGATGAACGTGCGGCTTGGCCAGCAGGTCATCAGTTGGGGTGAGGCGCTGTTCATTCAGGGTGGTGTTAACACCGCCAACTACGTTGACCTGAATGCTCTGCGTCTGCCTGGTTCGGAAATCAAGGAAGCGTTGCTGCCGCTCTCCAGTCTTTATTTCAACTGGGGTGTGACCGACAATCTTTCGGTGGAATCTTTCTACCAGTTTGACTGGGAAAACTCGGAAGATGCGCCGGCTGGTACCTACTGGTCCACGCATGACGCATTTCCGGGCCGTGGTGCAAACAATGTCATCGTAGATGGTCGTCTGGTTGCCGCCAGTGCCGGCGTGCCGGCTCTGGCTGATGCCTTCGCCAGCTATACGCTGTCTACCTACGGCCAGTCCGGCGTTGACTATGAGTATGAGCAGACTCAGGTAACTGTTAATCGTCTTGCCGATGAGCAAGCGAAAGACGATGGCCAGTTCGGCTTGGCGTTCCGTTACTTCTCCGATCTTTTCGGCGGCACCGAGTTTGGTCTGTTCTATACCCGCACCCACGCCCGACTGCCGGTTGTTGGTGCTCGGCTGGATCTGGTTGGTGCCGGCACTATCCCTGAGAAGATCGATAACGCCAACTACTTCATGGCCTACAACGAAGATGTCGACATGCTGGGCGTGACCTTCAGCAGCAATGTTGGCGAGGTCTCTCTGTCGGGTGAACTGGCATATCGTCCGGAGCAGAAGATCATCAACGAAGTTGGCGACAACCTGCTGCAGAGCCTGTCCGGCCTTGCCGCGAATCCGGCGCCGGAAGTGGGGGACATTACTCCTCATTGCGTGCGCGACAAGATGGACGGCGCCTGTCTCGCCTCGAATACCCTGGTTGTTCAGGGGCAGGAGTACTACTTCTACGAGGAAGTGGAGAGCCTGACCGGCTCTCTGGTGGCGCTTTACTTCTTTGGACCGATGCTGGGTGCAGACAACGTGACTGGTGTTCTGGAGCTGGGTATCGATCACATTGTCAGTGGCCTGGACAGCAGCCTGAACTACAACTCCACTGCGGCGATTCTGAGTGGCGAAGCGCTGATCCGGAACCCGGATGATCCGAATGCTTTCTTCCTCACTGAGTCGGCCTGGGGTTACCGTGCGGTTCTGCAGGCAGACTACTCCAACGTCTTTGCCGGTGTAGGCATCAAGCCGAGTGTTCGTTTGCAGCATGACGTCGATGGTAATTCACCGATCGGCGGCAACTTCATGGAAGACCGGAAGGCTGCGACGCTGGGTGTGGACTTTATCTACCTCAACAACCTTGAAGTCGGTGTTCAGGCAACCAGCTTCTGGGGTACCAGCTACAGCAACAAGCTCAGCGACCGTAACAACGCCTCGCTGGCGTTGAAGTACGCGTTCTGAGTCTGACACTTATAACAATGATCGGGCGTGCTACGGTGCGCCCGGCGGGAAAGCAACGGAGAGAAACCATGCTGAAGAGAATCAGTGTAGTCGGTACAGCAGCCGCCCTCGCGCTAGCGATGTCTGCTGTTGTTCAGGCCAAAGTTCCGGCCACCGAAGCGGCCAAACTTGGCACTAGCGCCATCACGCCAATGGGCGCACAGGTGCCGGGTAACGGAAAGGATGTGTCCACAGGATTGGGTATCCCGGCCTGGAGCGGCGGCATCACCCGGAACGAAATTCCGAAGTCTTACACTCAGGCCGGCCAGCACCATCCGGATCCGTTCGAGGCGGATAAGGTGTTGTTCACCATCACCAACCAGAATCAGGGCCAGTACGCAGACAAACTGCCGGCCGGGGTTCAGGCCATGCTGCGCACCTATCCGGACACCTTCAAGTTGAATGTGTATCAGAGCCGCCGCACCACGTCGGCGCCGGATTGGGTGAACAAAAACACCAAGGACAACGCAGCGCGTACCGTGCTGACTGATACCGGGGTGGAAAACTCCTTCGGCGGCGTCCCGTTCCCGATGCTGCATGGCAGCAATGAAGAGAAAGCCAAGCAGGCGATCTGGAACCATGTGCTGCGCTGGCGCGGCGTCTACGTCGTTCGCCGCGCTTCGGAAGTGGCGGTGCAGCGAAATGGTGCCTACTCTCTGGTGACTTCGCAGCAGGAAGTGTATTTCAAGATGCACGATCCGAAGCTGAAGCCGTCTGATGTCAGCAATATCATTTTCTACTACCTGTCATTCGTGAAGGCTCCGGCCCGTCTCGCCGGTGGTGCGGTACTGGTGCACGAGTCCATCGACCAGAAAATCCAGCCGCGTCAGGCATGGGGTTATAACGCCGGTCAGCGTCGTGTACGTCTGGCGCCGAATCTGGCCTATGACACCCCGATCGCTGCCGCTGACGGTCTGCGTACCGCTGATGACACCGACATGTATAACGGTGCTCCGGATCGCTACAACTGGAAGCTGGTACACGAGAAGCCGGTAGAGATGTTTATCCCCTACAACAACTACAAGATGGACTCGCCAAAGCTCAAGTATGATCAGATGCTCAAGGCTGGCCACATTGATTCCGACATTCAGCGTTGGGAACTGCACCGGGTATGGGTAGTGGAAGCCACCTTGAAAGAGGGTGAGCGTCACATATATGAGCGTCGTACGTTCTACATCGATGAGGATTCCTGGCAGATCGCCGTGGTTGATCAGTACGACCGTCGTGGCGATCTCTGGCGTGTCAGCATTGCCTACATCAAGAACTACTATGAAGTGCCGACTCAGTGGACCGCACTGGATGCATTCCACGATCTGCGAGCCCGTCGTTACCACGTTCAGTACCTGGACAACGAAGAGCCGTCAATCCTGGATTTCAGCCAGCCGGTACCGGACGAGCGTTACTTCCACCCGGCAGCGCTGCGTCGACGCGGCACCTGATCAGGGAACAGATATAACGGGCAGGGGCAGCGACCCCTGTCCGGACAACAAAAATAATTCAGTATGAACATCGGGAGAGATGCGATGCGTACGATAAACAAGATGATTGGCCTGACCGCTTTGGCGGTGGCTATACAGGGCTGTGGTGGCGATAACGGCCCGACCCTGCAGCCGGCGCCAGCGCCTGCTGATTCCACGGCATTGTTCGACCCGGCTGCGGGCGCAGCTGGTTTGCCGTTCCCCAATGACTTGTTGTTTGCCAGCACGGCTGACGGCTCTGTCAATATTCCAGGCAAAGAGTCCAGTTTCGACCCTCTGGATGCAGCGGGCACACTGCTCACTGCAACTGCTGTGCCGGCTGCGCCGTTCCTGGCGGATCCGCAAACTGCGCTCAACAACATGGATGGCTTCTCGACCACGGCCCCGATGGTTGTGCGTTTCTCATCCAGTATTGCCGGTCCGACCACCCGCACAGACATTCAGGCTGGTGTTCGGGTTTTCCGCACCACTACCTTTGATCCGGGTGCACAGGGCGCGGTGGCCGTGGATGCAGAGCTGATCTGGGGAGTGGACTTCGTTGCTGGCGTTAGCGGTGGCACCAGTTTGTTGATCCAGCCTCTCAAACCGCTTGCCTCAAGCAAGACTTACATCGTTGTGATTGAAGATGATCTGCTGAGTCTGAGTGGAGCTGGTGTCGCTTCAGATGACACCTACACCCTGCTCAATGGCGCATATCAGCTTACCGCTGCAGTAGGCGGTACCGGTGGCGTGTCCGACTTCGTTCTTGAGGACGATGGTGATCCGTGTAACTTCAGTGACCCGGCATCGGTTGCGGTGTGTACTGACGTGAATACCGAGGACTACCAGTTTGTGGCGGACAACGTGCCACCGGCTGCTGCCGGTGCTACGGCAATTGCCCAGACGCTCGGGCAGCTGGAGGCCGGTATGGCTTTCACCAGCATCTACCAGCTTGAGCAACTTCGTCGTATCACCGCCAAGCATCTGGCAGCGGTGGAAGCTGCGGCTGACCCGGTTGATCCGACCAAGGTTGCCCTGAGCTACAGCATCTCCACCGAGAATATTGGTGGCGCGCTGGCTGCTGCGAAGGCGCAGGTTGCAGGTGCGGCTACGGCTCCGAGCATCACGGTGCTGAATCCGATTTCTGCCTGGGACACCACCATTGACATCGAAGTCACGTCGCCGGGACCGGATGGCGATCTGGCGACACCGGATTATCTGGCGCATATCTATTTGGGTACGCTGGATGACGTTATCCAGTTTGTAGACCCGGCAAACCAGAACACCAGTGTCTGGAAAGCGGACCGTGCGGACTGGATTGCTGCTGGTGCCTGCACTACGCTGCCTGCCAATACTGATCTTGGCATGGGTCCAGTGGGTACTGAGAACCTGGTGGCCTGTAACCAGTTCACTCCCAGCCCGGTAGAAACCGCGCATAGCGTGCCGGTTATTATCAGTGCGCCTCGTGCGGAGTCTCTTACCGGTGGTGGCGGTGGTCTGCCGGATTGCTCCGGCGGCAACTTGCCGGTAGTCATTTACCAGCACGGTATCACCTCTAACCGCGGTACTCTGCTGGCCATAGCTGACACGCTGGCGTCGCAATGTATCGTTGGCGTGGCGATTGATTTGCCCAAGCACGGTATTGTGCCGACTGGTGATACCTTCAGCGCGCTGGGCCAGTTGCAAGCTGCACTGAGTGGCGGCGCATTCGAGCGCCTGGTCAAAACCACTGACCCGATGACCAACTGTCAGGCCATGCAGGGTGTTGATGTTGGCAACGCAACGGATTTTTACTGCCCGAGCGGCGACAACTTTATCAACCTGTCCAATCTGGCGAATGCACGCGATGCACTGCGTCAGGGCTCGGTTGATCTGCAGTCTCTCTACCGTGCGATTGTCGATAGCTCGGCCACCGATCTTGTTGCCGGCACCATTGGCACAACGGTTGATCCGGCCCGCATCAGCTTTGTCGGCGTTTCCCTCGGTGGCATTGTTGGTACCTCGTTTGTTGGCCAGGAAGCTGGCTTGACGGCGGCGGTACTGAATGTCAGCGGTGGTGGCATCGCCAAGATTCTCGATGGTTCGCCGTCGTTTGAACCGAGCATCACTGCCGGTCTGTACAATGCGGCCGGGCTGATCAAGCCGAGTGGCGATTACGAGGGCTTCATGATCATTGCCCAGACCATGGTCGACAACGCTGACCCGATCAACTTTGCTACCACCATCGTTGGAAACGGTACGCCGGTAATGATGCAGGAAGTGATTGGCGATCCGTCCGACAGCTTCTCCTGCATCCTGAATGGCGATGGCTGCCCGGATCAGGTGGTGCCAAACAACACTTTCGGTTCCAGCTTCGGTCCGGCTTGGGGTTTGGTAGCGCAGACTGGCCAGACCAGCTTCACCGCCAACCAGAACTTCATCACCACTCCGGTGGCGCTGTCCGGTTCTGATCCGCTGGCTCAGGGTACCGGCTTTGTAGTTATCGGTGGTGCTGTTCAGGCTGGGTTGCTCCCGGCTGCCAACGCTCTGGCTCTCGGCCCGCTGGGTGGAGACACCGTTGCTGGTGCACCGGTGACCTTCAAGGGCCTGACCCTGCCGACCGTAACCTCCTGCGGTGCGACCGGTGGCGGTGTGGTTCGCTACACCACCGGCTCCCATGGCTCGCTGCTGACTCCGGCAGGTGCTGAGGGTGCAACCCAGTACCTTGCAGTGACCCAGACCATGCAAAGTCAGGTTGCCGGCTTTGTTCTGAGCGACGGTGCGGTGATTCCGGCAGACGCCAATGGCGTCGTGTTTGACCCGGCTGTAGCCAATGCTTCGCAGGCTGCATGCGCACCGTAATGGATGTGATGTAGAAAAAGGCAGGGGCCGGCTGAGCCGGCCCCTGTCGTTTGGTGAGATCAGTGCTAAATAGTCTGCCTGCGAGATGCAGGTCACACTGTAAAAGTGGTTATTCGGGAATTGTCATGAAAAAACTCATTTTGCGTCTTGGCGTCACTCTGCTTGTTCCGGGGTCTTTGACGGCCGCTGAAGTCATTGCGCCGAACGCTCCTTTGTTGACAGCCAATCTGTATCTGGATGTGGCTCGTGCCGGTACCCGCGTTGTGGCGGTGGGGGATCGCGGCTCCATTATTTACACCGATGATGAAGGCGCCCACTGGCGCAAGGCGGAAAGCCCGACTGGCGTGCTGTTGACGGCAGTGTGTTTTTCCGATTCCCGCAACGGCTGGGCAGTGGGCCATGATGCCGTGGTGGTGGGAACCCGTGATGGTGGCTCCACCTGGCAGGTTCAGTATTCAGACGTTCTCGGTGCTGCTGATGAAGCTGAGGACACTATGGCGGAGGAAGAAGATTTCTCCGACGAAGAGTACAGCGATGATTACTACGACGAAGACTACGATGACTTCGGCGAGGAGGAGCTGGCGGCAGATACCAGTGGCGCACCATTACTGGATATCACCTGCATCAGCAAGGACCGTGCAGTGGCCGTGGGTGGCTATGGCTATCTGCTGGAAACTGCCAACGGTGGCAACAGCTGGAGCAAGGTTGTCGACCGAATGGATAACGAGAATGGCTGGCACCTGAATGCCATTGCTCATGTGCCGGGCAGCAATACCTTGATTGCAGCCGGTGAAAAAGGGCTGCTGTTCCGCTCCCGTGACAATGGTTTGTCCTGGAAGTCCTTGCAGAGCCCTTATGACGGCTCCTTCTTTGGCGTTACCGCGATGAAGGATGGCAGTGTGGTTGCCTACGGCCTGCAGGGAAACCTGTGGATCAGCCGGGATCAGGGTGACAGCTGGCGTCAGGTGCAGACAGGCGTGACTCGCGGCATCAATGACGCCGCGCAGTTGGACGATGGCACCCTGGTGCTGGTTGGCGGCGCTGGCGTGGTGCTGGTCAGCCGTGACGGTGGTAACAGTGTTGCCCTGCAGTATTTGCAAGACCGTGAGTCGGTCTCCGCCGTCTTGCCGCTGACTGGCGGTGAGCTGGTCATGGTCGGCGATGCCGGCATCCGTGTGAAAAACGATATTCGCTGAGGACACTCCGATGGGTAATGCATTTTCCAGAGCTGTTTCCCGGGGACTGTTTTCAGTTCGGCCGGTTATTCTGCTGTTGTTCGCGGCGGCAACTGTGTTTCTGGGCTATCAGGCCAGCCAAATCACGGTAAATACAGATGTACGCAAAATGGTGCCGTTGCAGCATCCGTACATCCAGAACTTTCTTGAGCACCAGAACGACATTGATCTGGGTAATGATGTCCGCATCATTGTTTCTGATACCCGCCATGACGACATCTTCAATGATGAGTACATGCAGGTACTGAAGCTGATTACTGATGATGTGTTCTCACTTCCCGGTGTTGACCCGTCGCGGATCAGCTCCCTGTGGACACCCGATGTGCGCTGGAATGAAGTCACTGAAGAGGGCTTTCAGGGCGGCGAAGTAATCCCGGGTGATTACGATGGCAATCAGGTTTCGCTGGATCTGTTGCGTACCAACGTACTGCGTTCCGGTCAGGTCGGCAGGCTGGTGGCGGATGATTTCCGTTCCACTATCGTCCACGCCAACTTGCTCGATGTGCTGTCTGAGGGCTCGGACGTTGATATTCCGACGCTGGCAGCTTCGCTGGAAGAAATCCGCAGCCGCTACGAAAGCGAGTATCCGTTTATCCGCATCCACATCATTGGTATCGCCAAGAAAGTCGGCGATGTGATGGCGGCGGCGCAGGAAGTGGCAACGTTCTTCTTTGTCATTCTTGCCTTGACCGCAGTGCTGTTGCTAATCGATACCCGTTCACTGCGCAGCTCCTTTGCTGTCGTGCTGTGCTCGTTTATTGCCGTTATCTGGCAGCTCGGTATCGTCACCATGCTCGGCTTCACCATTGATCCCTATTCAATGCTGGTGCCATTTCTGGTGTTTGCCATCGCTGTGAGCCATGGCGTGCAGATCGTCAATGGCTTCCTGAACAATCTGGCTGGCGATCTCGGCCCGCGTGAGGCAGCGTTGGCAACTCTGACGGTGCTGGTGGTGCCGGGCAGTGTGGCACTGGTCAGTGACGCGATCGGCTTCCTGACGCTTTACATGATTGATGTTGGCGTGATTCGCGAACTGGCGTTGTCTGCCAGTGTCGGTGTTGCTGTGGTGATTCTGACCAATCTTGTGATTGTGCCAATGGTGCTTTCCTACATTGGCTCCGGGCAAAAGGCGGTTGACAAGGTTGTCAGTCACTCCCAGTCCGATGGCCCGCTGGCAAAGATTTTTGTCCGCTTTACCCGGCCTGGTATGGCTGGAATATCTATCCTGATTGCAGTGATCGGTTACGGCGCCGGCATCTGGTACAGCAAGGACCTGAAAATCGGCGATCTGGATGTTGGCGCGCCGGAGCTTTGGCCGGACCCGTGTGTCGAGAAAGAGTGCGAGCGTGGCTACAAGCCGAAAGACCGCTATCGCTATAACCATGACACCAATGTGCTGGTTTCCAACTATAGCGTCAGTGCCGACGTGCTGGTGGTGATGGGGGTAACGCCTCCGGAGGCATGCAACAGCTACGACGCCATGATGAAAGTAGATGATCTTTCCTGGAAGCTGCGCAACACCAAGGGTGTTCAGGAAGTGGTGTCGATCGCTTCGGTCACCAAGCTGATCAATGCCAACATGAACGAGGGCAGCCTGAAGTGGGCGGCGGTGTCGCGTGACCAGTTCGCGCTGAACAACGCCATGCGCTTTATGCCCAATTCGATGTTCAATCTGGATTGTAGCCTGACGCCGATTTATGTGTTCCTCGATGACCACAAGGCGGAGACGCTGGATCGGGTCACCGGCATGGTCGAGAAGTACATCGACAAGAACAACGACAAGGACATCATCGAGTTCAAGCTGGCGTCCGGTAATGCCGGTGTCGAAGCGGCCACCAACCAGACCATCGAGGCCAGCCAGTATCCGATGCTGGCACTGGTCTATGGTGTTGTGATTGTGCTTTGTCTGATGGCCTTCCGTTCGATCCGCGGCGTGCTCTGTATCATCATTCCGCTTGGTTTGACTTCGGTGCTGTGTCAGGCGTTGATGACCTATATGGGCATTGGCGTGAAGGTGGCGACGCTGCCGGTGATTGCGCTGGGCGTGGGTATCGGCGTCGATTACGGCATCTATATCTACAGCAAGCTGGCGGGTTATCTTGAAGACGGCATGGATCTGGAAGCGGCCTACCGGGAAACGCTGAAAACCACCGGTAAAGCGGTGGCCTTTACCGGTATCACGTTGGCACTGGGCGTGATTTTCTGGATCTTCTCGTCGATCAAGTTCCAGGCGGATATGGGCATCCTGCTGACCTTCATGTTCCTCTGGAACATGATTGGCGCGCTCTGGCTGCTGCCGGCACTGGCCCGATTCCTGCTCAAGCCGGATGAAGCTCGTGCCCGTGCCCGTGCCAAGGCGAGCAAGGCCCGATGAGATTTGCCGGCCCCCGCGGGGGCCGGTTCAGTTACTGGTTTTGTCTTTCGGGGGTGCGGCGCGGTTAATGCGGACGTGCAGTGCGCCCCTTCCTTTCCCTATAATGCGCGCCACCTGATGAGGTGCCGCCATGCTCTATGAAGTAGCCCGCCCGTTTCTGTTTGCCCTTTCCGGGGAGCAATCCCACGATCTGACACTGGCCATGCTGCGCCGCGGTGCCGGGCATCTGTGGCCCGGCTGTGTGCCGGCCAAACCGGTCAGGGTCATGGGCATTGATTTCCCCAATCCGGTCGGCCTTGCCGCCGGGCTCGACAAGAACGGCGACTGTATTCGCGGGCTGGCTGCGCTCGGCTTCGGTTTTCTTGAAATCGGCACGGTGACGCCACGTCCGCAGCCCGGCAACCCCAAACCCCGGTTATTCCGCTTGCCACCGGCAAGAGCGTTGATCAACCGCATGGGATTCAACAATCAGGGCCTGGATTACCTCATGCGCTCGGTTGAGCAGAGTCGTTATGACGGTGTGCTTGGTATCAACATCGGTAAAAACTTCGACACCCCGGTTGAGCGTGCGGTTGATGACTACCTGCTCTGCCTGCAGCGCGTGCATCAGGCGGCCACCTATGTGGTCGTGAATATCTCCTCGCCGAACACCCCTGGCCTGCGTACCTTGCAGCATGGTGATGCGTTGGAAACCCTGCTATCTACGCTGCGCGAAGCGCAGACCCGTCTGGATCAGAAAAGTGGTCGTCGGGTGCCGTTGCTGATCAAGATCGCCCCGGACAACGACGTTGAAGCCATGAATGCCATGGCGCAGTCCTTTATCCGTCATGAAATGGATGGCGTGATTGTTGGCAACACCACGTTGTCGCGGGTCGGCGTCGAAGGGCTGCGGCATGGCAACGAGGCAGGCGGCCTGAGTGGCGCACCGCTGAAGCCGCTGGCCGACCAGGCACTGGATGCCATGGTCCGGGCGCTGGATGGCAAGCTGCCGGTAATCGGCGTGGGCGGAATTCTCAGCGGCGCGGATGTCGCGGACAAACAACGTCTCGGTGCCAGTCTGGTGCAGATATACAGCGGCTTGATTTATCGCGGCCCGGGCCTGATTGCCGAATCCGTGAAGGCATGGCGCTAACCTGTAGGAGCGGCTGATCAGCCGCGATTCGCCGTCGATCGACGGCTCCTACGAGTTGTTCAGCGGTTCGCTTAAAAAGGAAAGGGCCCTGGAGGGGCCCTGTGTAGGCGCCGGAGCGCCCGGTTCCTCCTTACGGAGTCCTTGTGGCGGCGTTAAACAATGTCCTTCAGGTTGTGGACACTGGCAACGCCGACATAACCGTTGAGATGATCGACGCGGCCCTCACGCCAGCCGCTGATCCAGTTAAATCGGGGAGTGGTGGAACCAAAAGGGCAGATATCCTGGGATTTGCCTTGCAGACCTGCCTGGTAACCACGGGTGTAGGCACGGGTATCGCGATCTCTCTTCTGTCTTTTCATCGAGTGTTTCCTCTCGTTTGGGGCGGTGGTGCTACACCGGAGTGTGGTGCCACCGGGGGACATCAGGTTCGCTTTAACAGTTGGCGCAGGGCACAGCGGGCGATTCCATGGTCCGCCAAAGACCCCGACACAACCTCAGTATCGGAACCATGGCGGAGCCTGTCGAATATCGAGTTGCGATATACAGGCGTACCATTAGCAGCATGCTTCATATTGGCCGCCGTTGAGATAGTTGTCGCAACTGCTTGATATGATCTGTATCTGGTTGATTAGCAGCCTATTTGGAGATGGATTGTGGAAATGGTGATCACCTGTATGCCCGGTTTGGGCGAGTTGTTGCGCCGGGAGCTGATCACTTTGGGGGTTACGGCGGGTGAGGGCAGTGCTGCGGCATTGCAGGTCGATATATCTGTCGAACAGGCGCTGAGCATTTGCCTGCGTTCACGCATTGCCGAGCGCGTTCTGGTGCCGGTTGTCAGCGTCGAGGTGGGTCCCCACGAAGCCCCGGTTGCACTGGCGGCGGCACTATCTGCTGAGCATCTGACCGCTGCGCCGGCCCTGAACGTCCATGCTGATCACGAGGCCGGGGTGCGCGGCGATAGCCGGGTCAGCGGCAGTGTCTTCGCCCGCTCCCTGAACAGGCCATTACCACTGAGTCGTGAGACTCGTGGCGCGCTGTGCCTGCGTCTGTTGATCGGCGAACAGCGTTCGCGATTATTTGTTGACCTCTGTGGTGAGCCGCTCAGCCGCCGCGGCTATCGCCTGCAAGGTGGCGCAGCACCGCTGCGCGAGACGCTGGCAGCGGCCATGTTGCTGGCGGCGCAGTGGCAGCCGGACGAGGAAACCGGCCACTGGCCAGCGCTGGTGGACCCGTTCAGTGGCAGCGGAACGGTACTGATTGAGGCCGCCTTGCTGGCCAGCCGTCGAGCCCCGGGCTTGATGCGTGATGAGTTTGCCTTGCATTACTGGAGCGAATTCAACCCGCAGCTCTGGCAGGCACTGCGGCAGCAGGCTGAGGCGGAAGTGGTTGTGCCGCAGGGGCTATCGCTAAAGGGGTTCGATGCCGATGACACGGTTCAGCGTCAGGCCCGGGCCAATGCCGAACGGGCCGGCGTCGCCAACCTGATTCATTTCGAGCGGCGTGAGCTCGGCCAGCTGAAGAAACGCGATTTTCCCACTGCGGGCATGGTGGTGACCAACCCGCCCTGGGGTGAGAGGCTTGAGGATAAGGCCAGGGCCGGTTGGCTGATGAATGGTCTGGCCCATCTGCTCGCCAACGAAGCGAAGGGCTGGACCGCCACAGTGCTGGGCAGCGACGTTGAGGTGCTCGATCGTAGTGGCGCCGAAACGCTGGAGCAGTGGAAGGTGCTGAATGGCGCAGTGACCGGCTTTGTCCGACGTTTGCGGCCGGTGCGACGGGCACCGACGCGGCCGTTGCTCAGTGGTGAGCCGGCATTCGAATTGCCGCCGGAAGCGCAGGCTTTCGCCAACCGGCTGCGTAAAAACGGCAAGCAGCTGAAACGCTGGCTGGAAACCGAATCAGTACAGTGTTACCGGCTTTATGACCGGGATTTACCAGAGTTCAATGTGTCGGTGGATGTCTACGCCGACAAGGTACTGGTGCAGGAATTCGCCGCGCCGAAAACGGTGGATGAAAAGGCCGCCGAGCACAGACGCATGCTGGCCGTATCGGCGGTGCGAGCGGTGATGGGAGCACATCGCGAGCAGGTTTTCCTGCGTACCCGGGCGCGACAAAAGGGCGCCAGTCAGTACCAGAAGCTGGGTCAGCGACGCGACCTGATGGTGGTGCAGGAAGGGAATGCCAGATTGCTGGTGGATCTTCGTGCCTATCTGGATACCGGGCTGTTTCTCGATCATCGACCGGTACGACTGCGCCTTGGTCAGGAGGCCACTGGCAAACGGTTTCTGAACCTGTTCGGGTATACCGGTGCGGCCACCATTCAGGCAGCAGTGGGTGGCGCCCGTCAGTCAGTGACGGTGGACGCTTCCAACAACTATCTGCAGTGGGCCGGCGAGAATCTGGCGCTGAACGGATTTTCCACGTTGCGCCACCGTCTTGAACGTGGCGATGTGATGAGCTGGCTGGCGGATTGTCGCGAGCAATTCGATCTGGTGTTCTGTGATCCGCCAACCTTTTCCAACAGCAAAAGTCGTGATGATTTCGTTGTCCAGCGCGATCATGTTGAGCTGATCCGGCGTATCATGCGTCGCCTTGAGCCGGGTGGAGTGCTGTATTTTTCCTGTAATTTCCGTCGTTTTGAGCTGGATGCGGAGATTCGGCGCTGGTATCAGGTAGAGGATCTGAGTCGTGGCAGCATTCCACCGGATTTTCAGCGCCATCAGGATATTCACCACCTGTTCTCGATCCGTCATGGAGAAGCCTGATGCAGGCAGAGCTGCTGACCACTGCCGGCTGCCATCTCTGTGATCAGGCGTTGGCAGTGATCCAATACGCCGCGCCGACGCTGGAGCTGACGCTCACGGATATTGCCGAAGATGACGATCTGATTGCCCGATACGGCGAGAAAATCCCGGTTTTGCGGATGGCAAATACCGAGCTTTGCTGGCCCTTTGGCTTGCTTGACGTGCGTGCATTGGTGGGCGGTCAGCGATAAATCTTCTGGAACCCGCCCGGACTGAAGCCATTCATGCGTTTGTCGCCGACCAGAATGACCGGCACTCCTCTGGCGCCGAGCGCGTCGTACTCACGTTTGGCCCGGGGATCCTTCTCGATGTCGTACTCGACGAATGCAATCTTCTGGTTGCGAAAATACTCCCGCGCTTTCTTGCAGTAGCTACACCAGTCAGTTGAGTACATGACGACCTTGCTGGTGCGCCGGGCCGGGTTGTCAAAATTGATGTTCTTGACGCTTTCGTAGCTGACACTTTCGTAGGTATTGACCCGGATGGTGACACTTTCTGCTGTTTCCCGTTGCTCGGGATTGTCACCGAAGTGGACCCGCCCCTCGGCATCGGTCCAGCGGTAGATTTCGGCGTGAGCAATCAGAGCCGACAGCAGCAGCGCCACAATGATGAGTGCGTGTTTCGGCATGACTGTCCGGCCTGCTGCGAGGGATACAGGTAAGATTCTACATGCAGACGGCGTGATTGCCGATATCTGTAAGGCGGCTCCGCACTCAGGGCTCTATGCGGAAGAAACGTAGCGCATTCTGCCAGGTCGCCTGAGCAATCTCGTCACTATCCCTGTTCATGGACAGGGCCAGCTGGGTCACCACCCAGGGTAACAATGATGGCTCATTGCGGCCGTTGACCGGCGGTTTGTGGTTCATATTACGTGGCAGCAACCAGGGTGCGTCGGTCTCGATCAGCAGTTTCGGCAGCGGGATATTGCCGACGATCCTCTGTAGCTCCAGCCCTCGGCGTTCGTCGCAAACCCAGCCGGTAATGCCAATGTGGCAGTCCAGATCGAGGCAGTCGAACAGTTCCTCGCGATTGCCGGTAAAGCAGTGCACCACCACATCACAGAGACGGTCACGCTGTTCGCGCAGGATCGGCAGGAAGCGTTCATGGGCATCGCGCTGATGCAAAAAAACCGGCAGGCCCAGTTCCGCGGCCAGTGCCAGCTGTTCGCTGAAGGCTTTTTCCTGAATCGGTCGCGGTGAAAAATCGCGGTTGAAATCGAGACCGGCCTCACCAATGGCACGCACTTTCGGGTTGCCGGCCAGATGGCGCAGATCGTTCAGCGAGCTGGAGGAAAATTCCGAGGCATGATGCGGGTGGATACCTGCGGTGCAATACAGGTCCGGGTGTTCTTCAGTCAGCGCCAGCGCGGCGGCGGAGCCTTCAACGCTGGTGCCGGTGATGATCTGCAGGGCGACGCCGGCTTCGCGCGCCCGTGCCAGCACAGCATCACGGTCAGCAGCGAAACGCTTGTCACCAAGATTGACGCCAATATCAGCAAGCGGCATGCAAGGTCCTGAAGATTCTGCGGCGGTAATTATTCAGTGCTGACGGGTTCCGGGCTGGCCAGACGCTCGCGCAGCATCTCCACGCGGGAGCGGTTGGCGCCAAGATCGGAATAGCCGATTCGGGAAGCGGAGCGAACCTGAATGGTACCGTCCTCTTCAATCTCGAAGACGACATCATCGGTGAAGCGGAAAATGAGCGAGGTGAATTGCGCTTCGATGCGCTGCTCGGTGGTTGCCGTCCAGCTGACGCGGGGCAGGGAGTCCAGCACTGCGGTCAGTCTCTCGCGGGCCTGCTCGGCATTCTCGCCGCCCTTCAGTGGTGCGACCTGACGGTCCGGATCGCTGGCCTGACTGCTGACGCAGTTCGGGCTCTTCGGGCAGTCGGCAAGGTTAGCGGCCATTGCCGGATTGCCAGCCGTTGTTGCCGTGCCAATCAGCAGGGCGGCAATCAGAGGTGCTGCCTGACGTGCCGTCTGACGTGCAGACATGGGTGCTGCAGTTACTGCCCGTTTCATGAGTTTCGTCTCCGCTGTGATCAACCGACATCGCGGATCAAGCCTACCACGATACCCTCGATCATAAGCTGGTCCGGGGAGACCCGGATCGGCTCAAAGGCGTCGTTGGCCGGCATCAGGGTAATGCTGGATTTGTTGATTTGCAGGGTTTTCACGGTGACATCTTCGTCAATTCTGGCCACTACAATCTGGCCGGAGCGCGCCATGTTGGTTTTCCGCACGGCGATCAGGTCGCCATCGAGGATGCCGGCGTCGCGCATACTGTCGCCCTGAACCCGCAGCAGATAGGTCGGCCGCTGATGGAACAGGCCCTGCGGGACTGGCACAGTGCGCTCGACGTTTTCGATCGCTTCAATCGGCAGGCCAGCGGCGACCTTGCCGACCAGCGGCATTTCATCGTCATTCCACTGTGCTGATTCGAGCAGCTGGATACCGCGGGAGCGGTCATTGTGGATGCGGATAAAGCCCTTGCGCTCGAGTGCCCGGAGGTGGTCTGAGGCGGCATTTTTTGACTGGAATCCCATCAGGTCGGCAATTTCCGCCCGGGTCGGGGCCATGCCGGTGTCCTGCAGGTGCTGGCGGATGCATTGAAGTACTTCGCGCTGGCGGTCGGTCAGGGCATCACTCATTGGTCTCTCCTTGCGTCGCTTCGTGGCGATCGAAAGCCGATGCTAACACGCGTACTGTTCTTGTGGCCAGTGCCGGATGGCCAGATTGTGGATGCCGGTCAAACTGCAGAAATTGGCCAATACGGCGTTGCCCTGTTGTCGCCTCTTGCCTAGGATGGTCAGCTGTTCTGGTCAGTGTGGTTTAACGGAGTCGGGGTTATGGAGCAGATCAATCGGGCCGAGTATCCGCTGGAGCGTATCCAGAGGTTGCTGTCGGGTATCCCGTTTTTCAATGAGGTCGCGAAGGAAAGCGAGCAGCAGCTGTCGCGCCTGCTTGAGTGCTCTGACATCATGCAGGCCAGGGCCAGCGAGGAAGTGATTCGTCAGGGCGACACTGATACCTATCTGTATTTTCTGCTCAAGGGCCAGCTGGCGGTGATGGCGCCTAATGGCGGCGGAAAACAGGTGCTCAACTATATTTCGCCCGGCGAAGTGTTTGGTGCCCTGGCGATGATTCGTGGCACCCCGCGCAGCGCTACCATTCGTGTGGACGAGGCGGCCAGAGAAGCAATTGTGGCGCGGCTGAACTATGCCGATTTCAGCAATATCTCCGAATTCAACTATCTGTCACTGGCGACCAAGCTGGCGTTTTACCGCATGCTGGTGCACAACATCCGCTGGACGCTGGAAGTGAACAAGATGCAGAACCCGCAGCATGAGCTGGTGCCGAAGCTGCGTACTGTGCCGATCTTTACCGGCGCCAAGGGAACGGCGGAAGAGCTGGCGGCGTTGAATGATCAGGCCCACAAACTGGCGGATATTCTTTGCCTGTGGAATGAGTCGGCGCAGCCGGTGCGCAGCAATATGCAGACCACCTGACAGGCTCTTTGATGAAGTTGTTCAAACCAAGCGGGGCGCCAATGGCGCCCCGCTTGGTTGCAGTGTTCAGCTGCTCTGGTCAACCTTGACGGCGAGCACATCGCAATGGGCGCCAGGCACCAGCCCGCGGGCAGTGGAGCCCAGCAGCAGGGCAAGGCCACTGCGGGTGTGGCTGCCCACCACGATCAGGTCGGCGCCGAGCTGGTCGGCCTTTTCCCGAATGGTTTTCTCTATCGCCCCCAGCTCCACATGCACCTGCTCCGGGGTAATGCCGAAGCGCTCGGCATGTTCCAGCGCGGTCTTGCGGGCCTGATCCATCAGGCTGGCCTGCAGATCGGAAACATCCATCGGCACATCGGCGCCATAGGCCAGCGCCAGCGGTTCAATCACGTGGATCAGGTGCAGGCGGGCACCCTTGGCGGCCACCGCGGCGGCCCGGGCCAGTACCCGGCCGGAGTCTTCACTGCAGTCTATGGCTACCAGCAGGGTACGGTACTCATTCTCCATGTCTCGGGCTCCTGAATGCGATGTTGGCTGATTGTGGACCTGTCCTTCACGGCTGACAAATCAGGCTGACGGCTTACAACAGGGGGTTGCAGTCGGCCCCTTAATCCGATTACTACTAAAAAAGGAGGCGGTCAGAGCTATTTCTTGACCGCCCCCGGTTGCTCCGCCTAAATAGGCGGCCGCTGATGGCCCACCGCCCGGACAGGTTTCGTTCAAGATGGCTAAAAATCTGGTAATCGTCGAGTCGCCTGCCAAGGCGCGCACTATCAACCGCTACCTCGGGGACGACTTTATCGTCAAATCGAGTGTCGGCCATGTGCGTGATCTGCCGGTCGGGGGCACAGCCAAGAGCACTCCGGCGGAGCGTACTAAGGAAGCGGCTATTACCCGCTCGCTGCCTGCCGAAGAGCGCGCCCGGCACAAGGCCCGCAAGGCCCGCGAGCAGCTGGTCAATCGCATGGGGATCGACCCGGAGCATGGCTGGGCAGCGCGTTACGAGATCCTGCCCGGCAAGGAAAAGGTCATCGACGAGCTGAAACGGCTCGCCGCCAAAGCCGAAACCATCTATCTCGCCACCGACTTGGATCGCGAGGGGGAGGCCATCGCCTGGCACCTGAAAGAGGTTATCGGCGGTGACAACCAGCGCTTTAACCGCGTGGTGTTCAACGAAATTACCAAGAAGGCCATTCAGGAAGCATTCCAGAAGCCGGGCAAGCTCGACATGCATCGGGTTGAAGCGCAACAGGCGCGACGCTTCCTCGATCGCGTGGTCGGCTTCATGGTGTCGCCGCTGCTGTGGGACAAGATTGCCCGCGGCCTGTCCGCCGGTCGGGTGCAGTCGGTGGCGGTGGAGCTGGTGGTGGAACGCGAACGGGAGATTCGCGCTTTTATTCCCGACGAATACTGGGAGCTGTTTGCCGACGGTGAAATGAAGCAGGCGGAGCCGATTCGCATGCAGGTTAATCGCCATGCTGGCGAAGCATTCCGGCCGGTTAATGAAGAGCAGGCGCGTCGTCATGAAAAGGCGTTGCGCGATGCCGGCCAGCTGAAAATTCTTGACCGTGAAGACAAGCCGACCCGATCCAAACCATCTGCGCCCTTTATTACCTCGACACTGCAGCAGGCCGCCAGCACCCGGCTCAGCTTTGGCGTCAAGAAAACCATGATGCTGGCCCAGCGCCTTTACGAAGCTGGTCACATCACCTACATGCGTACCGACTCCACCAACCTGAGTGAAGATGCGGTAGCCGCCTGCCGGCAGTGGATCGGCAAGAAACTCGGCGAGCAGTATCTGCCGGACAAGCCGATTTCCTATTCCAGCCGGGAGGGGGCGCAGGAGGCGCACGAAGCGATTCGTCCGTCCGATGTCGGTCGGGATGCGGAATCGCTGAACGATATGGAAAAGGACGCGCGTCGTCTTTATGACCTGATCCGTCGCCAGTTTATTGCCTGCCAGATGCCGCCGGCCGAGTACCTGAGCACCACGATAACGGCACAGGCCGGTGACTACGAATTGAAAGTCCGTGGCCGGATTCTGAAGTTCGACGGCTGGACCCGGATGCTGCCACCGATGTCGCGCAAGGGCCCGGAAGATACCGAGTTGCCTGCGCTGGAAAAGGGTCAGGTATTGCCGATTCGCAAAGTTGATGCGATTCAGCATTTCACCAAACCACCGGCGCGATATACCGAAGCCAGTCTGGTGAAAGAGCTGGAAAAGCGCGGCATCGGTCGGCCGTCAACCTATGCGGCGATTATCTCGACGATTCAGGATCGCGGTTATGTCCACACCGAGAACCGGCGTTTTTATGCCGAGAAAATGGGCGATATCGTCACCGACCGTCTGGCGGAATGTTTTCCCAATCTGATGGATTACGGCTTTACCGCCAACATGGAAGAGACCCTCGACCGGGTGGCTTCCGGTGAGCGCAACTGGCGCGACGTGCTGGATGATTTCTACAAGGATTTCAGCGCCAGACTGGAAGCTGCACAGGGCGATGCTGCCGGCAAACAGGCCAGCGGCGGCATGCGTGCCAACCTGCCGACCGAAACCGATATCGCCTGCCATGTCTGTGGCCGGCCGATGCAGATCCGGACCGGCTCCACCGGCGTTTTCCTTGGCTGCTCCGGCTACAGTCTGCCGCCGAAAGAGCGCTGCACTGCCACGCTGAATCTGCTGCCGGGTGAAGAAGCGGTACGGGTCATCGACGATGATGATGAGGCCGAAGCGCTGGAACAGCGTCGCAAGAAGCGTTGCCAGAAATGTGGCACCGCCATGGACAGTTACCTGATGGACGAGAAGCGCAAGCTGCACGTCTGTGGTAACAACCCGGATTGTGACGGCTATCTGGTCGAGCAGGGCGAGTTTCGCATCAAGGGCTATGATGGCCCGACCATCGAGTGCGAGAAATGCGGCAATGACATGCAGCTGCGCACCGGTCGTTTCGGCAAGTTCTTCAAGTGCACCAATGAAGCCTGCGGCAATACCCGCAAGCTGCTGCGCAATGGTGAGGCAGCGCCGCCGCGGGCTGATCCGATTCCAATGGAGCACCTGAAGTGCGAGAAGGTGGATGATTTCTACCTGCTTCGCGATGGTGCCTCCGGTCTGTTTCTTGCTGCCAGCAAGTTCCCGAAAAATCGGGAAACCCGTGCACCGCTGGTCAGCGAAGTGCAGTCGGTACGTGACAAGCTGGAAGAAAAGCATCGCTATCTGGCTGACGCGCCGGCACAGGATCCGGCCGGCAATCCATCCCTGCTGCGTTTCAGTCGCAAGAGCCGTGAGCAGTACGTTCAGTCGGAAATTGATGGCAAGCCGACCGGCTGGTACGCGTTCTATCGCGACGGCGCCTGGCATGAAGAGGGCGGCGTAAACGAGAAAAAGCCGGCGGCGAAGAAAGCCGCCGCAAAGAAGCCGGCTGCAAAGAAGGCCGCAGCGAAAAAAGCCCCGGCGAAGAAAAAGGCCGCAGCAAAGAAAAAGGCACCGGTAAAAAAGTAATTTACCGGTAACAGAAAGCCCAGCGGCCGGACCCGTCAAAACGGGCCCGGCCGTGTTGTTTCGGAGCAACCGTTATGTCGCGGATGGTGCGCGAGAATCAGGTCAGTGGTCTGCGTGAGCGACTTTTTTTTGCCCAGTGGACCTTGCGCGAGTTGCGCAAGAACCTTGAGCGTAATGCTCCCCGTGGCGAGTTGCTGGCGCAGCGTGCAGCAGTGATTTTTCACCTTTACAGCACCGTGGTCGGGCTGGCGCGGCAGGCCCTGCGTGGCCAGCCGGATCTGCTGTCGGCACGGCAGATCAGTCTGGCCGAAGTGGAGCGCACCGCCACTGCAGCCGGCGTACACTCTCCGGAGTTGCTGCTGATCAGCGAGGCGCGGACCAATCGCAGTGATTTGCTTTGCTGGCTTGATGAAGAGGCGTTGTCGCTGTTTGCCGCCAGTGGCATGGCGCGACGGGCACAGGCGCCGACAGAAAACAGTCTGGCGATCGCCGCAGAAGATCCCTATGCGCTGCTCGCCAGTGGTGATATTGAACGACTGGAGCAGTCGGTGGCGCGGGTGCAGCAGTTGCTGCAGGACGCCGCCACCCTGATGGAGGAGTGGTAATGGACGAGCGAAGAAGTCGCGAGGCCTGGCGGGTATTGCGTATTCAGGCGGAGCTGGTGGACGGCATTGAGCATCTCGCTACCATTGGCCCATCGGTCACCATTTATGGCAGCGCTCGGCTCGGGCCGGATTCGATTTATTACGGTCAGGCAAAAGAGCTGGCCCGCCGTTTCGGCGACACCGGTCTGAATGTGTTGACTGGCGGTGGCCCCGGCATCATGGAGGGCGCCAACGAGGGTGCCTTCGGCACTGACGGTTGCTCTATCGGGCTGAACATCAAGCTGCCCCATGAGCAGGGTGCGAATCGCTTTCAGGATCTCGGCCTCGACTTCCGTTATTTCTTTGTCCGCAAGCTGATGTTCGTCAAGCATGCGGTCGGCTTCGTCGTCTTTCCCGGTGGCTACGGCACCATGGATGAGCTGTTCGAGGCGCTGACGCTGGTGCAGACCGGCAAGACCAAACCGTTTCCGATCGTGCTGGTGGGTCGTGATTTCTGGGGCGGGCTGGTGGACTGGATGCGTCAGGTGATGCTGGCCGAGCACGGTTGTATCGGTGAGGACGACATGGCGCTGTTCCATGTCACCGATTCGGTCAACGAGGCCTTTGATATTGTTTACCAGAACTTCCTCCACCTGCCGGACGAGGACCGTCGGGACAATCTGCCACCGAACGTCTGACACCTGCCGCCCTGTTCTTGACCTGTTCCGGGCAGGGCGGCACAGTGACGCACCGTCACCTTGCCGCGCTTTTCCGGAGGCCCTGATGTTGCGTCGCACCCTTTCCCTGTCCGTACTTCTCTCCCTGCTGATTGCCCCGGTTTCACTGCTTGCTGAAACCGCCGAGGAAAAGGGTCTGGCCATTGCCCGCGAGGCAGATCGCCGTGGTCAGGGGTTCGGCGATTTCGAAGCGACCATGAAGATGGTGCTGAGCAGTCGCCGCGGTGATCGCTCGGAACGTGAGCTGCGCGTTCGCACCCTTGAAGGCAAGGAAGGCGAGGGCGACAAGAGCCTGACCATTTTCGATACGCCGGCGGATGTTCGTGGCACGGCACTGCTGACCTGGAGTCATCCGACCGGTGATGACGATCAGTGGCTGTATCTGCCGGCGCTGAAGCGGGTCAAGACCATCGCTTCGCGCAATCAGTCCGGCTCCTTCATGGGCAGTGAATTTGCCTTTGAAGATATGCGTGCCCAGGAAGTGGAAAAATACCGCTACAAGTATCTGCGCGATGAGCCCTGTGGCGAGCTGACCTGCTTTGTCTACGAGCGTTACCCGCAGGACCAGTATTCCGGTTACACCCGTCAGGTGGTGTGGATGGATCAGGCCGAATACCGGGTCCACAAGATCGATTACTTTGACCGCAAGCAGAGCCTGCTGAAAACCCTGACCGTTACCGATCACAGCCTGCATCTGGAACGCTTCTGGCAGCCGGGCAAGATGGAAATGGTCAACCACCAGACCGGCAAATCCACTGAACTGTTGTGGAGCGACTACCGCTTCAATACCGGTTTGAGCGAAGCGGACTTTACCCAGAACAGCCTGATGCGGGCGCGCTGATTGATGCTGCGTTTACCTGCTGCCTGCCTGCTATTGCTTGCCAGCGCATCGGCGCTGGGCTGGGAGTGGCGCGGCGAAACCGGTCTGGAAGGGCGCTACTTTACCGAGGGCCCCGGCAACCCGGATTACTGGCATAACGGTTCGGCGTATGTCCGTGGCGAGTTGCTGCACGAGTGGAATGATCGCCGTGATCTGTTCACCTTTGTGCCCTTTGCCCGTATTGACGAGAACGACAGCCAGCGCAGTCATGCCGATATTCGCGAGCTGATCTGGCTGCACGTGGCGGATGGCTGGGAATCACGGGTCGGAATCGGCAAGGTGTTCTGGGGCGTCACCGAAGGCCGGCATCTGGTCGATATCATCAACCAGACCGATGCGGTCGAGCAGCCCGATGGCGAGGACAAACTCGGCCAGCCGATGATCAATGTCTCCACCGTGCGAGACTGGGGCACACTCGATCTGTATGTGTTGCCGGGATTTCGTGAGCGCACCTTTGCCGGCCCGGATGGTCGGCCCGGCTTGCCGGTGCCGGTCGATACCGACGCTGCCAGCTATGCCTCCCGCGCAGAGCAATACCGTGTCGATGCCGCGATTCGCTGGCAACAGATGTTCGGCAGCCTGCAACTGGCACTGTCGCATTTTTCCGGCAATGGCCGCGAGCCGTTGCTGACGCCGAACTTCGATGATGCTTTTGCCGCGGGCTGGGTTGGCGGGCCACTGCCGCCTGGTTTCAAACCACGACTTGATCCGTTTTATCCGGTGATCGAACAGTCCGGTCTTGAAGCCCAGTATCTGCTTGGCGGCTGGCTGTTCAAGCTGGAAGCCATCGCCCGCAGCGGCAATCGTTTCGAGCGCCGCATGCATGCTGCCGATGCCGGTTTTGAATATACCCAGGTGGGCCTGTTCGGCAGCGATATGGATCTCGGCTGGATTGTCGAATACCTGTGGGAAGACCGCGCCGATAATTTTGTTTCGCCGTTTGCCAGTGACTGGTTGCTCGGTAACCGGCTGACCTTAAACGATATCGCCGGCACTGAACTGCTCTGGGGCCTGATCTGGGACCCGCAAACCGAAGAGCGCGTCTACAGCCTCGAATCCAGTCGCCGCTTCGGCGATCGCTGGCGGGCTACCTTGGAAGCGAGTATCTACAGCCGGGCCGGTGATCCGCCGACCGCGGACGAGATTTTCAACGGCGTTGCCCCGGATAAACCGTTGGCCGCGTTTTCTCGCGAAGACATGATCCAGCTCGAACTGATTTACTTCTTCTGATCGTTTCAGCGGCTGACGCTGACCTGTGCGCAGGTCTGCATCAGCCCGCTTACCGTAGCCTGTTCCGGCGGCGTCACCATCAACGCATAACGCTGTTTCACCGATTGCCAGCGACGGCCGTATTCACACCAGTAACTGCGATCCGGCGGCAACCACTGGTCCGGGCTGGATGAGCCTTTGCTGCGGTTCAGGGACGCGCTCACCGGCACCAGATTATCAATGTCGTTGGCAAAGGCTTCGCGCCTTCGCAGCGGCCAGTTGTTGCCGCCGTGACCGTGCGCATGTTTCAGCGGCACCAGATGGTCGATATCCATTTGCGTTGCCAGAAAAACCAGCTGGCCACTGTAAGGGTCGAGCCACTCGCCGCGCTCCACGACACACTGTTGCGCGTCGCGATAGGTAACTGCTACGCGACTGGTGCGAATCAGGACTTCCGCTCGCGTGTCGCGGCAGTTGCCGTCCTCGTCACGCCAGTGCGGCCAGTCACGGCGGTCGTACAGCAGGGAAAAGGCACGGCCCTGCTGGCGTGCTTCCTCAAGCGCATCCTGCTGTTGTTGCTGGGTCGATTGGCAGGGTTCGCGGTGGCAGTGGTAGTGGCCACTGCTGCGGTCGGTGTGGCCGCCATGACGGTCGACGCCGCCGGGATGGGCCAGCGCCAGGCCGGAGAAAAGCACCAGGCCGGGGAAAAGCAATAGCCAGAACAGGGCACGCATTGTCGGATATCTGCTCGCTGAGCTGCAGGATATCGCCAATCATGCCACAACGATGTCACCCCGGTCAGGACCGGGGTGACATCAATCACGGAATGAATCAGGAACGAATCAGGAAAGAATCAGAGATCTTCGAGACGCAGCGCGTCGCGCACGGTGCGCATTTTTTCGCGGGTCTCCTGACTGATCAGGCTGTCAAACAGGGTTTTGGCGGCGGGGGTGGGTGCCTTGGCGGCAAGCGCCTTGTACATATCGATCAGCAGATCATGGAACAGCAGAGCCAGCGCCAGCACGGTATCGGTGTCGACCTTTTCCAGCGTGTCGCAGAGGCTGTTCAGATCCGGCGGCAGCTTCACTTCCGGGGCCTGATCGTACCAGGTCGCCAGCAGTGCCTTGGCGGCGTCCTCCTCGTAGTGCTGCAGGGCACCACTGAGGGCGCGCTCATGCTCGGCCAGATACTGCAGCAACATGCCGACCCGCTCCTTTTCGTGGCCCTTGGCCAGACCGTCGTAATCGTTGGCGAGGGTGTCGTGGAAGGTGCGGGTCCAGTCAAGGACATCACGGATCTGACGAAAGCGCATACTGGGTTCTCCCTGAGTCATGAGTCGATCATCGCCTGCCGATGGCCTGCGGGTACTGATCTGAGTCAATCAGCCATGCAGCCTTTTTGCCAGCCCGGATGCCCGCACGGTTGGCCGCGCCGGTTGCGCCAGTGCCGCCGCCGTGCCGGCCAGAGTAAAGCGCTGGCGTGCCCGGGTAATAGCGGTATACAGCAGCTCGCGGCTGACTGCCTGATGTGACTCCGGCAATACCAGCGCGGCGTGACGGAATTCCGAGCCCTGCGACTTGTGCACCGTCATGGCATAGACACTCTCGACCGCATCGAGTCGGCTTGGCAACACCAGACTGATACGGCCATCCGGCAGTCGGAATGCGACCCTGAGCATGACAGGTTGATCGGCGCCGGCGACATTGAGGGTGACGCCAACATCGCCGTTCATCAGGCCGAGCTGGTAATCGTTGCGGGTCATGATCACCGGGCGGCCCTCGTACCAGCCTTCGCTGCGACTGATCAGGCCGGCCTGTTGCAGCGAGCGGGCGACGCGCCGGTTCAGGCCACTGACCCCGGCATCACCTTCGCGCAGGGCGCAAAGCAGCTGGAAGTCATCGAACGCATCGAGCACGGCGCTGGCCCACGGATCAATCTGCTCCGTCTGCGACGGCCGCAGTGCGGTAAGTTGCGTCAGGTAGTGGCGGTAGCCTTCAACGGCGAGGCGGGTAAGCGTGCTGTCGTGCAGCGTGGTCAGGCCGAGTTGTTCGATGTCGGCATGATTTTTCTGCCAGACCGCGCGGATCTGATCGCGATCACCGGCATTCACCGCCCGCGCCAGTTCGCCGATGCCGCTGTCGGCGCTGAAGCGGTGACTGACCCGCAGCATCGCCACCTGCTGGCTGAGCGCGCTGCCATTGCCGGCAAACGCGCTGACATCAACGTCGCAGTGCTCGCCCAGCCAGCGCACGGTGTCGCTGTTGTACTGGCCCTGATCCGCGCCCTGACAGAGATTACCCAGCACCGCACCGGCTTCCACCGAGGCGAGCTGATCTTTGTCACCAATCAGAATCAGACGTGTGTCCGGGCGCAGGGCATCGAGCAGGCTGGCGGTCATTTCCAGATCCATCATCGAGGCTTCATCCACCACCACCAGATCGGCGTGCAGCGGATTATGCCGGTCGTGACGGAAACGGCGGCTGTCCGGGCGGCTGCCGAGCAGTTTGTGCAGGGTGCTGACATCGGCGGGAATTTCAGCGCGAATATTTTCCGAAAGTGGCAGGCCGGCAATGGCACCGCTGATCGAGGCTTTCAGTCGCGCTGCGGCTTTACCTGTAGGAGCAGCGAGACGAATGCGCAATGGCTTGCCCTGTTCCACCGCCACCGATTGCAACAGGCCGAGCAGACGCACCACGGTGGTGGTCTTGCCGGTGCCGGGGCCGCCGGTGATCAGGGTAAAGGCACTGCGACTGGCCAGCGCGCAGGCAATCTTTTGCCAGTCCGGCTGGTTGTCGCTGCGCGCCGGGAAAAGATTGTCGAGACGCTCGCCAAGTTGAGAGGGCGTGGCAACCGGATGGCCAAGACGTTCGCTGATCTGCGCCGCGACATCGCTTTCATAACGGTAATAGCGACGCAGATAGAGCAGCTGCTCATGCAGCACCAGTGGAGCGCCATCGTTTTCCGCGTTGCTGCTGACTACGTTGGAGTCGTGCAGGGCAGCCAGCAACTGCTCCAGCGTTTGCTGTTGCAACCAGCTCAGCGGCGAATCACTGCTGTCGGTGCGCGGTGGATGCGGGAACAATTGCACCGGGGTGGTCGTCGCCCGCTGCAGATCGACACAGATATCGCCCTGACCAAGTTGCTGGCTGGCCAATGCCGCCAGCAACAGCACGCGGCTGTCCTGCTCGTCACCCTCATCCAGTAACAAGGTTGCCAGCGCCCGGTCCAGCGGCCTGATCCAGCCGTCGGCAATCCACTGGTCCAGTTGCGCCAGCGCCGGATGTTGCAGTGAAAGCAGCTCAGAGGACATCGGCTTTCTCCATCACGTTCTGGCCGCGAAACAGCGCATCCATGGCTTCAACCAGCGCCATGGTCGGCGGCTGGAAACAGACCCCGCGACTGTCGCTGTAGAGGCCGCGCAGGAACAACAGGGCCGCGCCGCCGAGATGCTGCGACGGCTGATAACCTTCGCCGAGTCTGGCCCGCAGCAAGCGATGCAGGGCCAGCAGGTACAGACACATCTGCACGTCATAACGTTTTTCCAGCACCGCCTCGGCCATGGCGCTGTTGCTGTAGCTGTGTTCGTCCGGACCGAGCCAGTTGGATTTGTAGTCAGCGACGAAATAGCGATCCTGATCGACCAGCACCAGATCGATAAAGCCCTTGAGCATGCCGTTGAGCATATCCCGGCGCAGGGCAGGGCGCGGCTGGCCGGGCAGAACATGGCGGCGCACCAGTTGATCCAGCGCTTCGGTGCTGACGGCGCTGGACTGGATCCAGAATTCCATTTCCGCCTGACACTGCTGGCGTGGCAGATCAATCAGACGCAGCGACTGATTGCCAAACGGCAGTGCCGTGTTGAGATAGTCGTCAAACCAGCGCTCGAGCATGGTTTGCTGCGCTTCCCAGCCGGCGACACGGCTGCGCCGTTGCAGTTGCTGGCGGAATTCCTCGCGACGTTGCTGCAGGGTCGCGGCAAAACCCTGGGTGCCGGCCAGCTCCAGCAGGCCATGCAGGAAAGTACCGGCCTGCGGGCCGCGGGCAAAGTGGTGGATGCTGTCGGTGCCAGCGTTGTTGTCTGCGCTACGGGAAGGCGTCAATTCAGTGTGCTGCTTTTCTTCCGCCATCACTTCGTCGCGCACATCCCGCGGCGCTTCATTGGCCGAGCGTGCTTCCGGTTCCAGTGCGCTGTAGCTGGCAATCCACCAGTGTTCGGTTTCCGGGCCGTGGTAATCACGGGCCGGTGGCAGTGTCTTCCGCTCTGCATTCAGGCGCGCTCGAATGTCGTTGCTGTCCGGTGCGCTGGTGCGTTGTATCGCATCACATTGCTGCGCCAATGCGTCCAGCTTTGCTGACAGTTCGATTGGTTGCATGGCAGCGCCGCCGGTCAGCACATAACCGATGGCACTGCCGGGCAGGTCGGTGCGGTCCTTGCCCTGACCGATACGCAATGGCGCCATGCCGAGCCAGCAGGCATGACGGGCGCGGGTAACGGCGACATACAGCAGGCGCAGGTCTTCGGCCAGACGTTCACGGTCAGCGCGATCAATATCCTGCTGTGTCGGGGTCAGGGTCAGGTGCTGGACATTGTTGTCGTCGTGAAAACGCAGCGGCAGGTACTTGCCGAGCTCGGCGCGGAAGGTGCAGATAAACGGCAGGAACACCAGCGGGTATTCCAGCCCTTTGGATTTGTGAATGGTGACGATACGGATCAGATCGGCATCGCTTTCCAGTCGCAGGATGGTGTCCTCGCCGGCCTCGCTGCTGTTATCGATGGATTCTGCCAGCCAGCGCACCAGCGCCAGTTCACCGTCCAGCTGGCCGGCGGCACGCTGCGCCAGTTCGGCCAGATGCAGCAGGTTGGTCAGCGCGCGCTCATCGTCGTTGCCGAGCAGTCGGGCCGGCACCTGATAATCACGCAGCAGCGCGCGAATCATCGGCAGCACACCATGCTGCTGCCACTGTCGATGGTAAAGATGAAACTGCTCGACCTTCGCTTCCCACAACTGTTCGTCGCGGCTCAGCTCATCCAGCTCCTGCCAGCTGAGTGCCAGCGTGGCGGTGGCGAGTGCAGCACGGATTTTCTGTTCCGATTCCGGTTCCGCCACTGCCTGCAGCCAGCACAGCAGGTCGGTTGCCTCAATGCTGTCAAAGATGCTGTCCTTGTCGGAGAGATAAACGCTGCGCAGGCCGCGTTCGCTCAGCGCAGTACGCATGCGGCCGGCTTCCTTGCCGTCGCGCACCAGAATAGCAATGTCGGCCGGGCGTAGCGGCGCAAGTTCCTGATCTTTTTCAAAGCCGCAGCGCTGTTCAATCGCCAGATTCAGAAGCCGGACAATTTCCGATGCCGTGCGTGCAGCCATTTCTTTCAGGTACTGGCCTTTGCTCAGACTCGGATCGTCCATGCCACTGTCGAGCTGCCACAGGGTCATGGCGCTGGCGGGCTGGCCGTCAATCAGAAAACGCTCGCGGCGACTATTGGCCTTTACCGGGCTGAACGGAATGTCGCGATAGAGAAAACTGCCCTGCGGATAACGGCCGGCGTAGCTGAACAGGTGGTTGGCCGCCTGCACCAGCGCTTCGCTGGAACGGAAGTTTTTGTCCAGCGTGTAATGACAGCCCTCGGTGGCCCGTCGTGCCGCCAGATAGGTATGAATATCGGCACCGCGAAATCCGTAAATTGCCTGCTTCGGATCGCCGATCATCAGCCAGGTGGTGTCGGGCTGATCGGCATACAGGGTGCTGAAAACCTGATACTGCACCGGGTCGGTATCCTGAAACTCGTCAATCATTGCCACCGGAAATTGCTGGCGAATGATTGCGGCAAGGCGCGGGCCCTGTTCCGTGGTCATGGCATCGCGCAACCGGGTCAGCATGTCGTCATAACCGATCATGCCGTGACGGCGCTTGTACTGATCCATGCGCTGGCTGATCCAGCGTGCCGCATGGGGTAGCAGGGCAGGCAGCAGAGCCGGCAGGCGTGCTTCGATATTGTTCAGTTCATCAATGGCGGCAATGGCCGGATCGCTGACAATTTCCGGAATCTTGTCACTGGCTTCGGCGAGCGCCCCTGCATTCATGCGCAGAAAGAATGTTTCGGTCAGTTTCGGCGCCGGCTGATCCGGATCTTCCAGCCAGCTGGCAATGGCCTCGAACCATTTGCGAATGGTGGCGCTGTTAGTCGGTTTGCTTTTCGCCAGTCGCTTGCTGTCCCAGGCTGCTTCGAATTTTTCCAGCAGGTCACTGGTCCAGCTGCCCCAGCGCCGGCGCAGGTCATCAAGAATGGCCTGCCGGGCGGCGCTGATCTCGGTAATGATCTCGGCCGGCGAGCGCAGCTCTTCGGCAAACTGGTGTTGATGGCCAAGCATCGGCCGCACTGCCTGCATCAATGCCGTTGGTGTTGGCCACAGACGGAGCAGGTTGCCGGTGGCGTCGTCATTCAGGTTGTAGAAAAAGCTGCGCCAGTAATCCGCCGCGGCCTGTTCGCGCAGACTTTGTTCGTCCTGATTCAACTCGAGGGTAAACAGGCTGCCGGAATCAAAGGCATGCTGACGCAGCATCCGGTTGCAGAAGCCGTGAATGGTGTAGATAGCAGCTTCATCCATCCACTGGGCAGCAGCATCAAGACGTGCTGCACAAAGCGGATGTTCATCCTGCGGGTATTCCTGCAGCAGCGTCTGCAAAAACAGATCATGGCTTTCCGGCGGCTGGCGGCCGGCAAAACACAGCGCTGCTTCCGCCAGTCGGGCACGAATACGATCACGCAGTTCGCGGGTGGCTGCTTCGGTAAAGGTCACCACCAGAATATCCGGCGGCAACAGCGGCCCCGGGCTGTCGCCATGGCCAAGCACCAGGCGCACATACAGGGCGGCCAGCGTGTAGGTTTTGCCGGTGCCGGCACTGGCTTCAATCAGCCGGGTGCCGCGCAGCGGGAAACGGATCGGATCGAGAATCTCACTCATGGCCGGATGCCTCGCAGTGGGCCAGCAGCGGGCCATACAGGGCGCGTGCCCAGTAAAGCAGGGCGGGCTCCTCGCCAACTTGCGGCGTCATCAGCGTATCGAAATCGGCAAAGGCGCGGCGTAGTGCTTGCTGGTTGGCATAGTGCACTTCGCCCTTTGCGCTGCCGTAATCGCTTCCCTGATAGGCATCGCGCGCCTTGTTCAACGGGTTGGCCTTGCTGCTGCCGCTGGCCAGCGCCTGTTCCGCGGCAACAAAGGCAAAGCCGGTGCGACAGGCCAGTGGCAGAGGTGAGGTCAGTGCGGTCAGCCAGGCCTGCAGCAGCGTATCCAGATAACGGCGCGCCTGTTCGCTGGCAATCGGTGCCAGCGTAATGACCTGATCGCTGCCAATCACCACGGTGCTGATCGATACGAGAGCGCTGTTGGCGAGCAGATGCAGGGTCCAGTCGCCGAGCAGACGATGCGGCTTGTCCTTCAGTTCCCCCGCTACCACGCTCAGGCGCACCTTGCGTTGTTCGCTGTCCTGACGCAGGTCGGTCAGCCAGTCTTCAAGCAAAAACTCCTGATCCTGAACGCAGGCAGAAATCGATAATTCCTGCAGCGGGATAACGTCGGCAAAGCGATGGCAGTACTGCTGCCAGCAGCTGATCGCTTGCCAGGCTTGTTCGCCGATGCCATCCAGCAGTTGCTCGCCGGCGTGGCCGACCGGTAGCGCGCCACTGCGCAGCAATTGCTGCCGGGCACTGGCAAAGGCGATGTCCTGTTCATCAGCGTCGGCTTGCATCGCCGCGCTGAGCAGCGTGCTGCTGATCTGGTGCTTGCCGAGGCCATCAAGGGCAAAGGGTTCGTCATCATCTTCCGCGCCGTCATCGCCGGCAAAGCGCACCTTCAATCGCTCATTGAAAAACAGTTGCGGCGGGTTCTTCAGAAACCGGGCCAGCTGGGAACTGTTGAGAGCAATGGCCTGCTCACTCGGCGGCAGGGGCAGCAGGGCATGTTCCTGCTCATCCACTTCATCATGGGCGGCGCGCCATTCGTGGTCGTAGGAAAACAGCGCCGGGTTCGAACCATCGAAATACTTCAGGCTGAACGGCTGCAGTGGATGCAGTACGGTAATCGCGTCCAGCAGGGCGCCGTCAGCGACGGAAAAGGCAGAGGCGAGATAATCGCGCAGCTGCGCCACCAGCACCGACGGCGGCCGTTCATGATTGTCGCGAACGTCGCGACCGACCCAGCTGATATGCAGCGACTCGCGGGTGGCGAGCAGCGCTTCGAGAAACAGGTAGCGGTCATCGTCGCGACGCGAACGATCACCGGGGCGATACTGGCCGCGGCCCGCCATCAGGTCAAAATCCAGTGGCATCTGCGTGCGCGGATAATCGCCATCGTTCATGCCAAGCAGGCAGACGCGGCGAAACGGAATGCTGCGCATCGGCATCAGGGTGCAGAAATTTACCCGGCCGGCGAGAAAGCGTTGTGACAAACCACCCTGATCAAGCGCACCGAGCCAGGCTTCGCGGGCCACCGACAGCGGCAGCGGTTCGGCAAAGCCGGCCTGTTCGCAGGCATCCTGCCAGTCCGCCAGTGCTTCCAACAGGGTCGCCTGCAGTTGCAGATCTTCATCGTCATCGAGCGCAAACAGATCGTCGATCAGCTCGCGCAGCCGCACCATCCACTGATCCGGAGTGCCCGGCTGGCGCAGTGAATGCCAGTGCTTTTCCAGCTCGCCGAGCAGGGCAAACAGCTGGCCGGCCAGTGTCGCCTGCAGGCCGCTGACTTCACTATAGGGTTCGATTTCCTGCCAGCTGCCGCTGCTGCCGCTGGCATAGCCGAGCAGCATGCGCTTCAGGCCGAAGGTCCAGCTGTTCTGGCTGAAGTTGCCGGGCAGGTCGAGGCTGCTGCGTTGTTCAGCATGCAGGCCCCAGCGAATACCGGATTCGCGCACCCAGCGGCGCAGCACCGGCAGATCACTTTCCTCAATGGCAAAGCGTTGCCGTAACGGCGCGACATCAAGCAGATCGAGCAGGTCGCTGACGGTAAAGCGTGAGCGCGGCAGATCGAGCAGCGCTTCCAGTGCAATGGCAAACGGCAACCGGTGGCGCTGGCTGCGATCGGAAATGGTGTAGGGGATATGCCGGTTACCCTGGGCGGTGCCGAACACCGCATCGATATGCGGCGCATACAGCTCGATATCCGGCACCATGACGATCACATCGCGCGGCCGCAATGCCTTGCCGTTGCTGGCGCTTTCGGCAAAGGCGGCGAGCAGTTGGTCGTGGAGAATTTCCACTTCCCGTTGCGGGCTATGGGCGCAGTGAAACGAGATCGAGTGATCGGCGCTAACCTGCTTCGGCGTTTCCGGCAGCGGTTCCAGATCAAGAATGGATTGCTGCAGCTGCGCCAGCAGACTGTCCGGCGCACTGGTTACCGTTTTAACAGGATGAAACAGATCAATCTGTTGAAACCAGTCGCGGTACCGCTCCGGCACATCGTAGTCATACAGCAGGCCGATATAGTCGCGCGCCTGCTTGCCCCAGGCGGCCAGCAACGGATGACCATGCCGTGGTATTTCCTCTTCGGACAGCGCGGTCATCGACGGTTTGCGCTGATGGCGTTGCTGCTGCAAGCGCAGCAGCGCCTTGTCTTCAATAATGTCAGCCCAGTAATGCTGGCAGGGGTTCTGCACCAGCATCAGGATCTGGCAGTGCGGCGACAGCGCATGCAATGCATCAAGCACCTGCTTCGGCAGCGAGGTAATGCCGAACACCACCAGCCGCCGCGGTAAATCGCGCGGCACGGCGCCCTGTTCCAGCGCCGCCAGAAAAGCCTGATGAACATGGGCACGGCTGCTGCCACGCAGGTGTTCAGGCAGATCATTAATCAGCGCCTGCCACAATTCCGCCTGCCAGTGCTGATCCTCGGGCAGGGCCACCTGCTCGCCGCGCGGGGTGATCAGTAAACGCTGATCCTGTTCCCACAGCGCCAGCCAGTCGGCGCGATAGACCTGATACTGGTCGAACAGATCCGCCAGTCGCTCGGCCAGCTGGAAGCGTTTGCGCTGATCATCATCGTCAGCAAGAAACTGATGCAGCGGCCGGAAGCTGTCGCGATGCAGTAAAGCAGGGAGCAATCCCATCAGCCGCCAGACCAGCCTTGATTTGTCGAACGGGGAGGTCGGTGGCACAGCCTGTTCACCAAGCACACTGCGATAGGCGGCCCAGAGAAAACGGGCCGGCATCTGGAAGCGTTGCGCGGCACTGATGCCGCAGGCGTCATCGCTGGCCAGCTTCAGCTTCAGCCACTGGGCCATGCCGTTTGACTGGACCAGAAAGATCTCGTCTTCCAGCGGCGCCAGCGGCTGTGCGCCAAGCCACTGCACGGTGAGCTCGGTCAGGGTTTCCAGATGATTGGCGTGGATAACGGCAAGGCCGGACTGCATGTTAAGGCGCTCTCCCTGATGGCTGCGGCCAGTCTGCACCAACGCTGCGACAGAATCTGTCCGCAAAGACCGCAGCAGCATGGTAACTGCTGAAACCCGGCTTGGACACGGCACAGGCAGGCCGACGCTGCTACAATGCCGGCCCCTCTGGTATTTCTGGCTGTCGCATGAGCATCAACTGGTTTCCCGGCCACATGAGCAAGGCCACCCGCGAGATCCGGGAAATGCTGCCCAAGGTGGATCTGGTCATCGAGATTGTTGACGCCCGCCTGCCCTACAGCAGCGCCAACCCGGTGCTGGCGCAGCTGCGTGCCGGCAAGCCGTGCTTGAAGTTGCTGAGCAAGGCGGATCTGGCCGATCCGGAGGTCACGAGGCAGTGGCTTGAGCATCTGGAGAAGGACCCGGCGGTGCGGGCGCTGGCAATCAGCACCCGTGAACCGGAGAAAATCCGTCGTCTTGCCGACATCTGCCGCCGGCTGCCCGGCGTCAAACCGGATGCCACCGGCAATGTCACTGCGCTGATTGCCGGCATTCCCAATGTCGGCAAATCCACCCTGATCAATACCCTGGCCGGCCGACCGATTGCCAAGGCCGGCAATGAACCGGCGGTGACCAAGGCGCAGCAGCGCATCGATCTGCGTGATGGTCTGGTGCTGATCGATTCGCCCGGCATTCTCTGGCCGAAGATCGATAACGCCAACAGCGGCTACCGGCTGGCCCTGTCCGGCGCCATCAAGGCGACGGCGATGCAGGAAGATGATGTGGCGATGTTTGCCGCCGAATATTTCCTGCAGGCCTACCCGCAGTTGCTGCGTGAACGCTTCCGGCTGGAACAACTGCCGGACAGTGCCATCGAATTGCTCGAAACCATCGGTCGCCAGCGCGGCTGTCTGGGCAGCGGTGGCCATGTCGATTTTGATCGGGTGGCAACGCTGCTGATCAATGAATTTCGCAGTGCGACGATTGGCCAGATCTCGCTGGAAACGCCGGCGATGGCGTTAGCCGAGGAAGCGCAGGTGCAATTACTGCGTGATGAGAAAGCGGCGGAGAAAGCCGCTGCAGACAAGGCACGCAAGCAGGCCTTTAAAGAGAAACGCCGCCATTGAGTCGCAGTTTTTACAGGAGATGTAATGCTTTCCCGTTTTTTTGCAGTTGTTGTAATGATGTTCTGGCAGTCCTCCGCATACGCCATTTCCAATATCGAAAGCCAGCGCCCCGGTCCACCGCCGGAAGGCTGGAGCGGTAATCTCGAGTTCAGCGCCAGCGGCAAATCCGGTGATGTCGACGAAGACCGTTACGGCCTCGGCGGGCGCCTGACCTTTCAGCGCCAACGCAACACCCTATTCGGCGTGCTCTCCGCCGCCGAAGCAAAAACCCAGGGCGTAAAAAGCGCGGATGAATCCTTTGCCCATCTGCGCTGGATCAACCAGCGTACCGAGCGCGTTGCCGTCGAGAGCTTCGTCCAGTTCCAGCAGAATGAATTCTCCAACCTGCTGGCGCGCTATCTGGCCGGCGGTGGTGGTCGCTTCCGGTTACTGTCGAAGACGGATCAGTACACGCTGTACCTTGGTCTCGGCGCCTTTCATGAATGGGAGGAAACCGATCTCGGCACCTTTACCGACAAGCATCGGGTCTGGCGTGCGAGCCAGTACATTTCCTATCAGCAACAGCTGAATGAGCAGGTCAACTGGTTTGCCACCGCCTATTTCCAGCCGGCTTTCGGCGATGCCGACAACCATCGCGCCCTGCTGGATACCGGCCTGCTGGTGCGCCTGAATGGCTCGCTCAGTCTGCGTCTGGCTTACAACCTGCGGCATAACAGCGAGCCGCCGCGAAATCTTGCGGCCAATCCGGTGATCGACCGGGAAAAAACCAACACCCAGTACACCACGTCGTTGCGTTATGAGTTCTGAGATGGCTGCCTAGTAGTGCTGGCCCAGCCACTCGCTGATTTCTTCCGTGACTTCATCGCGGCACAGGTCATTAAGAATTTCATGCCGGCCACCGACAAACTGGCCAAAGGTCAGGTCAGCCACACCGGCCTTGTGCAGCGCCTTGTAAAGCGCCGGCATGCCCTTGCCGTTGCCGCTCATTGGGTCGCTGTCACCACCGATCAGCAGCGTCGGCACCGACGTCGGCAGCTTCTTCAATGATGCTGCCGCATCGACGCTGACCAGCGCGCCGATCAGGTCATGCCACAGCTGGGTGCTGCAGTCGTGGCCGCACCAGGGGTCGTTGATGTATTTGTCGACTTCAGCGGTATCCCGGCTCAACCAGTCAAACGCGGTGCGGCGGTGCGGAATCTTTTTCGCGAAGGCATCAAAGGTGAGGGCGCTGATCAGCTTGCTGTGGCCGCGTGGGCCGTTGCGCCAGCGCGCCAGCTTGATCGGCAGCAATGCTAGCTTCCATAACCACGGCGCCTTGTAGTCGCTGCCGCACAGGATCACGCCATCGACCTGACCGCCGTGTTGCTCGGCATAGGCCAGGGCGATAAAGCTGCCCATGCTGTGGCCGGCCAGAATCAGCGGCTTTCTCGGGTGACGTTCACGCACTGCGGCCAGCACGCTGGAAACATCATCGAGCACCAGATTCCAACCCTCGTTATCAGCAAAGTGGCCGCGCACTTCGTTATCGCTGACGCTGGCGCCATGGCCGCGATGGTCCGGCGCATACAGATGCCAGCCGGCGGCGTTCAGGGCCTTGCCAAGCGGGGCATAGCGGGCGGCGTGCTCAGCCATGCCATGCAGCCAGACCACGGCGCCCTGATCACCGGTATCGGACTTCCAGCACTGCAAGGCAATACGGTGGCCGTCGTTCGCGCTCAGGTATTCAAGGGTCATGCGTCAGGCTCCAGTTGATGCGGCGCATTGTATCAGCCCGGTGTCATCGGTAACCCGGCAAATATAGACAGTCGTGCACCGAAATGGCCGATCTGGTCAGGAGCAGCAGTGCCGGTGTGGCCTGATCAGGGAATAGCCGTCTGATAGACGGGCTGGTTCAAATAACTGCTAATTCTATGATTTATATGCTTATTCACGCGGTGAATGACGGATATATCAAATATCAATTTCGATTATGAAAATCCCCGGCCTAGAATGCGCGCCTCACCGTCTCGGGCCCGGAATCCGGCATGTCCGCCACGGTGGTGTCACCCTCAACCAAAGGATCAGACCATGTCATACAGCAAAGACGTCGAATCCCTCGCCAAGGTCGTCAAGGCCAACAAAACCTGGCAGGCGATTAACCCTGAGTCCGCCGTACGTATGCGCCTCCAGAACCGTTTCAACACCCATCTGGACATCGCCAAGTACAACGCAAACATCATGCGTGCAGACATGGCTGCCTACGATAAGGATTCTTCCCAGTACACCCAGTCGCTGGGTTGCTGGCACGGCTTCATCGGTCAGCAGAAGCTGATTTCGATCAAGAAGCACTTCGGCTCCACCAAGCGTCGCTACCTGTACCTGTCCGGCTGGATGGTGGCTGCACTGCGCAGCGAGTTCGGCCCGCTGCCGGACCAGTCCATGCACGAGAAGACCAGCGTTGCTGACCTGATCCGCGAGCTGTACACCTTCCTCAAGCAAGCTGATGCGTGGGAACTGAACCACCTGTTCCGCGACCTCGACGCTGCACGCGCCAAGGGCGACGCCAAGGCAGAAGCCGAAATCATCAACAAGATCGACAACTTCGAAACCCACGTTGTACCGATCATTGCCGACATCGACGCTGGTTTCGGTAACGCTGAAGCCACCTACCTGATGGCCAAGCAGATGATTGAAGCCGGTGCCTGCTGTATCCAGATCGAAAACCAGGTATCCGACGAGAAGCAGTGTGGTCACCAGGACGGTAAAGTAACCGTTCCGCACGCTGACTTCCTTGCCAAGATCAACGCTGTTCGTTACGCGTTCCTGGAGCTGGGCGTAGACAACGGCGTTATCGTTGCCCGTACCGACTCGCTGGGCGCTGGCCTGACCAAGCAGATCGCTGTAACCAACGAACCGGGCGACCTGGGCGACCAGTACAACAGCTTCCTCGACGGCGACTACATCACCAGCGCTGACGACATCCAGAACGGCGACGTGGTTATCAAGGCTAACGGCAAACTGCTGAAGCCGAAGCGTCTGGCTTCTGGTCTGTTCTGCTTCAAGGAAGGCAGCGGTATCGACCGTGTTGTCCTCGACTGTATCACCAGCCTGCAAAACGGTGCCGACCTGCTGTGGATCGAAACCGAGAAGCCGCACGTTGGTCAGATCGCCGAAATGGTTAACCGCATCCGCAAAGTGGTGCCGGACGCCAAGCTGGTTTACAACAACAGCCCGTCCTTCAACTGGACCCTGAACTTCCGTCAGCAGGTGTTTGACGCCATGCAGAAGGAAGGCAAGGACGTGTCTGCGTATGATCGCGCCAAGCTGATGAGCGCTGACTACGACAACACCGAGCTGGGCATTGAAGCTGACAAGCGCACCGCATCGTTCCAGCGCGACGCAGCCCGTGAAGCAGGTATTTTCCACCACCTGATCACTCTGCCGACCTACCACACTGCCGCTCTGTCCACCGACAACCTGGCCAAGGGTTACTTCGGCGAAGAAGGCATGCTGGCTTACGTTGCAGGCGTTCAGCGCAAGGAAATCCGTCAGGGCATCGCTACCGTGAAGCACCAGGACATGGCCGGTTCCAACATCGGTGATGACCACAAGGAGTACTTCGCTGGTGAAGCTGCACTGAAGGCTGGTGGTAAAGACAACACCATGGGCCAGTTCGAGAACGTCTGATCTCGATAAGGTTTAACGGTGTGAAGAAAAGGCGGGGCGAAAGCCCCGCCTTTTTTATTGGTGCCCGGTTTTCCGTTCAATACTGATTCAGCTCTCGCGCTCCGTGCAGTATGCGCGTCAAAAGAATGCCTCGGTCTGACTTGCGGTAATAAAAGACGTTGTTCCGGAAAGGAAAGCTGAACAGGCCTTCGTGCAGCTCGGGCCTTTGCCGGCCGCTGTCGGGGAACTCGCTTAGAAGAAGTGCGCGATGGAAAAGCAGGTCGATAAAGCGATCAGCATTCTCAGGGCTGTCGGTGGCGATATGCAGCCAGATGTCAGTGAGATCCTGTTCTGCACTGCCCGGATAATTGCAGTCTATCTCTTTCGTCCATTGTCGAGCGCTTCCCTGCCGTCCCGCTTTATCTTCGCTGGGTCAAAGGGCAGCGGTCCGTTCGCTGCCAGCGAGGCGTCACCCTCGGCAATCGATATGCGCAGACTCTCGAGCTTTGCCTGCCGCAGCGCCTCCCGTTCCTCCAGAAGCCGCAGGGCGTCGCGAACCACCTCGCTGGCGGAGTGGTACATGCCCGATTCGACCTTTTGCTTGATCAGCAGCTCGAGTTCCGGAGTAAGGGAGATGTTCATGGCGGTATCCAGAGATCATGATTTGCACCAATGATAGCAAATATTGTTATTGGGGCTGCAATTATGGATATGTTTCTACGCAATTATGCAATTGCTTGAATATAAAAGGTTTTCCAATATCCTGGAGTCGTTTGGGGCTGATTGCTGTGTAGGACATGGCTTCGTATTGGGGTATTGAACTTCTGGTGTGATGAAGGTGCTCATCTCGGGCTTTCCAATATGGTTACTTTATTGACTTTGTCTTCTTGATAGATATTGTTGCTTATTATTGTGAGGCTCGTTTTAAGGTGCTCATTAACGAGATCCTTATGCAGACAAACTGGTGTGCTTTTATATGAAGAACATTGAAGTTGTGCGTCGAGAAGTGATTGATAACCTGTTCGATATGAAAACAATGCAGACGGTCTGGCCTGTATGGAAAGCAACTATAAACTCCCTTCTCGGTGCCAGACCCACCGTCAGATCTTTGCTTGATCTAGGGGAAAATCTTGCCGATGTGTTCTCGTCAACGGGGGAGGCTGGGAGGAAGCAGGATTCTCTTTCTGGCGGCGGGGCTGCATGGGAGGGGCTTGTCTGTTGGTATTTAAATCTTTGCCTTGTAGATACGCCGTGCGTGGTTTTTAAAAAGGCAAAGATGATTCCAGCGCCCATTACGAAATCTATAACAGTTTTGTATGGAACGGTGGCAACAAATACTGAGTCGGATCTTGTGGCAGTTACATTCCCCGATATTTCAATAAGGGAGGTTCCTCCGGTCTATAAAAATGCATTGTGTGATCAATTTAATACCGACATAGAGGTAGCTCTAAGAGATGTCGAGGTCTGCGTTATACAGTGCAAAACCAATTGGAATGATAATGCTCAGATTCCCATGCTGTGGGATATGATCTATACCTCGGCACGGTCCGGTTTGAGTGGGGCAAGTCAGGTTTCTGTTGGGGTGGATGGGTTTTCTGTAAAGCAGCTGAAATCGTTTTCATATGCTTTCGTTACTGTGCCATCAAACAAAAAAGCGAAATATAAGTCCGAGTCTACAGCGGTGCTTCGCGTGAGGCCGCTTTCCGGAGGGAACTACTGGGGGAAGGCTAGTGTTCCTGGGGTTGCACTGAGGCTTTCCGATATTCTTGGTCGAAACTTCGCGAATGCGATTAGTTCTAGGCCGAATGGTTGGCCTGCCGATATGCAGACCAGCCTTGATCGTCTCAACCAAGATTATGGTTACTTTAGATTGGGTGATGGCTATAAAGTCTAATTAGGCTCGCGGCATCAATTTTCCTATGAAATCATCTTTATAAAATGCTTTCCTATCTCATGCGCTAATTTTACCGGAACGGCGTTCCCAATTTGTGTGTATTTTGGGACCTCTCTGTCGAAAATTCCCGCTTGGGGATTTCCTGCCCGTCGTATACCGCCAGTGGTTCGTTTTCCGGCAAACTCATACCAATCTGGGAACATCTGGATTCTGGCCCATTCTCTGACGGTTGGGCTTCTTGGTTGGCAGTAATGAACATAGTCGTCGGGCAGCGAGGTTGCCGTGATGGTTGGGCCTCTCTCGTCCCAAGTTTCAGGTAGGACTCGCTGAGCAAACTTCTTTGTTTTCATGGAGTCTGGTATGACGCCATCATTTGCAAGCATGTGAGAGAACTTATCAATAATTTTTTGTGAGTGGTTACTATATACATGCTCGGTTAGCTGAGTGTTTTTTCCTCGGACCTTGCCTGTTTCAGGGTCCAATCTGAGCTGTTTCTGCCAATGATTCTTTGCAGGCGAAGGGTACTTCGTGGTTTCCCCTCCGGGCGTGTAGTCGGGATCAACCAGATCTGAAAGTAGCTCTGGTATTGAGGGGTAACCTCCTGTGGTCTCGGGCAAGAACCCATTGGCAACTCTACCGGTTACTTCCTTGATGCCGAGATCGTTCCGAATGCCTACGGCTAACACTCGTGGTCGGTTTTGCGGAACCCCATAGTCCTTCGCATACACAAGCTGCCAGTTGACGGTGTACCCAGGGATATTCTTTAAGGTTGCAAGCACATCTCGCCAGATTTCTCCTGACTCTCCTTTGCTATCTGTCCACTTTGCATTGAGCAATCCCCGAACGTTCTCAAACAAAAAAATCTTCGGACGAAGAACATTGATTACACGAGCATAATGTTGGTACAGATGGTTGGACGGCAGTTGGGCCTTGTCCACAGCATACGAGCGCCGGTGTCCAATTCCAGAGTACCCCTGGCATGGAGGGCCACCCGCCACGAGATCAATGTCGTTGATCAGGAAATCTGTTTTGAAGTCAGACTTCAGGCCTTCAAGAGTTCCGGGTTTGACCGTCAGATCCTTGATGTCATTCTTGTTGTATTTTTTCCTGAGCCACGGGTAGTGATCATCTCGATTGAGAAGATAGGTTCCCATTGCGTCCGGGCTTAATTCGTTGACAAACAGTGGCGTGAAGCCTGCCTGTTCTAGACCTAGCGAAAGTCCGCCACAGCCGGCGAATAAATCAACGAATGTGAACTTCTTCTTTTTGGCCATTGTTTCGACTCGGTCTCAACCTGTTTTATGGCGGGTACTGTACATATAGACAGATATTCCTGCAACGTCAGAAATGTAGGAGATCTGCCCTATTTCGCGAGGGATTCTAGCTGTGACGTGTCTTCGAGTCCAGGAGATTTTAATCAGTGATTTGGTGCCCAATTGGCTCAATGAATGCCCGGAATGGACTTTGTTAATCGTACAAAAAACAGGCAGGCCAGATACAGGAACAGCACCGGCATCAAAAACAGCATCACCAGTGGCCACAGGTTTGATCCCATCAGCAAGGCAAACAGGGTGTAGCCGGTGATCGGGATTGATGCCCACAGCGGTAGCAGTCCGGCGCGGCGCCAGTTATCGTGCCAGCGTCGCCAGATCCATGTCTGCAGTATGAAGTAGCCGGGTACTGACCAGGCCATCAGCATAATCAGCCAGTCAACGCCGCCGCTGCTATAGGCTTGCTGCATATCCTGCGTCACGGTTTGTTGCTGTTCATTGCTGAGCCGAGTGGCCCATTCCGGTCGCGGCTGGCGCTCTGCACCTGCGCTCCAGTAGACGCTGCTATCAAGCGCAATCTCGCTGATGGTTTTCCAGCTGTGACTGGAAACGCGCAGGGTGAGACTGTCTGGCTTGAAGTGTTCGCGAAAGGCGATCCAGGCGATGGCTTCGCCTTCACCGGCGGGGTAGGCCGGAGACGGATTCATCATCGCCCCGGCTTGTTTATCGCCCGGCCCGCTGGCGTGAATCTGAAAGCGCAGTGGTTGGTCGCTCTGGTAGTGGATATGCACATACAAAGCGTCGTCGGTGGCCAGCGCCTGATCCACGGGATGGCTGGCAAGTATTTCGATGGAAGGGCTGGCTGCCCGGGCGGGAAACCAGGGCAGCGATAACAACAGCAGGATGATTAGGGGGAGAGCGTTCCGTGAAGGGCTCATGGGTGTCGGCCTTGCGGATTATTGCCGTTTTATCACACCGTCACTATGCAGTTTTTTTGCGAGCGCTTTGGCAAAATCATTCACACCGCTTTCTGCGCTTGTCGGGTTCAATGTCACCGATTGGGCTTTCCATACAGGCTCGGCGGTGCCGACGTCGTAGACGGTGATCTGAACGTAGTATTCCTTGTTTTTCTGGTAGTAACCCGGCGCGTACAGCGACTCATACTGGTAGCTGACCAACGCCGGGTACGGACCGGCAGGTGCGGTAACGACAACCGGGCGTTGTGTTATTTGCGACAGGATATACTCCTCCCGACTTTCCGTCTTCAGGTAGGAAGCCACAACAACGGCATCTGCTCCCGAACTGCGTACCGCGGTGATCACCCGTTCGCGGACATCCTCAGCTGCCAGATCTTCCACGGTTAACAGTGTGCGAGCCTGAGTTGTGCGGACGCCGAGCGGTAAAAGGTGCTCGTCGATGGATTCTTCAATCCATCTTGAAATGGTCTTGTCCGGTGTCATAACCAGTACAAAAACGTGCTCGTAGCCCTGGGCAGTCTTATCGCTGGCAGTCCAGTGAGAATGAATCTGCGTACGGCTGGTACAGCCAGCAAGCAGGCTGAGCAAGGCGACAGGCAGTAGCAAGTGTCTAATGGTCAACGGGATCATGTTTGCCTCGGGCTTGTTGTAATTGTGTGGGGGAGCTTATGGGTAGAAGATGCGGCCATAGTCCTATGCGGGAATGTAGAGTGCAAATGGTGACCAGTATGCGATGGACGGCAAGATCGGCGCTCTGTGTGTGGGTGTTGTTACTGGCCGGCTGCACCGGTGTGCCGGAAGGCATTAGCCCGGTAAAGGATTTTGAGCTGACCCGTTATCTGGGCGCCTGGCACGAGATTGCCCGGCTGGATCATTCCTTTGAGCGCGGTATGTCGCAGGTCTCGGCCGACTACTCGCTCAATGACGATGGCTCGGTCAAGGTGGTCAATCGCGGTTATCTGGCTGAAAAGGATGAATGGAAAGAGGCCATCGGAAAGGCAAAATTTGTCGGCGCGGAAGATGTCGGCCATCTCAAGGTGTCGTTCTTCGGCCCGTTCTATGGCGGCTATGTGATCTACGCGCTGGATCATCAGGGCTACCAGTACGCCTTCGTCACCAGCTACAACCGCGACTACCTCTGGCTGCTGGCGCGCACCCCGCATATCAGCGATGCCCTGAAGCAGCAGTTTGTCCAGCAGGCCGAGGCGCTCGGCTTTGATACCGCAGCGCTGATCTGGGTGGAGCAGGCTGGCAACTGAGCCCGATTCACCGGGTCCGGCATCGGGTTTGCTATACTCCGGCATCGTTTTCCGGAGATGCCCGTGATTCAGTACCGCATTCAGCCGTCCCGCCCCGAGGCGCACGTTTTCACCGTCACCCTGACCATTCCCGCACCGACCCCGGAAGGGCAGGTGCTGCGCATGCCGGCCTGGATTCCCGGCAGCTACATGATTCGCGACTTCGCCCGCCATGTGCTGTCGCTGCGCGCAGAAAGCGCCGGCGCGCCGGTGGCAGTGGCCAAGCTCGACAAGGACAGCTGGCAGGTAGCGCCCTGTGACGGCCCGCTAGAGGTCACCATCGATGTCTACGGCTGGGATCTGTCAGTACGCGGCGCCCATCTGGATACCCGCCACGCCTACTTCAACGGCACCTGCGTCTTCCTGCAGCCGATCGGCCACGAAGACCAGCCCTGTGAAGTGGAGATGCTGGCCCCGGAAGGCGCGGCCTATGCTACCTGGCGCCTTGCCACCGGCATGCCCCGTGTGACGGGCGGTGAATGGGATTTCGGTCGGTTCCGCGCAGAAAACTATGACGACCTGATCGATTACCCGGTAGAGATGGGCCACTTCGAAGATGCCCGTTTTGAAGCCGGCGGCATTGTGCATCGCGTGATCATCAGCGGCCACCGCGGCACCGATCTCGATCGGCTGGTGCGCGATCTGAAACCGATCTGCGAGCAGCACATCGCCCTGTTCGACGAAAAGCCACCGATGCAGGACTACCTGTTTATGACGCTGGTGACGCCGGACGGTTACGGCGGCCTCGAACACCGCAACTCCACCAGCCTGATGTGCGCCCGCGCCGACCTGCCGCGACGCAGTGATGCCCCGGACAAACAGCGCGACAGCTACCGGACCTATCTCGGCCTGTGCAGCCACGAATATTTCCACAGCTGGATGGTCAAGCGGATCAAACCGGCGGCGTTCACGCCTTATGATCTGAGCCAGGAAAACTACACCGAACTGCTTTGGGCCTTTGAGGGGATCACCAGTTACTACGATGATCTCGGCATGGCCCGCTGCGGCAAGATCAGCACGGAAAGTTATCTGGAGTTGCTTGGCACCGCCATCAGCCGGGTGGCCCGCGGTCGTGGCGAACAGAAGCAAACCGTGACCGAATCCAGCTTTGATGCCTGGACCCGTTTCTACAAGCAGGATGAAAATGCCAGCAACGCCATTGTCAGCTATTACGCCAAGGGTTCATTGGTGGCACTGGCGCTGGATTTCACCCTGCGCCGCATTACCAGCGGAGCAAAATCCCTGGATGATCTGATGCGCCTGCTATGGCAGCGCTACGGCAAGATCGGTGTTGGTGTGCCGGAGCAGGGCATTCAGGTGCTGGCGGAGGAGCTGGCTGGAGACTCGTTGCAGGAATTTTTTGATCTGGCGTTGTACAGCACAGAGCCGTTGCCGCTGCCAGAGTTGCTGGCGGAGGCTGGTGTTGAGTTGCATTGGCGTGCGCCGACCAGTCATGCGGATATGGGTGGCAAGCCGGGTAATGGTGCGTCGCCGCTGAATCTGGGTGTGCGGCTGGCGGACGATGCGCTGGGTGCGCGCATTCAGGTGGCGTTTGAGCAGGGTGCGGCGATGGCGGCGGGGTTGTCGGCTGGGGATGTGATTATCGCGCTGAATGGCATGAAGACGGATGCGCGCAAGCTGGATGATCAGTTGCAGCAGTTTTCGCCGGGCGATGATGTTGAGGTGCATGCGTTTCGGCGTGATGAGTTGATTCGGGTGAAAGTGCGGTTGGATGTGGGTGAAGCGTCGCTGGCTTACTTGACTGTTGCTCCCGGTGGGTTGACTGAGGTCGGGCGGAGTTGGTTGGGGAAGTGATTGTTTGGTCGTCCGCGGAAGAGCACAAAAGGCAGCTTCTTTTTGTTGTTCGGCAAGAAGCAGGATGCAAGGCCCGAGGCAGTGTCAGGGCTGGC
>JAGLCJ010000004.1 GCA_023146255.1 Alcanivoracaceae bacterium
GCCAGCCCTGACACTGCCTCGGGCCGACGACGACACTGCCAAACCCGCTTAACGAAACCGGACTAAACAGATTTTGACTGAACAGTTGATTACCACACTGAACCAACAACTCACCGACTGCCTCAGAGTCGATCGTCACCGCCTGCGCCGCCGTCTGGAAAAACTCCAGCAACACCCCAACGACAACGCCCTGGAAAAACTCGCCACTGACATCAAAAACTCAATCGCCAAGCGCGCAAGAAAAGCAGCAAGACAACCCAAGCTCAGCTGGCCCAACCTCCCGGTAGTCGAACAACTCGACACCATCCGTAATGCCATTCGCGATCATCAGGTCGTCGTCCTCGCTGGCGAAACCGGCTCCGGCAAAACCACCCAGCTGCCGAAAATCTGCCTCGAACTCGGCCGCGGCATCGACGGCATGATCGGCCACACCCAACCACGCCGGCTCGCCGCCCGCGCCGTCTCCAGCCGCATCGCCGAAGAAATCGGCTCCAGCGTCGGCGATCTGGTCGGCTACCGCGTGCGCTTTACCGACCACGTCGGCGAAGACTGCCTGATCAAACTCATGACCGACGGCATGCTGCTCTCGGAAATCCAGTCCGACCGCTTCCTTGACCAGTACGATACCCTGATCATCGACGAAGCCCACGAACGCAGCCTTAACATCGACTTCCTGCTCGGCTACATCCGTCAGCTGCTGCCCAAGCGCCCGGACCTGAAAGTCATCATCACCTCCGCCACCATCGACCACGAACGCTTCGCCAAACACTTCGCCGGCGCGCCAGTGATTGAAGTGTCCGGCCGCACCTACCCGGTGGAAGTGCATTACCGCCCGGCCGAAGCGGAGCGCGAGCTGAGTCGCCAAGTGGAAGATGTGCTGCGCGAAATCGAACAGCTGGAACGCGAGAAGGGCAGACCACCGGCCTGCGACGTGCTGGTGTTCTTAAGTGGCGAACGCGATATCCGCGAACTGCACCACCACCTGAAACGCTGCGAATTCCGCGACACCGAATTTCTGCCGCTGTATGCCCGCCTGTCACCACAAGAACAGCAGCGAGTCTTCGCCCCGCACCGTGGCCGTCGTGTGGTGCTGTCCACCAACGTCGCCGAAACCTCGCTGACCGTGCCCGGCATTCGTTATGTGATCGATGCCGGCACCGCCCGCATCAGCCGTTACAGCGTGCAATCGAAAGTCCAGCGCCTGCCGGTGGAGCCGGTGTCCAAGGCCAGTGCCGAACAGCGCAAGGGCCGCAGTGGCCGGGTCATGCCCGGTGTGTGCTACCGCCTGTATGACGAGGATGATTTCAATCGCCGGCCTGCCTTTACCGAACCGGAAATCCGCCGCACCAATCTGGCCGCAGTCATTTTGCAGATGGCCGAGCTGCGCCTGGGCAATATTGCCAACTTCCCGTTTATTGATCCGCCGGAAGGCAGCCTGATCCGTGATGGCTATCGCTTGCTGGAAGAGCTTGGCGCCATGCACAAGGACCAGCTCACCGCCACCGGCCGGCAACTTGCGCGGCTGCCGCTGGACCCGCGTCTCGGCCGCATGCTGGTGGCCGCCGCCGAACAACATAGCCTGCGCGAAGTGCTGATTATCGTCGCCGCCATGGCCGTGCAGGATCCGCGTGATCGCCCGCCGGAAGCACGCCAGCAAGCGGATCAGGCCCATCAGCCGTTTACCGACAAGGAATCCGATTTCCTGTTTTTCCTCAAGCTGTGGCCGTGGGCGGAAGAACAACGCGAGGCGCTGTCACGCAACCAGTATGAAAAGCTGCTGCGAAAAAATTTCCTCGCGCCGCTACGCATGCAGGAGTGGCGCGACACCCACCATCAGTTGCTGCTGCAGTGCCGTGAACTGAACCTGAATCTGAACAATACCCCTGCGACTTTCGAGCAGATCCACCGCGCCCTGCTCACTGGCCTGCTCGGCAACGTGCTGAAGCGCACGGAGGAGGGCGACTGGCTTTCCACCCGCAGCCGCAAACCGCAACTGTGGCCCGGCTCGGCGCTGTCAAAAAGCAAATCGCCCTGGCTGATGGCCGCCGAGCAGGTGGAAACCTCGCGTCTGTTTGCCCGCACCCTGGCGAAGATCGAACCGGAATGGATCGAGCAGCAGGGCAGTCATCTGGTCAAGCGCAGCTATATCGAACCGCACTGGTCAAAAAAACGCGGCACGGTAATGGCCACCGAACAGGTCAGCCTGTTCGGCCTGCTGATTCGCAGTGATCGCAAGATCAACTATGCCCAGCACGACCCGGCGCTGGCCCGCGAGCTGTTGATTCGCGAAGGGCTGGTCAACGGCGCGCTCAGCCGCGAACCATCTTTCGTCAAAACCAACCGCGAGAACATCGAAGCCCTGCAGCAGGAAGAAAACAAACTGCGCCGCCGCGACCTGCTGGCCGACGAAGAAGCGCAAGTGGCGTACTACGACGCCCGCCTGCCACAGGACATCGTCAGCCTCACCCATCTGGAAAGCTGGCTGCGTCACAAGGCCGATGACGCCGCCCGCGCCGCACTGATCATGAGCGAGGAATTCCTGCTCGGCGGCCAGCACGCAGCGGACGAACACCAGTTTCCCGCCAACCTCAATGTCGGCGGTGTGCAGTTTGCGCTCGAATACCAGTTCGATCCCGGCAGCGGCCGCGACGGCGTCTGGATCGTGGTGCCGGTGGCGCTGCTCAATCGCCTTGAGCCGGTGCATCTGGACTGGCTGGTGCCCGGCTGGCTGAGTGATCGCATCGAAGCGCTGATTCGTGCTCTGCCAAAAGCCAAGCGTCGCAACTTCGTGCCGGTGCCGGACTATGTCCGTGCCGTGATGGCGCGCCTCACTCCCGGCCGCGAACCGCTGCTGCCGGCGCTTACCCGCGAGCTGCAAAGCCTCAGCGGCGTGCGCATCGAACAGGAAGAATGGCCGGAAGACAACTTGCCAGCGCACCTGCGTTTTCATATCCGCGTGGTCGATAGCGAGCGCACCCTGGCCGAAGGGCAGGACCTCGCCGCCCTGAAAAAGCAGTTCGCCGAACAGATGCAACAAGTGGTGCCCACCGTACTGCCCGACGACGGCCCCAGCGGCCGCGACTGGGTGTTCGGCACCTTGCCGGAATGGCAAGACAGCCCCCACGGCGGCGTCGAAGTGCGGCTGTGGCCGGCGCTGGTGGATGACAAGGAGCAGGTCACCCTGAAATGGCAGAGCGACGCCAGTCAGGCCGGCTGGCTGCACCGCTGGGCCAGCGCCCGGCTGATCTGGATGCGCCTTGCCGTGCAGTATCGCGAACTGCGCCAGCGCGGCGAAAAACTGCCCGGCTTCCAGAAAGCCGTGCTCGGCAGCAACGCCAAAGCCATCCTCGATGACGCACTGCTGCGCATCGTCGCTGACCACTTCCAGCTCGATGAACCGATCCGCGACGCCGCCAGCTTCGCCAACCGCCTGCAACAACACAGCGGCGACCTCGTGCCCGTGGCCGACAAACGCCTCAAACTGATCAGCGATATGCTCAGCGAACGCGCCGATCTGGACCGCACCCTGAACCGCAACTTCCCGCTCGCCTGGGCCCACGCCCACCGCGACATCAAGGCCCAGCTCGACGCCCTGATGGGCGAGGGCTTCCTGCGCCAGACCCCGGCCCCCTGGCTCGACGAGATGCCCCGTTACCTGAAAGGCATCCGCCTGCGCATCGACAAACTCGGCGGCCAGATCGGCAAAGACCGCGCCACCGTCGCCGAACTGGACGCCCTGTGGCAGCAATACCAGGCCCGCGCCGCCGGCCGCCCGCTGTGGCAACAGCCGGAACCGCTGGTGCGCTACCGCTTTATGCTGGAGGAGTACCGCGTCAGCGTGTTCGCCCAGCAGCTGGGCACGCGCATGCCGGTGTCGGATAAGAGGGTGAGGGAGCAGTGGCAGTTGTGTTGATGGGGGGGAATTAAAAGGGAAGGGCTGAATACCGGCTTGGTTTACCCAAGCCGGCTATCGTTCACATCCTCAGCCAGCCACGCCTTGATCAACGACTGATACGGCATATCCCGCTTATTGGCCTCGATCTTGATTCGATCAAGCAGGGCTTCGGGCAGGCGCAATGAGATAGTCTTGGTAGACGGCTTGAGCTTCGGGAACACAGCCGGCTTCGCCTGCTGCCAGTCCAGATAATCGGCGGAGTCGTGGCTTTCCCAGAACGCCCGTTCTTCGGCCTCTGTTTTGAACTCAGGAATCTTTTTTGGCTTGCTCATAAACAGCCCTCTCTTTTCGGTGCATGTCGCGAGCGGAAATAATCCGGATCAGTGTGTCGCGTTGTCTTGTAGTGAAAGTGACGTGCAGCAGCCTTCCATCATCCGTTCCGCCCAGAGCGTGAAAACGAATCTCCGTCCTGCTGTGTGCAGAGTCCTCCAGCACCAGCAACGGCTCATTAAAGAAGATGGATTCCGCTTCAGACTGGCTCACGGCGTGCTTCTCCGCGTTCTTGCGGGAGTTGCCTTCGTCCCAGTCAAAGCCGGAAATTCGCGTCCAATCGATCATGCCCGTATATTATCAGCATATACATGGTCGTCAACAGACTGCTGGACGGAAGGCCGAAACCCCTGATGGGAGAGGGCTTCCTGCGTCATGCTTGGGCCAAAAAGGCCAGGGCGGGCGTATTCCGCTTTGTCGCCCAACCCATTGATGATACAAATAAAACCCTTGGAACGGCCTGTCATGCAAGGAAATGCGGGGATAACAACAATATGAAACTCACCAATATTGAGCAGGTGCAGAAGAGGGTCGGAAAGTCGCATGCCCCTCGAGATCTTAAAGTCATTGACCATGTCGATGAGCACGCCAGCCGTTGGTTATCGCATTCCAGCTTCGCGTTTATCGCTTTTGGCAAAGCTGGAGATATTCAGCTGACCGCAGCCGGTGGCGAGAAAGGCTTTGTATCCGCCGCTGACCCCCGTCATTTGCTCCTGCCTCTGGCCGCACTGGACGATGCCGGTATGGTTCAGCAAGGCGTATCGTTTGGTGCTTTGTTTCTGGTCAGCGGCATGGAGGAAACCCTGCGCGTTAATGGCAAGGTGTCCGCCACGGCGGATGGCAAGGCGACGCTGGAAGTCGAAGAGTGCTACCTGCATTGTGCCAAATCGTTCCGCCGATCCGGCTTCTGGCTAGCCCGGCAAGTGGTGGCATTTCCTGATGACGCGGCGAAGTTCGTCAGCAAGTCTACCTTTCTGGCCGTGGCGACCATGAACAGCAGTGGTCAGGTCGATGTCAGCCCCAAGGGTGATCCGGAAAACTTCCTGATTCAGGAGCACGATGGCTTTATCAGCTATGCGGACCGTCCCGGCAATCGCAGAATCGACAGCTTCCACAATATTCTCGAACAGCCAACGGTTTCCATCATGGCGCTGGTGCCAGGCCACAAGCATCTGCTTGAGATCAAGGGTGCCGCAGAGATTCGTGCCGATGAAGACCTGCTGCAGCGATTCGAAGTGCAAGGCAAAACACCGAGCCTCGTCACAAGAGTGGCTGTGACCTCAAAGCACATCAAGCCCAGTGCAGCTATTGAAAACACAGCGTTATGGCCCGCAGAAAATGGGCCTGAAGAGCTGGTGCCTGCGGAGATATTCAAAGCCCATATAAAGCAGAGCAGTGAAAGCTCCCTGCAGGCAAAGGTGGCTCGTGCAGCGGTGTCGTTGCCAGGTGCCATGGCGAAAGGCCTGGAGCTGGATTACAAGAAGAACATGTACTGAAGCAATGACCGCATGGCTCTGGCGGGACTGTTGCCGGTGATATTGAAATGATATTTCCCTGAGATAGGTCGACTGCGGTCGGGTTTGGAAAACAGATTTGATTTTGGTTTGTGGCATAAGGCATTGATGTTAATAATCCATCATCGCTTGATAAGAGTGGTGGCGGGGGAATCCAGTCAAGTGATAAGTCAAACCGTTCAACCTAGTAAGCTGTTAGGGCTATAAAGCACATGCCAAGGAAATAAGAATGAGTGAAAAGGAATATCTGATACTAAGATACTCGCTTGTTGAAGAGTCTCAGCAGGCGCTTGATTCCAAACCTATTCCTGCCATAAAAGGACACGCAATTCTTCCTGCAATTGCGCAGGACCGGGAACTCAAAAGTAATGGTGTTTTGTATAGTGTTCTTGGTTTTCATGAACTGAAGCCATCCTTCGGGTACGAATACCCAGAAGGACGGCTCTATATAGGAAAACTGGCAAAGCTGAAAAAGCAGCAAACCGGAGAAAAAATACCTGGAGATATTGTAGAGTTCGAACATGACAACTGGATTCCAGTCACCGTAGTCATTGATATAGATACTCAGCATATCTTTGCCAGAAAAGATTGGAGATTTGGAACCCCTGAACACATTGCTAGGTCATTGCAGGCTGCTTTTAGCGAGCCTGTTCTATCTGTTTACAATCATAGAATTTTTATTGAAGGTAAATCCGAGGCTAGTACTTTCTGGAATATTGTCGAGTCAAAGAGCAAGATTTATCGGCTGGACTTTAAATTAATATCTCCAAATATCCTAGACACCAACCAAAAAGCACGAGATGCACTTGAGTCGTTGAAAGAAGTTTTTGGCCAGGATGAAATTGATATTTCCCTAAAGAATGAAAATGGCGATCTCAAGATACCAGAAGAGCCTATTTCAAACTACCTTGAGTACATTGCTGAGGGTGAAGGTAGTTGGAGTGTGGTGACAGAAGGTGACAGGGGTGGCAAGAAAGCCCACAGCAGTAACGAAAACATCGATACGGTAAATCTTCCTGAGCTTGATGGAGACGTAGCTGATGAGAGTCAGCTTCAGTTAGATCATAAAAATGACGATAAGCGCCCTGACAATTATGCAGAGGCGAGCCTTGGTGCCGAGGTTTATGCAGCAATCAAAGATATGGAATAAGATTAAAAAGCCATTAATGGTTGGCTTTTACATAATCGCCTCATTGATAGTCTGTTTTTCCAGTCTTCACGCTACTGATGGCGTGGCGGAGGCGGTATTTTCTGAGGTATTGAGCGCTTTTTCCGCTCTTGCAATATTTGCAACTGCTTTATCGGTTGCCTTGTTTAATTATGTTGACAATATTTCTAAAGATTTGTCTTCTGTAGAAGGTGATGCTGACAAGATTTATGCGGCTCTTTCAGGGCTTTCGGTATTAAAGAAAGAAGTAATAGTAAACGCTGGTTTGATACTTTCGCTCTTGATAATGGAGCTGACTTTAAAAGGTGTTTCTAAGTCTATATCGCCAGATAATATCCCGTTTCAAAGTTTTTACTGGGTTGCTTTATCCCTGAGGTTTAGTTTTTTTACGCTGGCTGTTTTGGCTGTATCAGAGCAGATCCGCGGACTTTTAGTCGCCATTGATTATAGAAATGTGATTCATGCTGGGGAAAGCCCTGATAAGTAAAGGCACCGGACATCAAAATCTCCGCTGAGCTCTGGTTTTGCTGCCAGTGCTTTAGGCGTCAGGACCAGGCCAGAACAGACTCCACTCTGCAATTACGAGGAATGCTTATGCCGGATATTAATTGGCAAGAATTTGGCACATTGATAAAGGAAAGAAGGAAGGAAAAAGGAGTGAGCCAAACTCAGCTTGCCGAGGCTATCGGAGCCTCCCAGCCAGTGGTTTCGCTTGCGGAGCGAGGCAGCCCTGTTGGAATGAACGAGGAGCGAATTGACGCAATAAAGAAATTGCTTGATATATCCGATGAAGATGTTCCAGGTGCTCAAAAACAACATAGAAAATCTTCTGGGCGAAAAAAGGTCTTTATTAGCTACTCGCATAAAGATAAAAGCTATCTTGATAGGCTTTCTGTCCATCTAAAACCTTTGGAAAAGAAGGGGCTAATTGAATCTTGGTCTGATACACGAATTTCAGCCGGCGAGCTTTGGAGAAAGGAAATAGAAAAGGCTTTGAAGCAATCACAAGTTGCCATTCTATTAGTGAGCGCAGATTTTCTGGCTTCTGATTTCATTGTTGAGAATGAGCTTCCGCCTCTCTTGGAGGCAGCATCAACTGACGGCGCTACGATTATTCCCGTTATCCTTAAGCCATGTAGATTTAGTCGAGAGTCATCAATCGCAAAATTTCAGGCTATAAATTCGCCGGAAGAGCCGCTTTCGGGATCTGATGAGCACGAGAGCGAGCTAATTTACGACGCGATTGCCCAAAGGGTTGAGGCGTTATTGTAATGCAGTCCTAGCAATCGGCAGCACGCAGATCCGGCTACAGCGCACCAATATGTGGTTGCTGCGCTTAACCACATATTGGTGCGCTGTAGCTGATTCGGTGTGTCGGGCGTTAATGTCTCAGTCAGATGTCATGATCCCGGCAGTGATATTAATGCGCCTCAATGCAAATTTTCTTCTCTTGGATAACGCTATGACAACGCCACTCCGCTACAGCCTGACAAGTCTGGTATTCCTGATGGCGACCGGCTGTGGAGGCGATTCTTCTGGAAGCTCTGCCTCACGCACGATAAATAGCATGCCATCTGAGGCTGCTTTCTATGACGAGGACGGCGTGCTTCTATCGCGTATGAGTTTTCAGTACCCCGATGAGCTGACTATCAGTGTTCAGCTCCAGGCGGCAGGGGAAGACACGACCTTGGATACTGAGGATGACACTTCGCATCCATATCTCCAGTGCCTGTATATGTCGGCGCCGACCCCGTTACTGCGCTATCCCGATCTGTATTTCCTTGACATGTACCGTACGCCGCTCGGTGCGGCCGCGCTAGCTCAGTTGGGCATTCCCGGCAATGGGGTGATGAAATGCCCGAGGCGCAGCGGCCTTCGGCTGCAGCAAGAGTCCGGTTATGTAAGCAGCCTGTTCACGCCAGACGTCGGCGATAGTTTTAGTTATGTCATCAACGCCGAACTTGAGCATTTCGGCGCGACGGCAACAGAAGTGGTCAGCTATGAACTTGTTGGCTTAGACCGCACGGTTGTCGAGGCAAAGGCGTTAATCGACTACGAATATCCCGGTGAGGACGACGTCCCTTTTTCGGAGCCGGATATGCCAATCGTCGTCGATCATACGCAGGTCACTACCGTACTCTACGATGTCGAGCAGCGACCGTTAAGTATCGACCTGAGTGCTGACAGCGTCTGGACTGCAGTGCTGGATGAGTACTGCGTGGATGGCGACTCACTCGACATACATGTGATGCTTCTGAGAACATGCTCGTCCGCCCGCGAAATACGGTCCTATCGCTATATAGACGATAGCGTCGAACAGGATGTGCAGAGCTACAACGGCTCAAATCCCGCAGGCATATATACCTCCACCGCCACACGTCAGGCCAACAGCGTGATCGTCCATTCCGGCACGGTCGATGACGGCCCGACCTCGGGAACGGGTTATAGGTCATATCCATTCAATGAGTCAGAACAGGTTACCGCCGAGGTGTCGAACTCCTATGGTTTTGACACTATTTGGGGAACAGAAGACGACCTAAGTATCGCCTTCGATACTTATCACTATGATGAGAACGGCAGGCTCTCCGAAGTGCGCTTCGCCACGGAAATAGTGCAGGCGTACGATTACTACCGGACTGGACAGTTGAAGCAGGTTGACGAGTTTGACAGTCAGTCTGACGTCCCCGCAAAGCGTACGCTGATCTCATATCGGCACGGCTCGCCGGCGAAGGTCACAGTGCAGTGGCGCGCTGAAGACCCGGATGATGGCTATGTGCTGCGAACACGCATGGTCATCGACTTCGCGCCGAGCGAAGAAACCTGGCCTTCACTGTTTTTACCCGTCGTGCAATTCCCTGAGTTGCCGCCGAACGTTAGTGACCTGATCCGATTTCAGCCTGTTAGATAAAGAATGATGCCCTGTACCCTGGTCGGGTCAGGGCCTCGTACCGATCCCTGTGATCCGGTTGGCTTCGCCGCCTCAAAAGTGTCGCTTTCCGTCTTTGCCACCAGCCCCCCGAACCCGGATAATCCCCCCATTCGATCATGCGCTGCCGCGCCGCCCCGGCGCCGGTTGGGTTTCCCCGGCACGCTTTCACCAGGAGTATTCAGTGAGCCAGTACGACGTTGTTATTTCCGGCACCGGTCTGTGGACGCCGAGCCAGTCGATCACCAATGAGGAGCTGGTGATTGCGTTCAATGCCTATGTGGAGCGCTACAACGCCGAGAATGCGGCGGCCATCGAGGCGGGCGAGCTGGTGGCGTTGCAGGGTTCCAATGCCGAATTTATCGAGAAGGCGTCGGGCATCAAGCAGCGTTATGTGCTTGATAAGGAAGGGGTTCTGGATCCTGCGCGGCTGTGCCCGCGGATTGCCGAGCGGCCGGACGAGCAGATTTCCGTGCAGGCCGAGATGGCGGTGAAGGCGATCCATCAGGCGCTGGAGAATGCCGGCCGCTCGGTGGCGGATGTTGATGCCATTCTGGTGGCCTGTTCCAACATGCAGCGTGCCTACCCGGCGGTGTCGGTGGAGGTGCAGCATTATCTGGGCATGGAGCGCGGCTGGGGCTATGACATGAACGTGGCCTGTTCCTCGGCCACCTTCGGCATTCAGGCCGGGGTCGATGCGATCCGCAACGGCAGCGCCCGCTGCGTGGTGATGGTGAACCCGGAGATCTGTTCCGCCCACCTGGCCTGGCAGGATCGGGATTGCCACTTCATTTTCGGCGACGTGGCCACCGCGGTGGTGCTGGAGCGGGCCGAGGATGCGGTCTCCGCCGAGCAGTGGCAGGTACTGGGCACCCGGCTGCAGACCAAGTTCTCCAGCAATATCCGCAATAACTTCGGCTTCCTGAACCGCTGTGACGAATCCGGCGTCGGCGCCCGCGACAAGCTGTTCCGTCAGGAAGGCCGCAAGGTGTTCAAGGAAGTCTGCCCGATGGTGGCGGACCAGATTCTCGACCATATCGGCAGCCTGTCGATCACCCCGGAGCAGCTCAAGCGCATGTGGCTGCATCAGGCCAACCTGAGCATGAACGAGCTGATCGCCAAGCGCGTGCTGGGCCGTCCGGCGGATCGGGTGGAAGCGCCGGTGATTCTGGATGAGTACGCCAATACCAGTTCGGCCGGCTCGATCATTGCCTTCCACAAGCACCGTCAGGATATGGCGGTGGGTGAGCAGGGTGTGATCTGTTCGTTTGGTGCCGGCTATTCGATTGGCAGCGTGATCGTTCGTCGCAGCCGCTGATCCATTCCGGTGCGCCTTGCACCCAAGTGTGGATAAATTGTGAAAGGGCTCTCAACTGAGGGCCTTTTTCACGTTTTGGGGACGCAATTCGTAACATAACCTCAGTCAGCGCATCTGCTAGAGTACCTGAGGGCCATCCGGGCCCGATGGACGTGTTTAGACAATCAATCAGGAGATTTCCAGATGGCCAAGTTCAATAAACTGAATCCGCTTGCTGCAACCCTGGGCGCCGCTGTGGTTGCTTCTGCTCTGTCCGCGCCGGTGATGGCTGCCGAAAATCCGTTTGCTGCCAAGGAGCTCTCCGGTGGCTACATGCAACTCGCTGGCGACCACGGCAAAGGTGCCGAGGGTAAATGCGGTGAGGGCAAGTGTGGCGAAGGCAAGTGCGGTGAAGGCAAATGTGGTGAGGACAAAGGTGGCGAAGGTAAGTGCGGCGAAGGCAAGTGTGGTGAAGGCAAAGACAAAGGCGGTGAAGGCAAGTGTGGCGAGGGCAAGTGCGGCGGCTGATGCCGTCGTGGTTGCTTGAGCCTGAGCGCTGACGATGTCATCGCCTCGCTACCCGGTGCACGGTGCCGGGCTGGGTTTGCGGCGGGCCCTGATGGGCCCGCTGGCAGACTCCAGCGCCGATAACCTGCCGGATTTTCTCGAGATCGCGCCGGAAAACTGGATTCCGATTGGTGGCGCCCTGCGTCGCCGGTTTGATCAGTTTGCCGAGCGCTATCCGCTGGTGTGTCATGGCTTGTCGTTGTCTCTGGGCGGCCCGGCGCCACTGGATTTTGCCATGTTGGCGGAGGTGCGTGATTTTCTCCGTCAATACAAGGTGCGCTGCTACAGCGAGCACCTTAGTTACTGTTCTGATGACGGCCACCTTTATGATCTGATGCCGATTCCCTTTACCGAAGAAGCGGTAAAGCATGTCGCCGGCCGCATTCGTCAGGTACAGGATTTTCTTGGCCAGCGTATTGCCGTGGAGCACGTCAGTTACTACGCGGCGCCGCAACAGGAAATGGCCGAGATCGATTTTATCAATGCCGTGATCCGTGAAGCGGATTGCGACTTGCATCTCGACGTTAACAATATCTGGGTCAACAGCATCAACCATCGTTACGACCCGCACGAATTTTTGCGCGCGCTGCCGGCGGAGCGGATTATTTATTGCCACGTTGCAGGCCACTATGACGAAGCCGATGATCTCAAGGTTGATACCCACGGCACCGCAGTAATTGACCCGGTCTGGGCCTTGCTGGCCGAAGCCTGCGAGCGGGTGCCGGGCATGCCGGTGTTGCTGGAGCGCGATTTCAATTTCCCGCCGCTGGCCGAGTTGCTGGCCGAGCTTGATCATGTCCGCGCCATTCAGGCGGCTGCCGGCAAGGTGAGTCTGGCCGGATGAGCAGCGCAACCTTTCTCGAAACACAACGCCGCTTTGCCGCGCATCTGCGTGATCCGCAGCATCAGCCAGCGCCGGATGGTATTGAAGACCGGCGCCTGGATATTTATCGCGATCTGTTCTGGCGCAATCTGGAAGGCTTTCTCAGCAACGGTTTTCCGGTGCTGCGTTCATTGCTCAGCGAGGCCGACTGGCATTATCTGGTGCGGCGTTTCTTCGCCGACCATCGTTGTGACAGCGGTTACTTTGTCGATATCCCGGCGCAGTTTCTCGGCTGGCTGAATACCGGCCTGTATGACCGCGACGGTTACCCGCCGTTTATGAACGAGCTGGCCTACTACGAGTGGCTGGAGCTGGCGCTGGAAATCAGCCGCGAGGAGATTCCAGCGGAGGGAGTTGATGCCGCCGGGGATCTGCTGGTCGGCGCGCCAGTGCTGAATCCGCTGCTGGTGCTGGTCGGTTCGCACTGGCCGTTACACCGGATCACGCCTGATAGCGTTCCTGACGCGCCGCTGCCGGCCCCGGTCTGGCTGCTGGTCTGGCGGGACCGGGCCGACAAGGTCCATTTTATGGAGCTGAATGCGCCCAGCGCCCGCCTGATTCAGCTGCTGGAACAGGCGGCGGAGCAGGGCGATCAGCCCAGTGGTAACGATCTTCTGGAAAGCCTGGCCGCCGAGCTGGGGCAAGCGCCGGCCAGCCTGCAGCCGTTTCTCTCTGATCTTTTTGAGCAGTGGCGCAACAAAGATATCCTGCTGGGGACTCGCGATTGATCGGCCTGCCGGTATACTCGGCAGCTGCTTTCGCGGAGTAGATGATGAAACCGGTTTTCCTCTTGCTGTTGTTGGTGATGCCGCTGCCGGCGCTGGCGGCTACCCCTGAACCTGCCCGCCATCCGGATGATCCGTGGGAAGGCTTTAACCGCAAGATGTTTGCCTTCAACGAAACCGTGGACCGCTATTTCCTGAAGCCGACCGCGAAAGGCTACCGCTGGATTACCCCGAGCTGGCTGGATAACAGCATCACCCGGTTATTCCAGAATGCGAAAGACGTGCCGAGCATCGTCAACCATATCCTGCAGTGGGAGTGGGGCCGTGCGGCCAACAGCACCGGCCGTGTACTGATGAACACCACCATGGGCATTGCCGGCCTGTTCGATGTTGCCACTCCGGCCGGTCTGGAGAAGCGTACCAGTGATCTGGGCATTACCCTGGCGCGGTGGGGTGTGCCTTCAGGGCCCTATGTGGTGCTGCCGCTGCTGGGTCCGTCCACCGTGCGCGATGCCTCGATGATCTGGCCGGAAGACTATATTTCCCCGCGTAACTGGATTGATCACGACCTGACGCGCTGGAGTGTGTCGGCCCTGTATGTGGTGGATCTGCGTGCCGATCTGCTTGATCTGGAAAAGAATATCGTCGGCGAGCGCTACACCTTCATGCGTGACTTCTATCTGTCGTCGCGCCGCATGGAAGCCGGTGAAGAAATCGAGGATGACTTTGGCGCTGACTTTGAAGAAGGCGACTGGGGCGACGACGACTGGTAAGCCGTTATGCCTTGCCGTGCATCAGCTTGCCGCGAATAAAATCGCTGTGGCTGACATAGAGCAGATCCGCCACCTTGCGAATCACATACTCCTCATGCGGATGGACCTCGCCATCGGCATGCGCCACCGCCCACATGTCGAGCACCAGATCGCGTCGTTGCTCCGGTAACCACTGCCGCAGTGAGCGCACCATCTCGTGATAGTCGGTGGCGTTTTCCGCCAGCGCGTGGGCTTCCTTGAGCAGGGCACCCGCATCCTCGTGTGACAGTTGCCAGCGCTCGGCCATGCGTGCAAGCAGGGCATCGGATTCGCTTTCCTGCCATTGGCCATCGGCGCGGGCCACTTCATACATCAGCGCCGCCGCGGCGACATGCTGATCCTGCTCGCTGCAGACATGACGTCCGGCCTGTAAACCCTTGAGCCAGCCGCGCATCAGCGAGTGCCTCCGAGCAGCGCCTCCAGGCTTTCCTGATCGCGGGCAAAGCGGCGGATGCCGTCGGCCAGCAATTCGGTGGCCATCGGGTTGTCGTTCAGCAACCAGCGGAATTCCTGCTCGCGCATCGGCGCGACGTCATCGACGCTGTCGATATCCCGATCATCCAGTGCCCGGGTCAGCGGCTCATCATCCGCTGCCAGCACTTCCAGCAAATTCGGTGCGATGGTCAGTTTGTCGCAGCCCGCCAGCGCTTCGATCTGCCAGATCTGCCGGAAGCTGGCGCCCATTACCACGGTGCCGAAGCCGCGCGATTTCAGGGTGTGGAAAATTTCCTTTACCGATTGCACGCCGGGATCATTTTCCGGCCCGGTAATATCGGTGCCATGTTTCAGGTACCAGTCGTAGATACGGCCAACAAACGGCGAGATCAGAGTGGCGCCGGCTTCCGCTGCAGCGATGGCCTGCGGCAGGGCAAACAACAGCGTCAGGTTGCAACGGATGCCTTCCTCTTCGAGCACTTCCGCGGCGCGAATGCCTTCCCAGGTGGAAGCAATCTTGATCAGTACCCGGTCACGCTCGATGCCGAGCTCGCGATACATGGCAATAATGCGCCGGGCCCGGGCGAGCATGGCGTTGGTGTCGAATGACAGCCGCGCATCCACTTCGGTGGAGATCAGGCCGGGAATAGTGCGAACGATTTCGGCGCCGGTGACGGTGGCAAACGCATCACACAGGGTGCCGATATCGTCGGCGCGGCCAAGCTGGCCGGCAAAGCGCTGCGCTTCTTTGAGCAGGTGCTGATACTGCGGCTGCTTTGCCACCGAAAGCAGCAGTGACGGATTGGTGGTGGCATCGATCGGCTTGCTGGCACGAATCGCATCAAGATCGCCGGTGTCGGCGACCAGGGTTGTCCAGCGGCTCAGCTGTTCGCGTTTGCTGGTCATGATCAAACTTCCTCTGTCAGCGATGGCCGCGGCACCAGAGCCAGGGCGTCCATCAGAATCTGTGGTGTTGTTTCCGGGCGATGCATGTTCTCGCTCAGATGGCGACGAAACGCCCGCGCCCCGGGAACTGCCTGAAACAGGTTGAGAATATGTCGCAGGGCATGCTTGGGATGATGGCCCTCGGCAAACCGTTTTGCCAGATACGGCATGAAGGCTTCGGCAATGCCATGGCGATCCGGCTGCGGATGCGGGTCATCAAAGACGATGCGGTCGGCATCGATCAGGAAATAAGGGTTCTGGTAGGCCTCACGGCCGATCATCACGCCATCGACTTCACCGAGGTGCTCACGGACCTGATGAAAGTCGCGGATGCCGCCGTTGATGATCACTTCGATATCGGGGAAGTCGCGTTTGATATCGTAGGCGCGCTGGTAGATCAGCGGCGGAATCTCGCGGTTCTCCTTCGGCGACAGGCCGGACAGGATCGCCTTGCGGGCGTGGATGGTAAAGCTGGTGCAGCCGGCGGCGCGGACTTTTTCAACGAAGCGATGCAGGAATTCGTATTCATCCTGATCGTCGATACCGATCCGGCTTTTGACTGTCACCGGGATATTCACCACCGCCTGCATGGCGGCGACGCATTCAGCGACCCGGTCCGGGTCCGCCATCAGGCAGGCACCGAACTGGCCGGACTGCACCCGGTCCGACGGGCAGCCGACGTTCAGGTTGACTTCGTCATAGCCAAAGTCGGCGCAGATGCGGGTGGCTTCGGCCAGTTGCTTGGGGTCGCTGCCACCAAGCTGCTGGGCCACCGGGTGTTCTGCTTCGTCGAAGCCGATCAGGTCTTCGCGGTTGCCGAAGATCACCGCCTGAGCGGTGACCATCTCGGTATAGAGCAGGGTGTGCTTGCTGATCAGCCGGGCCAGATAACGAAAGTCACGGGTGGTCCAGTCCATCATAGGCGCTATCGATAGCCGACGATTTATTGAAATCATATGTCTATTATTTTGCCTATGCGTATCAATGGGTTGCTAATTCACGTGGCTAGACTGAATAGCCATTCGGCGGCCGATGATAGCTGAAAAGGAGATGTTTTTGGGGGTAGTTGCACCGTAGTTGCACCCTGAGGAAAGCCGCGGTGCAACTTTGTCGTGCGGGCCAGGCGGTGACGGGGGTTCCCGGCGTGGATCATCAGGAGGCGACCGATACAGGATTGGCTTACTGCTTACCAAGGCTTGACCGAACCTCTGGCGCTATGCGCCTAGTAATATCATAGAGGACCTCTGGATATTGCCGATCAGGAGAGCCTTCAGTGGGTAGGAGATTGGCGAGAATGTTTGGCCCGGAGCACTGGCCATAGATAAAAATATGACTATTTGTATAAAAAGTTTGCAAGGCGGCCATGTCCGCTATAGCATTGTCTTTGTGGGCGGTTGTCGCCCATGAGCTCTTTCAAAATCTCACAGTGTCAACGACGCAAAAGGGTGCCATTTCCGGCACCGACCACTCCTCGTGGTAATTCCCTTGCGGCATTGCGGTCTGGCGCCCCGGAGTATCGGAGCCTCGGAGTCTGCAGCCCTAAGGAGCGACGGATGCCTGTCTACTGCGTAGACAGGCATGGTTAAGGTGGTCTGGGCTATTCGCGTTTCAGTTTCGTTGTTGGCTGGTGTTGGCGACGGGCACTTTGTGCCTTCAATGAAACCAACTGTGAGGAGTAGCAAATGAACGATCATGTTCAGCGAGCAATTGCATTGCTCAAAGCGCTAGAGAAAGAGCAAGGTGACGCGAATAGCAGTTTGGCCGAACCACTTCGGAAGGCCATTGCAGAACTTGAAGCGATTAGTGCTGAGAGCTCTGTTTCAGGACAATCAGGACCTGATTTGAAAAAGGTGCTCGAAAGTCTTGGTACAGCGTTTCTTGGAATGAAAGTGATCAAGGCTTTGCTTGAAATTCTGAAGTTTGGTGATGGCTAAGCACCAGACCACCTATAATCATTTTTGGTGGAATTATGAATATTGGCATGGCAATTCGGAAGTGCAGAAAGGCAAAAGGCCTGACCTTGGCAGATGTTAAGGATGGGACGAATCTTTCCCAGTCGTATCTTTCGTTAATTGAAAAGAACGAGCGCACGCCTAATCTTGATGTTATTGAATCTATCTCGAAAGCGATCGGAGTGCCCGTGAGTGTTCTTCTGTTTCTGGCTTCAGACAGAAACGAGGTTCGAGATATGAGTGAAGAACTCTATGATGGCTTTAGCAAACTTGTTCTGGACATCTTGATGTCAGATGACGCCGCCTAAATTTTACTATCATGGCAGACCCATTGCGAAGCTTAATTCTCTGGCGGCGTCTTTGGGTATCGACAGATCTGAGTTGCTAAGGATCGCAAAAGATCCTGGGCGACATTACTTCCAGAATGCCCCCATTCTAAAATCTGATGGTAGTGAACGTATCACCTTCCGTCTTTCAGACGATCTGTCTCTTATCCAAAAGAATATTTGTAGGAATTTCTTCCATACGACAGAATTCCCAGCCTATCTACATGGTGGCATCAAGGACGAGGACTACCCTAGATCAATCCTCTCAAATGCCAAATTGCATTTGGGAAGTAAGCTTGCATTAAAAGACGATATTAAGAACTTCTATCCATCGATATCTGGAAAGTTAGTTTTTCAGGTATGGCAGCGTTTTTATGGGTTTAGCCCCGAGATAAGCGAGATTTTGACAAGCCTCTGCGTGCACGACGACATGGTGCCGCAGGGTTCAAATACAGCGACCTATTTAGCAAATCTTTGCATGTTTGATCGCGAGCCCGAAGTCGTCGATTTATTGGAGCAGAGAGGGTTTCGATATTCTCGTTATATCGACGACATACATATCTCATCTCGTTCTTATGTGTCACAGAATGATTTGACTTGGGCTTGCACTCAGCTGTATGGGCTCCTGGCCGGCTTCGGCTTTAAGGCGCATAGAAAGGCTCCTAAACATGTCTTGTCTAGGAACCCAAAGAATCGATTGATTAATAATCAGCGAGTAATTGGCGACAGGGTCGTGCTGGAGAAGCGATACCGTAAGCAGGTAAGGGACGACGTACGTTACTTAGTTAGGCTCGCTCAGGGTGGAACGCCCGAGGGCAAAGAAGTAAAGGTGCTGCTTGATTCAACAATTGGGAAGATCGGTCACTTGCGCCGTTACCATCCGGAAATTGCCGAGAAACTTAAGGCTCAACTGCGGAGTGTTAGGTTGATCAAATAGAGTGCACCGAGATTGCACTAAGGACTAGGGAACACTCTTCGGGATTTGGCAATAGTTGCGAATGCAAGGAATGGTAAATGAAGAAGGCCCGCATTGCGGGCCTTCTTCATTGTTGCTGTCAAGTTTAGGCTCTTTTTCTTGATGCATGAGACTTGGGGCTTTCTGCCTTTGCCCGGCTTTTCTCGTAGTCTGCTCGCATCTTCTCTCTGGCGATTTGCTTCAACTCGCAGTCAGCAAAGCGCTTAAGAACTTGCTTCATTAGAGGCTGATATCCCATCGAAAGCCTGTCAGCTAGAAACTTGTAATCCTCAATTAGCTCTTTTGGCAGGCGTATTGAGATCATTTGCAGTGAGAGTGTCTCATCCAGATCTGCGATGGTTAGATCTGAAAGAACAGCATGCTCTTCGCTGAGTCCAAGCTCACCGCGCTCCCATGCCTCTACGGTCCCTTCGATCCGTGCCTTGCTCATATCTGCTCCTAGTTTTGCGGCTCTATCGTCGAGGCAATATGGCCTCGTATATACAAGACTATCAAAACAATTGTTAACTAACTATTAAACATGCTTTTCAGGCTTTATTTCCCTGAAGTCATCTTTCTATAAAGATTTTGAACTTCTTGGTTTGCGGTATATGCCGTTTTGATATGTATCTCACCTGTTTTGGGCCCTGTCTTGACAAAAATGAAGCAGACCTTCAGCTTTCTGCCTTGGTCAGTTTCAGCCATAAACCAGTGAGTTGGAGGGTCCGTTCTGTGCTCTTCGCGGTCATCCAACAGAAAACCGCCTTCTACGTTAGCAAAACACTGCCGAACTTCGTCTTCAGTTACCGAGTGTTTAGATTTGATTTTCGCCGAGACTCCAGGCGAGAAGAAGATGTTATGCGGCACTTCCATGCACCTCTCTACTTGACCTAGCGAAGACTATTATAATTACTCTGTATATACAACGCTCTAAACCCGAAAAGGATTGTAGGACAGGAGCCATGCCTTACTAAGTTTTCTGCATCGCCTGTTCCGATATTGCACCATTAAATGGGGGGTTAATATAAGTCATTGAATTATATGAATAAAAGTGCATTGTGGGTCCAGTCCATCATCGGGGCGACGGACAGGCGGCGGCTGATTGGCTGGGATGCTGGCGTATTCATGGGGGAGGGAGTTTAGCAGGTGTGGCGGGTTGGTGCTTTTGGAACCTCTGAGCCACCTGTAGGAGCGGTCGATCGACCGCGATCTGGTCCGGAAGAATCGCGGCCGATCGGCCGCTCCTACATTTGCTTCACCCCTCACCTTCGGGGGCGCGGTGTCTCCGTTAGGCGTGAACGTCGCCACATCCGGAGGGTGACCTCAAGTGGAGCGAAGCGGAACAGTCACCCCGGAGGATGTGGCGGCGGTTGCGCCCCGGCACGATGGTGAAGTTGGTGCTCTTTAAACCAGATTAAGCAGCATCCGGATCAATCCGATACTGCTCAATCGGTTTTCCATCAGCACCAACAAGATTCACCTCAATCGGAATCCGCTTGAGAAACTCATGCGTATCCGCCTTGCGGATATTGCGGACATATTCTTTCACCCGGCCGGCAATCCACGGATGCACGGTAGCTTTCAGTTTCACCTTGCCGCACTTCTTGCCCCGTTCCTTGCCCCAGTTGAACAGCTCTTCGCTGATCTTCTCGAAGTGGCCCTGAAATTGGTTGAAGTCATCGGCCATGACATAGATATCGAACACATAAATGCTCGACATCAGCCCGGCCTTTTCCTTCAGATCCTTGGTCCGCATGCGCGATTCGAGTTTGATCTGGGTAGTGTTGCCGTCGACAAACTTCACCGGCGCCGGGGCAGGGGCTGTGCCGGCAGCAACTGCTGCGGCAGCAGAGGAAAGAGCCTTCAGTGCAGCAATCACTTCATTGCCGCGTTGGAAGCGCTGCTCCGGATCTTTCGCCATCAGCTTTTTCACCAACGGCTGCCAGCGGCGCTTTTCGCCAGGCAGCAGCGGGATCGGTTCGGAAATGTGCTTGATGCCGATCGACATGGCATCTTCGCCGGTATAAGGCGGGCGGCCGGCGAGCATTTCAAACAGCACCACGCCGAGTGAGTAAAGATCAGCGCGGGCATCGACGCCTTTGCCGCGGTGCTGTTCCGGGCTCATGTATTTCGGCGTGCCGACAATGGTGCCCATCTGGGTCATGGCTTCGTCGCCCTGGATTGGCCGGGCGATGCCGAAGTCCATCAGTACGGCTGAACCATCGGCGCGGAACATGATGTTGTCGGGTTTGACGTCGCGGTGAATGATGTCTTGCTCGCCAGCATGGTCCAGTGCCGCCGCCACTTCCATGATGATGCGTTCGATATCGGCCTCATCAATACCGTCTTTCAGACGCTGCTTCAGGGTGCCACCGGCGATGTGTTCCATCGCCATGTAATGCAGGTTGCCGTGGGCGCCGATATCAAATACCGGGACGATATGCGGGTGGCTCAGTTGCGCCATCAGTTTTGCTTCGCGGATAAAGCGCTTGCCGAATGTCGGGTCGGCGGCCAGCGCCGGATTCATGACCTTGATCGCCACCGGGCGGTCGAAGGATTCCTGCACGGCGAGGTAAACGTTGGCCATGCCACCGCGGCCAATTTCGGATTTGAGTCGGTAACCCGGGATTTGCACTGGAGGATCTTCCCTGAATGGATGATCCGGAAATGTAGCAGGGCAGCGTCAGTGTTTCAGCTGTTTTGTCCGTACGCGGCTTTCATGGCTTCGGCAGATTCGCGGCTGCGGCGCAGTTTCGCTTCGAGACGCTTCTTCTGGTAATCGAGCTGGAGGAAGAAATTGACCTTCGAGCAGAGCATGGTCGGGTCGATCGGCTTGAACAGGTAATCCACCGCGCCGCTCTGGTAACCCTTGCGCATGTTGCGGTCATCGCGGGAGTTGGCGGTGACGAAGATGATCGGCACGTTCACCGTGCGTTTGTTCGAGCGCATGATCTCGGCCACTTCGAAGCCGTCCATCTCCGGCATCTGCACGTCCAGCAGCACCAGAGAGAACTCCTGCTTGAGCAGCTTGCCCAGCGCTTCCCCACCGGAATTGGCGGTGACCAGCTGGCAGGGGAGGTCTTCCAGTACCACCTGCAGGGCGACCAGATTTTCCGGGGTGTCGTCGACGATCAGCACGTTCTGTGCCGGGATATCGAGATCGTCGTCCTGGGTCTGGTTCTGCTCGTCGCTCATGATGGCCTTATCTTCCTGAATAGTCGGTCACATTTTACGCCTGCCCGATACCATCGTGCCAGCCGGGAATGGCGAAGTTTGATCTTTGTTTTACGCTTCGGCGGCGGTTTCCTTCCATTGCTGCACGGCTACCTGCACCTTGACCTGATCGAGCACGTCCAGCAGGGTCTCGCGGATCAGGCGGTCCAGTTCATGCCGGTCGCCGGCGGCATGGCGCAGGACACCGTCGACGATGCTGTCCAGCGTATCCCGGTTTTCCGGGGCGGTCAGGTCTTCTACCAGCTGGTCGGTGAGGGCGACGCCAAGTTCGCGCACGGTATCACCGATTAGCGCCAGTGCCCGCGGCCCGGCCACCGGGATCGCCGCCAGCCGGGCGCCGCTGGGGGTGCGGGTCAGGGCGTCGTCGGTCAGCTGAGACAGGTAATCACCCAGCCCCTGACGCCACTCGCTGTGGGTCTGGGCGACGATCGCGACCACCCGGCTGACAATGAAATCCACCAGTTCATGGCGGCGCGGTTCCAGCACTTCGGTTTCGATCCGGTGCACCAGTGGCGAGCCCTGACGGACTTCGCGCTGGACGCCGTCGAGGACGTTGATCACCACCCGGTCGGAGATCTCCTCGACCAGAATGCGGTAGTACTTGAGCACGGTGAAGCCGAGCCAGGTGTAGCGCAGGTCAATGATGCCGGTGCGTTGCAGCCGATAGACCAGGCTGATCACCCGCAGGATCCGCAGCCAGCGGAAGCCGCCCACCGGAATGCAGCCGAGCAGGTCATACCAGTGGGCAAACGGGTAGAAGAACCAGCGATGGTGGGTCTGGCGGGCAATGGCGATGATCCAGCGGACAGTAAATTCGGTCAGGTAGATACTGACGAAAATCATGTCCCAGAAGATGAAATCGCTGTGGATGGTGTCGGCGTAGAAGGTGGTGAACTCCGGCGCCAGCCGGGCAAGGCCAGCCTGTACCGGCTGGGCGCTGAACATCCAGTCGAACAGGATCAGGCCGAGGTTGAGGATCACCAGCACGATCATGGCCAGATCGACGATCAGGCCAAGGCCGTCCATGTTCAGCCGGAATCGGTCCCGGTGCCATTGCACGGCCATCTCAGGCGAGCTCCACCCAGACCGGGCAGTGATCCGAGGGCCGTTCCATGGAGCGGATCTCGTAATCAATGCCGGCATCGCGGACGTTCGCCTGCAGCGCGCCGCTGGCGAGAATGCCATCGATGCGCAGGCCGCGACGCGGCTCGCGCTCAAAGCCCTTGGAGCGGTAGTCGAACCAGCTGAACAGGTCGTTGCGGTCGCCGTGGATCATCCGGTAGGTGTCCTTCAGGCCCCAGCCAAGCAGGCGCTGGAACCATTCGCGCTCCTCCGGCAGGAAGCTGGTCTTGCCGTCGCGCAGCCAGCGCTTGCGGTTGTCCTCGCCGATGCCGATATCGGTGTCTTCGGCGGAAATATTGAAATCGCCCATCACCACCACTGCCTCATCCGGCTGCAGGTGGGTGTCCAGATAGTGCTGCAGGTCGGCGTAAAACTTCTCCTTGGCCGGGAATTTCACCGGATGGTCGCGGCTTTCGCCCTGCGGGAAGTAGCCGTTCAGCACCGTTACCGGCTTGCCGTCCGGGCCGGCCAGCTTGCCGATGATCATCCGTCGCTGGGCGTCTTCCGGGTCGCCGGGAAAGCCGCGCTGCACGTCAAGCAGCGGCTCGCGAGTCAGCAGGGCAACGCCGTAGTGGCTTTTCTGGCCGAAGTAATAGGGGTAATAGCCGAGCTCGCGAATCATCTCCTCGGGGAACTCCTGATCCTGCACCTTGATTTCCTGCAGGCCGATCAGGTCCGGCTGGTGGCTGTCGATCAGCTGGGCGATCTGGTGGGGGCGGGCGCGGATGCCGTTGATATTGAAGGAAACCAGTTTCATCAGGGCTCTCGGGTGTCAGTGTGCGTTCGGCCTCGCGGACCAGAGCCGGGATTGTACATGGTCAGGACCGGGTCATCTTCCGTCATTGAGCCACCGGCGGGGCGCGGCCAGAATAGCGCGCTTGTGGAGGTATTCATGACGTCAGCCAAACCGGTACTCGCATTCGCCCACGCCAACGGCGTGCCAGGCGGCAGCTATCGCAAGTTTCTCGCCGCCTTCGAGCAGGATTATCAGGTTCATGCCATCGACCGTATTGGTCACAACCCCGCGTTCCCGGTGGACAACCACTGGCACGGCCTGTCGCGGGAGCTGGAAGCCTTTCTCGAGCCGCTGCCCAAGCCGCTGGTGGGCATGGGCCATTCCATGGGCGGGGTGCTGATGTTCACCGTCGCGGCGCGGCGGCCGGAGTGGTTCTCGGCGCTGGTGATGCTGGACCCGCCGCTGATCAATGGTCTGGCGCGCTGGCTGTTTATTCTGGCTGACCTGATCGGCCAGGGGGATCGCATCAGCCCGGCCGGCAAATCGAAATTCCGTCGCGCCGAGTGGCCGGACCGCGCCGAAGTGGACCGCTATTTTGCCAAGCGCGGGTTCTTCCAGCGCTTTGATCCTGATTGCCTGCGCGATTACATCAACTCGGCGGTGGCATGTGATGCTGATGGCTGCCGGTTGCGCTTTCTGGTCGACGTCGAGGTCGGCATCTTCCGCACCACGCCGAAGGATCTGCATACCTATCCGCGCTTGAAAGTGCCGGGCATGCTGGTCAACGGCAGCGAAACCGAGCCGGGCTTTATTCATTGCGCTCGCCGGCATGTGCGCCGACATGGCATGGAGTGGGGGCTGGCGGAAGGCGGGCATATGTTCCCGCTGGAAAAGCCGGAGCAGAACAGCGCGCTGGTGTTGCAGCAACTGAAAAATTTGCTGGCGGCGGGGAGCAGCACATGAGCACAGGCACCGAACGCCGCTTTGATTGCTGGGGACAGATTCTTGCCGCCGTGGAAAAGCCGGGCGAGGGCATGCCGATACTGGCACTGCATGGCTGGCTGGATAATGCCGCGTCGTTTTTTCCGTTGATGGATGCGTTGCCGAATCCGTTGGTGGCCGTGGATTTCTCCGGCCACGGTCTGTCCGGGCATCGTCCCGAGCAGGCGGCCACGCACTATGTCGATCATGTCCGTGACGTGCTGGCGGTGGCCGATCATCTTGGCTGGGACAGTTTTATCCTGCTCGGCCATTCCATGGGCGCCGGTGTGGCGACGTTATTTGCCGGCTGTTACCCGGAGCGGGTCAGCAAGCTGGTGCTGATCGAAGGGCTGGGCCCGCCGACCTCACCGTCCACCGAGGTGGCGGCCACACTGCGCCGCGCCATCGACGAAATGAAACTGCTGCCGGCAAAACAGAAGCCGGTGTATGCGCATATGGAAGATGCGGTGGAAGCACGCACCAAGGGCTTTGGTGGGCTCTCTCACGATTGCTCCCGTCTGCTCTGCGAGCGCGGCCTGATGCCGGTGAACAACGGCGATGGCGAAGGCTTTACCTGGCGCGCCGATCCGCGCCTGCGGCTGACCTCGTCGCTGCGTCTGAGCGAGGATCAGGTGGAAGGTTTTGCCCGGGCCATTCGCTCGCCGACGTTGCTGATTGTCGGTGAGCAGGGCATGGGCGGGCAGGGCCACTTTGAACATCGGCTTGGCTGGATTGCAGGGCTGACGCTGGTGCGCCTGCCGGGCCGTCACCACCTGCATATGGAATCGCCACAGCCGGTGGCTGAAGCCATTGCCGCATTCCTTGACGACAAGTGAGGCTTCCCTGTTCTGTGCGGTCATGGCGGCGACGCCTGCCGCCGTTATGATCGCAGCACTGACCCTTTCCGGAGATTGACCATGAAGCAGATTGATGCCGCCGAACTGAAAAGCTACGAAGGCCAGGAGCTTGGCGTGTCCGAGTGGTTCCAGATTGATCAGGCCCGGATCAATGCGTTTGCTGACGCGACGCTGGATCACCAGTTCATTCACGTCAACGAGGAAATGGCCAAACAGACCCCGTTCGGCGGCACCATCGCCCACGGTTACCTGACGGTGTCGCTGCTGCCGTATCTGCAGACCAGCATCGACGGTCTGGTGATTCCGAAGGGCCTGAAGATGGGCATGAACTACGGCTTCGACAAACTGCGCTTTATGGCGCCGGTGAAGGTCAACAGCCGCATTCGTGCCAAGGCGAAACTGATTACTGCGGAAGAAAAAAAGCCGGGTCAGTGGCTGCTGAAGTTTGAATACACCATCGAGATTGAAGGCGAGAGCAAGCCGGCCGTCGTTGCTGAATGGTTGTTGATGTATTTCGTTTGATCACCGCAGTGGCCTGTGATCGGAGCGGGCAGACGTGCAGCCGGAGAGAGGGCATGGCGTGCCACAGTCCAGCACAGTCGCTCCCCGTTAATCGCTTGGTGTGCTGAACTGTGACACGCCATGCCCGGTGGTTTCGGTCTGGCCTTGTCGTTGCAGCGGTGTGGCAGCGAGGCTTTCAGCGTTTTCCGGTGGTTGCCTGATGCACCAAGCGATTAACGGGGAGCGACTGCATCAGGTAACCGCCGGAAAACGCCTCACCAACGCTATCAGATCTCCCGGAAGGTCATTCCCGCTGCTTGCAGACGTTCAATTAACCGATCCTCACAAGCCATCACCGGAGTAAGCACACCGGCACGTTTGGGCTGCGAGGAATCCAGCGCCAGACACATGGCGGTTTCCGCCAGCATCTTCGCCGTTTCGTCATAACCCGGATCGCCGCCGGCCACTTCACACATCACCTGCTCGCCGCCACTTTTCGCCCGGAACAGCACCTTGAACCAGCTGCGGTCACGCTTCTCTTTCGGCGGGCCGTCACCGGACTGGCGATATTCGAGCAGCTTGTTGCGAATCGGCTTGATCTGCGCCGCCAGCACCAGACCACCAATGCCTACCATGCCGCCAAGCATCATCGGCAGGCTTTTTGCGGCGATGAAATGACCGTAACGGAAATCCGGGCCATAACCGTCCACCGCACGGGCCGAGCGCACCACCATGAATGGGTCGATGGTCGGCATCGGCGCCAGCCAGCCACCGAGTTCGGCGTCTTTCTTCGGTCGCATCGGCAGGATGCGGGCGGATTTCGGATACTGGTGATTCAGCGCCATCTGCGCATGCTTCATGGCGTAGCGATTTTCCGTTGGCCGGCCGAACGCGGTAACCGCCGACTGCCAGGTGCCACCGGAGAAAGTGCCCGAGGCAGTGACCACGCCTTCCATGGTGACCTGACCATTGATCTGGCCACCGAGCTTTTTCGCCAGTGCACGCACCGTGAACAGGGCGCCGGCATCGTGCGGAATCGAATCGAAGCCGCAGCAGCTGACAATCGCTGCACCGGTTTTCTTTGCGCTGTCGTGATAACGGGTCAGAGTGTTGCAGACAAATTCTGGCTCGCCGGTCAGGTCGCAGTAATGGGTGCCGTGATCAGCGCAGGCACGCACCACGCCTTCGCCGTAAAACACATACGGGCCAACAGTCGTGATCACCACCTTGCTTTGCTCGGCCATGGCGTTGAGGCTGGCCTGATCGTCAACATCCGCTTCAATCAGACCGGGCAGGCTGGCCACGCCGGCGGCTTGCAGCCGGGCCCGGACTGCCTCGAGCTTGGCCGGATTACGCCCGGCCAGTGCCCAGCTGGTGCCTTTCGGCAGGTGTTGTCCGAGATAGTCGGCGCACAGGCCGCCAGTGAAGCCGGTGGCGCCAAAAAGTGTCAGGCTGTATTTCCGCGACTGGGCCATGCTGATACCCTTCAAGGCAATAAGAAACACGCAGTCTACCCAGCCGCCTGCAACCGAGTCCATGGATAGCGGGGCCTGAATGACATGCATTCACTGGAATTTGCCTGATGCTTGATCGTCCCCGCCGCTGGTTGCGCCAGCTGGCGCATAACCGTTCCGCGATTCGTCGTGATATTGCCCTTGGCCTGAGTCATGCCAGCTCATTGCCGTTCGCGCTGTTCCCGCTCAAGCATGAACCGACCATCAAATCCGAGCTGGATCCGCGCAGTTACAACAGCACCGGCGACATTCTCAATGCCCTCGGCCAGTTGCTGATCCCGGCGCAGCGCGACTCCGTCAGTCAGGGCACGCTGGTGGTACGACCGCCGCGCATTGCCAAAGAGGAGCACAGCTCACGCTGGTTCTTTATCAATGGCGTGGCTACCGCGCCGCCGGTGGCGCTGCTGAATGCCAGCGAAATCGCCCGGATTTTCCAACGCCCGGTGCACCTGATTCATACCCCGACCTGGGGGCTCGCCCGCGACATCATGGAATCGGTCACTGCACGCACCCTGCGCAAGGACGGCAAGCTGTCGCGCCCGGCGGTGTATGTGATTCAGGAAGCGCTGGAGAAGCACGATCGTGTGGTGCTGTTCTGTCATTCGCAGGGCACCATTGTCGCCAGCTATATCGTTCGCAAGCTGTTGCGCCATGCCTCCACCCGGCATCTGGTCAAGAAGCTTGAGCTGTATTGCATCGGCGGGGTCGCCGACAGTCTGGAGGTGGATTACACCCTGTCGCAGGAGGCCGGTCATCCGGTGCCCTACGTCGAGCACTTCGCCAATGGCCGTGACTATTTTTCCCAGATTGGCGTGCTGTCCCATCTCGACAGCACTGCCGGCACGGTGTTCTGTGTGCCGGAACGTACCGGCCATTTGCTCAACGAGCACTACCTTGCGGGAATTGCCCGTGGCGACTACTGTAACCGGAGTTCCCGGCTATACCGTTACGTGCGCGGCCGGGAGCCGGGGGATCAGGACTTCATGCCAATTCAGCCGGGGGAGCAGTTGTGACCCGCCCGGCCCTGTCAGGGTTATAACAAGATGACCGAGAAAGCCCAGGGCCAGGGTAAACCGCGCCTGATCATGGTCGACGACTCGAAGGTGATGCGCAGCGCCGCCACCAAGATGCTGGGCGAGCGTTTCGACGTGGTCGTGGCGGAGAATGGTCAGGAGGGCTGGAAGCAGATCCGTGCCGATCAGCAGATTCAGGTGGTGTTTTCCGACCTGTCGATGCCGGAGCTGGACGGCTACGGCCTGCTGGAAAAAATCCGTACCTGTGATGATCCCGGCGTTGCCGGCCTGCCGGTGATTATTGTCACCGGCGCCGAGAACGATGAGGCGGCCCGGGAAAAAGCCCTGAACATGGGCGCCACCGATTTTATTACCAAGCCGTTCAACTCCACCGACCTGCTGGCCCGGGCCACCGCCCATGCCAACTACCAGCGTGAACGCAAGGCGCTGGCCGAGCAGAGCACCATCGATCCGTTGACCGGGCTGGGCAATCAGCTTTATTTCAACGGCCGCCTGAAACAGGAGCTGGCCTTTGCCGCCCGTCAGGGCCACAGCATTTCGCTGGTGCGTGCCGACGTTGATGTGTTCAACAAGCTGTTTATCAAGGCCGGCAAAGAAGCGGCGGATGCGGTGCTCAAGGATGTGGCCAAGGTCATTGCTGGCCTGATCCGCAAGGAAGACACCGCGGCTCGCATTGGCCTGTCCCAGTTTGCCGTGTTGCTGCCGACCGCAGATGCTGCCGGTGCTGCCATTTTTGCCAATCGGCTGTGCCGGCTGGTGCGTGAATCGACCACCGAATTCAAGGGCCACAAGCTCGCCGTGACCCTGTCAGTGGGTGTGTTGTGCCCGGAACCGCATCCGGGGGCGACCCCACGCAATGTTATTGAAGAAGCGAACCATATTCTCAAGGCTGCCATGGATGCCGGTGGAAATATGGTCATGACTGAAGCGGAGTTGCGCGAAAAGCAGGCGCCGTTGCCGTCATCGCCAACGCCACCTGCCGAAGGCCAGCCGCGCAGCGCACCGATCAATGTCGAGAAGGCGTTGGCACTGTTGGCGGAGGGCAAGGATGACGCGGTACGACCGCATCTGGCAGCGCTGAAGGCGCGCCTGATGCCACTGTTGAAACTGATGCAGGAAAAGCCGTGAAGGTAGAGCGTTACCAGGATTATCCGCTGCCGGCGGAGCAACTCGTGGCGGTCCTGACAGATCGCCATTTTTTTGAAGAACGTCATGCCATGTCCGGTGTGACCAGTTTCCACTTTGATGCCTTTGGCGAGCAGGCCGATGGTTTTCTGATTCGCATCTTGCGCGACATCGATATTCCGATGGACAAGGTGCCCTCGTTCGCGCGCCGCTTTATCGGCAACAACAATACCCTGGTCCAGGAGTTTCTCTGGTTCGAGCGTCAGCAGCAGCCGTATCGGGCCCACTATCGCTTTGCGCTGGGCAAGGTGCCGGTGGAAGTGCATGGCGAGATGAATATTGCCGACCGCGATGGCGTGGCTCGTCAGCATATGGTGGTGCAGGTGCACAGCAGCGTGCCGCTGATTGGCAACAAGTTGGCGGCCATGGTCGGCGAGCGGGTCGACAAGGCGCTGGATTCCGATTACCGGGCGACGCTCAAGTACCTGCGTCAACACGGGATGATCGAGACGTCCTGAAAGGTCAACGCTCTGGCACGTCCGGGCCTTGCCGGGCATGGCCATCACTGCCATCCTGCGGCTCTTTTTCAGAGCCGTTACGGGGTGCATACCATGCCGCAGTACAAGGCGCCGCTTCGCGATATCCGTTTTCTCGTTCATAACGTCCTCGACTTCCCGGCCCATTACAGTGCCTGTGGCCATGCTGAAGTGGGCGCCGACCTGATTGATCCGGTGCTGGAGGAAGCCGCGCGTTTCTGCGAAAACGTGCTGGCGCCGACCTACCGTGATGGTGATGAAACCGGCACCCACATGGTTAACGGCCGGGTGGTGACACCGGATTCCTACAAGGGCGCCTGGCAGGCACTGACCGAGGCGCAGTGGGGCGCGATCAGCTGTGACCCGACCTTTGGTGGCCAGGGCTTGCCGCACAGTCTGGGAATGATTTTTCACGACATGGCGGAATCTGCGAACCAGCCCTGGTGCGCACTGTTCACCCTGACTCAGGGGGCGATTCGCGCCATCGAAGCCCATGCCGATGACGCGCTAAAAGAAAAGTACTTGCCGAAAATGGTCTCCGGCGAGTGGACCGGCACCATGATGCTGACCGAATCCCACGCCGGTTCTGATCTCGGTTTGCTGCGCACCCGCGCCGAGCCCGCAGAGGACGGCAGCTATCGCATCACCGGCGAGAAAATTTTTATCACCTGGTCTGATCAGGACCTGACCGACAACATCATTCATCTGGTGCTGGCAAAACTGCCGGGCGCGCCGGCCGGGCCGAAGGGCATTTCCCTGTTTCTTGTGCCGCAGGTGATGGTTGACGACAACGGCGACCTTGGCGCGCGTAACAGCGTGCAGGTGGCCAAGATTGAAGAAAAGATGGGCCTGAAATCCTCTCCGACCGGCGTCATCAATCTGGATGGCGCAGTGGGCTGGCTGGTCGGCAAACCGCACAACGGTCTGGCCGCCATGTTCACCATGATGAACAGCGCCCGTCTTGATGTTGCTTTTGAAGGTCTTGGCCTTGCCGAGCTGTCACGTCAGGGTGCGGTGGAATATGCCCGCGAACGTTTGCAGATGAGGGCACCGTCCGGTGCGGTGTATCCGGACAAGTCCGCCGACCCGATTATTGTCCACCCGGATGTGCGGCGCATGCTGCTGACCCAGAAGGCGCTGGTGGAAGGTTGCCGGATGCTTGGCTACTTCACTGCCATGCAGCTTGATGTCGCGCTGCACGGTGAAGGCGAGGCGCAGCAGAAGGCGGATCAGCTGGTGGCGTTGCTGACACCGATCTGCAAGGGCTTTTTCACCGAGCGTGGCAGTGAAGTGGCGGACCTCGGTGTCCAGTGTTTCGGTGGCCACGGTTATATCCGTGAGCACGGCATGGAACAGATCGTTCGTGATGTGCGCATTACCCGGATTTACGAGGGCACCAACGGCATTCAGGCGATCGACCTGATGCGCCGCAAGGTGATTGGTTCGGATCGGCGTTTGCTGGATGCGTTGTTGGCAGAGATCAACAGTTTCTGTAATGCAAACCGCAAACATGCCGTTGCCGGCGATCTGGTTGCAGCGGCTGAAAATGTTGCCGCTGAATGGCTGGCGCTGACCGACAAGCTGATCGAAGGCGGGCGGCTGGATCCGGCGCTGCCGATGTCTGCCGCGTTCGAATATCTGGAGTATTCCGGTTACGCCTGTCTGGCCTGGTGCTGGGCAAGAATGGCGGTAACCGCGGCAGACATGCTGGCGGGGGGGCAGGGTGATGCCGTGTTCCTGCAGGCGAAACTGGACACGGCGCGTTTCTACATGGCGCGCGTATTGCCACGCACCGAATCGCTGAAGATCAGCATGCTGGCCGGGCCGGAAACGCTTTCGGCGCTGACTGACGAGCAGTTCTTTATGGCGTGATGTGTGATTGGTGAAGCAGTTTGAAAAGGCGCCCTCGTGGCGCCTTTTTGCTGATTAGCGGCGCAGCTTCTGCCCCAGTGCCTGCATTGCTTCAAAGAACTTTTCCGGGAACCAGCGTTTCTGCCGCCAGGCTTTTTGCGCGGCGCGGTGCGGAATCACCAGAAACTCTTTCTTCTGCACCGCCTTCCACACTACCCGGGAAATTTCTTCCGCGGTCATGTCATTGTTTTCCAGCAGTCGCTCAAAGCGGGCGCGGGTGACCGGGTCCGGTGCGCGCAGGGATTCGCCCAGATTGGTGCGGAAAAATGACGGGCACACCAGCGTCACCTGAATATTCAGCGGCGCCAGTTCCGAGCGCAGGGTTTCCGACAGGCTGACCACGCCGGCCTTGGCGACGTTATAGCTGGCCATGCCCGGCGGCGGGGTCAGGCCGGCCATGGAGGCGATATTGACGATCTGGCCAAAGCCCTGGCGCTTCATCTCGGTGATCGCCAGGCGGCTGCCGCGCACCACCCCCATCAGGTTGATATCCAGCAGCCATTGCCAGTCGTCGTCGCCGAGCGCCTCGAACAGGCCGGCACCGGCGACCCCGGCATTGTTGATCATCACATCGAGCCGGCCCCAGCGCCGGGCCACGCGCTGCACCGCATTGCGCAGGTCTTTCTCCCGGCGCACGTCGCAGAGCGTGAACATGCAGTCCACACCCTGTTCGGCCAGACCCTGACGGGCATCCTCGCCACGTTTTTCATGGATGTCAGCGATCGCCACGCGGAAGCCATGGGCGCCAGCCTCGCGCGCCAGCGCCAGACCGAGGCCGCTGGCGCCGCCGGTGATCAATACGGTACGTGTCTCAGCCAACTGCGCTCCCCGGGGCTGGTGGACAAGGGCGAGAGTGTGCCGCAACGGGGCCTGACAGGCCAAGCGCGGCGGGGTCAAAAATATTTGTGTACAGGTGTTGACTCAAATCCGGATCAGGCATATTGTGCACACATGTTCACAATTTAACAGCAAGGAGAAACACCATGAACAGTCTCAACGCTAAAACGCTTGGCCGGGATCTGGTTGAACTGGTGCTGCTGTCCCTGGCGCTGGTCGCCGTGCTGGCAGGTCTGCAGGGCGAACCGGACTTCCTGCGTATCCCGCTGATGCTGGCGCTGGCCCTGACCATCCCGTCGGTCGCCGGTGCGGCGGTGAAGTTCTACCGTGACCTGCAGGACGGCCTGCACGACGATCACCACCACCACGCCTGAGCCGGGGCGGGGGTAGCTCGCTACCCCCGCATTGCCCTGTCCGGGTGCTGCTGTTCCATCTCTGCCACGGGCAGAGTCAGTATCTGATCTTCCCCCTCGCTACGACCAATGATGACGGCGCCAACGCTGTCACCCCAGATATTGACCGCGGTTCTCGCCATATCCAGCACCCTGTCCGTAGCCAGAATCAGGCCAATCGCCTCGGCTGGCAGGCCGACGGTTGTCAGGATCAGGGTAATGGCCACCAGGCTGGCGGACGGAATACCGGCAACGCCGATTGAGGTCAGAATCGCGGTGATCACTATCAGTGACTGGCTGGCCAGACTCAGGTCGAGGCCGTAGGCCTGGGCAATAAACAGGACCGCAGCGCATTCATACAGAGCGGTACCGTCCATGTTGACGGTGGCGCCGAGTGGCAGGACAAAACTGGCGGTGCGGTTGGACACCCCGGAGCGCTTCTCGACGCACTCGATGGTCAGCGGCAGGGTGGCGGACGAGCTGGCGCTGGAAAACGCGGTCAGCAGGGCGGGCGTCATGGCCTGAATATGGCGACCGGGCGAGCGCTGCGCCATCAGCCGGATCAGGATCGGCAGCACCACAAAGGCATGCACAAACAGCGCCAGCAGTACCGAGAAGAAGAACCAAGCTAGCGGCTCGATGGCATCGTAGCCAGTTAATGTCACCGTTTTTGCAATCAGCGCATACACGCCGAGCGGCGCGAAGCGGATGATAAACAGGGTGATCGCTTCCATGGTGTTGTAGAAACCCACCACCACGTCTTTCAGTGTCTGCGCCGCGGGGCCTTCCTGCTTGCGCAGGAACATGCCGAACAGCATCGAGAAAACAATCAGCCCGAGCAGCTGGCCTTCGGCGCCGGCCTGAATAATATTCGGCGGAAAGATCTGCAGGATGATACCGGCGAAATCGCCGGCGCCGCGCTCTGCCATGCCAGCGACGACCTCGCTGGTTTCCGCTGCCAGACCAAGTCGCTCGCCGACCGGTTCATTATTCAGTACACCGGGCTTAAGCAGGTTGAACAGCAGCAGTGCCGTCAGCACGGCCAGCGTCGTCGTGCCGACATACCAGGCCATGGTTTTCAGGCCGAGCCGGCCGAGGTCCTTGCCGGCGCTGATATTGATCATGGCGCTGATCAGGGCGCTGGTGATCAGCGGCACTACCACCATTTTCAGCGCATTGACGAACAGGCTGCCGAGGGTGTCATGCACGGCAAGCAGGGGCAGGCCGAGAATGCGTGTGTCTGCGCTGGTGATGGCGCCGATTAAGGCGCCGAGAATCATGGCAATGAATATCTGGTTATGCAGGCGCAATGGCTGTCTCCCTGGCGGCGGGCCGAGCCGGCCGCTGCCAGGGATAGAACCCGTCAGAGCAGTTGGCCGATGGCGCGTTTCAGTGTCGGTTGCTGTTGCTGGGCGAGGTCTGTTGCCCGCGCCAGCAATCGGTCTGCTTCGACCGGTCCGACCCGCTCGCAGAGTAACACATAGCAGCGATTGACGATGGAGCGGAGCAGGGCGGGATCGCAGCTCACCGGCTTCAGCACATCCTTGTCGCCAAGCCAGCGCTGCAGCGCAACCAGCAAGGTTCTGGGCAGCTTGCGCGGATCGAGGCTAGCGAGCATGTCGAGACGCAGATGGTACTGGGTGTCTTTCGGCATCAATTCGAACAGCGCCATCATCAGTGCGCTGAAGGCCTGACTGTCGTCGGCAATCACCACATCGACCGGAACCTGCCGGTGCTGCAAAGGATCCGGCAACAACGATCCGGCCGGCATGCTCAACGCCTGTACCAGACTGAGCAAAATGTCGGCGCGACGGCTGCGCAGGTCGCCGTCCTTGCACAGTTCGGCAACGAACTTCTGCAGGGTAAAGCGCGGCGCCGTTGCAAAATGATTTTCCCAATGCATCAGTGCATCGAGCAGGGCATCTTCTTCCAGATACGGGCGCAGGCCGGTATATATAGCACGGCGGCGTAAAGCGAGATCGTTGTTCATCCGCGTGCCTCCATTTCAGCTGCCCGCTCTGCGGTGTAGGCGGTCTGCATCGGGAATTCCGGGTAGCCGATTTCGGCATGTTCGGTCAGGTCCAGACCGCGCTGTTCATGCATGGCGCTGGCCCGTAAACCGATAAACATGGCAATCAGCAGATACAGGCTGAGGGCGCTGAGGAACGTCCAGGCAAAGGCGCTGATGACGCCGATAATCTGAATCAGAATACGGGTGCTGTTGAACGGATCTTCGAGATAGAAAATGCCCGCGGCGATGGTGCCCCAGGCGCCGGCAAAACCATGCACGGAGACCGCGCCGACCACGTCATCAAGTTTCATTCGCAGCAACAGTTGCTGGCCTAGCACACAGACCACGCCGGCAATCAGGCCGGTGACAATGGCGAAGCCGGGCGACATGGTGGCGCAGCCGGCGGTGATGCCGACCAGACCGGCGAGGCTGCCATTGATGGTTTCGGTGAGTAGTACCGGCCGGCCCATGATGCTGGCCAGCAGTACGGTGGCAACGGCGCCGGCAGAAGCGGCCAGCTGGGTGTTGAGGTTGATCAGGCCGATATCCACCGACGCGCTCAGGGTCGAACCGCCGTTGAAGCCGAACCAGCCGAACCAGAGAATAAAACCGCCCAGTGCCACCAGCGTCAGGTTGTGACCACGAATTTCCCTTGGTTCACCGCGTGGACCAAAACGGCCGAGGCGCGGACCCACAACAATAATGCCGGCCAGCGCACACCAGGCGCCGACGGAATGGACAACGGTGGAGCCGGCGAAATCGATAAACCCCATCTTTGCCAGCCAGCCATCGCTGTTCCAGACCCAGCTGCCGAATACCGGGTAGATAAAGCCGGTGATCACCAGTGCGCCAATCAGATAGGCGTTGTAGCGAGTGCGTTCCGCCATGGCGCCACTGGCGATGGTGACGGCGGTGGCGGCGAACATGGTCTGGAACAGGATCACGCCCCAGGTCATCGGTTCTGCATCGTTGATAAAAAATCCGTCGGTGCCAAACCAGCCACTGCTGTTAGTGCCAAACATCAGGCCGTAACCGACCGCCCAGAAAATCAGCGTGCCGATACAGACATCCATGTAGTTTTTCATTACCACATTGAGCGAGTTTTTTGCCCGCGACATGCCGGACTCAAGCAGGGCGAAGCCGGCTTGCATCAGGAAAACGAGTGCGGCGGCTGTGGCGATCCATAACATGTTGACGGCATCACCACTCTCTTCTGCCAGAGCGGTGACGGGTAGCATTGACAGGGCAATCAGTAAGGAGCGCATCGTTATCAGTCCCGAAAGTCACTGCGCATCCGGCGCAGAAGCGGAAGTCCTGATACAGACAAAGCAACCGTCGTGCCAAACAATCGGGTCAGAGAGATAAACAGGAAATTAACCGGAAATTTATTGGCGCAATGACAACGCTGATATCACGACAATGGTGCAGCTGATAACAATGCCGCACCAATTACGCTCGGCGCCTGATCGTTCGCACTGCAACAGTGCGTCAGTTGCGACAATGTTTCAGGATTGCCTTCATGGCAGCGGTTTCAACCAGCTGAATGGACAGTCGACTACGGGACACTAGTTCCATGTCGGAAAATTGCGGATCGGCTTTGATCGCCTTGAGTGTGAGCGGGGCATGGAAGGTTTCCTTCCAGCGCAGATCAACAAGTAACCAGCGGGGCTGCTCGACCGTCGATTTCGGGTCGTAGTAGGGCGACTCCGGGTTGAACTGGGTCGGGTCCGGGCGGGCTTCGCCGATCACTTCTGCCAGCCCGACCACCGCCGGTTCCGCGCAGCTGGAATGGTAGATCAGGACGGTGTCGCCCTTGCGCACGTCATCACGCAGGCGGTTGCGGGCCTGATAGTTACGGATGCCCTCCCAGCCACAGCGACCTTCACGTTTCAGATCATCGATGCTGTAGGTATCCGGTTCGGTTTTGAACAACCAGTGCTTCATGTTGGTCTCCTGCGCATCCCTCGGCGGGCAAACTATGGTAGCCTTTCGCGCTTGTTAATGGGGCAAATGATGATCTCCGAAGCTGAATTCGCACAGGCCGTGACTACCCTGCAGACCCCGCGCGATTGCCTGCGCTGGGCAGAAACCTCGATGCGCCGTCATGGCGTCTTTCTTGGCCACGGTACCGATGACTACTGGGACGAGGGCCTGTCCCTGATGCTGCATGTGCTGTCGCTGCCCTGGGACACGGATCCGCGTCTGCTGGATGCCCGTCTGCTGCCGCTGGAAGTGGAGCAGTTCGCCGGGCTGCTGCGGCGTCGGGTCAATGACCGGGTGCCGGCGGCCTACCTGACCGGCAAGGCCTGGTTTGGTGGCTTTGAGTTCAATGTCGATCAGCGGGTGCTGATTCCGCGCTCGCCGATCGCCGAGCTGATCGAACAACGCTTTGAGCCCTGGCTGGAGCCGGAGAAGGTCAGTCGGGTGCTGGATATGTGTACCGGTAGCGGTTGCATTGCCATTGCCTGTGCTGCGGCTTTCCCGATGGCGCTGGTCGATGCCAGCGATATTTCCCGGGACGCGCTCGATGTCTGCCGGGAAAATATCGAGAAGTATGGTCTGGAGCAGCAGGTGCGGGCGCTGTGCGGTGATGGTCTGAGCGCGGTCGAGGGGCGTTACGATCTGATCGTCTCCAATCCCCCTTACGTCGATGCCACCGACATGGCCAGCCTGCCGGCCGAGTACCGGCATGAGCCGTCGCTGGCGCTGGCCTCCGGCGATGACGGCCTCGATTTCACCCGCAAGCTGCTGGCCGGCGCGGCGGATCATCTCACTCCGGAAGGCATTCTGGTGGTGGAAGTCGGCAACAGTCAGGCAACGGTAGAGTTGAACTGGCCGGAAGTGCCGTTTACCTGGCTGGATTTCGAGCGCGGCGGGCAGGGTGTGTTTCTGCTGACCCGGGCCCAGCTGGAACAATATCGCGATTTTTTCTAAGAGACCCTGATCATGGCAGGTAACAGCTTCGGCGAACTTTTCCGCATCACCACCTTTGGTGAGTCCCATGGCCCCGCGCTGGGCGCCATTGTTGACGGCTGTCCGCCCGGCCTGGAGATCAGCGAAGCTGACCTGCAGATCGAACTGGACCGGCGCAAGCCCGGCACCAGTCGCTACACCACCCAGCGGCGCGAACCGGATCAGGTCAAAATCCTGTCCGGCGTGTTTGAGGGCAAGACCACCGGCTGCCCGATTGGTCTGCTGATCGAGAACACCGACCAGAAATCCAAGGACTATGGCGAGATCGCCCGCACTTTCCGTCCGGCCCATGCCGATTACACCTACGCGCAGAAATACGGCATCCGCGATTACCGCGGTGGCGGTCGCTCATCGGCGCGGGAAACGGCGATGCGTGTTGCCGCCGGGGCGATTGCCCGCAAGTTCTTGCATGAACGTCTGGGCGTGCGGATATATGGCGGCGCCGTGCAGATCGGTGCGGTAAAGGCAGAAACCTTTGACTGGTCGGTGGTCAACGACAATCCGTTCTTCTTCCCGGATGCCGATAAGGTGCCGGCACTCGAAGAGCTGATCAACAGCCTGCGCAAGGATGGCTCGTCGATCGGTGCGCGGGTCAATGTCTATGCCGAAGGCGTGCCGCCGGGTTGGGGTGAGCCGGTGTTTGATCGTCTTGATGCGGATCTGGCCAAGGCGATGATGAGCATCAATGCGGTCAAGGCAGTGGAAATCGGTGACGGTTTTGCTGTGGTCGAACAGCGCGGCGAATTGCACCGTGACGAAATTACTCCGCAGGGTTTTCTCAGCAATCATGCCGGCGGTGTGCTTGGCGGTATCAGTTCCGGCCAGACCGTGCGCGTGTCGATGGCATTGAAACCGACCTCCAGCCTGCTGATTCCGGGGCGTTCGGTGGATGTCGACGGCAACCCGGTGGAAGTGGTGACCAAGGGTCGGCACGATCCCTGTGTCGGTGTCCGGGCGACACCGATTGCTGAGGCCATGCTGGCACTGGTGCTGATGGATCACTATCTGCGTCATCGTGGCCAGTGTGCCGATGTGGTGCCGTCACTGGCGCCGATTCCGGCTGGTCAGGAATAAACCTGCGCTGATCATCACAGGGCTGTGATGCCGAGCGCCGCGGCAAAACAATAATCACATTGCCCGAGGCAATACCGTGTCCGCTGAGTCCCGCCAAGCGCCGATTCCGTACTACTGGCGGTTGTCGTCGTTTTACCTGTTCTATTTTGCCCTGCTCGGCACACTGGTGCCGTACTGGAGCCTGTACCTGCGTGATGCCGGCTTCGCCGCCGCGCAGATCGGCCTGCTCATGGCGATTCCGCAAATCACCAAACTTGGTGCACCGAATCTGTGGGGCTGGCTGGCAGACCGCACCGGCCAGCGCCTGCGTGTGATCCGCACCGGCAATCTGCTCGCCGCCATCGTTTTCACCGGCGTCTTTGTTGCCGATGGCTTCTGGTCAATGGTGATCGTGCTGGCCGGGTTCAGCTTTTTCTGGAACGCGGTGCTGGCGCAGTTCGAAGTGATCACCCTTGAGACCCTCGGCGATCGCAGCCATCGCTACAGTCAGGTGCGGTTGTGGGGATCGGTGGGGTTTATTGCCGCGGTACTGGCGGTTGGCGCCTTGCTCGATGTGCTGCCGGTGTCGGTATTGCCCTGGCTGCTGTGGGGATCGCTGTGGCTGATCTGGTTCTGCACCCTGTTCCTGCCGGCAGGTTCGGCGACAGCTCGGGTACATGGCGGCGGCAGCCTGTGGGCCATCCTGAAGCAGCCCGGAGTGTTGGCGTTCTTTGCTTGCGCCTTTCTGATGCAGCTGTCGCACGGGCCTTACTACACCTTCTATACCATTCATCTGGTGGACCTTGGCATCAGCCGCACCGTGGCGGGAACCTTGTGGGCGCTCGGTGTGGTGGCGGAAGTCGGTCTGTTCCTGCTGATGCACTGGCTTTTGGTGCGGGTGCCATTGAAGGTCATTGTTGTCAGCAGCCTGTTGCTGGCATCGTTGCGCTGGCTGCTGATCGGGTCCGTCGGGGACAGTTTGCTTTGGCTGGCGTTGGCCCAGTTGCTGCATGCAGCAACCTTCGGTAGCTTTCACGCCGCCGCCATGGCCTGGTTGCACCGGACTTTTACTGGCGGCCATGCCGGTCAGGGTCAGGCGCTTTACTCCAGCCTCGGATTCGGTGCCGGCTGGGCGGTGGGGGCGGGGCTTTCCGGGGTGGTCTGGACGGCGCTGGGAGCAGACAGTTTCTATCTGGCGGCGCTGGTGGCGTTGCTGGCGGCGGGATTGGCGGCCGTTCGTCTGCGCTGACTTGCTTCCGGATTAACGGCAGCGACATACTCGATCAAAACAAAAATACCCAAGGGGGTATGAAATGCAAATGAAGCCGGATGACGAGAAGCAGCAGGCGCTGCTCAAACGACTGGCGCGGGTTGAGGGACAGATCCGGGGCGTGCAGAAACTGATCCGCGAGGGCGAGGACTGCGAGAAAATCCTCCAGCAGCTGACCGCGTCGCGCAAAGCACTCGACAAGAGTTTCTTCGAGATGATCGCCTGTCTGGTTGAAGGCTGTGTCTACGATGAGTCGATGGGCTCGATGCCGGATCGTATCGCTGAAGTGCGCTCACTGCTGTCCCGTTACGCCTGAGCTGCTTCGCGTAGCAGCTCGATAAAGCAGCGCGCCGCGTTTGACGGGCTGCGTGACGGGTGGGTGACCACGCCCAGTTCGCGGCGAATATGCACTCCCTGCACCGGCAAGGCCCGTACCTGGTCGTCCAGCATGCTCGCCGGCAGCACACTCCAACCCAGACCAATGGCGACCATCATGTGGATGGTTTCCAGATAGTTGGTCGACATGGAGATATCCAGCGTCAGCGACTGCTGACGAAACAGCTCTTCGACGATGCGCCGGGTAAAGGTCACCGGTGACGGCAGGATGGCGCTGTAGCTGGTAAGCATTTCCAGCGTCACTTTCTTTTCCTTCGCCAGCGGATGTTCCGGCGCCGCCATAAATACCAGTGGGTCATCCCAGACCAGGGTTTGCTGGACGCGCGGGTCAGGCTGCGGCGGCAGGGTGACCACGCCAAGCTCCAGATCACCGTGCAGCACACCCTCCCAGGCTTCTTCCGAATCAATGAAGTGAATATCCAGCTGCACTTCCGGGTACTGACGGGAGAACTGGCGCAGGATCGGCGGCAGCCGGTGCAGGCCGATATGGTGGCTGGTGCCGATGCGCAGTTTGCCGGCGACCCGGCCGGACAGGTTGGTGATGCTGCGGCTGATGTCTTCCATTTCGCGCAGCACTGCGCGGGCTCGGGGCAGCAGGGCCTGACCGGCTTCGGTGAGGTGGATCTGCCGGCCGATGCGGTCGAACAGGCGCGCGCCGAGTTGTTCTTCCAGCTGGGCGATGCGTTTGCTGATCGCCGGCTGGGTCAGGAACAGCTGCTCGCCAGCGCCGGTGAAGCTGCCGGTGTCGGCGACGGAGATGAAGACTTGCAGACTGTGGGTATCCAGGGTTTTTCTCCTTTTGGGCTAGTTGAAAACCGGTGCTGGTGGTTGGGCAGGCATGCGGTTGTGTTGAGGTCTCCGGGACCCGCCGTGAACCCATCCATGGGGGCTTGGGTTCGGCCCCTTCGGGGACCGGCCCTGCCGGGCGTTCGGCTGCGCGCGAAGCCGCGCTTCGCAACACGCTTGCCTCACCCCTGCCTCACACAGCCCCGGAGACCTCAACACAACCGCATGCAACCGGGCATCTCGCCAACTTTGGGTTTTCTAAACACCTCGGTCGGCACGGTGTTCGGTGGCATTCGGAGTGCTTTGCCTTCCCGGGAAGGCATAACACTCCGAATGCCTGCCCAACTCTGAAGCACCGCTTTTGACCCTATCCTGCAATGGAATAACGAAAAGGAATGCTTTGAATAATAAATATGAATTGGATTTATGCAAGCCATCTCCGTATTGTGCCAAGCCTGACAAGCCCCCATCGGGGCAGGCTGGAGAGAAACCATGGCCCGTACGCTCTACGACAAACTCTGGGATGCCCACCTCGTCAAGCAACGTGATGACGGCTCGGCGCTGATCTATATCGACCGGCAGATCATTCATGAAGTGACCTCGCCGCAGGCCTTTGAAGGGCTGCGACTGGCCAATCGCCAGCCGTGGCGGGTTGGCTCCAACTTCGCCACCCTCGACCACAACGTGCCGACCACACCGTTCAAGAACGCCAGCGAGATCGAAGACGAAACCTCGCGGATTCAGGTGCAGACGCTGGAAGACAACACCCGCGCCTTCGGCATTCGTGAATTCGGTATTGGCGACGTGCGCCAGGGCATTGTCCACGTCATGGCGCCGGAGCAGGGCGCGGTGGTGCCGGGCATGACCGTGGTCTGCGGTGATTCGCATACCTCCACCAATGGCGCGCTGGCTTGTCTGGCGCACGGCATCGGCACTTCCGAAGTCGAGCATGTGCTCGCTACCCAGTGTCTGGTGGCGAAGAAAATGAAAAACATGCTGATCCGGGTGGAAGGCGAGCTCGGCACCGGCGTCACCGCCAAAGACGTGGTGCTGCATATCATCGGTGTGATCGGTACCGCCGGCGGCAATGGTCATGCCATGGAGTTTGCCGGCAGTGCGATTCGTTCGCTGTCGATGGAGGGCCGCATGACGATCTGCAATATGTCGATCGAGGCCGGTGCCCGTGCTGGCATGGTGGCGGTGGATGACATCACCATCGATTACGTGCGTGGTCGTCCGTTTGCACCGAAGGGCGCGGACTGGGACAAGGCAGTGGAATATTGGCGCACGCTGGTCAGCGACGAGGGTGCGAAGTTTGACACCGTGGTCGAGATCAACGCTGCCGATATCAAACCACAAGTGTCCTGGGGCACGTCGCCGGAAATGGTATTGCCGGTGGATGCGACCCTGCCGATTCCGGAGCAGGAAAGCGATGCGGTGAAACGTTCCGGCATGGAGCGTGCCTACCAGTATATGGGCCTGACGCCGGGCATGAAGATCACCGACATCAAGGTGGACCGGGTATTTATCGGTTCCTGCACCAATTCGCGCATTGAAGATCTGCGCGCTGCGGCGGTGGTGGCCAAGGGCCGCAAGAAAGCGGACAGCGTCAAGCAGGTGCTGGTGGTGCCGGGTTCCGGTCTGGTCAAGCAGCAGGCGGAAGCGGAAGGGCTCGACAAGGTATTCATTGAAGCCGGTTTCGAGTGGCGTGAGCCGGGTTGCTCCATGTGTCTGGCGATGAACCCGGACAAGCTGATGCCCGGCGAACATTGTGCCTCGACCTCGAACCGTAACTTTGAAGGACGTCAGGGTAACGGCGGGCGTACCCATCTGGTTAGCCCGGCAATGGCGGCGGCGGCGGCAGTCGCCGGCCATTTTGTTGACATCCGCGATCTCTGAGGAGAGCAGCATGGAAAAGTTTATTCGTGAGGATGGTCTGGTGGCGCCGTTGGATCGTGCCAACGTGGATACCGATCAGATTATTCCCAAGCAGTTTCTGAAATCGATTTTGCGCAGCGGCTTTGGTCCGAACCTGTTTGATGAGTGGCGCTATCTGGATGAAGGGCAGCCCGGCCGGGACAACAGCAAGCGGCCGCTGAACAAGGAATTTGTGCTTAATCAGCCGCGTTATCAGGGCGCCAGTATTCTGCTGGCGCGGCGTAACTTTGGCTGTGGTTCGAGCCGTGAGCATGCGCCCTGGGCGCTGCTGGATTTCGGTTTTCGCGCCATTATTGCGCCGAGCTTTGCCGATATCTTCTTCAATAACTGCTTCAAGAATGGCGTGTTGCCGATTGTGGTCAGTGAAGAGGTGGCGGATGAGCTGTTCAAGGCGGTTGAAGCGAAACAGGGCTATCGTCTGACGGTGGATCTGGCTGAACAGAAAATCATTCGTCCGGATGGTGCGGCGATTGATTTCGAGATTGATGCGTTTCGCAAGCACTGTTTGCTGAATGGTCTGGATGACATCGGTCTGACGCTGCAGGACGCGGATGCGATTCGCGAATATGAAAAGGGTCGCCAGCAGCGTGAGCCGTGGGTGTTTATTGAATGAATGGTATGGGCGGCAATTCCGCCGCGAGCGGCTTGGGCAGGAACGCCTTCCATCAATGGGCTGATGGAGTCGCTCCCCGTTAATCGCTTGGTCCATCAGCCCATTGATGGAAAGCGTTCTCGGGCATCGGAGAATCGCGGCAGGATTACCACTATTAGAGCTGAACTGAGAGTGATGAGATGAGCAAACAGATTCTGGTAATGTCTGGTGATGGTATCGGTCCGGAAATTGTCGCTGAGGCGGTCAAGGTTCTCGACACGGTGAAAAAGAAATTTAACCTCGATATCAGCACGGATGAAGCGCTGGTGGGCGGTTCTGCCTATGACGTGCATGGCGATCCGCTGCCGGAGGTGTCGCTGGAGAAGGCCCGCGCGGCGGATGCCATTCTGTTTGGCTCCATTGGCGGGCCGAAGTGGGACGCCATCGAACGTGACAAGCGCCCGGAGCGTGGTCTGCTGCGTCTGCGCTCGTCGCTGGGCCTGTTTGCAAACTTGCGCCCGGCGATCCTGTTTCCGCAGCTGGCCAGCGCGTCCAGCCTGAAGCCGGAAATTGTCAGCGGTCTGGATATCCTGATTGTCCGCGAGCTGACTGGCGGTATTTATTTTGGTCAGCCGCGCGGTATTCGTGAAGAGAATGGCGAGCGCGTCGGTTTCAACACTGATGTTTACAGTGAGAGCGAAATTCGCCGTATCGGCCGGGTGGCGTTTGAGCTGGCCATGGTGCGTGGCAAAAAACTGCTGTCGGTGGACAAGGCCAATGTGCTGGAAGTCACCGAGCTGTGGAAAGAAGTGATCACCAGCATGGCAGCGGAATACCCGGAAGTGCAGCTGTCGCATATGTATGTCGACAATGCCGCCATGCAGCTGGTGCGGGCACCAAAGCAGTTTGATGTGATCGTCACCGGCAACCTGTTCGGCGACATTCTGTCTGATGAAGCAGCCATGCTGACCGGCTCCATCGGCATGCTGCCGTCGGCGTCGCTGGATGAAAATCGCAAGGGTCTGTATGAGCCGTGCCACGGTTCGGCCCCGGACATTGCCGGGCAGGGCATTGCCAATCCGCTGGCGACGATTCTGTCGCTGTCGATGCTGCTGCGTTACAGCCTGGAGCGCGCCGATGTGGCCGATGCGATTGAGAAAGCAGTGGAGCAGGTACTGGAAAGCGGTTTGCGTACCGCAGATATCTGGACCGAAGGTTGCCGCAAGGTCGGCACCGCAGAAATGGGTGATGCGGTAGTTGCTGCACTGAATGGTTGAGCCCGAAGCGCACAACCTTTCGTACGCACCACTGCCCGAGAGCGCCTTCCGTCGTTGGCCTGATGGACCAAGCGATTATCGGGGAGCGACTCCATCAGGCCAACGGCGGAAGGCGCTCCTGCCCAAAGCTGGCATGACAGGGTTATCGCTCTGGCAATAACGAATTGAGGAGAACGAATATGAAAACCGTAGGATTTGTAGGCTGGCGTGGCATGGTCGGTTCCGTGCTGATGGGCCGGATGCTGGAAGACAACGATTTTCGTGATATCGAACCGGTGTTCTTCACCACCTCGCAGGTTGGTCAGGCCGGCCCGGATATCGGCCGTGACGTGCCGCCGCTGAAAGATGCCAACAGCATCGACGAGCTGAAAAAGCTGGATGTGATCGTCACCTGCCAGGGCGGTGATTACACCAATGACATCTACCCGAAGCTGCGTGCTGCCGGCTGGAAAGGTTACTGGATTGATGCGGCGTCTGCGCTGCGCATGAAAGATGACGCGATCATCGTGCTGGACCCGGTGAATCGCCGGGTGATCGACGAAGGCCTGGCCAATGGCGTCAAGGATTTCGTTGGTGGCAACTGCACCGTCAGCCTGATGTTGATGTCACTGGGCGGTCTGTTCAATGCCGGCCTGGTGGAATGGGCGACGTCGATGACCTATCAGGCGGCGTCCGGTGCCGGTGCCCAGAACATGCGCGAGCTGATCGCCCAGATGGGCAAGATCCACGCCGATGTGGCCAGACAACTGGCGGATCCCGCCAGCGCGATTCTGGAAATTGACCGTCAGGTTGCGGCGACCATGCGCGCTGACGATCTGCCCAAGGCCAACTTTGGTCACGCCCTGGCTGGCTCGTTGTTGCCGTATATCGACAAGCAGCTGGAAAGCGGCCAGAGCAAGGAAGAGTGGAAAGGCCAGGCCGAGACCAACAAGATTCTCGGTCGCAGCGTCAATCCGATTCCACTCGACGGTACCTGTGTGCGTATCGGAGCGATGCGCTGCCACAGTCAGGCGCTGACCATCAAGCTGACCCGCGATGTGCCGATGGACGAGATCAATGACATCATTGCCAGCGCCAATGACTGGGTCAAAGTGGTGCCGAACACTCGCGAAGATTCCATGCGCGATCTGACCCCGACCGCAGTTACCGGCACCCTGACCGTACCGGTTGGCCGGCTGCGCAAGATGAACATGGGCTCCCAGTATCTGAACGCCTTTACCGTGGGCGATCAGTTGTTGTGGGGCGCCGCCGAACCGCTGAAGCGCATGCTGCGCATTCTGCTGGAGCAATAATGAGTCGTTCTTTCTCTGTCGCTGTAGTCGGCGCCACCGGTCTGGTGGGTGAAGCAATACTGGATCTGCTCAATGAGCGCGAGTTGCCGATCAGCACCTTGCAGCTGGTGGCATCGGACGCCACCGCCGGCCGGCGGATCGAGTACAAGGGCGGCTATCTCAAGGTGGCCAATATCGAGCGCTTTGATTTTGCCGGCGTCGATGTTGCCCTGTTTGCCGTGCCGCCGGCGGTCAGTGCTCAGTATTCACCGAGAGCGGCGGAGCACGGCTGTGTAGTGGTTGATCTGTCAGGCATCTGGCTGGCCGATCCGCAGGTGCCGGTGGTGCTGCCAGGCATTAACGAGGCGGCGCTGGACGACGTTCGTGAGCGCAATCTGGTGGCTGTGCCAGCCGGCATTGCCGCCCAGGTTGCGCCGTTGCTGGCCTGCCTGCTGGAGGATCAAATCCCTGAGCGGATCAGCCTGACTGCCATGCTGCCGGCCTCGGCGGCCGGTCGTGGCGGGGTGGAGGAGCTGGCGCGACAGACTGCCCGGTTGCTGAACAGCCAGGACCCGGAAGCGGAAATTTTCCCGGCCCAGAGCGCCTTTGCCACCCTGGCGGCAGGGGTCAAGGCCTGTGGCAGCGGCACGCTGGCGCCGGCGCAGAGTACCCGTCTGGCGCTGCAGCGGCTGTTCCCGGTGCTGGCCGGGCGAATCCAGTGTCAGGTGGCCCGGGTGCCGGTTTTTTTCGGCCAGAGCGTGGCATTCAGCTGGTTTGGTGATAGCCCGGTTGGCGTCGATCAGGCGCTGGCCCGGTTCGCGGGGGCAGGTCTTGGCGTTGCGGAGCTGGATGAAATGCAGCGAGGGCAGCCACTGTCGGCAGACCTGGACTCAGACAATCTGCGTATCCATGAGTTGGCCGGTAGTGACGACGGTATGGGTCTTGGCCTCTGGGTTAGTGCCGACAATGTCCGTTACGGGGCAGCCCTGAAAGGTGTACAAATTGTCGAATTGTTGATAAAAGACTATCTGTAATGGATACTTACTGACATTATGTGACGCAGTTTCTAGGTTTTTCCGGTAAAACCGGACAGAATCGGACCTGCGAGGCAGCGCAAGGTTAACAGGCAACCGAAGACAGACCCGCCGGGGAGCCCAATGGGCCGGGGTGGGGGTCGATAATAAATAAAGGGCGTAACCATGTTCCGAAAAACTGGCATCGGACTCGCGGCGCTGGCCATGCTGGCCCCCGGACTCGCAGCGGCACTGGGAGTCGGGGACTACACGCTGAACTCCTATCTCAATCAGCCTCTGGTAATGGAGGTCGAGCTGTTTGACGCAGGCGACCTGACTCCGGAAGAAGTTCTGGCCAACCTCGGCTCTGAAGGCGATTTCCAGAATGCCGGTGTCGAACGAGTATTTTTCCTCAACGAGCTGAGTTTTGAAGTTAATCTGCGCCAGGATGGTAACGGCACCTTGCGGATCACTTCGGCACAACCGGTGCGTGAGCCGTTTCTGAATTTTATTGTCGAGATCATGTGGCCAACCGGCCGTCTGCTTCGCGAATACACAGTATTGCTGGATCCGCCGGTTATGGCAGAAGCGGTGCAACCTTCTGCGGTTGCCCCGGTGGTATCCCAGTCGACTGCACCGGCTCCGGTGCAGGCTCCGGTACAACAGGTAGAGCAGCCGGCGCAGACCCAGTCAGGGGTGGTCGCCCAGAGCCAGAGTTTCGATGCGTCCCGCGGCCCGGACTATGTGGTTCAGCCGTCCGATACCATGTGGCGTATCGCCCTGAACAATCGCCCCGCCAACAGCATCTCGGTTCAGCAGATGCTGATCGCCATTCAGACCCTGAATCCGGAAGCCTTTATCGACGGTAACGTCAATCTGGTGCGTGAAGGCACCGTGCTGCGTATTCCCTCCGAGCAGGAGGTGCGCCAGATCAGCACCCGTGATGCGCTGGTTGAGGTTGCCGAACAGAATCGCGAGTGGCGAGCAAAGCTTGAAGCCCGCGGCATCGCCGTTCCAACCCGTCCTCAGCTTGATGGCACTGGCAGCGGTCGTCGTGCTGCCGACACAGGCGTTGCAACGGAAGGTCAGGTAAAGCTGGTGTCTCCGGACGCGGTCAGTGGTGAAGGTTCAGGTCGTGGCGCTGGCGGCACTGGCGGCGCAGATGCCTCCGCACTGCAAAATGAATTGGCGATTCGTGATGAAAATGTTGATCGGCTTAACCGCCAGAACAATGAGCTGCAGAGCCGCCTGAAGGACCTGCAGGATCAGGTTACTACCAGTGAGCAGCTGCTCAATCTGCGCAACGACCAGATTAACCAGTTGCAACAGCAGCTGCGCGAGCTGCAGATCGCTCAGGGTATAACGCCGAGCGAGCCGGTTGTGATTGAGCCTGTTCCCGAGGCCGCACTGGCTCCGCAGGTGGAAGGTGTGCCGGCTGATGGTGCCGCTGAGCCGGGCAGCACGCTGGATCCGATTGCTCGTGCCAAACAGGCAACCGCCGCACTGGAGGCTGCCACCGGCGCGGGCTCTGCAGCAAATGATCCGAATGCAGCGGCACGGGATGCGGCTGCCATGGATGCCGGCGTTGCCACAACCCCCGAAGAAATCGCCGCAGCCAAGGCTGCTGCCGCCCTGGATTCCGGTTCCGCTGATCCGGCAGAAGTTGCCGCCGCCCTTGAGGCCGCCGGCATGAAAACCACCCAGGGCGCACCGGCGCGCCCTGCGCCCGCACCGGCTCCCGCAGCTGAGCCCGGTATCGTCGACACCATCATGGCTAACCTGATGCTGATCGTCGCAGGGGTACTGGTGTTGGTTGTGGTCATTGGCGGTATGGCGTGGATGCGTAATCGCCAGCAGGCAGCAAATGATGACGAAAGCCTGGAAGAATATCAGGCCCACGCCGACGCTGAGGTGGAAGACGACTTCTTCGTCGACAACGGCGATTTTGCCGAGGATCTGGATGATTCTGCCCCGGGTGCTTCTGAGTCAGCTCAGGACCCGCTTGAGGAAGTGGATGTTTATACTGCCTATGGTCGGCATGCCGAGGCGGTGACTTTCCTCCGTAACGAAATTCACAAGGCGCCGCAGCGTGAAGATCTGAAAGTGCGGCTTCTGGAAGTGCTTGCCGAAATGCACGACCGTGAAAATTTTGAGCGCGAGGCCACTGCATTTGCTGGCGCTGGCGCCACTGTGGCAGCGGCTGTGACGTCCCTGCGTGCCCGTTTCCCTGGCGGTGCCAGTGACGCGGAGCCGAGTCTGGATGATCTGGAAATGGACCTGGCGTCTGATTTTGACGCTCCGGCGACCAGAGCATCTGCTCCTGCGGATGACGAGCTTGACCTTGACCTGGGTGGTGATGATGGTCTCGGCTCGCTTGACTTTGATATGGGTGAGAGCAAGACCGTTGCCGCCCCGGCGCTGTCTGATGATGACGAACTGAGTCTGGACTTTGGCGGTGAGGAAGAACTGTCCCTCGAAGACGAAGGCCTGAGTCTGGATCTTGGTGATGATCAGGAAGACGCCCTGACGCTGGAGCCTGAGCAGGAACTGTCTCTGGATGTGTCTGCCGATGACGGTGACGAGTTGTCGCTGGAGCTGGATTCTGCCGAAGACGAGCTGTCTCTGGAGCTTGATTCGGCACCTGCGTCTGCCAGTGCACTGGAGCTGGATGATGTCAGCGTAGACCTGAGTGAAGATAACGATTTCGGTGAGCTCAGCCTTGCAGACATGAGCGATGAGTTCTCAGAAACGGCAGTGGAACAGTCTTCGGAAGAGATTGATCTGTCTCTTGATGACCTGTCGCTGGATGACGAGCCGACTGAGGTCAGCATGCCGGCGCTTCAGCCTGCTGCCACGGTGCAACGTGAGCCGGTCAGTGAGCCATCCGTCACTGTTCAGCGCGATGCGGTTGACCTTGACGAGCTGTCGCTTGATGACGACTCCACCTCGGTGCGTCAGGCCGTGGAGCCCGCCCTTGAGCAGGCACTTACCGGTGATGACGATGATTTTGATTTCCTCGGTGACACCGACGAGAACGCCACCAAACTCGATCTGGCCAAGGCCTATATCGATATGGGCGACTCTGAAGGTGCTCGCGACATCCTTCAGGAAGTGATGTCGGAAGGTAACCCGCAACAACAGCAGGAAGCCAAGCAGCTGCTCTCGCAAGTAGGCTGATACTTCTCGCATCCCCCTCAGGGCGGCCCCGGTAACGGTGCCGCCCTGTTCGTTTTAGGGCACAATGCGCTCCGAATCCGTCGCACTGAACAGTCCATGGCCCGAATCGCACTCGGTATTGAATATAACGGCAATCGCTATCGTGGCTGGCAGACCCAGCAGGAAGGCGTACCTACTGTGCAGCTTGAAGTCGAGCAGGCGCTGGCGAAGGTTGCCGATCACCCGGTCACGGTGATCTGCGCCGGGCGCACCGATGCCGGGGTGCATGGCTGTGGTCAGGTGATTCATTTTGACAGTGACGCCGAGCGCAGCATGCGAGCCTGGCAGTTCGGTGGTAACAGCAACCTGCCCAAGGACATCAGCATTCGCTGGGCAGCGCCGGTGGCGGATGATTTCCATGCCCGTTTTTCGGCGTTCTCGAGGCGCTATCGCTATGTCATCTACAACCATCCGATCCGACCGGCGTTACTGGCCGATCAGGTCAGCTGGCAGTTTCTGCCGCTGGACGTGTCGTTGATGCGAGAGGGCGCAAGGCACCTGCTTGGCGAGCATGACTTCAGTTCCTTTCGCGGCATCTACTGCCAGTCGAAAACGCCGATGAAAACCCTGCACCGGCTGGAGATATTCCAGCGTGGCAATCTGATCGTGGTGGAGGCTGAGGCCAACGCCTTTCTGATGCATATGGTGCGCAATATCACAGGTACGTTGATGGCGGTCGGCACCGGCAAGAAGCCGCCGGAGTGGGTGAAAACTGTGCTTGAGGCGCGCAACCGCAGTGTCGCCGCGCCGACCGCGCCGCCGTTTGGCCTGTATCTGGTCGGCATCGGCTATCCAGAGCGTTTTCAGCTGCCACAGGAGCCCTATGGCCCGGCGTGGTTGCCGGAAGATCTGGCCGAGGGCTGATCAGGGCAGTGCCATGATCCGGCCAACCAGCGCCGGCAGCGCGGTTTCCACTCGCAAGATGCGCTGGCCGAAGGCATGGCAGTGAAAGCCGGCAGCAATCAGCTGACCGGTTTCGTAATCGGTCCAGCCTCCTTCGGGGCCGATTGCCAACGTTACTGCTTCCTGCAGATTCATCGGCATCGACGGGTGTGCTCCCGGGTGGGCGAGCAGGGCCCGGCTGCCGGCAATCAGGGCCGGTAGCTCATCTTCGACAAAGGGTTTGAAGCGATCACGCAGCAGTAGCTCAGGCAGCTGTGTATCGGCGCTTTGTTCGAGGCCAAGAATCAGCTTTTCCCGGAGCAGTCCGGCATGCAGTTCCGGGGTATGCCAGTAGCTTTTCTCCACCTTCCAGCTGTTCAGCAAGATGATGCGTTTGATGCCAAGACTGGCGGCATCAATCAGGATTCGCTTCAGCATCTTCGGCCGCGGCAGGGCCAGAATCAGGGTAAGAGGCAGGGGCGCAGGCGGTGCCTGTGACGGACTGAAGGACAGGGTCATGCGCTGGCCATCGTCGTCGAGCAACACAGCTTCGCCAACGCCCTCGTTAACGAGTCCGGCCCGCAAACTGGCTCCCGCTGTCAGGCCAAGGACATCACGGACATGACAGGCGCGCCGGCCAGCAATGGACCAGCGGTCGCCCTCAAGGTGGTCATCCGGGTGTAGCAGCAGCAGATTCATGGCGCGGATTATGCCATTGACCGGACTGCTCAGTCCCGCGGCCCTTTTCACCTTGCCATCAGAGTGGGCCTTGCTAAAGTGGCGGCAGGTTCAGTGGTGGCGTTGTCGGGCGGTTAGCTGAAGCAGTCGCTCCCCGTTAATCGCTTGGTGCATCAGCTAACCACCCGACAACGCTGTTCTGGTCCGCTGCCAGCCGCCACTTTGATTGATCGTGAGATTCGGAGAACATCATGCAGTTTCAGGGTACCGACAAATACGTTGCCACCGACGATCTGAAGATGGCGGTCAATGCCTCCATTGCGCTGAAGCGGCCGTTGCTGATCAAGGGTGAGCCGGGTACTGGCAAAACCTTGCTGGCCGAGCAGATTGCCGAGTCGCTGAACCTGCCGCTGATCACCTGGCATATCAAATCCACCACCAAGGCCCAGCAGGGTCTGTATGAGTACGATGCAGTGTCGCGTTTGCGCGATTCGCAGCTCGGCTCCGAAGGCGTGGAAGATGTCGCCAACTACATCAAGAAAGGCAAGCTCTGGGAAGCTTTTGATAGCGAAACTCAGGTAGTGCTGCTGATCGACGAGATCGACAAGGCCGACATCGAATTTCCCAATGACCTGCTGCTCGAGCTGGATCGTATGGAGTTCTACGTCTACGAGACCCAGCAGGTGGTCAAGGCCGAGAAGCGGCCGATTATCGTCATTACCTCGAATAACGAGAAGGAGTTGCCGGATGCGTTCCTGCGCCGCTGCTTCTTCCACTACATCAATTTCCCCGATGCCGAAACCATGATGAAGATCGTTGATGTCCACTACCCGGATATCAAGCGCAGCATGGTCAAGGAAGCGATGGAGATCTTTTTTGATCTGCGCAAGGTGCCGGGTCTGAAGAAAAAGCCATCCACCAGCGAGTTGATCGACTGGCTGAAGCTGCTGTTGTCCGATGACATTCCCGAGGACGTACTGCGCAACCGTGATACCCGCAAGGCAATTCCGCCGCTGTACGGCGCGCTGCTGAAGAACGAGCAGGACGTCCAGCTGCTGGAACGGCTTGCCTTTATGAGCCGCCGCGAGAGCTGAGGCCATGCTGATCCGCTTTTTCGAGACATTGCGTGAACACAAGGTGCCGGTCACCCTGCGGGAGTTGCTTGACCTGCATGAGGGACTGGCGGCGCATCTCGCCTTTGCGGATATGGAGGATTTCTACCATCTGTCCCGTGCCATTCTGGTCAAGGACGAAAAGCATTACGACCGTTTCGATCGCGCCTTTGACAGCTACTTCAAGGGCCTCGACGCGATTGATCCGGACTGGTTCAAGAAGGCCATTCCGGAGGATTGGCTGCGCAAGGAGCTGGAGAAAAATCTCAGCCCGGAGGAATTCGCCAAACTGCAGGGGCTGGGCAGTCTGGAAAAGATTCTCGATGAGTTCCGCAAGCGCCTTGAGGAGCAGCACAAGCGTCATCAGGGCGGTAACAAGATGATCGGCACCGGCGGCACCAGTCCGTTCGGTGGCTATGGAGAAAATCCGGAAGGCATTCGCGTTACCGGCCCGTCGCGTAACAAGAAGGCGGTCAAGGTCTGGGAAAAGCGCGAGTATCGCAATCTGGATGATTCGGTTGAGCTCGGCACCCGCAATATCAAGCTGGCGCTACGGCGGCTGCGCAAGTTTGCCCGCACCGGCAAGGCCGAAGAGCTGGATCTGGACGACACCATCAAATCAACGGCGAAAAATGCCGGACTACTGGATATCCGTCTGCGACCAGAGCAGGAGAACCGGGTCAAGATCCTGCTGTTCTTTGATATCGGTGGTTCCATGGACCCTTATATCAAGGTTTGCGAGGAGCTGTTCTCGGCGGCCCGGACCGAGTTCAAGCATATGGAGTATTTCTACTTCCATAACTTTATCTATGAGTACGTCTGGAAGGACAATCGTCGCCGTTGGGATGAAAAGGTTTCCATGTGGGACGTGCTGCATAAATACGGGAATGACTACAAGGTGATCTTTATCGGTGATGCCGCCATGAGCCCCTACGAGGTGAACTCCGTTGGCGGCAGTGTCGAGCACTGGAATGAAGAGCCGGGTGCAGTCTGGATGCAACGGGTGATGGATACCTGGAACAAGGTGGTCTGGTTGAACCCGGAGCCAAAGCGCAGCTGGGACATGACCACCACCAATACCTGGATTCGCCAGCTGGTGAACCAGAAGATGTACCCGCTGACCATTCAGGGTCTCGAAGAGGCCATGCGCCACCTGTCGAAATAATCTGCACCACTGCGCAGCTTGCTGATTCACCTCTGGTCCCGCCGTCGTTGTCCGTTTATTGTGAAACGGCTCTGTGAACCGGGAAGATTGCCATGCTGACCATTCCACGAACTCCGCAAGCCTGGCTCTGGCTGGCGCTGGATATCGGCTACCTTGTTGGTTGTCTGTGGCTGATGGTGTCCGGTTCCGGCAGTCATCTGGTGCTGGCTGGGCTGACCATTGCCGTGGCGGCGCTGATTGGTTTGCAGCGTTTGCCGGCCGGTGGCGCCGGAGAGCTGTGGCTTATTCCTCTGACTCTTTTATTGCCGTTTTCCGTGCTCAGTCACTATCGCCAGTTGCGTGATCGCCTCGCTTCGACACCAGCGGAAGATCGTCCCCTGTTGACTACTCCTGTGCCGCTATCGCGCCGTCTTGCCTTCAGTGCTGTGCTGCTGCTGGCGCTGCTCGGTTGCGTCAGCGGCCAGCTTGGCCAGCGGGTGATTGATCCGGTGATGGCGCCGCTTGAAGAGCAGGCAAAATCCACCCTGCAGCGCTCATTGGCTCTGGCCGCTGCGTCCTACGCTTCGGCCCGACTGATTGATCGTGGTGTTGCCTTTATTGCCGAAACCCAGATTGGCATTGGCGTGATCTATGTGAAGCCCGGGCAGATATTCAAACCGGTTCAGGATATGGCGGTTCGCTACTCAGATGTCATGGTGCTGGCCATGGCATCGGTGGGTATCCAGATGATGCTGATGGAAATGGGCCAGGTGATCGGCATTACCGTGCTCGGTTCACTGGCGCTGATGGCGTTGCTGCTGATGCAGTTTGCACCACGTGGACTGGTGCCGGCGCTGGCGCTGACGGCGCGCTTTTTTATTGCTGCGCTGGTGGTGATCAAGTTAGCCATTCCGGTGGCTGCGGTGGCGGTTGGTGGTATTTCTGCGGCGGTGCTGGAAGATCAGCGCATGCAGGCCCAGGCCCGTGTTGATATCACCACCGACCGGCTTGCCGAAGTGCAGCAGGTGAATGACGAGAGCGGCTTTATCAACTGGCTGAAAAGCGTGGGCGGTCAGGCTCAGGACATGTTTGCCGGCGTCAAGAACCTGTCCGAGGGGCTGATTGAGCGGCTGGTGACATTGTTGGTGATTTACACACTGGAAACGCTGTTGTTGCCGTTGGCCATGTTGTTCTTTATGTGGCGGGCGGCCGCTCTGTATGTGCTGCCCGTGCCTCGGCAATTCGCAGCAGCTCCATGATGTTTTCCAGATGAATCAGGCCGACCAGTTTGTCCTGCGCGGTGACGCCGACCACGGGTGTCGTCTGCTGTTGTATCTGGTCGAGTACCTGTTGCATTGGCTGGCGTAGTTCGCAGCATTCAAGAGTCGGTAGTGGCAGGTTGCCGATGCGTACCTGCTCGCCGTGTTGGCGCAGTGCGGTCAGCATGTCGCGCTGGCTGAGCAGCTTCAATGTGCCGTAGTCGTCCTGAACCGGATAATGCTTCTGGTCGGTATGCATGGTCAGGTCCAGTGCCCGTTGCAGGGTGTCATTGACATGCAGGGTGTCGAAACGGGTGATCATGGCCTGCTGCGTACTGACCCTGTGCAGGGCGTGACGAAGTTGTTCAGCCCCGGACTCGGCGCCGGCGGCCAGCCAGATAAATACACTGATCAGCATCAGGATCGGGCTGTAGAAGAAACCGAGAAAGAACAGCACCACGGCCATGCTCTGGCCGATTCTGGCGGCGCGCAAGGTGGCCAGATGGTGATCCATTCTGGTCGCCAGCGCGGCACGCAGCACACGGCCACCATCCATTGGAAACGCGGGCAACATGTTGAAGATCGCCAGCATCAGGTTGATGGACAGCAGGCTGTAGAGGAAGGCGGCGGGAGAGCCGAGCATGGATATGGCATTCTGACCGGGATCTGGCGGCGCTACATTGTTCAGGCCAAGCCAGAGCCAGATCACCACGGCAATGGCGACATTCACCAGCGGCCCGGCAACGGCTACCAGCATCTCCTGTTTCGGGTCTTCCGGAATTTTCTCCATCGACGCCACGCCGCCAATCGGCAGCAGGGTAATGCTACGGGTGCGGATGCCAAAGCGGCGTGCGGTCAGGGCATGGCCAAGTTCATGCAGCACTACGCAGGCGAACAGGGTGAGCACAAACAGCAGCCCCTGCAGCACCGCCGCGCTGCTGTGCGTGCTGCGCCATACCGTCAATGCGATCCAGCCCAGTAGCAGGGCAAAGGTGGCATGTACCGCAATATCAATGCCGGCGACGCGGGCAAGACGCAATGACCAGGCCATGATTGCAGGTTTGCCTTGTTGATCGGTCACAGCATCACACTCCCTGTCTGGTTACGGTCGGGTAAGTAAGCAGGATAGACCGGTTGCACTGTCAAATCCTGATCCGCATCATGGCCGCTACTGATTCTGTACCCGCTAAAACCAACGAGGCGACCATGACCGCACTGATTGCAGGCCTGTTTCTGTTTCTGGGTATCCATTCGCTGAATATGCTGGCGCCAGCGGTGCGCAACCGTATGGTCGATCGTCTTGGCTTGATCGGCTGGAAGGGCGTGTTTGCGGTGATCTCGCTGATCGGCTTCGTGTTGCTGGTGTGGGGTTATGGTCAGGCCCGGAGTGAACCGGTGTGGCTTTGGCAAAGCCCGGTCTGGACCCGGCATCTGGCATCGTTGTTGATGTTGCCGGCGATGATCCTGCTGGTGGCAACCTATGTGCCGGGCACCCGGATCAAGGCGCGTATCGGCCATCCGATGCTGCTGGCCACCAAGATATGGGCGCTGGCACATCTGGCGGCCAATGGCACCCTGGCTGACCTGATCCTGTTCGGTTCCTTCCTGATCTGGGCGGTGGCCGGCTTTGTTATCTTGCGTCGGCGCGATCGCGCCAACGGCAGGCAATATCCTGCCGCAGGCATCGTCAGGGACATCCTGGCGGTGGTACTCGGCGTGGTGCTGTGGGGCCTGTTTGCCTTCCATCTACACCGTCTTCTGATGGGTGTCGGCCCGTTTGGCGGCTGATTGAGCGTGTTTCTGTGAACCGCCCCGCAAGCTGGGCGGTGACGCTGGCGGCTCTGTTCATCTGATGATAATTTCCGATGCTTGCAGTCATGCTGATGACTGCCGCAACGGGGGGAATCATGCAACAGCCGCTTCATGCCGGCCGTACCGGCTGGTCCGGGATCCATCGCCTGTTACTGCTGGTGATGTCCGCTGTCATTATCGTATTGGCCCTGTCCACCTGGCACACCGATCGTCTGGTCCGGACCTTTACCGCGCAGATAGACGCCATCATGACGGTGCGCTTGCAGATCACCGAGAGTCATCTCTGGCTGGAGGAAATTGTCAGCGGTGATGAAGGTGAGAGTCAGGCCGGCGTGTTTGTACTGATCGATCAGGCTGCACTTTTGCTGCAGCGGCTGTCCGGTAACGGCCGCGATCATGATGACCCGATTGAAATGCAAGAGCAGCGTCTACGCAGCGAGCTGGCGGTCACGTCCGGTACCTTGACAACATTTCGCAGCCTCGCACGGGAGCGATTGGAGGGCACGGAGGGGGCCGTTGGCTCAGCACTGGATCAGCGCTTCGACGATACTTATGAGGGGCTACAGGACAGCCTGATGTCTCTGGAAACCGATCTGCAGGATGTCATGCAGCGCAGTCTGAAACGCTTTGTCTGGCAACAGGCGCTGATGATCGTTGCTCTTGCCGGCGTGTTTGTCTGGATACTGATGCTGCTACGCCGCAAGGAGCAGCAGGATCAGGATGAGCATGTTCGCGATCTGCAGAAGTCTTACGCCGAACTGGAGACGAGCAGGGCTGAACTGGCCAGACAGAATGCTCGGCGCGCTCTGATCATGCAGGTCAGTGATAATCTGCAGGGCATTGAGGACGCCGAGAAAATGGCTGACATCCTGCTGCAGTTTCTCTGTCGTGAAGGCAATGCGCCGGCGGCAGCTTTCTGGATCAATGATCCGGAGGAGGGTCTGGAGCCACTCACGGGTTACGCGCTGGACAGTGATCATTTCAATGCCAGTCGGGAAGACATGAACGACGGCCCGGTGGGGCAGGCGGTGCGGCTCGGCAAGCCGGTGGTGATGGATGTTCCGGGGCGTTATCTGCTGATTTCCAGTGCCAGTGGTGAGGCTGCGCCGGCACATATCCGGGTGCTGCCGCTGGTGCATGACGGCGTCGTTGTCGCGGTGGCGGAGTTTGCCTGGTTCTCCGTGCCGGATGAGGACACCCTGCATCTATTTGAAACCGTGCTGACTTCGGTGGCGGTGCGTTTTCAGCTGGTGCTGCGGCGTCGTTATCAGGGGCAGTTGCAGATGGCCTGACCTTGTCGGGTCGTCCTTACAGTCGGCCACTACGTTTTAATGCCATATAGACCTGATTCAGTCTGGCCGGCAATTGTTCCGGGGTTGCCTCCACTATCATCGCCCCGGCGTGGCGCAGGCGGGTATGCAAGGCGTTGCGGGATTCTTCCCAGGCGGCATCACCGGCGACCCGCAGGGCATCGTCTGCCGATTCAATCGTTGCGTGCTTTAGACGCGCCTGATCGGGTAGCTGGATGTCGGCAATCATTAGCAGATGCTTGCCACCGAGTAACCGCACTGCGGTCATCAGCTCTTGATCATCATCGGGTTGAATGTGGCTGATCAGCACCACCAGCGCATGTTTGTGCCAGCGACCGAGCAGTAATCTGGCAGCGTGACTGTAATCGCTGGCGTGGTCACTGGGTTGCAGTGTGTACAGCCCGTTGAGCAGACGGTTCAGGCCTTGCTGGCCACGTACCGGTGGCAGCCAACGCTGGGCGTCGTTGGAAAACAGCATGACGCCGGGTTTGTCACCCTGCTTCAGGGCGCTCCACGCCAGTAACAGGCTGGCGTTGAGGGCGTGATCAAAACCGCTCAGGCCATTAACCTGCATCGCCAGTCGGGCGCCGCCATCGAGCAGGACGATGATGTGCTGATTCTGTTCTTCCTGATATTCACGGCTGATCAGCGTGCGCCGCCGGGCACTGGCTTTCCAGTCAATCTGGCGCAGGGCATCGCCGCCGCGATATTCGCGCAACTGATGAAACTCCATGCCTTCACCGCGCCGTGGCTGGCGGCGATGGCCGCCGTCGAGTCGATTGTCCTGACTGGCGAGCATGGCGTCGCCTTGCAGCATGGAAAAATCCGGATATACCGGCACACAGGTGCTGGCTTCAATGCGGCGCCGCTGCCAGATCAGCCCCAGCGGCCCCGGCAACCATAATTCAATCGGGCCGAATCGGGCCTGCCCGCGTTGCGCCGGTCGGTAGCGATAACTCAGCTCGGTAATGTCCCCGGCGCCGGGTCGCAACAGCACTGGCATACCGGTGTCGGCATCATCGCCGGGGTGATGGTCGGCCAGCTCACAGAGATTCGGTAGCTGCCGGCTGTCAAACTGCAGCCGTACGATGTGCGGGCGCTGCACCGAAAAAGCTGCCGGCAGCAAACGGGTTGCGGCCGGTGCAGGACGACGCAGTCCGATAAGGACATCGATTGCAACCAGCGCCAACAGAGCGACCAGTGACGCCAGCCAGATCATGTTGGCGCTGTGGTTATGTTGCGGCAGCCAGATTCGGACTGCCAACACCATCAGAGCCAGTGCCACCAGCGCCAGCGTCAGCTGCAGCAGTCGTGGCGCCGGGCGCAGCATCATTGCCGTGGTGCCGGCACTTGATCGAGCAGGCGTGACAACAGTGTCTCTGGTGTCTGGCCTTCAATTTCAGCATCGGCACTGAGCTGAATACGATGGCGCAGCACCGGTCGGGCGACGGACTTGATGTCATCCGGAATAACAAAGTCGCGGCCTTCCATCAGTGCCTGCGCTCTTGCCGCGGTACACAGTGCAATGCTGGCACGGGGGCCGGCACCGCGGGCCAGACCGTTCTGTTCGCGGGTGCTGCGAACCAGACGCAGCGCATAGTCAATCACCGCATCGTCCAGCGTGACGCGGGCAGCAAAGCGTTGCAGGGCAATTACGCCGGCAGCATCGGTCAGGGCCGCCAGATTATCGACTCCGAGACTGTCACTGATGGTGCCATCGAGCACCATTCGGACAATTCGTGCTTCCTGCTCGATCACCGGGTAATCGATCATGATCTTGAACAGGAACCGGTCCAGTTCTGCCTCCGGCAATGGATAGGTGCCTTCCTGGTCAAGCGGATTCTGGGTCGCCAGCACCATAAACGGCGGCGTCAGCGGGAAACATTTTCCCTCAATGGTGATTTGTCTTTCCTGCATCACCTCAAGTAGCGCCGACTGGGTTTTCGCCGAAGCACGATTGATTTCATCGGCCAGCAGCAGCTGGGTAAATGCAGGCCCCTTGCGAATCCGGAACTGTTCGGTCTTCTGGTCGAACATGGCGTGGCCGGTGACGTCTGTCGGCATCAGGTCAGGGGTAAACTGAATGCGGGCAAAATCAACCTGCAGACAATGGGACAGTGTTCTGACCAGCAGGGTTTTACCCAGTCCCGGCACACCCTCGAGCAGAACGTGGCCGTTACTGATCAGGGCAATCAGTACCTCGCGGACCACCTGATGCTGGCCAACCAGTACAGTGCTGACGGATTGCTCGATAGCGCCGGCGAGCTGGCTGGCTTCAGCGAGGGTATGCGGTGTGGTCATGCCTGGCTCCGGGAGGTAATAGGCGTTTCAGTTTGTTCGGTCATTTCCCAGGGAAGGTTACCCGGGGAGATATGGCGGAAGTGCAGATAATTGCCGAACTGATGCAGCATGTCACCGATCAGTTCATGGGCGTCATAGCCGAACACGTCATAGGCCTGACCACCACGGCGCAGAAATACCTCTGCGCGCCAGTATTGATCGGCGCCTTCGGCGGGTTGGGTGAGCGCCGCCAGAGAAAAGGCCGGGCGGGCGGCAGCAACAAGCCGCACCTCATAGAAAAAATTGACTTCCTCGCCCTGAACAATATGCAACCGGCAGCGCTGTCCCGGTTCATGTTGCAGCTCTGCATGCCAGCCAAGCTGGTTCATGCCAGCGCTGAGCTGCTGCATTGCCGGAAAGGCAACGTTCTCAACAAATTCGCCAGCCTGATTCCGGTCCGGGAAGTGAACCAGTCGCGCCAGTCGTTGCTGCCAGCTGGCCGGATCCGGCGGGCTGTCATGATGCTGTCGCTGCATGCTGGTTTCCCTGTGTCCTTCGATGATCAGCGCCCGCCACAGTCCCCAGGCTGACAGTAGCATGATCACGGCAAACGGCAGGGCTGTGGCAATGGTCATGGTCTGCAGCGCGCTGAGACCGCCGGCAATCAGCAACACGGCGGCAATCACGCCCTCGGTGGACGCCCAGAACACCCGTTGCCAGACCGGCGTATCGGTGCGGCCGCCGGCAGACAGCGAATCAATTACCAGCGAACCGGAGTCGGAAGAAGTGACAAAGAAGGTGATGATCAATACTACCGTCAGGAATGAGACCACTTCTGTCAGTGGCAGGCGTTCATACAGCTTGAACAGGGCAATGGCGGTGTTCGACTGGACCTCGCCGATCAAGGCTGTGTAGCCCTCGTTCATGATCAGGTTCAATGCGGTGTCACCAAATATTGAGAACCACAGGAAAGTAAATAATGACGGCACCAGCATGACGCCAAAAACAAATTCACGGATGGTGCGGCCGCGGCTGATGCGGGCAATAAACAGGCCGACAAACGGTGCCCAGGCAATGGTCCAGCCAAAGATGAACAGAGTCCAGTTACCAATCCAGTCACTGCGGCTATAGGCCTGCAGATTGAAGGTGCGCTCGACAATGTTATTCAAATAGCTGCCGGTATTTTGCAGAAAGGTTTCCAGAATCAGGATTGAGGGCCCGACCAGAAAGACAAACAGCATCAGGGCGATGGCCAGCACCATATTGATGATCGACAGACGCTTGACGCCCTTGTCCATGCCGGCCACGACCGAAAATATGGCCAGACATGTGATCAGGGCGATGGAGATGACTTGCACAGTGGTGCTTACCGGAATGGATGGCCACAGGTAGTGCAGGCCAGCGTTGATCTGGGTAACCGACAGGCCCAGCGTGGTAGCAATGCCGAACAGGGTGCCGAGGATGGCAAAAACGTCCACGGTATGTCCGATGGGGCCGTATATCTTTTCACCGATCAGCGGGTAAAGGGCCGAGCGAATGGAAAGCGGCAGACCATGACGAAAGGCAAAGTAAGCCAGCACCAATCCAACCAGGCCGTAAATGGCCCAAATGTGAAAGCCCCAGTGAAAGAATGCAATTTGCATCGCCTGCTTTGCTGCGTCGACCGTTTGGGCAGCGCCCAGTGGCGGTTCGGCAAAATGCAGCACCGGCTCGGCCACGCCGAAGAACAACAGGGCAATGCCATAGCCGGCGGAGAACAGCATGGCAAACCAGACCGGGAACGGATACTCCGGTTCAGCATGGTCCGGGCCCAGCCGAATATTGCCAAACCGGGATAGGGCAATGCCGACAATAAACAGCAGGAACATGGCAACCGCCAGCATGTAGAACCAGCCGAATGTGCGGGTAATAAACGCCAACGTATTAGCAAACCATTCGCCAGCCAGCGTCGGATTGCTCAGGGTGCCAATCACCAGCAGTAGTGTGACGATAACGGCCGGGGCAAAAACCGGCACCAGTATGGTTGAGCGGGGAAGTCCGCGATCAGCATTCATCTGTCGTCCTCCTTGTCGGCCTGTCACCTTACCTTTTTTCACCAGAGCCTGCTCAGAGGCTTTGCCGCAGGTGCTGTAACAGGGCGATCTGCTGTTGCAAGGCCGCGTCGTTATCCGGAACAGCATGCAGTGCCTGATGTACCAGCTCAGGGCTCAGGCCAGACAGCTCCGCAGCGAGCTGTTTGCAGCGCTGCGGATCTGTTCCTCCAGGATGTGTGGCCAGCCGGCGCAGCACATCTCGCTGAAGCGGTTCAAGCAAAGGTCTTTTCTGGTTGATGCGCCAGAGCAGCGCTGCCGCAGCGCGAAGATGATCGGTGAAGTCATGTGGCTGCCGTTCGGATAACGATAAAATCACGCCACGCCGCGGCATATGCTGCCAGAGAAAAACAAGCAGCAGAATCAGCAGCGACAGTATCAGAGGCCAGGCTCGTTGCCAGGCCCAGGATGAAAGCGGTGGCACATCAACACTGGTGGCCCACCAGATCTGAGTATAGGTCTGGCTGATGTACTCAAGCAGAGCGGCATGATCCAGATGATGTAGTCGACGGTTCTTGAAAATAGCCATGTCCGACAGCACCCAGACGTCGCCAACTCCGCTGCGTAGCTGGAGTAGTGAATCACGCCCTCCAATGACGCCGCGTTGCATCACATTTGTGCCGCTTTCAGGTAGCGAGACGTCCTCTTCGTCAACCTCGTCAAAAAGGTCGCGGTGCAGCAGGTCGATGGTCGGGTCCATCTCCAGTTGAAACTGTGCCACATCCTCAATGTCCAGCCAGGCGAAAACCGGCTGCCTGGTGAAGTCACCGCAGGTCAGATCAATGCAGGTATCGTCATCTTCCCCGGCGATGCAGTGCATGCGGAAATTGCGCTCCAGCTGACCGTCCTCAGGCCCAAAGGCGGGTGAGGCGGGGGCGCGGTGTGGTTGCGAGCCATCTCGCCAGGCAGTAATGCCAAGTCGGTACAGCAGCGGGTCGTGGTTGCGGATATCCGCGTCACTAAGCTCACCGTCATCCCAGGCATCTTCGCTTAACGGCAAGGCATGGGTGACAAGCCGGCCACCTGCTTCGACCCATTCAAGCAGCGCATCCTGTTGCCATGTCGGCATGGTGCCCGGGGTACGTTCCACTATCAGCAGAGTATCGGTTGCCGGTAACGGGAATAATTCGATGGAGCTGGTGAGCCGCCGTGGTGATTTCTGCCAGCGTTCAAACAGCGCCAGCGCAGCGGCCTGAGGCCGCATGGTTGGCTGGCCATGTTGTGCGATTGGAATTTTCTCGAACTTGTGCCAGATCGTGGCTGCCAGCACAGCGAGCAATATCAGCGCCAGAACTGCACCGATGCGCCCGATCATACCGCTTCCTGCCGGTGTTTGTTGTCGCCAAAATGGCCGCTCCATTGCTGCAGCAACGAGCGGATCTGCTCTACCGGTGGCGGGCGGTGCGCCCAGGCGGTACTGATCCAGAGTGGTGTCAGTGTTGCCAAAATGGCGACGCCGGTCTTGTCTTCATGCAGGTCGCGACAGCGCTGCAGAACCTCGGTTTCTGTTGCGCCAGCGAGCACCGGAATGTCGCCCTTGCCGGCTAACCGTGACAGGGTCGCGCGATACAAAAGACTCAATGCTTCGCGCGCATCGCCGCGATCAAGTGCGACCAGTACGGATTCGGCAAGATTGGATGGCAGTGACGCCTGCCGAATGTCGAGGCCGGCGACATGGGTAACCGGCTTTTTCAGGCGCTGATGGCTGGAAGGAAGCGCTGCCAGCCAGTGTCGGTAATACCACAATGTCCACAGCAGCAGAGCAATGACTGCAGCCCACAACAGCACACGCAGGATGTCGGCCAGCGATGGCAGACTGTTGTAGTCACGGGTGCCATCTGCATCAAAAAGCCATTTAAAAAAATCGACTAACCAGTCTGGTGGCTGGTCATCTGGCAATGCCTCCATGGCCTCGTTATCGGTCCGTAACTGCCATTTCCCATGGACTTCGACTGGCATGAAGTCTTGCCCGGCCACGACTTCAATCGCATCCTGTTGCGGACTGCCGGCATGGGCCGGTTGCAGCGGTACCAGTAACAACAGCGGGAACAGACAGATCAGCGCCAGCGTGGCTGTGGTCAGCACGCGGCGACGTTCACCAATTCGCCGCATGCCAAGCTCCAGATCCCAGCCCTCCAGCCATGTCCGTTTGTTAAGGTAAAGCGCGAAGCCGGAAACGACATAAAGCGGCTGCAGGATGGTCAGGGTGAGATACCAGGTGATCAGGCCAAGCATGGCGTAGTGTGTGCCGGTCAGCAGCCAGTCCATATCACTCAGGTAGTACTGCCCCGGCATCATCATCATGACCAGCATGGTGAAGGCATAACTGATAATAAACTCGATATGCGCCATCAGCAGCGTCAGCATAGATGCCCGGTTTGGCGGGCCCATATTCAATACTCTGATCCGCTCCCGATAGCGATGACCGTGCTGATGTTCCAGCTGGCTGACAGGGACAGAAAAACTGCGGGTCAAGTAGATGCGCCGCCACAGCAGCCAGGGCAGTAACCCCGGCAGTGCGTAACGACGAAACTCGCGCCATAGCATGCGCAATGTCACCGGTTCGTTAAACAGGGTGCGGGCGCAGTACTCCAGTAGTGGCCGCTCGAGCACGGGTTTGAGCCACCACAACAACAGTATCCCGAACCCTGAGTAGCCAGTCAGTGTCAGCCACAGGGCGAGCAGCAGTACCGGCATGCTGAAGCTGAGCCAGACCAGCGTCAGGGGTTTCCACCAGGCGCGATAAAGGTGAGTGCCCATGTCCATGGCCTGCCATGGCGTTCGTGGTGCAATCCGGGCGCTGATCTGGTCAAGCCGCATCAGCGACGTCCTCCGGCAAACAGATAGCCGAATAGCAGGATCCACAGCGCACTACCGACACTGTATTTTATCCATGGCTCAAACAGCCGCGGTGACCAGAATGCTTCAATAAATGCCGCCAGCAGCAGCAGCGCAAAAGCACCGTACATCACTGGCATGGCCTCTCCGGCGGATTTTCTCAATGCGTCCAGTCGCGTCCAGGGCCCGGGCGCCAGCAGTGCCCAGCCGAGTCGCAAGCCGGCACCGCCGGCCAGCACAATGGCCGTCAGTTCCGGCGCACCATGGGCGATGACAAAGGTAAAGAACGGTTCGTGCATGTCGTTATTACTGAGATGCGCCGCAATGGCACCGAAAAAGCTGCCGTTGAACAGCATGACGATCAGCGCGCCGACGCCGAGGAAAATACCGCCGGCGAAGGTACGAAAGGCAATGCTGATGTTGTTATAGATGTAGTAGCCGAACATGACGATGTCATCATTGCTGTCACGTTCGCTGCGATGGCTCGCTTCCGGGTGATACATGTCCTCAAGCTGCTGTGCGGTGTCGGCATCGACCAGCGCATAGATCATTTCCGGTTGTTGCCGGACCAGCGCCCACAACAGCAACATCGACAGGCAGAACACCACTGCGCTGGCCAGCTGCCATGGCCATTGCGCACGTACCGCGCGGGGGAAATCGGCCAGAAAAAACCGCTTCAATGGTGCCGCCACCGGTAGCCGCGGGCGGTACAGCAGTCGATAGCCGCGCAGTACCAGATCATCCAGTCGCTGAATCAGGCTGATGCTGTAACCGCGCTCCCGAGCCAATGCCTGATGATGGCACAACCGCCGGTAGCTGGCCGGCAGCCGTGCCAGACGCGGATCCTGTGCGGCTTCGCCGGGGCGCAATTTTTCCAGCACGGCAAACTGTTGCTCAAGCCATTGCCAGTCAGCGCTGAATTGTCGCTCAAACTGTGCCTGCTTCATGAGTGTCCCCGCAGGTAACGGGCAACATTCATGGCGCGTTGTTCGGACTCCGTACCATTCAGCTCCGGCCAGGCAAAGGCACTCAGCTCCTGACGTCGGGCGGCGGACAGCGTGTCTTTGCGTTCGAGCAGCGCGAGCAGGGTCTGCTGATCGTCCAGCGTCGCGGGCCAGTCCGGTGCGGTGCTGCTGTCGGTCATCACCTGTATTGCCGGCCGCTCGCTGTTGACGTACACCACCATGGTGTTGCCGGCCAGATCACCAAGGCGCTGGAAGCGATGGTTGCTGAGCATGGCGATAAATCCGGTCAGGTACAGCATCGGAAAAAAATCTGCCTGACGAATTAAATTGCGGATCAGGCTGCCGTTGAGGGTAACTGGCGTGCCGTCCGTGTGTGTGACTGCGATTCCCAGAGCGCGCTTGCCCGGTGTCTGGCCATGTCGCAGCACTTCAAACAGCACCGGATAGAACCATTCCAGCAGAAAAACCAGTATCAGCATCAGGCCGGCACCGGCGCCGGCTTTGGTCAGGACAACAAACCAGGCGCCGAGGTAAAACGGCGTGCGAATGAGAAAATCGATGAAGAAGGCGGCAGCGCGCGGCAGGATGCCGACCGGCACCAGCGACAGCACGGCCCCCTCCGGGGTGCGCAGTCGTTGCCGATCATCAATCACGGCCTGTGCCCCGCTGCCGGATCAGCAGCACTGCGCACACAAACAGTAATGTGGTCAGGCCAACCCTGGCGATGGCGACTGTGCGTACCGGCGGCGGATCAAGCAGCTGGGTGGCAAAGCCGGCGAAGTAGAACAACAGCAGTATGCAAAGCCAGGTCAGCATGCGTCCGTCACCACGGATGGTTGCCGGCAGCATCAGGACCAGTGGCCCGTACAAAACCACAGTCATCAGGATGCCAGCGCGCAGCATGGTGTCGGCGGATACTGTGTGCTGCTCCGGCGCCAGCCACCACAGGCCGCCTATGCCGGCAAAAATCAGGGCAACATGAGACAGCCGGGCGAGGTTAAGAATCATCATCAGTGCTCAAGTTTACCGGCCAGTGTTGCCAGTTGCCGTCCCAGTGCACGGGCCAGTGTGGCTTCGTCGTTGCTCAGTCGATTCTGATTGTCCATACCGGCCATGTGGGTCGGACCATAGGGTGTGCCGCCGCCGGTGGTGGTGTACAACGCCTTCTCGGAATAGGGCAGGCCGGTAATCAGCATGCCCTGATGCAGTAACGGCAGCATCATCGACAGCAGGGTACTTTCCTGACCGCCATGCAGGCTGGTGGTGGAGGTGAACACCCCGGCAGGTTTGCCAATCAGCGCCCCCTGCATCCACAACTCGCTGGTCTGGTCGATAAAGTATTTCATCGGCGCTGCCATGTTGCCGAAACGGGTTGGGGAGCCAAGTGCCAGTGCCGAGCAACCGGCCATATCTGCCATGGAGCAGTAGGGCGCACCGCTATCCGGTACCGCGGGATCGCTTGCCTCGGTGGTTGCCGATACCGGCGGCACGGTGCGCAGCATGGCCTCCATGCCAGCGTCCTCAACGCCACGAGCGACCTGCAGGGCAAGATTCCGGACACTGCCGGTGCGGCTGTAATAAAGAACCAGAACGTAGCGATTAGGCACAGGCAGACTCAGAGCAGTTGCAGAACATTTTCCGGCGGCCGGCCGATCACGGCACGGGCCCCACGCACGGCAATCGGCCGTTCGATCAGCTTCGGGAAGCGTACCATGGCAAGGATCACCTCGGCGTCACTGCTTTGCGGTGTCAGCCCGGCCTCGGCATACTCGGGTTCCTTATGGCGAACCAGCTGGTGGGCGCGATCGAGGCCAAGGCGTTTGACCAGTGTGGTCAGGGTGGCGACGTCCGGCGGGGTTTCCAGATACAGTACCAGCGTGGGTTCAATGCCGCTTTCCTGAAGCAGGGTCAGGGCCTGCCGGGATTTTGAGCAGCGCGGATTATGGTACAGGGTGATTTTGCTCATGGTGGTCCGGATTCGCTTGCGAGACCCCATTGTAGTGGCGACGGAGAGAGTGGCAACCGATGAATCAACCGCAGACACGCTGGCAGGACAGGGCGCGATCCGGTCTGACCATGGCACGGGATTTTATCCAGTTGCTAGGCCGCAGTTTTCGTGAGGATGGCTGCAAGGAAAGTGCGGCGGCACTGACTTATACCACCCTGTTTGCCATCGTTCCGATCATGACCGTGGCGTTTGCCATTCTCTCTGCGATTCCGGCGCTGCAGGAACGCAGTGGCGAGATCCAGCAATGGGCGTTTGCCAATTTTGCTCCCGGCGCCGGTGAAAAGGTGCTGGAGTACGTCAATGAGTTTTCCCGGCAGGCCGGCAACCTGACCGCGATCGGTGCCATATTCCTGTTTGTCACCTCGGTACTCATGCTGCGCACCATCGAACGCAATATGAACCGGATCTGGCGGGTGACGACGCCGCGCAGTGGTCCGATGAGCGTCATTATGTACTGGGCGGTGCTAACGCTCGGACCGCTCAGCCTCGGGGCTGCGCTGGGTATCAGTTCCTACCTGACTTCCATGTCACTGATTACCGATACGGTGGAGCTGCTCGGAGGCATGCGGCTCTGGCTGTCGTTGTTGCCATTACTGTTTATGACGTTGGCGCTAACGTTGATGTATGTGGTGGTGCCGAACTGTTATGTGCCGGTTCGGCAGGGTTTGATCGGCGGTTTCGTTGCTGCATGCCTGTTCGAGCTGGCCAAGGGCGGGTTCACCCTGTTTATCAAGATGTCGCCATCCTATGAAGTGGTTTATGGGGCCTTCGCCGCAGTACCGCTGTTCCTGCTGTGGTTGTTTATTTCCTGGAATATCGTCCTCGGCGGCGCCGAGTTGGTGCGGGTGCTGGTGGTGTTCGGCGAATATCGCAGTGAGTTGCCACGCTTGCAGTCGCTGCTGCGGTTGCTGGAAATTCTCTGGCGCCGGCAGCAGCAGGGCCGGGTTTTAAGGGTTCAGGAAGTGCGTCGGGTGCTAAAGCTGGCCGGCGCCAGTCACTGGGAAGAATTTCGCAATCTGTTGATGGACCTGCGGCTGATGCGGCGCACTGAAAACGGCGAGTTTGTGCTCGGCCGGGATCTCAACACCCTGACCCTGACCGAGCTGGTCGACATGCTGCCCTGGACCACGCGTGAGGCCCTGCGGGTCGGAGAGCAACATAACCGGCCCTGGGAGCCGCTGCTGGCGTCTCGCTGCGCCGAAGCACGCAGTGGCTGGACGGCCCCGCTTGATATGACTGTTGAGCAACTGTTCAGCAGCACGGAGGAAAAAAATGAAACAGGTCGAGCTGACCCACAATGATCTGCGCTTCCCGGCACTGATGGCCGGGGAGGGCGAGCCGGTACTGTTGCTGCATGGCTTTCCCGACAGCTATCGCAACTGGCGCCATCAGGTTCAGGCGCTGGCTGATGCCGGTTATTGCGCCATCGCACCGGCACTGCGCGGCTACGCCCCGGGCTGCCAGCCGAAGGATGGCGATTATTCCCTGCGCGCGGCGGTGGAAGATGTCTGTGCGTTTGCCAGCCAGCTTGGCGGCTGCGTGCATCTGGTCGGCCATGACTGGGGTGCGGTGGTGGCGTATCTCGCCGCAGCCCGCTCGCCGGATCTGTTTCGCAGTTGCACCATGCTGGCGATTCCGCCGTTGAAACGCCTGCCCACTGCCGTGCTGAAGGTGCCGGAGCAATTGCTGTTAAGTGGTTATATGGAATTTTTCCAGTTGCCGCTGGTGCCGGAGTGGGTGTTGCGCCGGGATGGTCTGGCCGGGGTCGAGTGGTTATGGAAACGCTGGTCGCCCGGTTGGGATGGTGGTGATTATCTGGATGAGGCGCGTCGCACGCTGGCGCAACCCGGTGTATTGAGTGCTGCGCTTGGTTGGTACCGTCATCTGCCGAAAGTCTGGACTGAAGCGCATCGCGAAGCGCGTGGCTGGCTGGCGCTGCCGGTGAAAGTGCCGACCATGGTATTGCTCGGCGAGCAGGACGGCTGCATGAGCCCGCGGTTACTTGACCATACCGTGCATAGAAAAGATTTTCCGGCCGGACTGCGGGTGGAGAAGATTGCCGGTGCCGGCCATTTTCTGCAGCTGGAAAAACCCGAGCGGATCAACGATCTGCTGCTGACGCAGTTACGTCAGTACGCCGGAGAATGTGCTTAATGGGTATCCGGGCTCAGGCGTCAGGTACAAAGTTCAGCGACGCCGAGTTAATGCAGTAACGCAGCCCGGTCGGGCCCGGGCCATCCGGGAAGACATGGCCGAGATGGGAGTCACAACGGGCACAGCGTATTTCCGTGCGTAGCATGCCGTGGCTGTGATCCTCCAGATGACGGATATGATCCTTGTCAAAGCTGTCAAAAAAACTCGGCCAGCCGGTGCCGGAGTTGAATTTGTGTTCGGCGCGAAATAGCGGCAAGTCGCACAGACGGCACTGATAGACGCCGTTTTCCTTGTTCTCCAGGTAGCCACCACAGAACGGCCGCTCGGTGCCCTGATTGAGCAGGATATGGCGTTCTTCCGGGGTCAGGGTGGCGGCCCGCTTTTCCAGTTCCTCCAGCGACGGCGGTGTCAGGTCGTAACCGCTGGCAGATTGCTTGCTCATCGTTATTTTCCTTTCAGCTTGTCGGGGTAGGTTTTTTCCAGTTTGCTGACTTTCGGGCTGGCGGCAAACATGATGTAGGGCTGCAGCGGATTGCGGGCAGCGTAATTCTGATGGTACGCCTCGGCCGGGTAGAACGCTGTCAGCGGCTCCAGCGTGGTGACAATCGGATCCCTGAACAGGCCGCTTTGTTCCAGTTGCCGGATATAGGCTCGGATGACGTCAGCTTCGTTGTCGTCGTGATAGAACACCGCTGAGCGGTACTGGCGGCCGCGGTCGTTGCCCTGACGGTTGAGCTGGGTCGGGTCGTGGGCAACCGAAAAGAAAACCTTCAGCAGCTGGCCGAGGCTGATGCGGTCAGCGTCATAGCGGATGCGGATGACTTCGGCATGATCGGTGCTGCCGCTGCAGACGGCCTCGTAGTTGGCGGTGTCGGCACTGCCGCCGGCATAGCCGGAAACGACTTCGAGGACGCCGTCGAGGGCGAGGTATACCGCTTCGGTGCACCAGAAGCAGCCACCGCCGAGGATCAGGGTCTGTTCGCCGCTTTGCGGCAGGTCCTGCTCGGGATCGGGAAAGGTGGTGTCGGGCATGATGGTGTCCTCCTGTTCCGATGGATGATAGCGCTGGAGTGGCAGGGAAGTGTGAAAAGGGACCCGAAATTCATTTGAGGGTTCCGGTTAGGTGGTCTACATCCTCCGGTAGGGCATTTGTCGGGCTTTTTGCTCGGCAGTGAGCTTCTACGGTTTGAGTGCCTGTCAGGGTTTCGGGTCCAGTAGTGAACTTCTCCGGCTTGAGTACCTGTCAGGGGTTGCCGGGACACGCCGTGAATACGTCCCTGTAGGCTTGTGTTCGACATCCCTGTCTCACACAGTCCCGGCAACCCCTGACAGGCACTCAATCCTCACATCCTGCTGCTTGCGTGCATTTCCTCTTTTCGATTTTTACTGTCTTCGTTTTGCTTCACCCCTGATTTTCGGTGGCGCGGTGTCTCCGTTAGGCGTGAACGTCGCCGCATCCGGAGGGTGACCTCAAGTGGAGCGAAGCGGAACAGTCAGCCCGGAGGATGTGGCGGCGGTTGCGCCCTGGCAAGATGGTGAAGCTGCTTCTTTTGACCATCTATCCGCAAAAGCACCAAAGCCATTAGAAAGATCACAGCTGAGTAACAGCACCCGACTCAATCAACGCAGCAACCTCAGCCTCACCGAATCCGGCGCGCAGCAAAGTCGCTCGGGTATCGGTGCCCGGCTTGCGCATGGACTCGGGCGTGGTACTCGGGGTGCGGGAAAAGCGCGGCGTTGGTGCATGCTGGGTGACGCCATCGACAGAAATAAAACTGCCGCGGGCAACATTGTGTGGATGCTGCGGCGCTTCCTCGAGACCCAGAACCGGAGCAAAGCAGACATCGCTGCCTTCCATGATCTCGCACCACTGGTCCCGGGTCTTGCTGCGGAAGATCGCCGCGATCTTTTCTTTCTGTTCCGGCCAGCGCGCTTCGTTCATCTGCTCGGCAAACTCCTCGCCAAGGCCGGCTTTTTCTTTCAGCAGGGCGTAGAACTGCGGCTCGATACTGCCGATGGAAATGAATTTTCCATCTGCGGTTTCGTAAACGTCGTAGAAATGGGCGCCGGAGTCGAGCATATGGGTGCCGCGCCGGTCACTGAACAGGCCGTTGCTGCGCAAACCGTAGAACATCGCCATCAGTGCGGCGGAGCCTTCGTGCATGGCGCAGTCGATCACCTGACCCTTGCCGGAACGCTGTGCTTCCAGCAGTGCACAGACCATGCCGTAGGCGAGCATCATGCCGCCGCCACCGAAGTCGCCGATCAGATTCAATGGTAGCGCCGGTTTTTCATCGCGGCGGCCGATCGCATGCAGGGCGCCGGAAATGGAAATATAGTTGATGTCGTGGCCGGCGGACTGCGCCAGCGGGCCGGTCTGGCCCCAGCCGGTCATGCGGCCGTAAACCAGTTTCGGGTTGCGGGCCATGCAGGCATCCGGGCCGACGCCGAGGCGTTCGGCGACGCCGGGTCGGTAGCCTTCGAAAATGGCATCGGCGCTTTCGCACAGTTTCAGCAAGGCGGCGACGCCATCCGGGTGTTTCAGATTGACGGAAATACTTTGCCGGTTGCGGAACAACACATCATGACCACCTTCAGCGGTGGGGTTGCCGCCGGGACGGTCAATGCGGATCACTTCTGCGCCCATATCAGCCAGCATCATGCCGCAGAATGGACCCGGGCCAATGCCGGACAGCTCGAGAATACGAAAACCGGAAAGCGGACCTGCCATGTGCAACCTCCATAAATGTCAGGGGAGGGAGGCTAGCAAGGATGCCGCTGCGCGCCCATGACCGCGCTGATCAGGGCACGCAGATTTCGTCAGGGGGTGAGGCCAGCCTTCTGCAGGGCTTTGGCCAGACGCTCGCACTGGCTGCGGGCGATGGCGCTGGTCTGGTTGGCTTCACGGGTATGGATCAGGCCGCTCCAGAGCAGGTCACCGTTGCTGCGCTGCAGACGCAGCTCGACATCCTGTTCGTTCGCCTCAGCGACCGGCTTGTCAGCGCCAGCGAGGGTCAGTTCAAAGCCCGGGGTGCGCGGTGAGGCATCGCTGCTGGCGCGGCGTTCTTCGCTGACCACGTTTTCCGGTGGCATTTGCAGCGGCAGTAGCAGCAGGGCACTGATTTCTGCGGTAAGCACCGCATCGAAACCACGGCTGCTGCCCAGCTGCAGCAATACATCCCGCTCCGGCAGGTCCGGCAGCAGGGTATGACTGGCGGTAATTTTCAGCTGCCTGCTGTCAAAGCTTCTGGCGCAGGCGAGCTCCCAGTCGCGACGCAGTGGCAGCTCGTTGGAGTAGCCCACCAGAAGCAGGTTACGCACCGGCGTTTCCCCGGGGCCGGCACTGTGCCGGGTGACCACTGTCGAGGTGCTGGCACAGCCAGCACAGATCACCAGCAGGGTTGTTACCGCAATCAATCGGGTAGTGATGGTCGCGCTAGTCATGGGCGCTCCTGCGCTATTGTTTGCCGGTCAGTGTAGCAGCGGTTTCCGGCAAAACCTTGATCCCGGTTCAGAACCAGTCAGAAACCAGTGCCGGGATATCGTCACGGCTTCGTACGATCAGCCGGTGACGCTGGTCGGCGCCCAGTGCCGGATTGAACCAGCGCAGTTCATAGCGGGCACTGTCGCCGTCATCTTCAAGCAGGCGGATTTGCAGGTCGGTACCTTCGTCGCTGGCAACGATGTCACCAGCATCATTCTCGACATACAGCAAAGGCTCGTGCAGCACCATCAGGGCCGGAGGTTCGGCGCGGATGGTCACTGTCCAGTACGGCTCCAGTGGCAGTTCGCCACGCACAAAACGGGGCTTGTCGATCACGCTGCGCTCGGCACGCCAGCTGCCCGGTTCTGGCCAGAACTGGCGGCTGACCAGGTCAAAGCGATACTCGGCCGGTATATCACTGACTGTTCCATCGGCGATCAGTTCGGCGCTCAGCTGTGCAAACTGTCCGCGCAGAAACGACAGTGTCTGCGGTCCATAAATCGTGTGACCGCCTTCGTAATATTGCAGGGCATACTCGGCCGGTGTGGTGACATAACCGAACATGCCATTGGCGAGGCTGGAGATTTCCACCAGCCAGTCGCCGTCCGGCAATTGCGCCTGCACTTCCTTGCGGATCGCGTTGCCGCTTTCCAGTGTGACTTCCCAGGGCGCGGTGACCAGTACCAGATCATTGATGCGCAATACCTGTAGCAGGGCGCGATGCGGGTAGCGATCGGCCGGCAGTAATAACTGCAGTTTCGACAGCATCCATTGTTTTACCCCGTGGCAGCCATCGGTAAAGGCGCTGCGTGGCCAGCCTTCCTGCAAATAGGGCAGCCAGGCAATCGGAAAAACTTCGTCGCCATTGGCGGCGCCGGCGGTGGCGGCACCGACAATGGCGCGCTCGCATAACCCGAAGCGGGCGTTGTCATTCAGTTCAAGCACGTTGAGCAAACGGCTGCCACTTTGCAGGGTCAGTTCGCTGTTCAGGTTTGCGCCGAGGGATTGCCATAGATTGATGGCTTCACTGGCCAGTGCCTTGCCGATCCGTCGCGAGGCAATATCGCCGCGCTCGCCCAGATGCCAGGCTGGATTATTGTCGGCGTGGGTGCCCTGAAACGGACCATGGATGGCATGAAAAGGTGTGCCTGTGGCGGTGATGGCAGCTTCAACATCACGGGCCAGCCAGGCCCAGACATCGGCGTGATACGGTGCAGTAAAAGCGGGAATGCTGGTGCCATGAATCGAGAAGGCGGTCAGGGCACCGGCGGGATAGAAGTTGCCGTCATCGTGCTGCAGATCAATTCGCAGCATGGTCATTTGCGGATTGACCGCGCGGAATGCCAGCGCTTCATCGATCTGGTCGGCGGGAATATCAAAGTTGTTGGCCCAGGCCTCCACCGAGCGGTTACGGGTCAGCCCCCACACCGGCACCTGGCCGCTGGCAAAGCGTGCCGGACGGCGTTGCTCGAATGCTTCGATCACCGCATCGCTGATGCGGCTGGCGAGAAATTCGAACATCACCGGGTCAAAGCCGGGCCGGTTGGCGCCGAAAACATTATAGAAATCGCTGTCGAGAAAATTGGCCGGGCCGGTGTGGGTATGGGTCACCAGCAGGGTCAGGGCGTGGGCGGGGATATCGGTGCGGGCGGCAATGCGCTCGGCAATGACATGATGCAGTGCCAGCGAACCGCTGCCGAGATCCAGCTGCACCAGCGCCATCGGTTCGCCGTCGTTGCCGCGCAGATAAAAGGCCCGGGCTTTCAGTCGGGTGCGAAAGCCGTCCGAATCCTTTGCCCAGGCCGAGTAACCGAACTTCGGCATGCCGATCGGCGGGGTAATATCGATCACCGCCATACCAGCCTCGGCCTGTGCCGGTGGCGGCAACAGTAGCGGTGCCTGCAGTTGTCCTGCCAGTGCATGGCTCGGGTAGCTGACAAAGGGACGACTTTCGATATACAGCGCCACGCCGGCACCCACCAGAATCAGCAGGAACAGATAACGCCAGCGACGGGAACGGGAGCGGGCCATGGGCAGACCTCTTGTACGGGTTAAGGCGCCAGTCTAGCGATCCGGCGATTTGCTGCAATCAGGTATTGGTACCATAGTGCCGTTTTCCTGATTTGGGTGATCCTGACGGTTACGGTAGACTGCGCCCCCTTCGCCCCGGCCACGCTGCCGCTGCCTATGCCTCTGGCGCCGTCTGGTGCCCCGAACTGCCCGGAAAACTGAATGTTACACAGCATCAAGAGAGAATGGTTCGCCAACCTGCGTGGCGATCTGCTGGCCGGTATTGTTGTCGCGCTGGCGCTGATTCCCGAGGCGATTGCCTTTTCCATTATTGCCGGCGTTGATCCCAAGGTCGGCTTGTATGCGTCCTTCTGCATTGCCGTGGTGACCGCCTTTGCCGGCGGCCGGCCGGGGATGATTTCTGCTGCCACTGGCGCCATGGCGCTGCTGATGGTGACGCTGGTACGTGATCATGGCCTGCAGTATCTGCTGGCCGCAACCCTGCTGACCGGCGTGTTGCAGATCATCATGGCGTTTATCCGTGTTGATGTGCTGATGCGGTTTGTCTCGCGTTCGGTGATCACCGGGTTTGTGAATGCGTTGGCGATTCTGATCTTCATGGCCCAGCTGCCTGAGTTGGGCGGTCTGGTTTGGGTGGATGGTGCGCCGTCGCTGACCTTGATGGGCTGGCAGGTGTATGCGCTGGTTGTTGTTGGTCTGGGCATTATTTACCTGCTGCCGTTGCTGACCAGGGCGGTGCCATCGCCGCTGGTCAGTATCGTGGTATTGACCGGCGTGGCCGTGTATCTCGGTCTCGATGTACGCACCGTCGGTGACATGGGCGAATTGCCTGATGCGCTACCGGTTTTTCTGTTGCCACAGATTCCGCTCAATCTGGAAACCCTGACGATCATTTTCCCGATTTCCATGTCGCTGGCCGTGGTGGGGCTGCTTGAGTCGTTGATGACGGCGACCATCGTTGATGACCTCACCGATACCGACAGCAATAAACGGCGCGAATGCAAGGCGCAGGGCATCGCCAATATCGGCGCCGGACTGATGGGGGGCATGGCCGGCTGCGCCATGATTGGCCAGTCAGTGATCAATGTGCAGTCCGGTGGCCGTGGCCGACTGTCCTGCCTGACCGCCGGTGTGCTGTTGCTGCTGATGGTGGTATTTCTTGACGAGTGGGTCTCACGGATTCCGATGGCGGCGTTGGTGGCGGTGATGATCATGGTGTCGATCGGCACCTTCAACTGGGCGTCTTTTGCCAATTTGCGCAAGCATCCGCCGAGCAGCAGTCTGGTGATGCTGGCCACAGTGATCGTGGTGGTGGCCACCCACAATCTGGCGCTTGGCGTGCTGGTCGGGGTACTCCTCAGTGGTGTGTTCTTTGCCCATAAGGTCGGCCAGATTCTCTATATCGGTTCCGAGCTGGATGATGCCGGCGATACTCGCCGTTACGAGGTGGTAGGTCAGGTATTCTTCAGCTCGGCCGATGCCTTCGTCGCCGCCTTTGACTTCAAGGAAGCGCTGCACAAGGTGGTGATTGATTTGCATCGCGCCCATTTCTGGGATATCACCGCTATCAGTGCTCTGGATAAAGTGGTGGTGAAGTTCCGCCGGGATGGAACCGAGGTGGAAGTGATAGGGTTAAACGAGGCCAGTGCGACGCTGGTGGATCGCTTTGCGGTGCATGACAAACCCGATGCCGTGGAACGGCTGATGGGGCACTAGGGAGAATAATAATGACGCATGTGATGGCCTGTATTGATGGTTCCCGTGCCTCGAAGGCGGTGTGCGATTACGCCGCCTGGGCGAGTCAGCGTCTGGAGGCACAGCTGACCTTTCTGCATGTGCTTGACCGGACCGGTTACACCAGTGCCGCCAACCTCAGTGGCAGCATCGGCCTGGGTGCCCAGGAAGCGTTGCTGGAGGAGCTTGCCGCGCTGGATGAACAACGCAGCCGACTGGCTCTGCAGCAGGGCCGGCTGATGCTGGAAGCAGCGGTGGAGCGGGCCATCAATGACGGCGTCAAGGCGCCGATGATGCGCCAGCGTCATGGTGATCTGGTGGAGACACTGGCCGAACTGGAAAACGATATCCGTCTGCTGGTGATTGGTCGGCAGGGCGAGGATGGCGATCAGGTTGGCCAGCACCTTGGCGGTCATGTCGAGCGGGTGATCCGTACCCTGCATCGGCCGATACTGATTACCCAGCAACAGTATCAGGCGCCATCACGAATCATGCTGGGTTTTGATGCCAGTGCCACTACCCGCAAGGGCGTCGAGATGCTCGCGGCCAGCCCGCTGTTTCGCGGCTTGCCCTGCCACGTGGTGCTGGTCGGCGCCGATACTGATGACCATCGCGCACAACTGGAATGGGCCAGAAAGACGCTGGAGACTGCCGGCCATGATGCGGTCATCGCGATTGTTGCTGGCGAGGTGGAAACCGCTTTGCGCGAGTACCAGCTTAAAGAGCAGATTGATCTGATGGTGATTGGTGCCTATGGCCATTCCCGTATCCGTCAGTTCTTTGTTGGCAGCACCACCAACCACATGATCATGAATGCGCAGGTACCGTTGCTGGTGTTGCGTTGACCCCGATGCGTTGATTCAGGAGTTGTATGATCCATACCGGTGATGATCTGGTTGAACGTCCCGGCCGTGTCTGGGTGTTTGTCGGTGGTGCGCTGCTGGCGGCGATTGCCGGTTATGTCAACGTGGTCATGTTGGGCTTTTTTGCTGTGCCGGTAAGTCATATGACGGGCGCAGTATCGCGTTTGAGCATTGATCTGGCAGAACAGGATCTGATCGACCTGACGTTGATCGCCGGTATTGTCGCCGGCTTCATGCTCGGTGCGCTGGTGTCAGGCATGGTGGTCGGTGCAACCACCCTGCGCGCCGGCCGGCGCTATGGTGTGGTGTTGATGGTGCAGGGGGTGATGCTGGCACTGGCGACATGGATGGCGCTGGAAAGTATCGCGCTGGCGGTGCCGGTGGCGGCTTTTGTCTGTGGTTTGCAAAACGCCATGGCGAGCAGTTATCGCGGTCTGGTGCTACGCACCACCCACGTCACCGGCGTGGTCACCGATATCGGCGTGTTGATCGGCCAGCGGTTGCGACAAAAGCAGATCCGTATCTGGAAGCTGTGGCTGTTGCTGACCTTGTTGTTGGCATTTTTTTCCGGCGGCTTCTCCGGGGCCCTGCTGTTTCATGCGCTCGGCATGATGGCATTAGCGCTACCGGCATCGGTGTGCCTGCTGGTCGGTGCCGTGTACGTCTGGATTCAGCACCAGCGCCATCACACCGCCGGTCTGTAACCTGCGGCCACGCGGCGGCCCACCAGGCCGCCAAGCAGAGCCACACCAGCGCCGGTCAGCAGCGGCAGGCATTGCCACCAGGACCAGAGCAGCTGACCGTTGAACAACAGGATCCCGAGCGGTGCCATGGCCGCCAGCACGATCAGCGTCGCACCAACGGCTGCACCCAGTCCGAGTGCAACAAACTCCAGCCAGTTGACCTTGCGCAGTAGTGCCTGTCTTGCGCCGAGCGCACGCAACAGGCTCTGATCGGCGCGACGCTGGTCGGCCGTGGCCAGTAGCGCCGCCACCAGCACCAGCAAGGCGGCGCTGACCAGCAAGCCGGCCAGTACTGCGGTGGCCTGACTGGCCTGGGTGACAATGCCCTGGGCCCGCTCAAGAATCGCATTCACATCCAGCAAGGTGATATGCGGCAGTGCCGCCATCAGCTCGGCGACCCGGCGGCCATCACCTTCCGGTAGCCAGAAGCTGGTCAGCCAGGTGGCGTCCTGCTCGACAAAGGCGCCGGGCGAGAACATGAAATAGAAGTTCGGCGCAAAACTTTCCCAGTCTACTTCGCGAATACTGGTAACGGTGGCGTGCAGTTCACTGCGACTGGTGACGAAGGTCAAGCGATCACCGGTTTTCAGGCCGAGGCTATCCGCCAACTCGGCTTCCACAGAGACTTCGCCGCGGCGTTTGCCATGCCACTCTCCGTCGCGCACCAGATTGCTTTCCGGCAGCCGGCTTTCTTCGGTCAGGGCAAGGTCACGGTTCAGAGCCCGCTCAGCGCGATCATTTTCCTTGGTCACCGCCTCGCGCACGGGTACATCATTGATCAGGGTCAGGCGGCCGCGAACGATCGGATAGAGCGGGTTGGCAATGGCGCCATGCCGTTGTTGCCATTCCTGCAACACCGGCTGGTCTTCAGCAAACAGGTTGAGAATGAAGTGGTTCGGTGCATTGGCGGGTAACTTGCGTTGCCACTCACTGAGCAGTCCGGTGCCGCTCTGGCCGGCCAGCGCCAGAATCGCCATCGCCAGTGTTAGTGCAGCCATTAACGGCAACGTGGTGGTGCGTCGCCGGCTCAGTCGGCGCACGGCAATGCGACTGGCCACCGACCAGCGCTGGCTGCGTTTATCCAGCGCCACCAGCAATGGCCAGATCAGTGCTGGCAGCAGCACGCCCAGTGAGGCCAGCAACAGCAACACCAGTAACAGATCCTGTATTGAGCCGGTAAGAATGGCGGCAATCGCCATCGGCCCGATTAGCGCGGCCGCGAGCTCGATGCCACTGCGACGCAGCGACTGATCGCTCTGCCGGTTCAGTACCTGCAGGGCCGGCACCGCAGCAAGGGCGCTCATCCGTGGCAGGGCAAAGGCGGCAAACAGGGTCAGCGGGCCGAGCGCCACCAGCAGCCATTCGCTGGTGCCAGCGGCGAGCGCGCCTTCCCAGCCCAGCGCGTTACGTGCACTGACGGCGATCAGCCCGCCACAACCGATACCGATCAGCACCACCGGCAGCACCGCCAGTAGTTCATGGCCAAGCAACCGGCGGATAATGGTTTGCCTTGATGCACCGAAGGTGCGTAGCAACGCAGCCATAGTGGCACGTCGCGCCACTCGCAACCCGGTAGTGAGATAAATTGCCGCGCCACACAGTACGGTGATCAACATCACGCCGAGGCTGACCCAGAGTGTCAGTTGTTTGAGCGGGCCCATCGAGCGATTCAGGGTGTCGTCGACGTTTTCGATTTCCTGGTCCGGACGCAGCGTCGGCGTTAGCTGCTCGCTGATCGTGTCCGGATTGTCGGTGAGCATGGCGACGTCGTAACCATAGCGGGAGCCGGGGGCAAGAATGCCGGTGCTGTCGAGGTCGGCGCGGCTCATCAATACGCGCGGGTTCATGCTGTAAAAACCGCCTCCCTGATCCGGTTCTCGCACCAGCATGGCGCTGATCCTGAGACTGGTCTGGCCCAGAGGCAGGGCGTCACCGACCTGCAGGCCGAGGCGATCGAGAAGCTGGTCCGCAACCCAGACCTCACCGGTTGCGGGACCGTGCTGGACCGAAGTTTGCGCGCCGCCGAAACGCTGATCGCTGAGTAATACTTCGCCGAGTAATGGCCAGTACTGGTCCACCGCCTTGACGCTGACCAGAAGCACCTGCTCGTTATGCACCACCACGCTCTGGAACTTGATCAGTTCACTGTGTCGCAGAGTCGAAAAAATTTCCCGTTGTGCAGATTCCGGGGCACGGCTGCTGTCGAGAACCAGATGGCCGCCAAGCATTTCCGCGCCACGGGCACTGAAGCGTGCATCCAGTTCGGCGCGCAGCAGCACTACGCTGGTCAGGGCCAGCGATGCCACCAGTAACGCCAGTGCCAGAATGCGGAAGGCACTATCGCGCCAGGGCCGAAGCAGCAGCCGGGACAGTTCAGTCATGCAAACGACCCGCCTCAAGGCGCAGCTGACGATCACAGCGTGCTGCCAGTGCCGGATCATGGGTGACCAGCACCAGCGCGGTGCCGGCGGCGCGATTCATGTCGAACAGCAGGTCGGCAATATGCTCGCCGTTGGCGTGATCCAGACTGCCGGTGGGTTCATCGGCAAACAGCAGCTTCGGTTGCACCACGAAAGCGCGAGCCAATGCCACCCTTTGCTGCTCGCCGCCGGACAGCTGACCGGGGAAGTGGCCAAGCCGGGCGCCAAGCCCGACCTTGCCAAGCCACTCGCGGGCGGCTGGCTCGGCATTGCGCTGGCCCTGTAGTTCAAGCGGCAGCATCACGTTTTCCAGTGCGGTCAGGTCCTGCACCAGATGGAACGACTGGAACACGAAGCCGCACAGGGCGCCGCGTCGGGCGGCGCGCTGGTCCTCATCAAGGGAGCTGAAGGCGCTGTCCTGCAGCAAAATCTCACCACTACTGGGCACATCAAGTCCCGCCAGCAGGCCGAGCAGGGTAGACTTGCCGCTGCCGGAGGGCCCGGTGATGGCAACGCTTTCGCCCGCCTTCACGTTAACTGTGGCAGCCTCCAGCAAGGTCAGGGTGCCTTCCGGCCCGGACACGGTCTTGCCCACTGAACGGGCGCTGAGAATAGGGGAATCCTGCATGCGAAGTCTTCTTGTTGCCGTCGGATTGTGGTGGGCCGGCAGCTGCTGCGCCGCCACCGTGCTGATTGTCGGTGACAGTATCAGTGCCGCTTACGGCATTGACAAGGAACAGGGCTGGGTGGCCCTGTTTGAGCGCCAATACCTCGGCCAGTGTCCGGGTCTGGCGGTGAACAATGCGTCAGTCAGCGGCGAAACCAGCGCCGGTGGTGCGGCACGTTTGCCGACGCTGCTACGCGAAGTGCAGCCGGATATTGTTGTCATCGAACTGGGTGGTAACGATGGCTTGCGCGGTCTGTCACCGCAGGCGATGGAAAACAATCTGCGCCGCATGGTGACGCTGTCACGCGAAGCTGGCGCAGCGCCATTGTTGTTCGGCATGTATCTGCCGCCAAACTACGGCGAAAGCTACCGGCGCCTTTTCGAGAATGCATTCGAACGGGTGGCTAACTCTGAGGATGTGCCCTTGCTGCCGTTCTTTCTCGACGGTGTCGGCGCGGTGGATGGCATGATGCTGGATGACGGTATTCATCCGAATGCGGCGGCACAGCCGCGTCTGCTCGACAACGCCCGGTTACTTCTCGAGCCGGCCCTGAAGAAGGCATGTCAGTGATGTTCAGTGACGGGCAACAAGCACTCTGGCAGCGGGTTCTCGATTTCTGGTTTGCCGATGGTCTCGAGCGCGGTTGGCCGTCGCAAAACATGAGCGGGCTCTGGTTTCGTGCCGACCGCTCGGTGGATCAGGGTATTGAGGAGCAGTTCGGCCATCTGGTCGAGGCGGCGCTGTACAGTGAGCTGGTGGATTGGGAGGCAAGGCCGGAGTCACGTCTGGCGCTGATCCTGTTGCTGGATCAGTTTACCCGCAATATCTACCGCGGCAGTGGTCAGGCCTTTGCCGGCGACCATCGCGCAGTGACGCTGGTACTTGAAGGCCTGGCACGCGGTATGGACAGGGAGCTGCCGTCGGTCGGCCGGGTGTTTTTCCTGATGCCGCTGATGCATGCCGAAGACGAGGATCTGCAACAGCGCTCGGTGCAGGAGTTTGAGTCCCTGCAGGCACAGGCTCCGACAGAGCTCGCCGAAAAAATTGCCGGTAATGTGGTATTTGCTCGCGAGCATCGCGATATCGTGCTTCGCTTTGGCCGCTTTCCGCATCGCAATCGGGTGTTGGGGCGAGAGAGTACCGCAGCGGAGGAAGTCTTTCTCGAGACCGGGCCGCGCTACGGGCAGTAAGCACGACGGTTAGCGATCCTTCTTGCGGCGGATATAAAGCGTCTTGTCGACCCGTGCCACCAGCTCTCCGGCTTCATCGTGGATTTCCACCGGCCACACAGGCAGGTATTTTTCGCCACTGGCAGTGTGCTGGCGGACGTCTTCGAGCATGGCATCGGTCAGCCGGAAGTGCGCCGTGACCTTGCCCTTGCCGGGCCGAATAAAATCGATATACGCGGCCTTGTCCCAGACGATGTAATCGCGGCCGAGCCGGTTCATTAGCAACAGCATGAAAAACGGGTCGGTCATACTGTAAAGAGATCCGCCGAAGTGGGTGCCGACGTAGTTGGTGTTGTACCAGCGCAATGCCATGCTGACCCGGGCTTCGCTGAAGTCGTCGGCAATATATTCCACCCGTACAGCGGCACCGAGATACGGGGCGAATATCGCGAAGGCCCGACGCATGCCACGGGCGCCGGCAAACAGTCCCTTCACTACGCTCATGCACGCGGCTCCAGCGTATTCCACGCGGTCAGCAGTCGTTGCCGTATCGACTCACTCAGTCCCTGATCAAGTACACCAGACTCTTCCAGCAGGCTGCGGCAACGATCTGCCGGCGCCACGCTGGTGCTTTTCATCGCCTGGCTGAGTTGTTGCAGCTGCCATTGCATGCGTTGCTCGCGAGCAGTCTCCGGAGATTCCACGCCGGCACTGACCTCCATGGCCACCGCCAGCTGCTGCTGTTGTTCGTCCTCATCCCGGGTTGCCGTGCTGAGCAATCGTTGCTGCATGGCTGACCAGCGTTGCCATTGCGGCCAGCGTTGGCGTCGCTGGCGGCTGTCGCGGATAAGGTTGTCGCGTAGTTGCAGCAGTTTTTCTTCGCGACGCGGGCAGGGCATGGCAGCCACTTCTTCTGCCAGCTGGGCTAGCAGTTTCATGGCGTTATCATCGCCGGCATCACGCACTAATTGTTCCAGCTCAGCCAATTTGTCGCGTAGTTGCGCGGCTTCGGCGGCCGCTTGCTGACGCTGGGCAGTTTGTTGGTCCTGACGCCGGGCAAACACCTGATCCGCCAGTTTGCGAAATCGCTTGTACAGTTTGCGCTGGGTATTGACTGGCACCCAGCCGGCCTGTTGCCAGCGCTTCTGCAGAGCCTTGATCTGTTCGGCTGCCTGCAGGCTGTCGTCACTGGATGCAACCGCCTCTGCCTCGGCTATCAGCGATTCCATCGTCGCGATATTGGTCGCCGCAGCCTGCTCAAGCAGCTCATCCAGTTGCTTGAGTAGCATCGAGAAATGCTTGCTGATGTCGCGGGCATCGGTAAAACGCACCGGCTGGTAGCGGCTCCATTCCTGTGGCGCTGTGCGTCGCACCTCTGCGACGGCGCCCCAGTCTGCGTCACTGTTGCCTTGCAGCGCCTGAATATAGTGGCTGAGCTGATCACACAGAGCGATGCGCTTGTTCAGGTTCGCTGCACGCTCGCGGTCCAGCTCGGCAAAATGCTCACTGCAGGGAGCCCAGGCGGCATCAGCGGCAGCGCGAAAGCGATCCCATAATGCCTGGTCGCTTTGCTGGTCTGCGGACATCAGTTCGCGCCATTGATCCTGCAGCAGTTGAATGGCATCGGCCTTTTCTCGCGGCGGCAGTTGGCGATCGACCAGCTGCTCCATCTGCTCGCAGAGACTGGCTTTTTTCGGCTCTGCAGCAAAAGCATGCCAGTCACGCAACTCATCCAGCTGCGGTTTCAGCTTCTCGATCCGGGCCTGCTGCGGGGCACTGATTTGCTGCTCCAGCTGCTCAAGCTTGTGCCACAGGCGGTTGGCAAAACGCAGCTGACGCTGGCGCAGGGCGCTTTGCAGGGTATTCAGGGTGCGATCAATATCATCCTGTTTGCGCTTGCCGGCTTTGGTATCGCCCCGGGTTTCTGCCGGTTCCGCGGCGGTCGCTGCAACGACATTGCGCAGGGCAGGTGGCCGCGGCAATGTGTCGGGCCAGTTTTCCACATGACCATGTTCGTCAGCACGGCGCCAGTGCTCGATCAGCTCCAGCCACTGTTGCTCAAGCTGCTGGTAACGGGCCGCCAATGGCGCCTCGGCACTGACAATGTCGCCGGCTTCCTGCCAGCGTCGTTGCTGGCTGGCGAGCAGCGCGCTCAGGCTGTTGGCCGGCTGCCATTGTTCCGCATCGGCAAGGGCTTTCATTGACTCCTGAAGTGTGTCCGCGGCGGCAACAAGTTCAGACAGTGCTGCTTGCTGTTGCCTCTCCTGTTCGCACTGCTGTTGCCACTCATCAATTCGCTGCTGACATTGCCGGGTAACAGCGCTAGCACGTTGTCGCTGCTGTTGAGTTGCATTCTCCATGACCTCGCTCCAGCTCTGACTGAGCTGCTGCAGACGGGCAGCGTAGAGATTGTCAAAAGCACGCTGGCTGTGCGTCTGAAGGTGGCTAATCAGCTCCTCGGCCCGCTGCTGCTGTTGCTGCTGCTGGTGTTGTTGCTGTTGCTGGTCCTTGAGTTGCTCGCGAGCCATTCTGACCACTTTTTTGTCGCGACCTTCTTTGACCAATCGGCGCAGGTTATCGGCGTCGGTCAGTCTGGCAGCAACGGTAATTCTCAGCTCGGCATCGGCACCATCCAGTGCCAGCGCCATCAGAGTGGCTTGCTCATGGATGCGGCTGGCAGCGGCGAGGCGGGTGGCACTGTCAATGCCGTCGCGGGCAACGGCCGCCAGTACTGACTGGTTGTCGGTGAGACCGATGACCCTGAGCCTGTTCTCTGTGGACAGGCCGGGCAGGGTGCCGGCAAGCAGCGCCTCTATCTGCAGACTGGCAACCTCACGTACGGCGGCATCACTGTCACGCTGGATCACCTGGTCCAGCAGTTTCAGGTCGGTCAACCGCCGCACGGCGGCGGCGCGTACCGAAGCACTGGCATCGCCCCGGGCAAGGGTTGCCAAAGCCTCTGCGTCGGCGCTCGGGCTCAGGCCGGCAATGGCCTGTTCGCGGATATTTGCATTGGTGTGTTGCCAGCGGGGCTTGAAAAAACGACTGAACATAAGGTCCTCAAAAACGCATGGCGATGAAAATGAGCCTGATCATAACGGCGATAGTGACGAATCAGTAGCGATGCTTTCCAGCCGCATCATGCAGCCAGCGTTGCCAGCCGGACTCCAGTGCGGCATATCCCCCTTGCCAGTGATGCTCGATCAATTCCCGGCTGGTGCCTTCATGGAGGTGTTCTGTTGTCAGCAGGCGATTGATCAGCTTGCGTCCCTCGCTGGAGTCCATCAGGTACCAGACCAGCGACCAGCTTGTCGCATAGGAGAGGTTGTCTGGACCATTGGCGGCATACCACTGCTGGTGCGGTACGCTGATGACTCTTGCGAGTCGACCGGATTGTTCTGTGAAGCGGTGCCTGCGCAGGGCATCAAGCCAGTGACCATTCAGGGGAATGTCGGCACTCAGACCATGGATTTGCAGCTGTTCGAAATACTCCGCCAACCCCTCGTTCAGCCAGGTCGGAATGTAGTGACTATTGCCGGCCGAGATGGCGTGGGAGCATTCATGGACAATCAGCTGGATCAGTGCCCGCTCATTGGGTATGGCCCAGGTGGTAATCTGGTTGCTGGAAGTACTGTAGAAGCCGGCGGCATTTTCCAGAACCGGGGCTACTTTTTTCTGATAGGCGCGGAACTCTTTCTCTGTGCCATAGATGGTAATACGAAATTCACGGCCATCCGGATAATCGATATTCAGGGCCTGACGGTAAATGGCAAATATTTTCTTTGCCGCAACTGACAGGCGATCACGTAGCGGCACCGGGACCTGATAGTTAACGCCGGCTATGACAATGTCGAACGGCAGAACTTCGCTGTAGCGATCTGACAGGTTCTTGGCCGCCGCCTGTTCCGGCGGCTTGTCGCCAAAGTGAAGCTTGCCGCTGGCGTCTCGCCACTGGTAGATCCCGCTGGCCGCCGAGTGGGCAGTCAGCAGCATCAGGAGCCCAGTCGTGATGCCAGCAAGGCGTCTTTTTCTGCCCACAGGTCTGCTACCCATTGTTGGAATTTTTGCCGAAAGACGGGATCGTTTTCGTAGTCGCCCTGTGATGCCCATGCCGGGATCTCATGCTGCTGGACAATGACTTGCACGTCCTTGATAGCGCCGCCAAGGAATGCGAGCAGGGTGCGTGGTGCGCCGCGCGGATAGATGATCGTGACATCCAGTAGCGTGCGCAGGTGCCCGGACATGGCGCCAAGGGTGAAGGCTGCACCTCCGGACTTGGGTTTCAGCAGGTAGCGATAGGGGGACTGTTGCTTGTCATGTTTGTCTTTGCTGAAGCGGGTGCCTTCGACGAAATTCATTACCGAGGTCGGGAACATGGCGAATTTTTCGCAGGCAGCGCGGGTGGTTTCCAGATCCTTGCCTTTCAGCTCCGGGTTTCGTTCCACTTCTTCACGGCTGTAGCGTTTCATGAACGGGAAGTCCAGCGCCCACCAGGCGTCACCAAGCAGGGGGACCTTGCGAAGTTCCTGCTTGAGAAAGAACTTCAACATCGGCGTGCGGCGATTAAACAACCGCTGCAGAACCAGAATGTCCGCCCAGGACTGGTGATTGCTGATAACGAAGTACCACTGTTGCTTGCTCAGCTTGTCGATCCCTTCCACCCGCCAGTGGACGCTGCTGAACAGGGCGATAATCAGGTTGTTCACACTGATCCAGAACTCGGCGATCCGCACCAGTCCATGGGACAGCGCCAGCTGGGCGCCATTGCTCTTGATCAACAGCTTCATCACCACCAGCAAGTACAGCGGGATCATGCAGAAGAAGGTGTTCAGGAACATGGCTGCCAGCGCCAGGCTGCCGCGAATCTTGTGAAACAGGTTCATGGGATGGTTGTACTCCGCTGGTGAACATCCGGATCAATGATTTTGAGCATCCCTGTCATTGGTGTCCCTGACCGGGGCGACTAAGCTGCCGCCATTGTCTGTCATTTTTCGGAGAGCATACCATGGCCGGACCGTTGTCTTCCCTCAAGGTGCTGGATTTCAGTGCACTGCTGCCGGGGCCGTTCGGCACCCTGATTCTGGCCGATCTCGGGGCGGATGTCCTGCGGGTGGAGTCACCGACCCGGCCGGACATGGTGCGTATGCTGCCGCCCATGGAGGAAGGCATTTCTGCCGTCCATGGCTACCTTAACCGTTCCAAACGTTCTCTGGCGGTGGATCTGAAAAAGCCGGCAGGCGTTCAGGTTATCCATGAACTGATCAGGGACTATGACGTTGTGGTGGAGCAGTTTCGCCCCGGCGTCATGGCCAAACTGGGTGTTGGCTACGAGCAGCTGCGGGCGATCAATCCACGCCTGATCTATTGCTCCATCACCGGCTATGGTCAGGATGGTCCGTACCGTGATCGAGCTGGGCATGACATGAACTATCTGTCGATCGCTGGCATGACGGCCTACAACGGCCGTCGTGATTCCGGTCCGGCGCCGATGGCATTTCAGGTGGCGGACGTGGCCGGCGGCTCCTGCCATGCAGTGATGGCGATTCTGGCGGCGGTGATCGAACGGCAGCAAAGCGGTGAAGGGCAGTACATTGATATTTCCATGACTGACGCGGCCTTCAGCCTGCATGCCTTGACCGCGCCGCCGGCGCTGATTGGTGGCGAGGACCCGCAGTTGGAGCGCACCCAGCTGAACGGTGGTTCTTTCTATGATTGCTATGAGACCGCTGACGGCCGCTGGTTCTCGGTGGGCGGTATCGAGCCACAGTTTTTCAGCCAATTCTGTCAGGCGATTGGCAGGCCGGATCTGGCCGGTCGGGGACTGGCCATGCTGCCGGAGATTGTCGCCGAGGTGAAAGCCGGTATCCGTGAGGCGATGCAGCAGAGAACCTTTGCCGAGTGGGAGAAGATCTTTGCCGCGCTGGACTGCTGCACCGAGCCAGTCCTGTCATTCAGTGAGGCCTGTCAGCATCCGCAGATTGTCGCCCGCAACATGCTGGTCGAGGTGCCGACCCCCGGTGGTGCCAGGCAGCGTCAGGTTGCGTCACCTTTCAAGTTTTCCCGTAGCGCACCGGAATATCGCTTCAGCGGTACCCGGCTTGGCTCGCACAGTGATGAGGTGCTGGCCGAGCACGGATTCAGCGCCGAACAGATCGCGGCATTGCGAAAATCCGGCGCCGTTGCCTGAGCGGATACGGCACCGGCAGCCTTGCCGGTGCTTTTGCCCCTGTTTCGCGCTTGCTGACGCTCGCTTATGCTTGGCGCTATGAACTCACCCTGTTGCCGCCGTTTGTTGCTGAGTGTCTTTGCGCTTGCAGGGTCGATTCCCTTGCCATTGTTGGCGCAAGCTGAACAGCAGCCAGAGAGCGTAACTGACGTCGTCGCCTCAGCCAGTGCACCCTGTTACGACCTGACCGGTACCAGTGGGGAGGCGCTGCTGGACCGCACCCATGCCAGAATGTCCAGAAGCGTATGCTGGCCGAGCCAGTGGTTTGACCGTTTTTTTGCCAATCCGGATGACATGCTGGATGACCCGGCCAGCACCCTGCTCAGGGTTATTGGCGGATATCGCTGGCAGGATGATGATGACAGTGGCAAGGAGGTTCGCGTTCGTGCCAGCGTTGATCTGCCGAATGCCTCCCGACGTCTGCGGCTGACGTTTCGTAATGATGATGACATTAACGAGGATTTCTCTGCCTCCACCGATACCCGCCCTCAGGATGTCGGCGAGAATGAAGACAGCACCTTCCGGGCAGCGCTGAACTGGGCGGCAAGGCAGACCGAGCGCGACAACATTGATCTGGAAGTTGGTGTTCGCTCGGAGATCAAGACATTCGTTCGTGGTCGTTATCGTATCCGTTTGCCGATGCCTGGCGAGCGCTGGATGTTCCGTTTTACCGAGAGTCTTTACTGGATTGATGGTATCGGTGCCGGCACCCAAACCCGGTTTGAGTTTGATCGACCGCTGGCTGAACGTACGGTGCTGCGGCTGATTACTCAGGGTGAGCACAATGAGGAGTTGGCAGAGCAGGAGCTGGGCTGGAATCTAGACCAGAGTGCGGCCATCTACGTGAAGCTGAGCTCGCGTGCGGCATTGCAGTACAGCATCGGTGCCCAGGGATATACGGATCCATCGGCAAATGTAGATGTTTGGCGAACCAGTATTCGATACCGGCGCAACATCTGGCGCCCCTGGTTGTTCTGGGAGCTGGAGCCGTTTGCATTCTGGCCGAGGTTTGATGACTACCATGGTGTTTCCGGGGTGGTGTTCCGACTGGAGACCCAGTTCGGCATGTATGATGAGCTGTAAAAGAGAACCGAAAAAAAAGCCCCGCAATGCGGGGCTTTTTTATTTCAGCAAGACTGCCCGGACTCAGGCATTGCTGTCGTTTTTCTCGTTCTCTCTGGCCTGTGCCGCGGCAGCTTCTGCTTGCTGCTGCCGGCGTAACAGACGTGGGTCATTGCTGGCTCTGCCAGTGCTGACCGGTGCAGCGGCTGGCGCTGGCGCAGTGACTGCTTGCGCTTGTGCCGGTACTGGTTCCGGTTTTTCCTCTGGCGCAGTCTCTACGACTGCGGGGGGCTGCTCGGGCTCGCTGTCGCTGGTGGATGCCGTTGTGCTCTCAGCGGTCGTCATTGTTTCCGGCGCGTCGTTATTTTCTCCGATAGCGACCGGCTGCTCGACATCGACGACAGCATTGGCCGGCGCGGCAACAGTTTCTTCAACTGCAGTGCTGGCCTCGGTTTCGCTGCGGGCAGCAGGTTCAGACTGCTCAGCAGTATCGGTGGGCTGTTCGCCGACACTTTCAGTTTCAGTTTCAGTTGTGACGGCAGCAGGCGTGTTGATATCTGCCTGTTCGGCCGATTCGGTGGTAATCACGTCATCGTCGTCATGGCCGCGTGCCTTTTCCTGTTCACGTTCCTTGCGGCGCGGACGATGGCGCTCGCGACGCGGACGATCATCACGAACTTCATTGCGACGATCCGCTTCTGCGCCAACGGCTACTGCCGGTTCCTGGCTTTCTTCACTCTGTTTTTCCGGGCGGCGTTCACTGCGCTCCTGACGCTCGGGCTTCGGGCCACGCTCCGGGCGCGGACCACGCTCCGGGCGATCGCCGCGCTCACCACGTTCCTGACGCTCACCACGTTGGCGGTTATCGCCACGCTGGCTGCGCTCCGGCCGCTCGGCGCGTTCCTGTACAGGTTTTTCCTGGCGAGCAGGCTGTTCCGCACGGCTTTCGTTGCGGCGGCTTTCATCCTGGCGCTCGCGGCCTGCTTGCGGATTCTGCTGCCGGGTTTCGCTGCGATTGTCGCCACGGCCTTCACCGCGATCATTGCGATTACGATTGCGATTGTTACGATTTCGATTGCGCCCGTCATTCCGGTTCTGGCGATTCTGCACCGGGGCCGGGGCCGGCGTTTCAGCTGCTGGTGCCTCGGCAAACAGTGCTTTCAGCCAGGCCACCAGGCGGGCGATCAGGCCCAGCTCGGTCGCTGCCGCAGCCGCGACAACCGGAGCAGGGGCTTCTGTCCTTGGTGCCGGTGCAGCAGTGTCCGGGGCAACCAGCTTGACCGCTGGCTGCTGGATCTTGATTTCTGCTTCGGTTACCGGCTCCTGCGACGGATCATTGCTTTCCAGCAGGGAAACCTCGTGACTGATCAGGCCCTCACTAACCTGATCATCGCGAATACGCTGCACTTCAAAGTGAGGCGTTTCGAGATTCGGGTTCGGAATGACCAGAATGCGAGTCTTGTAACGATTCTCCAGATCACGCAGCTGCTGACGCTTTTCATTCAGCATGTAAGTGGCTACCGGAACCGGCGCTTGCGCCTGAATCTCGCCGGTGCGCTCCTTCATCACTTCTTCTTCGATCAGACGCAGGATCGAAAGTGCCAGCGATTTGACGTCACGGATATGACCCTGGCCATTACAGCGTGGGCAAACGATAGAGGAGGTTTCCCCCAGCGAGGGGCGCAGACGCTGACGCGACAGCTCCATCAGGCCGAAACGGGAAATGCGACCGATCTGTACCCGGGCACGGTCGGCCTCAAGCGCTTCGCGCAGACGGGTTTCTACTTCGCGCTGGTTGCGTTGCGGGCCCATATCAATGAAATCGACCACGATCAGGCCGCCGATATCACGCAGGCGCAGCTGGCGGGCAATTTCGTCCGCTGCCTCAAGGTTGGTGTTGAGGGCGGTTTCCTCAATGTCGGCACCCTTGGTAGCGCGCGACGAGTTGATGTCGATGGAAACCAGTGCCTCGGTCGGGTCGATCACGATCGAACCGCCGGACGGCAGTTTCACTTCACGCTGGAATGCCGACTCGATCTGCGATTCGATCTGGTAGCGGGAGAACAGCGGAATCTCGTCCTTGTACAGCTTGATCTTGTTCTGGAAGTCGGCCATCACCTGGGTCACGAAGCCCTGGGCTTCCTGATAGGTCTCGTTGGAGTCAATCAGTACTTCACCGATGTCCTTGCGCAGGTAATCGCGGATGGCACGGATAATGACGTTCGACTCCTGATAAATCAGGAACGGCGCCTGACGGCCTTTCGAGGCTTCGTCAATCGAGCTCCAAAGCTTGAGCAGGTAGTTCAGGTCCCACTGCAGCTCTTCAGCACTGCGGCCAAGGCCGGCGGTGCGGACGATGACGCCCATTTCGTCGGGCAGCTGCAGCGAGTTCAGCGCGTCTTTCAGCTCCTGACGCTCTTCACCTTCGATCCGGCGGGAGATGCCGCCGGCACGCGGGTTGTTCGGCATCAGCACCAGATAGCGGCCGGCCAGACTGATAAAGGTGGACAGGGCAGCGCCCTTGTTGCCGCGCTCTTCCTTGTCGACCTGAACGATCACTTCCATGCCTTCGCGGATCACATCCTTGATGTTGATCCGGCCACCCACTTCTTTCGGGTCTTTCTGGAAGTACTCGCGGGAAATTTCCTTCAGCGGCAGAAAGCCGTGACGCTCGGCGCCGAAGTCGACGAAGGCAGCTTCAAGGGAGGGCTCTACGCGGGTGATCTTGCCTTTATAGATGTTGGCTTTTTTCTGTTCGCGGGTGCGGTGCTCGATGTCCAGATCGTACAGCTTCTGACCATCAACAAGGGCAACCCGAACCTCTTCGGCGTGGGTCGCATTGATTAACATGCGTTTCATGTTTGCTCATCACATTCTTGTGATGGCATGCAGACAGGCCCGCTGGGGCGGGACAGACCGGTCGAATTGGTCAATGCAACACGTGACAGCAAGCGACTGGCCTGCATTGTGGTCACGTCTTGATCATTTTCCCTGATCGAACCTCTTTTCCATTGCGGCTTCATGGCCGGGTTCTGTTGTCGCGCGCCTCATGGGCTCGCCTCACAAAACTGTCATCTTCCGGGGCCGTTTTTATATTCCGGCGCCCTTAAATCGGCGTTGTTGATACCGTATGTGTCTGTCGCCACGCTTTGCGGCGTAATCTCTCTGCAGGCCACCGGTTATGTTTTTGCCGCCAGGTAAACACTCTGGCGGCGCCGGTATATACATAGCCAGCCTGCTGGCCGGACCGATAGCGGGTCCATGGGCTTGCTGTTTTGTCGGCTCCACCTCTGGCCATGCTCATGTTCAGCATCCGGCGAATGTTCGCAGCGCGTCGCCGGAGGGCGGGCGGGACCGACGGCCGAGTGTAACAGTGAAACTGCCGGTTGATCAATGAGATAGGGGTGGATGGTCCCTTGGGCTGGCACTTCTGCTTGCCCGAAGCCGGTATTGGCGGCTGGTCAGGCAGTTCCGTTTCCGGCAGGAGTGGGTATCAGGCCCTGCCGGGACACGCCGTAAATACGTCCCTGTAGGCTTGTGTTCGACATCCCTGTCTCACACAGTCCCGGCAGGGCCCGATACCCACTCCGGCCTGCATTGTGCCGCTCATCGCCCGGCAGCTTCGACGCTGAAACCCGATGGCTGGATCTTTATTTGGTCGAAGCTGCCGAGTTTCGGCTGCTACTGGAGCAGGATAGAGGTCGTGATGGTGCTTTCCGGGACTGTGTGAGGCATGGATGCCGAACGCAAGCCCCCAGGGATGGGTTCACGGCGGGTCCCGGAAAGCACCATCACGACCTCTATCCGGAATCGAAGGCACTAACCTCAGGAAGCACGAATTTCCCAAGCAAAGCCGCCCGACACTCGCTAGAATCGCCGCCATGTCAGAACCTGTCCCTGCAAAAGTCACCTTTGTCAGCATCGGCGAAGATCGCGTCGGCCAACGGCTGGACAACTTCCTGATCGGCCATCTCAAGGGCGTCCCGAAGTCCCGCATCTATCGCATCATCCGCGACGGACAGGTGCGGGTGAATAAAAAACGTGCCTCACAGACCACTCGCCTGGAGCTGGGCGACGAAGTCCGGATTCCGCCGATTCGGGTGGCCGAGGCCACCGTTGCTCCGGCCGTGGGTGCCGGGCTGGCTGATCGGCTGGCCAGAGGGTTGGTGTACGAGGATGACTGGCTACTGGTCTACAACAAGCCCGCCGGCCTCGCTGTTCATGGCGGCAGCGGTGTCAGTCTGGGCCTGATCGAGACACTGCGGGCACTGCGTCCGGGCGAGGACCAACTTGAACTGGTGCACCGCCTCGACCGCGATACCTCCGGGCTGATCATGGTGGCGCGCAAGCGCAGCTTTCTGCGCCGGTTGCAGAAACTTATGCAAGGCGGCGGAGTCGAGAAACGTTATTGGCTGCTTTGCCATGGTTTCAAGGGGCAGGCCCGCTCCATCGATGCGCCGTTACTAAAGCTGACCAGCAGCAACAACGAGCGGGTAGTGAGGGTGTCGCGTGAGGGCAAGGCATCCGACACCGAGTTTCGCCTGCTTGAGCGTCTGGCCGATACCCAGCTGGTCGAAGCCACCCTCGGCACCGGCCGTACCCACCAGATTCGCGTGCACGCCCAGTACGGTGGTTTTCCGTTACTCGGCGACAGCAAATACGGTAGCCCGACGGTTAACGCGCGGCTCAAACAGCTTGGCATCCAGCGCCTGTGTCTGCATGCCCGCTCACTGCGACTGCGCCACCCGGAAACCGGCGCCCAATTGTCGATTGAGGCGCCACTGGATGAAGCTTTTGAGCATGCCCGTACCGTGCTGAAAAAGGAAAAAGTCGGATGAAGCAGCTGGTCATCTTTGACTGGGACGGCACGCTGATGGATTCCACTGGCCGAATTGTCGAATGCCTGTGTCTGGCAGCAGTGGATGCCCGTTTGCCGGCGCTGGCGCCGGAGCATGCCCGCTCGATCATCGGGCTGGGCTTGCCGGAGGCGATTCGCACCCTGTATCCGGGTATCGGTCAGGATAATGCGGAAAACATGCGCCAGCACTACGCGCGCCATTTTATTGCCGCCGAAGCGGTACCCAGCGCGCTGTTTCCCGGAGTGCGCGAGCTGCTCGACCAGCTTGCCGGGCGTGGTGTGTTGATGGCGGTCGCCACCGGGAAAAGCCGGCGAGGCCTGGATCGGGTCTGGCAGGGCAGTGATCTGGCCGGCTACTTTGCCGCCTCGCGTTGCGCTGATGAGTCTCGCTCCAAGCCACATCCGGCCATGGTCCATGAGTTACTTGATGAGCTTGATATTCGCGCCGAGCATGCACTGGTGGTCGGCGACACCAGCTTTGATCTGGAAATGGCCAGCAACGCCGGGGTGGAATCGGTGGCGGTTAGCTGGGGCGCCCATCCGCGTGATCTGCTGGCGCAATATTCACCCCGTATGGTGCTGGATGATATTCGCGGTATCCTGCCGCTTCTTACCAACCTGGAGATTGCCTGATGGATGTAAATCAGGGTGGCCGGCCGCAGTCCGACCGCGAGTGGAAACTGCTGGAAAAACTGCTGCTGTCAGTGCATGACGAAAGTCGCAAGCAGCGTCGCTGGACAATTTTCTTTCGCCTGATGACGTTTGCCTATCTGTTCCTGTTGCTGGTGCTGTTCCTGCCGGGACGTAGCGGAATGTCGGTGCCGGTTTCCGGTGATCATGTTGGCATTATTGATGTGTCCGGTGTGATCGCTGACGGGGCCGACGCCAGTGCGGATGTAATCGTCACCGGGTTGCGTGAAGCGTTCGATGCAAGTAACAGCAAGGCAGTGATTTTGCGTATTAATAGCCCGGGTGGTTCGCCGGTGCAGTCCGCCTATGTCTATCGGGAAATTCTGCGCCTGCGGGAAAAGCACCCCAGCAAGAAAGTCTATGCGGTGATTACCGATATCGGTGCATCCGGGGCTTACTACATTGCTGCTGCGGCAGATGAAATCTATGCCGATCAGGCCAGCATTGTTGGCTCCATCGGCGTGATCATGGCCGGCTTCGGTTTTACTGATGCGATCGACAAACTCGGTGTTGAGCGACGGGTGATGACGGCGGGTGAGAACAAGGCGCTGATGGACCCGTTTGCACCGCTGGAGGCCGATCAGCAGCAGCATGTGCAGAACATGCTCGATGAAATTCACCGCCAGTTTATCGACGCGGTCAAGCAGGGCCGGGGTGAGCGTCTGGTCGAAGGGCGTGACAAGGAAATCTTCTCCGGGCTGTTCTGGACCGGCGAGCAGGCTAAAGCACTGGGACTGGTCGATGGTCTTGGCAGCCCGGGTCAGGTGTCCCGGGACGTTATCGGGGTTGAAGAGATGGTTGATTACACCCCGCGCCGGCACCCGCTGGATGATCTGCTTGGCAAGCTTGGCACGCAGATTGGTCAGGGCATTGCCAACAGCCTCGGCGGCGTCAGCGTCCGTTGACCCCTCTGCCGGTCAGGGGAGGGCGATGCCTTCCCCGGCCAGCATGTCGGTCAGCCGGATCAATGGCAGGCCGATCAGGGCATTCGGGTCGTCCCCCTCCAGTTTCCGGAACAGGGTGATGCCAAGGCCCTCCGACTTGAAGCTGCCGGCACAGTTCAGCGGCTGCTCCTTCTTTATATAAGCACTGATGGCGTCCCGGCCAAGCTCACGGAAATGTGCCCGGAAGGGCTCACAGCAGAGCTGATACTGGTCGTTGCCAGCGTTGTACAGGCAAAGCCCGGTGAGAAAGGTGACCGTGCTGCCACTGGCCTGCTGCAACTGCTCGATCGCCCGGGCCTCGGTTCCGGGCTTGCCCAGAATGGTGCCATCAGCCAGCACTGCGACCTGATCCGAACCGATAATCAGGGCGCCCGGGTGGCGTGTCGCCACCGCCCGTGCCTTCTCCAGCGCCAGCCGCTGAACCAGTGCTTCCGGGGCTTCGCCGCTGTGCCGGGTCTCGTCGATATCCGGGCTGTCGCACAGGAATAGCAGGCCAAGGCGGGTCAGCAGCTCACGGCGAAACGGGGATGACGATGCCAGTACCAACGGCGGATGTTCAGTGCTCATATCCGGGCTCCTTGTCGAAGGTCGCGATTGTCCTGTCAAAAAGGCTTTATGCTCAAGCAGTTAACCGGTGAAATTGGCTTTGACAGGGGGCGGGTGCATCTCTAGAATTGCGCGCCTATGTTTTCCGGGCAACTTCCGTCGTTTCTTGAGCCGCGCAAACTGGCCGATCAGGAAGCTGAAATCAAGGGTCAGACCACCGTAGCACGGTTGCCCCGACTGGCGGAATTTCGCGACAGTCAGGACGAAATCGTCGAGGTGGCGCTTCGCTTTGGCCGTGATGAGGAGCGCCGGCAGTGTGTCAGTGGCACGGTGAAAACCGCCCTGATGATGACCTGTCAGCGCTGTCTGGAACCGGTACGCTGCAGCGTTGAAGCACATCCGGCGCTGGTGATGGTGTACAACGAGGATCAGATCAAGGCCTTGCCTGAGCATCTGGATCCGTGGCTGGTGACCGACGAGAAAATCATTCTCTCCGAGTTGCTGGAAGAAGAGTTATTGCTGGCGCTGCCGCTGGTGGCCATGCATGAACAATGTCCGACGGTGCTGCACAAATCTGCAGAGCCTTCGGCAGCGGCAGAGTCGAAACGGGATAACCCCTTTGCAGTGCTGGCTCAGCTCAAGAGCCGGGACGATTAACAGGAGCGCACCATGGCAGTTCAACAGGCACATACCACCCGATCCAAGCGCGGCATGCGTCGTTCCCACGATGCGCTGAGCAAACCGACCCTGAGCGTGGACAGCACCACCGGCGAAGTACATCGTCGCCACCACATCACCCCGGATGGCTACTACCGTGGTCGTCAGGTGATCACCCAGGCGGTGGAAATTGATGACGATCAGGAATAATTCCTGACTCGACAACGACGGGAGCTGCGGCTCCCGTTTTTGTTTCTGGCGTTGCGTTTTTCTTACAAACCCAAAGCAGAAACCGCGGTCATTATCCGGCATAGTGGCCGCCGTTCAGGGTAACAGCAGGGATCGGGGAGCGTATGGCGCAGGTAACACTGGCAGTGGATGGCATGGGCGGCGATGCCGGCCTGACCGTTACAGTACCTTCGGTGGCGCAGCTGCTGGCCCGTCACGATAATGTCCGCGTACTGTTTGTTGCCCTGCAGGACTCTGCAGAAAAAGCCCTGGCGGCGGCGGGTCTGCTGAATCATCCGCGCCTTGAGCTGGTGCCGGCCGCAGAAGTGGTCACCATGGATGACCCGGTGGCGGTGGCGCTGCGAAATAAAAAGCAGTCTTCGATGCGGATTGCCATCAATCAGGTTCGTGATGGTCGCGCCCAGGCTGCAGTCAGCGCCGGTAACACGGGCGCGCTGATGGCAGTTTCGCGTTTTGTGCTGAAAACCTTGCCGGGGATTGAACGCCCGGCTATCTGTGCTCCCATCCCGACCCGCAAGGGTCAGTGTCACATGCTTGATCTTGGCGCCAATGTCGATTCCGAACCGCAACATTTGCTGCAGTTCGCGATCATGGGCAGCGCGCTGGTGCGTGCCGTCGACGGCATCGAAAAACCTCGCGTCGCGCTGCTGAATATCGGCGAAGAAGATATCAAGGGTAATGAGCAGATCAAGGAAGCAGCGCGATTGCTCGAGAAACATCCGCTTTTGAATTACGTCGGCTTTGTTGAGGGTAATGGCATTTTCAATGGCGATGTCGATGTCGTGGTCAGCGATGGTTTTGTCGGCAATGTTGCGCTGAAAACCATGGAAGGGGTGGCCTCGATGATCAGCCATATGATTCGCGAGGAAATCTCCAGCTCCTGGCTGAATAAACTGTCTGGTGTGATGGCGCTGCCGGTGCTGCGCGGCCTGAAGCAACGGCTGGACCCGCAGCGTTATAATGGCGCCAGTCTGGTGGGATTGAATGGCATTGTGGTGAAAAGTCACGGCGGCGCTGATGTGAACGGTTTTGTCAGCGCCCTGCGTGTGGCGATTCATGAGGCGGAGCGCAATGTGCCGGCACTGATTCGTGCCGGGCTGGCGCAGTCGCCGGTGACTGAAGCAGGAGAAAATGAATGAGCAAGACCGCCTTTCTGTTTCCGGGGCAGGGTTCGCAAACGGTCGGCATGCTGGCCGATCTCGGCAGCGAAACCATGATACGGCAAACTTTTCAGGAAGCCTCCGGCGCGCTGGGCTATGACCTCTGGGCCTTGATTCAGGATGGTCCGGCAGAAGCACTTAATAGCACGGATAAAACCCAGCCGGCACTGCTGGCCAGTGGTGTCGCTCTGTGGCGTTTGTGGCAGCAGCGGGGCGGCGCCCGTCCGGACTTTCTTGCCGGCCACAGTCTTGGTGAATATACCGCGCTGGTCTGTGCCGGCGTGTTCAATCTGGGTGACGGTGTGCGACTGGTGGAAAAGCGTGGCCAGTTGATGCAGCAGGCGGTGCCGGCTGGCACCGGCGCCATGGCCGCCATTCTGGGTCTTGAGGATGATCAGGTTCGCGCAGCCTGCGCGGCGGCGGCCGACGGTGATGTGGTGGAAGCGGTGAACCTGAACGCCCCAGGGCAGGTGGTGATTGCCGGCAGTACCGCTGCCGTTGAGCGTGCCATCGCTGCTTGCAAGGCCGCCGGTGCCAAACGCGCGATGGCCTTGCCGGTCAGCGTGCCGTCGCATTGTGCGTTGATGAAGCCGGCGGCGGAGCAGCTCGCTGAGGTGTTGGCCGGCATGAGCATGCATGCTGCCGAGATTCCGGTAATCAACAATACTGATGTGGCGATGGAAACCGATTCGTCACAGATTCGTGATGCACTGGTGCGCCAGTTGTACTCGCCGGTGCGCTGGGTCGAGATGGTTCAGCGCCTTAGCGCGGAAGGTGTGTCGCAGGCGTATGAATGCGGGCCGGGTAAGGTGCTGTCAGGTCTGGTGAAGCGGATTGACAAGGACATGACGGTTTCCGCATTGGAAAATGCGGATGCCTTTGCTCAGGCACTTGGAGGATGACAATGACAGAACAGAGCAAAGTGGCACTGGTCACCGGCGCCAGTCGCGGTATCGGTCGGGCCATCGCCACCCGTCTGGCACAGGACGGCTTCACCGTGGTCGGTACCGCTACTTCCGCTGTTGGTGCTGATGCCATTAGTGCCTCGTTCGCCGAGGCCGGCTATGCCGGCGGCGGGGTGGTGCTGGACGTCAGTGATTCGGCTTCGGTCGAGCGTGCGCTGGCGGAAATTGTCGAGCGTTTTGGTACCCCGTTGGTGTTGGTCAATAACGCCGGGATCACCCGCGATAACATCATGCTGCGAATGAAGGATGACGAGTGGGATGCGGTGATCAATACCAATCTCAACTCGCTGTTCCGGGTCTGCAAGGGTTGCCTCAAGGGCATGACCAAGGCGCGCTGGGGACGGATCATCAATATCAGTTCTGTGGTGGGTGTGATGGGTAATCCCGGTCAGGCAAACTATGCGGCGGCCAAGGGCGGTGTCGAAGGATTTACCCGGGCGCTGGCTCGGGAGATCGGTTCGCGCAGTATCACCGTGAACAGCATTGCCCCCGGTTTTATCCAGACGGATATGACCGATCATTTGCCGGAAGCGCAGCGCGAAGCGTTGCTGTCACAGATCCCGTTGGGCCGTCTTGGCAGCCCGGAAGAGATCGCCAGTGCGGTGTCCTGGCTGGCCAGTGAAGGGGCCGGATACGTCACTGGCACCACGATTCATGTCAATGGCGGAATGTTTACTGGTTAGTAATGCATCAGATTGGTGCGTTATCCGATTGATTTTGAACAGTAATATGCAGTAACAGGAACCTCGGCGGTGAGGCAGATCGCGGCTTGCATGGGCCGGAAACGTTCACCTAGAATAGCCGCCTGAGGTGCACAGTCACCGATAACAGGAGAGAACACTCATCATGAGCAGCATCGAAGAACGGGTAACCAAGATTATTGTTGAGCAACTGGGGGTCAAGCCGGAAGACATCAAGCCGGAAGCCTCTTTCGTAGAGGACCTGGGTGCCGATTCTCTGGATACCGTTGAGCTGGTGATGGCTCTCGAAGAGGAATTCGAAACCGAGATCCCGGACGAGGAAGCCGAGAAGATCAATACCGTCCAGGCCGCGATTGATTACATCAAGTCGCACGGCTGATTGATCCGGTAACCGGATAAAAGCCGCAGGCTCGTCAGGGCTTGCGGCTTTTTCATTTGCAGCGGCTTTGGAAACATTTTTCCCGCTGTCGTCGCAGTCAAAATATTGCAACATTGGCAGCATGCAATAGGCCGCACTTTTCGTCGGCCTGACAGGTCATGGAGTCTGATATGCGTCGTGTGGTGGTTACGGGTTTGGGCATGCTGACGCCGCTGGGTGCTGACGTCGAGTCGTCGTGGCAGGGTCTGGTGGCAGGCAAGAGCGGCATTCGCAGTATCGAGCATTTCGATACCAGTGCATTTTCCACCCGCTTTGCCGGCATCGTGCCGGAGTTTGCGCTGGAAGATTATCTGTCGGTCAAGGAAGCCCGGAAGATGGATGTCTTCATCCAGCACGGTCTGGTGGCTGCCATTCAGGCCATCCGTGACAGTGGCATCGAAGTGACGGAGCAGAATGCCGGCCGCATTGGCGTCGCCATTGGTTCCGGCATCGGCGGCCTGACCGGTATTGAGGAAAACCATCGCAAGATGCTCGATGGTGGTCCGCGCAAGGTATCACCGTTTTTTGTCCCGGGTTCGATTATCAACATGCTCGCCGGCAACCTGTCGATCATGTTCGGCTTCCGTGGTCCTAACATTGCCATCGTTACCGCCTGCACTTCCGGCACGCACAATATCGGTTTCGCTGCCCAGCAGATTCAGCTTGGTACCGCCGACATCATGATTGCCGGTGGTGCGGAAAAAGCCTCCTGCGAACTGGGCATGGCCGGTTTTGCTGCGGCCCGGGCTCTGTCTACCCGCAATGATGATCCGCAGGCAGCGTCGCGGCCGTGGGATCGGGACCGTGACGGTTTTGTTTTGTCTGATGGTGCCGGCATGGTGGTGCTGGAAGAGTACGAACATGCCAAAGCCCGTGGCGCAAAAATTTATGCCGAGTTGATCGGTTTTGGTATGAGTGGCGATGCCTATCACATGACCGCACCGCCGGAAGACGGCTCAGGTGCCGCCATGTCGATGCGCAATGCATTGCTCAGTGCAGGCATTGCAGCCGAGGAAGTGGGCTATATCAATGCCCACGGCACGTCCACCAAAGCTGGCGATCTGGCCGAAGCCAACGCGGTCAAGTCGGTGTTTGCCGGGCACGCCAACAAGCTTGCGATCAGCTCGACCAAATCGATGATTGGTCATTTGCTCGGCGCTGCCGGTGCGGTGGAAGCGATCATCAGTATTCTTGCTCTGCGTGATCAGGTAGCACCGCCGACCATCAATCTGGATAACCCGGATGAAGGCTGCGATCTCGACTTTGTCGCCCATCAGGCTCAGCAGCGCGAGTTGAATGTGGTGTTGTCGAACTCGTTCGGTTTTGGCGGCACCAACGGCTCGCTGTTGTTCCGCAAGGTGTGATGAGCAGCGCCGCGCTATACAGCGATGATCGTGGCCTGAATTATGGCGACGGTCTGTTTGAAACAGTGCGGGTGAGTGCCGGCCGTGCGCCGTTGTGGTCGCGACATCGTGATCGTCTTGCGCTGGGGGCGCAGCGTCTCGGCATTCCGTTTCCGGCCAGCCTTGTCGATAGCCAGTTTGCTGCACAAATGAGCAAAGCCGATCAGGCGGTAATCAAGCTGGTGCTGACCCGCGGCCGGGGAGGCCGTGGCTACAGCGCCCCGAAACAGACGCAACCGACGCTGCTGGTGCAACAGCACCCATTGCGCTTGCCGGCGCTGCAGCATTGTCAGGATGGCATCAGTGTCGGCATCTGCGATATCAGGCTGGCGTCACAGCCGGTGCTCGCCGGCATCAAACATTTGAACCGCCTTGAACAGGTGATGGCGCGCCGACAGGTGGATCAGGCTGGCTGGGATGAGGGCCTGCTGCTGGGTGGCAATGGTGAGCCGCTGGAGCTGACCGCCATGAATCTGTTTGCCCGTTTCGGCGAGCAGCTATGGACCCCGGATCTGGGTTTGGCTGGTGTTGCTGGCGTCATGCGCAGTTACCTGATCGACCAGCTGGCACCAGAGATGGGCCTGAGTGTGCGGGTGGCAAGCGGAACATTGTCGCAGTTACGCAACGCCGATGAACTGTTTGCCTGCAACAGTGTTGCCGGAATCCTGCCGGTCCGTAAACTGGCTCTCTGGAACTGGCCGGTGGGTGACCTCACCCGCGCCCTGCAGGGTAGGGTCAGTCAAATGTTTAGCGGGGGCTGATTTTGCGAGCCAAGCAAGTCGGGGTTGTGGTTCTGCTGGTGGCGTTCACTGCAATTGGTGCGGTGTTCTGGCTTGCCGGGCATGTTCATCGTCCTCTGGAGATCGGTCAGGAGCGGCTGATCGTGGTGGAGCCTGGTAGTAGCCTCAATGGTCTGCTGCGCCAACTGGATCAGGAAGGGGTGCTGGGTGAGCCGCAGGAGGCCCGTCGCCGTCGCCTTGGTGCCCGCCTGTATGACCTTTTTACCGATGTCTCGCAACGCATCCGGGTTGGTGAGTACAGCCTCAAGCCAGGCGATACCCTGCTGCAAGTATTGCTGAGGGTGGAGCAGGGCGAAGTCCTGCAGCGTGCCCTGACCTTGATCGAAGGCTGGAACATGCGCGAGTTACGCGCGGCGCTGGCGGCTGCGCCCGGTTTGCGTCAGACCCTGCAGGATCTCGATGACAAGGCGCTGATGGCGGCACTGGGCCGCCCCGGTGAGTCTCCGGAAGGCTGGTTTGCCCCGGACACCTGGTATTACACCAGTCAGGACACCGATCTTGATCTGTTGCGTCGCGCCTATGCTCGTCAGCAGGTACTGCTGGATGATGCCTGGCAGAGTCGGGCTGAAAACCTGCCATACGAATCCGCCTATGAGGTGTTGATCATGGCGTCGATCATTGAGAAGGAGACCGGCGTGCCGCATGAGCGCGGTGAGATTGCCGGTGTCTTTGTCGAGCGCTTGCGCCGTGGCATGCGTTTGCAGACTGACCCCACCGTGATCTACGGCATGGGTGAGCGCTACGAGGGTCGTATTCGCAGTGCTGACCTGCGTGAGCCGACGCCCTGGAATACTTATGTGATCAACGGACTGCCGCCGACCCCGATTGCCATGCCCGGGGAAGAAGCGATTCGTGCTGCCGTGGCGCCGGCCGAGACTCAGGCGCTGTTCTTCGTTGCTCGCGGTGATGGTTCCCATGTGTTTTCCCGCACGCTGGAAGAACACAACCGTGCGGTGCAGGAATACCAGATGCGCCGACGCGCCGATTATCGATCTTCTCCAGCACCGGTCACGACGCCCTGATGCGTGGACGTTTCATTACCTTTGAGGGCGGTGAGGGCGCCGGCAAGTCGAGCAATGTCCAGCTCACTGCTGCCTTCCTGCGCGAGCGCGGCGTTGAAGTGGTGGTGACCCGCGAGCCCGGCGGCACGCCGCTGGCCGAAGATATCCGCAACCTGCTGCTGGCGCCGCGTGATGAAGTGATGCAGGCCGATACCGAGTTGCTGCTGATGTTTGCCGCCCGCGCCCAGCATGTTGGTGCGCTGATCCGCCCGGCATTGGCGCGTGGTGCCTGGGTGTTATCCGATCGTTTTGTTGATGCCAGCTATGCCTATCAGGGCGGCGGCCGCGGCCTGTCGATGAGCCGCATTGCCGAGCTGGAAAAACTGGTGCTGGCCGAACTGCGTCCTGATCTGACCCTGCTGTTCGATGTGCCGGTGGCAATCGGTCTGGCCCGTGCCGGCAAGCGCGGTGATCTGGATCGGATCGAGCGTGAGGACCTGAGTTTTTTCCAGCGTATCCGCGAAACTTACCTGAATCGTGCCGCCGCCGAACCGGAACGCTTTCAGGTGCTGGATGCGGCCGCGCCGCTGGCAGAGGTGCAGACGCAGCTGCTCGATTCCCTGAACCGCTGCTGGGAGCAATGGCATGACTGAGCGTGCGGCGGTACAGGTGCCCTGCGTCTGGCACCGTGATCTGCTTGCCGAACTGATGCAGCAGGCCACTGACCAGCGCCTGCCCCATGCGCTGGTGCTGTCGGGGCCCGCCGGCATCGGCAAGCTGCGTCTGGCCAGAGCGTTTCTGGAAGCGTTGCTGTGTCAGCAGCCTCAGGCCGGTCTGGCCTGCGGTCGCTGCCAGTCCTGTCATCTGGCTGCTGCCGGCAGTCACCCGGATCTGGCGCTGGTGATGCCGGAGGAGAAGAGCAAGGTTATCAAGATTGATCAGATTCGTGATCTGGTCAGTTTTTTCTCTAAAACCGCCCAGTATGGCGGGCGCCGCGTGGCGCTGCTGTCACCGGCTGAATCAATGAACCGGAATGCCCAGAACGCTCTGCTGAAAACACTGGAGGAGCCTGGTGCCGGCGCTTTTCTGCTGCTGCTCTGTGATCAGCCCAGTCGTTTGCTGCCAACCGTACGCAGCCGTTGCCAGCAGCGCCAGCTGGGGGCGCCGGATGCTGCCGTGGCTCAGGCCTGGCTGGCAGAGCAGACGGGCAGCGTCGACAGCGCCCGAGCCCTGCTGGCGGCGGCTGGCGGCGCACCGCTGAAGGCGCTGGCGCTGGAGCAGGCCGAATGGTTTGCCAATCGCGATCGCCTGCTTGGTCAGTTTCTGGCTGTGCTGGAAGGCCGAACTCCGGCCAGCATTGCCGCCCAGACCCTGCTTCAGCATGAACCGTTGCCGTTGCTGGAGGCCCTGCATGGCTGGCTGGCACAGGCGCTGCGCGGCCAGCAGCATGACGACAAGCTGGCGCCGGTCATGGAACGTCTGCGGCAGCGGGCCGGCGACAAGCGCCTGCTGATGCTCGCCGCCGAGGTGCAACGTGCCCGACAACTGCTGCAATCCGGCGCCAACCCGAATCCGGCCCTGCTTATGGAGCGACTGCTGCTGTTGCTGGCCGGAGTTGACGCCATGGCAGGTGCCTTCTAATCTGCGACTTGTTTCGTACCGGAGTCGACAATAATGAAAATGCCCGGCGGCGGTGGGGGAATTCTCTCCCTGACCATCAAGGACAAGGCGGTGTTGTATGCGGCGTACATGCCGTTTATTCGCCACGGTGGTCTGTTTATCCCGACCACCAAGGACTACAAGCTTGGCGATGAAGTGTTTCTGCTACTCAACCTGATGGATGAGTCGGAGAAGATTCCGGTGGCCGGCAAGGTGATCTGGATCACGCCGAAGGGGGCGCAGGGTAACCGCAGCGCCGGGGTTGGTGTGCAGTTTTCCGATCAGGATGATACTGCCCGGAAAACCATCGAAAACTATCTGGCCGGGTCACTGGAGTCGGATCGCCCGACCCATACCATGTAAGCAGATCGGGTACACTTGCCCGAGCGATTGGATAACGCCCGCGATTGCGGGCGTTTCAGTTTGAGAGAGGCCCATGACAGCAGCACTGACCGGTCTGGTGGATTCGCACTGCCATCTCGACCGGCTTGATCTGAAGGACTATCCGGGTGGTTTGCCGGAGCTGATGCAGGCGACCGCAACGGCTGGTGTCGACCACATGCTGTGCATCGGCGTCGACCTGGAATCGTTTCCGGCGGTACGTGATCTGGCCGAGCAGTATCCGAACGTGCACTGCACGGTTGGTGTGCATCCGCTGTACCGTGAGTCCCGTGAGCCGACCTGTGCTGAGCTGGTTAAGCTGGCGGCACATCCTCGAGTAGTGGCTATCGGTGAAACCGGGCTGGATTATTTTTACGCCAAAGACGATACCAGCTGGCAGCGCCAGCGCTTTGCCGAACATATTGCCGCAGCGCGGCAAACCGGGTTGCCGCTGGTGGTGCATACCCGTGATGCCCGTGAAGACACCATTGCCATGTTGCGCGATCTTGGCGAAGGTCAGGTGTGCGGTGTCATGCACTGTTTCACCGAGGATCTGGCCATGGCGCAGCGGGCCATGGAGCTTGGTTTCTACATTTCCATTTCCGGCATTGTCACCTTCCGCAATGCCGATGCCCTGCGCGAGGTGGTTCGAGCCCTGCCACTGGATCGCTTGCTGATTGAAACCGATGCGCCCTGGCTGGCACCGATGCCGCATCGGGGCAAGCAGAATGAGCCGCGTTATGTCGCCGACGTTGCCCGCTTCGTTGCCGACCTGAAACAGTTGCCGGCGACAGAACTTGTCGCCATCACCCGGAATAATTTCTTTTCCCTGTTCAACAAGGCGAGGCCGGTATGAGTACTTCTGCAGCGGTGACGGTACTGCTGGCACTGTTACTGGGCGCGCTGACTGGTGCCCTGCTGGTCTGGTGGCGCAGCCGCGGCGACGGCCGTGCCGCTCTGGATCAGGTGCGTCTGCAGACCGAGCTGGAGGCGAAGCAGCAGGAGTACGCGCGTCTGCAAAGCGAGCTTGCCAGCACCCGTGAGCAGCTGGCGCAGTCGCAGCAGCAACTGGCCGAGGCCCGTGCCGAAGCCGCACGCTGGCAAGAGCGGGAAAAGCATCAGCAGGAACGGCTGCAGTGGCTGGAACAGAGTCGCGAGCAGATGAAAAAGGATTTCGAGGCGCTATCGGCAAAAATTTTCGAGGAGCGCTCGCTGAAGCTGCAGGAACAGAATCGCACCGGGCTGGATGATGTGCTCAAGCCGTTCCGTGAGCAGTTGCAGGATTTCCGCCGCCGGGTCGATCAGATTCACAGCGACGATAATCGGCAGCAGGCGACTCTGCTGGAGCAGATTCGAAATCTGCAGCAGCTCAACCAGAAAATGGTTGAGGATGCTCGCCACCTGACCAATGCATTGAAAGGCCAGACCAAAACCCAGGGTAACTGGGGCGAGATGATTCTTGAACGGATTCTGGAAGAGTCCGGACTGGTTCGTGGTCGTGAGTATGAATCCCAGGTGTCGATGACCTCTGAATCCGGCCAGCGCCGGCAACCGGATGTGATCGTCCATCTGCCGGACAACAAGGACGTGATCATTGATGCCAAGGTGTCGCTGACGGCCTATGAGCGTTTCTGCAGGGAAGACGATGACGAGCTGCGCAAGGCAGCACTGGATGAGCATGTACAGTCACTGCGCTCGCATATTCGCGGTCTGAACCGGAAGGAATACGAAGGCCTGGATGGCGTGCAGACGCTGGATTTCGTGCTGTTGTTTATTCCGGTCGAGGCGGCCTTTCTGTCGGCCATGGAAAAGTCCCCGGAGTTGTATAACGAGGCCTACAACAAGCATATCGTGCTGGTCAGCCCGACCACCCTGCTGGTGACTTTGCGTACCATCAACAATATCTGGCGCAACGAGTACCAGAATCGTAATGCTCTTGAGATTGCTGACCGTGCCGGCAAGATTTGCGATCAGGTCGCGCTGGTTGCTGAGTCACTGGATGATGTCGGCGATAAACTGGGCAGGGCCCAGAAAGCTTTCGATCTCAGCTATGACCGTCTCAGTCGTGGCCGTGGCAATTTGCTGTCGCAGGCACACAAACTGGAATCCCTCGGCGCCCGCGCTCGCAAGCAGTTGCCCGCGCCGCAGGATGATGACTCGGAAGACTGAAACCGGCGAGCAAAAAAAGGCCCGACTGTCCGGGGGAGGAGATGTCGGGCCAGCCACTCTGAAGCGCGTCGGAGGCAGGGCGCCTCCGCGTCTGTGCCGGTGCCATATCGAGGAGGATGACACCGCAGGTGAATGATGCGCGCCCGAATCATTTTCGACAATGCCGCTGTTAGAACGATTACTTATCGCTCAGGCTGCACAATTCCGCGTTGAAATAAGCGTAACGTTACTCATCCTTTCTGTTGAGATTAAATTCTCATAGACAACTGTACTTGTGAACGTCTGTTACTCCACCAGCCTGACAACCCGGTCTGTTTTTTCCTGACGATCAGCTTCGGCCGGCGTGCTGTCGCCGACACTGGCCAGTTCAGCATGTGGTCCATTCCATGGCTGCAGACGGATTCGGGTATTGTCGAGCTGGTCGACAAACGGGTACTTGATGACATCCAGATATGGCGAGTGATCGAAGTCGGCGGCGAAATAGATGCCGGGTTGGCGACTGAATAGCCTTGCCTTGCCGTCACGTTGCTGCTTGATCAGTGGCAACACCGGGAACTGGACAAACTCGAAGGCTTCTCCGATGGGGGTGCCAACCAGCTGACGTAGCAGGCTGCCTGCCAGTGCTGCAAAGGCGCTGCACCGCCAGCGGCGTGGCAACCACCCCCACGGCAGCAACAGCACCACCATCGCAAACCAGGAGCGTTGTGCGCCGAGGCCTAGCCGGCTGATAACGTGGCGCAGTGCCGCGCCGGACTCTTCCGCCTGCAAGCCGCGCGGCCGACAGATACGCAGATGTTCATGTTCAAGCGCCGACAGCGTCCGCAGACGGACACCACTGTCGAGGCGGGCTTCGACAATAAGTCGGGTATCGGCGCTGCAGGGCAGGTAATCAGACAGCTGCCGGCGCAGCGCCGGATCGGCAATGTCATGCAGCTGACCAAGATACAGGCAGGCTCGTGACCAGCGCGATGAGGTCACGGTTTTCAGGGCCTCATCAAGCCGCGAGCGGCCGTCAATCAGCAATACATCGCCTGATTGCAGCGTGCGGCAGAGCCGGTCGAAATCGGACAGGCGAATGACACTGCCGGGACGTTCATGCTGTAGCCAGTTGCAGCACCACTGATACAGGCGATTCAGATCCATCGTCTTTGCCACGCGGGTCGGTTCATGTCGGGCGCCACGTTACAGCAGCGCCAGCGCCCGGTCGATGACCTGGTCCTGAGTGTAAAAGTGAGGCGAGAAACGAATGCCGCCGCCGCGTGGGGCGCAGACCACACCGGCATCCCGAAGCCTCTGGAACAGATGGTCGCTGTCCTGCTGTGGCGAACGGAAGGTGACTATCCCGGCGCGTCGATCCGGCTGCTGCGGGCTCAGCAGCAGCATGCCCCGAGCCAACAGGCCGTCCTGCAGGCGTTGGACGCGGCTCTGTAGCAGTTCGCCGACCTGATTCATGCCCACTTCCAGCAGCAGCGACAGGCTGGCACTGAGAGCATGGGCGCAGAGCAGGTTCGGGCTGCCGCACTCGAACCGACGCGCCGAGTGGGCCGGCTGCCAGTCATGGCGGCTGTAGTCGCCGGCATGTTCGATCATGTGCCAGCCATACTGGTGCAGGGTCAGGCTGGGCCGCAGCTCCGGTCGGCACCAGAACAGCGCCAGTCCCTCCGGGCCGAGCATCCACTTGTGGCCATCGGCAACAACAAAGTCGGCCTGCCAGGCCTGTACGTCCACGGGCAGGGCGCCAATGACCTGAATGGCATCAACGCAGAACAGGATGTTACGTGCTCGACAGGCGGCGCCCAGCCGTGCCATATCCAGTTTCAGGCCGGTGCCGTACTGCACGGCACTGATCGCCAGCAGGCGGACCGAGTCATCCATGGCGGCGATCAGGCTGGCCTCCGGGTCCGGGCCGTCCAATGACACCTCGGTGACGGTGACGCCCTTTGCTGCCAGTGCCTGCCACGGGATGCGGTTGGAGGGGAACTCCTGATTACTGATCAGCACTCGGTCGCCGCTTTGCCAGGGCAGTCCACCGGCCACCACCGAGAGGCCCTCGGAGGTGTTTTTCAGCAGTGCAATGTCGTCGGCCGAGGCAGCATGGATCAGGCTGGCCAGCTGCTCGCGCAGGCGTTGTTCGGTGACCAGCCACTGCGGGTAATGACGGGCGCCGGTGCTGGCATTCTCTTCGGCAAAACGGATCACTGCATCACGGCTGCGGGCCGGCCACGGCGCCACTGCGGCATGGTTCAGGTAAAGGGTGTCCGGGTCCTGTGGGAACTCAGCGCTGAAATCGACCGTCATGCTCACGAAATCCTGTCGTCTGGCCCGGTTCAATCGGGCGGTGAAGTGTGACTGCTAACGCTTTTCCGTTAGACTTGCCAGTCATCTCAGTAGTCTGTGAACACCCCCGCCTCAAGGAGATATCAATGGGTGATCTCGAAAAAGCGACCCGACGTGCGCAGGAATTCCGCCAGCGCGAGCGGGAGATCCTCGATGCCGCACTGGAGCTGTTTCTGGAGCAGGGCGAGGACCGTGTCACGGTAGAGATGATTGCTGACAAGGTCGGCATCGGCAAGGGCACCATCTACAAACACTTCGAGACCAAGAACGAAATTTACCTGTTGCTGATGATCCGCTACGAGGAGGCACTGGCCGAGCGCTTTGAGCGGATCCGCGAATCGGATGACAAGGAGCGGCTGGCCCGCGACTATTTCCATTTCCGTATTGCCGACCCCAAGCGCTATCAATTGTTCGACCGGCTTGAGAACAAGGTCATCAAGGATCATGCGGTGCCGGAGCTGGTGGAAAAGCTGCATCGCATCCGCGCCGCCAACTTTGATCATCTGACTCGCATTGTCCGCTCACGGATTGATGAGGGCACGCTGGAAGAGGTGCCGGAGATCTACCACATCTGCATCGCCTGGGCGCTGGCCCATGGCGCGGTGGCGCTGATGGAATCGCCGTTCTATCAGCGGCTGATTGATGACAAGGCTGATTTTCTCGATTTTCTCGTCAATATCGGCATTCGCATGGGCAACAAGGGTCAGCGGGGCCACTGAGTATGGCCTCGGCGCTGGACGAGCTGCTGGCCCGGTTGAGTCAGGCTGAGCAGGGCCCCGGCGGTCCACCGCTGGACAAGTGGCATCCGCCGCTGTCCGGCGACATCGATATCCGCATTGCCGCAGATGGCCGGTGGTATCACGAAGGCGATCTGATCGCCCGGGCGCCTCTGGTGAAACTGTTTTCCTCGATCCTGCGTCGTGAAGGCGACGACTACTTTCTGGTAACGCCGGTGGAGAAGTGGCAGATTCGGGTGGATGACTTGCCGTTTGTTGCGCACTCTGTGGCCCGGATCGAGCGTGATGGTGTTGACCATATCCTCTTCACCACCAATGTCGGTGACGAGGTATTGCTCGACCGCGCTCATCCGCTTGAGGTTGAGACGCTGGCAGGAGGCGAGCCGAGGCCGTCGATGCATGTGCGTGCCAATCTGTGGGCGAGAATTGACCGGCCATCTTTCTATCAGCTGGTTGACTGGGCCCGGACGGGGACTGAAAACGGCCAGAATTTCCTTCACGTCGACAGTGCCGGCCAATCCTTTACCCTGGGGAGTATCTGACTGATTTGATGGCGTAATTCTCCTGACGACCGAGCTGTATCAGGCCGCCAGCACAGCGCTATACTCCGGCCATCGGGGCTATCATTGATGCGGATCATGGACTTTCTCAGAACAGCAGGAGCGCTGTCGGCTCTGCTCCTTACCTTGTCATCCAGTCTGTCTGCCACTGTCACCTATGAAGGCACCAATGGTGTCGCGGCGACAGTATTCAATGCAGCGAGCTACTCATCGCTTGCCTGCACCAGTTGTCACTCTGTCGCCGGTTTGCAAACACCGTATCTGGAAAGCTGGACAGACATCAGTACCTATGGCGCCTCGAACACCAGTGATTTCTCCTGCGTCACCGGCTATGACGGTCGTGCGGTGACCGGTTTCAACTACATGGCAAACCGGGTGTCCTGCGGTGAAATGCCATCGGGTGACGATCTGGATGCAACCGGGAAAACGCTTTTTGCCAGTTGGCAAAGTGGTGGCTTCCAGCGCTGGGCTGCGCCAACGATGGCTACCAGTGCGGCCTCATCCGTTTCCAAATACGGCGCGACGCTCAACGGTACGATCAATGAAAACGGCTCGGATGCCACCGGTGGTGCATTCTTTCGTTACTCCACCAGTGCCGCGACTATCGATGCAGACGGTGGCACTGCGTCGACAACCACCAATCCGGCCGGTACCGGTGGTGGTACCGCATCGACCGCTTATAACCGGACCATTTCCGGGCTTTCCTGTGGCACGACTTACTATTTCAAGGCCTGGGGCACTAATGGTCGTGGCACCAGCGAAGGCACTCGCCTGAGTTTTACCACCAGCGCCTGCCCGAGTATTACTCAGGGTGCCAGCGTCGGTGTGGTGATGTCGGAAGACAGCTCACCGACGCCGTTCAGTCTGGTACTGAATGCCAGTGAAAGCGTGACCTGGTCCATTTTTACCCAGGCCAGTAACGGTACTGCCAGTGTCACTGCCGGTGCTGCCACTTCGAAGTCGGTTTCCTACACACCGAGTGCAAATTACAACGGCGCCGATTCTTTCATCGTCCGCATATCGGATGGCACCACCACGGATGACATTACCGTTAATGTGACCATCAATGCGGTCACTGATGCTCCGGTGATCAGTCAGGGTGCGAGTGTTGGCGTGGTGATGTCGGAGGACAGCTCACCAACACCGTTCTCCCTGAATCTGAACGCCTCTGATGTCGATAGTGGAACGCTGTACTGGCGGATCAGTAGCGCCGCATCAAATGGCACGGCCGGGATATCCGGTGGCACCAACTCTACTTCTGCCAGTGGCGCAGCCAAGGGCATTACCTACACGCCGACAGCCGACTACACCGGTAGTGACAGTTTTATCGTCCAGGTCAGTGACGGCAGTAATGGTACCGGCTTGTCGGATTTCATTACCGTCAATGTCACCGTCAATGCGGTGAATGATACGCCTGTGTTCAGCGTTGCATCGCCAGTGGCGGTGGTGATGTCAGAGGACAGCGCGCCGACGCCGTTCTCGCGCACGCTGATTGCCAGCGATGTCGACAATGGAACACTGTACTGGCGGATCAGTAGTGCTGCATCGAACGGAACAGCGGGGGTTTCCGGTGGCACAAACTCGACATCTGCCAGCGGTGCCAGCAAGAGTATTACCTACACACCGAATGCCAACTACTTTGGCAGTGACAGCTTTATCGTTCAGGTCAGCGATGGTTCCAATGGCACCGGCCAGTCTGCCTTCATGACCGTCAATGTCACCATCAATGCCATTAATGACGCGCCGACCATTACTTCAATTCCGTCGACTTCCGGTACCGAGGGTGTGCTGTATTCCTATACCGCCACCGTGAATGATCCGGACGATACCAACAACGGCACGGCTTTGACCTGGAGTCTGGATCAGGCGCCGACAGGAATGACGGTCAGTACCACCGGACTGGTGCAGTGGACGCCACCCAACGGTGTCACCACTGCGGATGTCACCCTGCGGGTGGCGGATGGCGGTGAAAATGGTGCCGTTGCCGATACCCAGAGCTGGACCATCTCTCTGGATGCAGTGAACGACCCGCCGGTGATTACCTCGACTGCGCCGACCACTGCTACCGAAGATGTGCAGTACAGCTATCAGGTGGCAGTGAGCGATCCGGATGACACCAATAATGGTGCCAACCTGACGTTCCAACTGAGCAATGCCCCTGCCGGAATGGTTGTCAGCAGCACCGGCCTGATTACCTGGACACCGCTTGAAGGCGTGCTCAGCAGCGGCGCGGTGACGGTTACCGTCAATGATGGCGGCGAAAACGGTGCCGGACCGGACAGTGAAATCTTTACCGTTACCGTCACGCCAGTGAACGACGCGCCGCAGATTGTCAGTGCGGCGGTGACCACCGCGACGGAAGATACTCTGTATCAATATGCGGTGGGCGTGAGTGATCCGGATGACGCCAATAACGGTACTGCATTGTCGTGGTCGCTGCAGAATGCACCGACCGGCATGAGCATCAGCAGTACCGGCACCATTAGCTGGACACCATCAGAAGGCGTGCTGAGCAGTGGCGCCGTCACAGTGCGGGTACAGGATGGTGGCGAGAACGGTGCCTTGCCGGCAACCCAGACCTTCACTGTTACAGTGACGCCGGTGAACGATCCGGTCACCATTACATCGTCAGCACCTTTAACGGCAACGGAAGACCTGCAGTACAGCTACCAGATTCTGGTCAGTGATCCCGATGACGCCAACAATGGTACCGATATCAATTTTGCCCTGACCAGTGCACCGGCGGGCATGGCGGTCAGCAGCACCGGTCTGGTGACCTGGACACCGGCAAATGGTGTGTTGAGCTCCGGAACGGTGCGCGTGCGTGTCCAGGATGGGCTGGAGAATGGCGCGGTTGCGGCGATTCAGCAGTGGACGGTGACGGTGACCCCGGTCAACGATGCCCCCGTGATCAGCGCGATTACTGCTCAAACCGTTGAGGAATTGTCGTCATTCAGCTTTGCCGTGCAAGTCACCGATCCGGATGATGCCAACAATGGCACCAGTCTGACTTGGAGTCTCGACACCGCACCGACCGGCATGACCATCGGCACTACCGGTGTTATCGCCTGGACACCGGGGCAGAACACTGCAGGCAACTACCCGGTAACGGTGCGAGTGGCTGACGGCGGTGAGGACGGAGCCAGTGCAGATACCGAGTCCTTCTCCATTCAAGTGACCCTGCAGGATGCTGATGTTGATGGTGTTGCCGACTATGAAGACAACTGTCCGCTGAACGCCAACGCCGATCAGGCAGATCTGGACGGCGACGATATTGGCAACGTCTGCGATCCGGATCGTGATGGCGACGGCATCCCCAATGATATCGAGGCACTTTACGGTCTTGATGCCGATGATGCTGCAGACGCGGCAGCGGATGCTGATGGCGATGGCCTGAGCAACCTGGATGAATACAACACCTGCGTCGCCGATGCCGGTGGCGCGGTGCTGGAGTGCGAGGCGATCATCGTTGACTCGGTCGGCCCACTGGTTGACGTCGTTGATATACGTACCGATCAGATTGCTTATCTGACCGAGGTTGTTTTTACAGCCACTGCCAATGACGGCATTGATGGACCGGTGACAGCGTTCGTTACCGAGATCAATGGCGAGCCGGTAACAGCGACGGCGGCCGGTCACACTCGTGAATTGCGGCCGGGCCGTTATCTGGTGCGCTGGGAAGCGCAAGACGCTGCCGGTAACGTCGGCTTCGCCGAGCAGCAGGTTGATATCCTGCCGCTGGTAACCGCCGGTGGCGCGCGCCTGGCCGGTCGTGGTCAGATCGTGCCGGTGACATTGCAGCTTGGTGGCACAGCACCGAGTTATCCGCTGGAGGTGGAGTTCGTCGTCAGTGGAACCGCGACCCAGGGAGTGGATTACTCGCTTTCTTCTGCTGCCTTCAGTATCGCCAATGGCACCACTGCAACGCTGGATCTGGAAGTGATTGTTGCCGGCCCTGTGCAGGAAGATCGCTATGTCGACATCTCCTTGAGCAATATCAACGGTGATGCAGTGTTGGGCAGCAGCGTTACCCAACGAGTACTGATCGTCGACAGACAGGCTGCTCCTGAGGTGGCGTTGTCCGCACAGCAGGGCGGCATTGTTACTCGCACCATTTATGCCGATCAGGGTCAGGTTCAGATTGATGCGCTGGCCTCCGACGCCAATGGCCATGTGCTGACGCTGGACTGGCAGGGTAGCGATCCGCTACTTGGATTCAGCGGTAATGTCTCCAGCCAGACATTTGATCCATCGTTACTGGCGTTGGGCGAGTATCTGGTTCAGGTAGCGGTGTCTGATGGCATTGCTGTTACCGAGCAGTCGCTGTTGCTGGTGCTGGCGGATCAGCAGCCGGTGCTTGATCTGCTGACCGATTCTGATGGTGACGGCGTGGCAGACGCTGTCGAAGGCTTTACCGACAGTGATGGCGATGGCATCCCGGATTATCTCGACAATCTGGACGATCCCACCTTGCAGCCGTTGCTGACCACCGGATCCGGTCCGGCACTGCGTTACGCGATCGCCACCGAAAGTGGCCTGACATTGACTCCGGGTAATGCCGCTATGTCGGCCGCCCGAGCAGGTGTCCGTGTTTACAGTGGTGAGCTACCCATCGATTCCGCGTATTCCGTGTTCGGCGTGATCTACGATTTCGAGGTGCATGGTCTGAGCGAAGTGAATCCGGTGGCGCGGGTGATTTTGCCGCTGGTGCAGCCGATTCCGCCGACAGCAGTATGGCGCAAGCACGTCGATGGAGAGTGGCAGAACTTTATCGAAACAGGCGACGACCGCCTGGCCAGCGCGATGGCCGCAGACGGTGTATGTCCGCAGTTTGATGCAGCAGAATGGCAACCGGGTTTGCTTGTCGGCAGGGATTGTCTCCTCCTTCAGCTTACCGATGGTGGTCCAAACGATGCCGATGGCGCCGCTAATGGTGTTATCCGTGATCCGGCTGGTGTGGCGGTGGCACGTGACGACCCGGTTGATCCGGCCGCGCCGACGACGGGGCCAAACAGTGCCGGTGTCATTGCACTGTTCTGGTGGTTGATGCTTGTGGCGCCGCTCTGGCGGCGCCGGTTTGTTTAATCCCGCAGGGACGGAAGGGAACCCCATGATGTTTTTTCGGCAACTTGCCCTAGGCACCTTTTTGCTTGGCTGTAGCCTGCCAGCATTGGCGATTGACCCCGCCAACTTCCGCGTCAATGCAGATATCACCGCGACGCTGGACGACAACCAGTCCCGTGCCGAGCGGGCGCGTGATCAGGTGGAAGATATTTCTGCTTCAATGATGCTGAACCTGAGTTATTTCAGGCCACTTGGCCAGCGCGGATTAATGATTCTGTCCTGGTTCGGCGAAGGTGAGCGATTCGACGAGGTGGAGCTGCTTGATCGCAATACCTTCGGTTCCAGTCTGGCACTGCGCTGGCAGCCCAGCTCAGCGTTCTCTGCACCCATTGTCGAGTGGAACGTTTCTGTTCAGGACGACAATATCCGTGCCGATCAGCGCGACAGCACGGTGATCAAGACCCAGCTGTTCGTGACCCGTCGCTTCACCGACCGGATCACCATGTCACTGGGGGGCGAATATCGAAATGCAGACTCTCGCAGCACGGTCTTCGATCTGGAGGACAGCCGTTTCTTCTGGAACTTCGATTATCTGCTGATGCAGAAGTACGCTCTGTATTTTACCTACAGTCACTTGCAGGGTGACGTGTTCTCCTCGGCTCAGCGCATTTTCTGCAATGGAGCCTTTGCCACTGACATTCTGCCGCTAATCAATGCTTCCACTGCGATTGAAAGCGACGATGCCTACAACGAGACCTTCTGTGGCGAGTGGATTGCCTATCGTCTTGATGGCAGGACAAATACCTATGTCGGCGGCGTCAATATGCCGGTCGGCAAGAGCATGTCGCTGGATGTGTCGCTGATGCATGTCGATGTGCAGGCGGATCTGGACAACAACTATGAACGGAATCTGGTTCGCGCCAGCCTGTTGAAGAGGTTCTGAGCATGAACATCAAACCTGTATTGCCGCTGTTTCTGCTGCTTATGCTGGGTGCCTGTAACGAGCGTGGCGAGATGGACACCAGTAGTGCTCCGCGTGGCGTCGAGGTGCCGGATCACTTTCTTGAATATCTGAACGACCAGCAGGGCCAGGTGCTGTCAACCACATGGAGCCAGGCCTACTATCGGGCGGTTGATCCCGACAATATCCGTACCACGCTGGAAGACTGGAAAGCCGCCAACGATTTCGACAGTTGTGACGAGCAGGTTCATGTCATTTTCCGAGATGCCAAGGATCTCGGTTACGGACGGAATATGCAGGGCTGTAAACATGACGATGGTCGCGTCGCCGTGTTCGTCAATAACTACGTGGTTCGGGTTCAGCCCGGCGATCCGAGCAACTATGGTCCGATAAATGTAGAGGCCGCCATTGCCGAAGACCCGCATCATCTGCAGGGAACCAACGCCATTGAGTTCACACCGATTGATCCGACCGATCCGGATTCCGACAAGGTGGCCAAGTTTTTCACCTTTACCCCGGAAGGGCAGCTTAACCTGACTGCTGACCTCGATGGTCGTGGCGCCAAGCCGATGCCTCAGCCGTGCCTGCTTTGTCATGGATCGACGCTGCCTCCCTGGGACAGTGACACCATTATCAATAGCGCTACTCCCTGGGCTGAGCCCTATGTGGAAAAAGCGCTGAAGTCCACCAAGATGAATCTGCTCGAGCTGGAAAGTTTTGACTACTCACCCTATGTGGCCGGGTACTCTCGTAGTGAACAGGAAGAAGCGCTTCGCCAGCTGAATGCTTTTGTGCTCAGCACCTATGAAGAAACGGCTACCCGAGCGCTGGCTGATCCGGGCCACTGGTGGCCGGATTTTGCTATCGAGATCGCTCGCAAGCGTTATGCTGATCAGCCTGAGCTGCTCGGCCAAACCTACCAGGACGATTCGCTTCCGTGTGGTTGGCGTGTTGACCCGTCTGCCGATGCCGATTGTATCGGTTCATCCGACTTGCCGGCTGCCATTCGGCCCGAAGGTGTGGATGTTCTTTACAAGCGAGTGGTCGAGCCGCATTGCATCGCCTGTCATTCCTTGCGTGGTTCCAGTGCCGGTCAGCGCCAGCCTGATTCGGACGGTGGTAACGCCATCAGCTTCAGCAATTACGAAAAATTTATCGGTTACAGCGATCTGATCGTCGATTATGTCTATCACCGTGGGGTGATGCCGCTGTCGTTGCGGAACTATGAGAAGTTCTGGGCTGATCGTTGTGAAGGTGCGCCGGCACTGCTGGCAACCTTCCTGCCGGAGTTTGATCGTTACGATGATAATGCCTGTGTGATTGCTCCCGGATTGCCGGTTGCGCTGCCTGGTGCGGATCGCCCGGTACGTTCCCCGGCAGTGCTTGATGCCAGTGCCAGTCTGTTTGTTTCCAGCTATCAGTGGCAGGTGATATCGACGCCGGCCCCGGCGGCAATTACCCGCTTCTCTGATGCGTCAGCAGCGGCGCCAACTTTTTATGCCAGTCACAATGGCGATTACGTTCTGCAGCTGACAGTCAGCAACCTTCGCGGGAGTGATAGTGAAGAGCTGGTGTTGACGGTGAATAGCGCCATGAATCCTGCTCCGGCAGAGCTTGATTTTGTTACTCATGTTTTGCCGGTGTTGAGGGATGTTGCCTATCCGGGCCGTGATACCCAGTGTGTCCAGTGCCACAGCTCAGTTGCACAGCTTGGCGGCGCCTATGCCGGTATTCCGGTTGTTTACAATGTCGATGCCACGGTCTACCAGGAAGTGCTGCAGCGAATTGATCTGGCGGAGCCGGAGAACAGTATTCTGCTGCGCAAACCCACCCGCAATCAGCATGGTGGCGGCAAGATCATTGATCGTGACACGGTCGATGGCGAGGCGCTTTACCAGATGCTGATCAACTGGATTCGTGCCGGCGCCAGCTGTGGCACCGATCCGGTTATTTGCGGTTGAACCCGGAAATAAAAAAGAGCGGCATCTGCCGCTCTTTTTTTACGCCGCCAGCGGCTTATTTGCTGGTGTGGGTAAATACGCCGTCCCAGTCGATATCAGGCGGATCCTCGCGGAAATGCTCAATGCGCTCGAGATAGATCCCGTAGATCTTTCGCTGCGGCTCCTCTTCTGCCAGGGCCTTCATGGCTGATTCGGCAACGTCCCAGCGCTGCTGGCGATAATCAAGCAGGGCAGTGTGGAAGCGTTCAATCCGATCAAGCAGTTCTTGTGGCTGCTTATCGGTTGCACCCAGTGGCTCGAAAATGATGACCGGCTCGTCCTTGCCTTTCACTCGCACGCGGTCCAGCTCCAGAAAGCTGTAATCCGGCACCTTGGCCTTGGTGAACTCACTGACGATGATGTTGACGCCGTATTGCTTGGTCAAACCTTCCAGACGTGAACCGAGGTTTACCGCATCGCCCATGACGGTGTAGGCCATGCGGAATTCCGAGCCCATGTTGCCGACGCTCATCACGCCACTGTTCAGGCCGACACCAATATTGATTTCCGGCCAGCCCTTGTTGCGGAAACGTTGATTGATCTGTGGCAACGCCTTGACCATCTCCAGTCCCGCCTCCAGGGCATGGCGGGCGTGGTTGTCATCATTCAAAGGTGCGCCCCAGAACGCCATGATGGCGTCGCCCATGTACTTGTCGATGGTGCCACGGTGGTGATGAATCACATGGGTCATCGGTGTCAGCATTTCATTCATCAGCTGGGTCAGAGCATGTGGATCAAGACCTTCAGAAATGGTGGTGAAACCGCGGACATCAGAGAACAGTACGGTCATGTCACGGCTTTCGCCGCTGACGCTGATCTTGTCTGGACTCTCAGCCATTTCTTCCACCAGTTCCGGCGGAATGTACTGGCCGAACAGCTTCGCCAGCATGCGCTTGTCACGGGCTTCGACAAAAAAGCCCCAAAGGGTCTGGAACACGAAAATAAACAGGATCAGCATCACTGGCGAGGCCAGCGGCAGCACCAGATTGTTATGCCAGGCATACATGTTGCCAACCACAACCGCCAGCAGAGCGGCCATGGTCACGATCAGGCTGCGCATCGGTTCGAGACGGGCGTTGATCAGGCCGAGCACGATGCTGATTGTCAGTAGCAGGAAAAACTCGACGGCAATGACCCAGCCTGGCTGGCGCTTGATGTTGTTATCCAGCAGTCCGGCGATCAGGTTGGCATGAACCTCCACACCCGGGTAGGTGGTTTCCAGCGGTGTGGTTCGCTGGTCTTTGAGGCCGGGGGCCGAGCTGCCTACCAGCACGATCCTGCCGCGCAGTTTTTCTTCCGGAATTTTCTTTTCCAGAATGTCGGTGATCGAGTAATAAGGAAAGCTATAAGCGCCACCGCGATAAGGCACCAGTACGGTTGCCAGCGGTGCCAGCGGAATGACCTGCTCACCAAGGCGCAGGGCGTCAACAAACGGATAGTTGCTCTGGGTGTCGAGAATCAATTCGATGGACGGGTCGTTGCGGGAGGCGCGTACCATCGACAGCGCCAGAGAGCCATACAGCTTGCCCTCAAATTCCTGCAGCAGTGGTACGCGACGGAACACGCCATCAATGTCGATGGTCGGGTTGTCAAAGAAGCCGCCGCCCCAGGCGGTGCTCTGCAGAACTTCCAGATTGCCGGAGAAACCTTGCGGTTGAGGCAGTTCCAGGCGCCCGACAAAACTCTCCGGTAATTCGGCAGCGGGCGGCGGTAGCACGTTCAGGCGACTGTCCTGACCATGGGCAAAGACATAGCCGAGCACCACGTTGCGATCACGGAAGCTGTCGGCGAACTGCTGGTCAAAATCGAGAGTCGGGCCGAGCTGTTTCCAGATGCGCTGGAACTGACGGTCTCCCCTCAGGTCCTTCTCGGCCATGCCGCGCAACGCGGTGACACCAGGATCGGTATCCGGTTCGGCAAACAGTACGTCATAGCCGACGCTCTTCACCTGATAGTGATCAAACATGGTGTCCATGAATCGCGCCAGAATGCCACGATCCCACGGCCAGTGACCCAGAGCGGTCAGGCTCTTTTCATCAATATCGGCAATGATGATGCGATCATCGACGCCGCCGGGCACGGTCATCCGCAGGCGGATGTCGTAGGTGGCCCGCTCCAGTGTATCGAGCAGCGGCAGGCGCGGAAGATAAATGCTGTGCAGAACAAACAGACCACAGATCAGCACCAGCAAGCTGGTGCGTAGCCACTTTCCCGGTGACATCAGAGCTCCTTACGCTCAATAACCTTTACGCGGTGCGGTATAGGATTTCAGCGTCGAGAACGCTGGCTTGCGACCGACCAGTTGCTCGATCAGCATCAATTCCTCGTCGGTGTGATTCTTCATTGGCGCCGGGGTGATCAGCTGACTGTAGCCGCCGCCCTTGCCGATATAGCGCGGCGAATCATGGTGAGTGGCAATAACGTTTTCCTGAACGTTTGGGTCGGCATTAGCAACAATATTGACGTTGCCATAGCAGGTACAGGCGTAGCTCACATCTTCTTCGGACTCCACGTACAGGCCGGTGCCGCGGATGCCGATGGTGGCCGTGCTGGTCTGGACCTGATGCACGGCGCCGCCGCTGCGAGCACCAAACACCGAAAGCAGCTTGCCAGTGGCCAGACGCAGGCTTTCCTCGACGTTGTCCTTGCCCTGGAACTGGACCCGGCTGTTGTCGCGCAGGATATGGGCATCGAAGCCAATCACGAACACCACGTAGCTGTTGCGGCCGGTTTCCACCAGCGAACTGGCGCTGATGTAGGTGGTTTCGTTGGCCAGTTTGCCGTCGACAAAAACGGTTCCGCGCATGTCATAAATCGACTTGCCGGCAATCAGCTGCTCGGGAATCTTGCCCATGGCATGTACCAGTGCAGGCAGTACCGAGGAACCTGTTATTCCTGCAACCAGGGCGGAGCCCATGCTGTAGCGCAGGAACTGGCGGCGGGCTTCAATAATGTGGTCGGTCATGACTGTCTCCGTGACGGCAAGTCCCTGTTGTCTCAACGGGATAGGTGTTTATAGCACAGCGCTGGCGCCGATGGGATGGCCGCTCAGGCCGAGTGCTGGTCCTCTGGTCGGCCAGGCAGTTCATGGCCGCAGCGACGGCAGTATTTGGCATCCTCATCGTGCTCGTGCAGGTGGCAATGGCTGCACTCACGCTCGAACCGGCGGCGGACCATGGCCTGAGAGATCTCTGCCGTCACAATGCCGGTGGGGATGGCAATAATGGCATAACCGGTGAGCATGGCCAGAGAGGCAATGGCCTGACCAAGCGGGGTGACCGGGGAGATATCGCCGTAGCCCACCGTGGTGATGGTGACAATGGCCCAATAGATACTGATGGGGATGCTGGTAAAGCCGTTTTCCGGGCCCTCGACCACATACATGACGCTGCCGAAGATCAGCATCATGATCAGCACGCTGAACAGGAATACACCAACCTTGCGGCGCGCCCGCATCAGCGAGTTCCAGAGGAACCCGGCCTCGTTCATGAACGACACCAGCTTCAGTACCCGGAACAGGCGCAGGATACGCAGCGCCCGCATGGTCAGCAGGTACTGGGTGCCAGGGACAAACAGGCTGATGTAGGTCGGCAGGATCGCCAGCAGGTCAACGATGCCGTAAAAGCTGCGGGCATAATGCGCCGGCCGGGCGCTGACCCAGAGCCGCACCAGATATTCAATCGTGAACAGAATGGTGAAGAACCACTCGAGCAGGAAAAGCTGGCGCCCGTAGGCCTGATTGATCGACTCGACACTGTCGAGCATCACGGCGACAACGCTGGCCAGAATGGCAATCAGCAGAAACTGGTCGAAGCGCTGTCCGGCGGGAGTGTCGGTACCAAAAATGATGTGGCGCCAGCGAACGCGCAGACTGAGCTCTTCCATATCCACCCGGGTAGTCAAAGTTGGCCTGATTGTCGCTTGTTAGAACAAAATTGACCACTTAGTCTTGAGCCACTTTTGCTGTCGGTGTGTGTATGACCCTGTCCCTTGACGAGATTACCGAATTCCGACCCTCCACCAGCTGGCAAGGGCGGCTGGCCGCCAACGCCCTGCGTACCTTTGTCAAACCGGTGGTAGCAAGAGTCCCGCTGACCCGTCGGGTGATGAAATTCTCCCAACTGGGCTTTGATGCGGTGACGCTGGCGCTGCCAGTGCACCCGGATGTGCATATTGCTCCGGCGGATGTTGGTGGCGTGCCGGGGGAGTGGCTGATTACCGGTCGTGAGGTGTTATCCGGTCGGGTGGTGCTGTACCTGCACGGCGGCGCCTATTTCTTCGGCTCGCCGCGCTCTCACCGTTCCGTAACCTGGCGACTGAGCCGGGCCTGTCGGGCCAAGGTGCTGGCGCTGGACTACCGTCAGCCGCCGGACTGGCATTATCCGGCACCACTGGATGATGCGGTCAGTGCTTACCGTGCACTGCTGGATCAGGGCTATAAAGCGGAGAACATTGTCATAGCCGGTGACTCTGCGGGTGGCAACCTGACGCTGGTCACGCTGCTGGCATTGCGCGAGCAGGGTATACCGCTGCCCGCGGCAGGCGTGCTGATCAGTCCGTGGGCGGATCTGACCTGCACCGGTGAGACGCTGGTGAGTAATGCCGATATCGAACCGATGATCCCGATTAATGCGTTGCGGTTTGTCTCGGCATCCTACAGTCGCGGCGAGGATCCGGCGGCGCCGATGCTCTCGCCGATCTATGCGGACTTGTCTGGTTTGCCGCCGTTGATGATTCAGGTCAGCAGTAGTGAGGTGCTGCTCAGCGACGCTGAACGAGTCACCCGGCGTGCGCTGGAATGCGGGGTCAGCTGTCGCTATCAGGTGTGGGAAGGAATGATCCACGTATTTCAGGCGCTGGCAGGCTGGGTGCCGGAAGCGTCGCTCGCGGTCAGTGAAATTGGTGCTTTTGTTGACGAGCAGATTCGCGCTGCCGGCGGTGAAAGCAGGGTACATCGTCGTGCCCGGGTTGTTACTGGTCTGGGTCGCTAGATTTTCTCCAGCATCTGGCCGGTTACAGTTAGCATGTCAGTTGTTACTTTTTCCGCTTTGTCTTGTCTGTCTGTGTCCTGATGCCTGGTTGCGGTCGTCCTGTCGACAATAAAAAAGCCCGCCGGAGGCGGGCTTTTTTATTCTGCTAAAAGCCGCAGTCAGGCGTTACGCTTTGGCAGTACGTCACGCAGTTTCGCCGCCATATCGCGGATCGACTTTTCGGTGACATCCCAGCCGATGCAGCCATCGGTAACTGATACGCCATACTCCAGCTTGCTCAGGTCGGCCGGAATTTTCTGATTGCCGAACTTCAGGTGCGATTCCACCATCATGCCGACGATTGACTTGTTGCCCTCGAGAATCTGATTGGTGACGTTCTCCATCACCAGAGTCTGCAGTGCCGGATCCTTGTTCGAGTTGGCGTGACTGGCATCGACCATGATGTTGGTGGAGACGCCGGCTTTGGTCAGCTCTTTCTCGGCGATGGCGACCGACACTGAATCATAGTTCGGCTTGCCGCCGCCGCCACGCAGCACCACGTGACCATACTGGTTGCCACGGGTTTCGGTGATCGCCACCTTGCCGTCGCTGTCGATGCCGAGGAAACGATGCGGGCTGCGGACGCTGAGCATGGCATTAATCGCCACTTCCAGACCGCCGTCGGTACCATTCTTGAAGCCGACCGGGCTGGACAGACCGGAGGACATTTCCCGGTGGGTCTGCGACTCGGTGGTGCGCGCGCCGATGGCCGACCAGGTGATCAGGTCCTGCATGTATTGCGGGGTAATCGGGTCAAGCGCTTCGGTGGCTGCCGGCAGGCCGAGCTCAGCGACATCGAGCAGCAAGCGGCGGGCAATGTGCAGGCCTTCTTCAATCTTGAAGCTGTCGTTCATGTACGGGTCGTTGATCAGACCTTTCCAGCCGACGGTGGTGCGCGGCTTTTCAAAATAGACCCGCAGCACCAGCACGATGGTGTCGCTGACTTCTTCGGCCAGTGCCTTGAGTCGCTCGGCATATTCGTGCGCGGCCTTGATGTCATGGATCGAGCAGGGGCCGATCACGATAAAGACGCGGTGGTCCTTGCGATCAAGAATATTGCGCACCACCTCGCGGCCTTTGGCGACGGTGTCGCGGGCCTTGTCGGAGAGCGGCAGCTTGGCCTTCAGCTCCCGCGGGGGGATCAGCGGGGTCTGGGCGGCGATATTGAGATCTTCTACCTGAATCTGGGTCATGGTCTCGACTTTCGTGTCTTGCCTGAATTGAGTGGGGCAGTCTAGCGGAATCAAAAGGTTGAAGGAACATGGTCGGGCGGGATAGGGGTGATAGCGGTTTTCTATGTGTGTGGAGAGAGAAGGCGTCGGGTAGTGATCCTCTCCGGCTCGGCCACCTGTCAGGGGTTGCCGGGACACGCCGTGAACCCATCCCTGGGGGCTTGTGTTCGACATCCCTGTCTCACACAGTCCCGTCAACCCCTGACAGGCGTCCGAGCCTCGCATCCTGCTGCTTTAAGGCAACGCTGAATTTCAAGAATTGTACGGTGGCAGGTCTTTCCCTCTGTGCCTGGTTGCCGGGACCCTCGGAGCCAGGGATGGCGGAGAGGAGCTACAGGGACGTACTCGTGCGTGTCCCGGCAACCAGGCACAGAGGGAAAGACCGGGTCGGCCGGCAGCGAACTGCTTTATTCGCTTTTCTGACCAGAAAGAATTTCCTCAACCAGCTTCGGCACTTCGACCGTCGCCGGGCCAACCCGGTGTTCATGGAAGGCGCTGCTGATCATGCTGCCCTCGAGGTTCACTTCGACACAGCGCGCCCCGACCTGACGGGCCAGGCGGACAAAGCCGGCAGCCGGATAGACGTTGCCGGACGTGCCGATGCTGATAAACAGCTGGCAATCGAGCAGCGCCGCTTCGATCTGCTCCATATGCAGCGGGATCTCGCCAAACCAGACCACATCCGGGCGCAGTACACCCGGTGGCTGGCAGCAATCACAGGGCTCGGACGTGGTCACATCGCCGGTCCAGCGGCGCCGCTTGTGGCTGCGGGTGCAGAACACGCTGAGCAGCTCGCCATGCATATGCAGCAGATTGTGCGAGCCCGCCCGGTCGTGCAGGTCATCAATATTCTGGGTGACCAGCGTTACCGTACCCGGGTGTTGCTGCTCCAGCCGGGCGAGGGCAAGGTGCGCGGCATTGGGCTGGATATCCGCTTGCTGCAACTGGCGCCGGCGCTCGTTATAGAACCGCTGCACCAGCGCCGGATCTCGGGCAAAGGCCTCCGGGGTGGCAACATCTTCGAGTCGGTGGTTCTCCCACAGGCCATCAGCGCCGCGAAAGGTGCGGATGCCGGATTCGGCAGAAATGCCGGCGCCGGTCAGGATGACAATATTCATGCAGATCCCCCGATTTCCGTTTCTTCACATGGTGCAGGCTATAATGCCGCCATGAGCGACATGATCGTAGCCCGACAGGAAATCATTGATGCAGACGGCCGTCAGGCCACGTTGCTGCATTTTCACCGTGGTCAGGTGCTGCGCATACTGGCCGACTCCATCGCCCTGTACCGTGACCGGGCATCAGTGGACGACCCGCTTGGTAATGGTGTGGTCGGTCATGAGCTTATTCCCGCCCCCCTGCAGCTGCAATTTGAGCCGGACACCGGCTTTATCCGTGAACAACGTGCCGGCTTTGTCGGTCTGCATGGTGGCGCGGTGCTGTTTATCCGCCCCGATGGCATCGCCCTGTATGATGATGCCGGCAACGCTTTGCGAAATCGTGACGCCCACTGGCTGATCCCGTTCGTCAAAGCCAACTGATCCGGAGGCCCGATGGCTGAAGAAACCACTAAACTTCGTCTGCGCGCGTTGACGATGGAAGACTATCCGCAACTGGCGCATCTGATGAATCTGGTTTACCCGGATATTGGCGGTGCCTGGCCCAAGGACACGGTAGAGGCGTTGATCGAGCGTTTTCCGGAAGGACAGCTTTGCATCGAAGATCATGACCAGCTGGTGGCCGTGGCGTTGACCATCAAGGTCAGTTATGACCGTTTTTCCAATCCGCATCGCTATGAAGATCTGATCACCGATAATCAGGTTCACTCCCACAACCCGGATGGAGATGCCCTGTACGGACTGGATGTGATGGTCCATCCGGAGTATCGGGGCTATCGTCTGGGTCGGCGTTTGTATGAAGCGCGCAAGGAGTTGTGCCGGGAAGAAAATCTGCGCGCTATTCTGGCCGGTGGCCGCTTGCCCGGCTATGCCGCCCATGCCGAGGAAATGCCGGTCACCGAATATATCGATCAGGTCGAGCGGCAGAAGCTGCATGATCCGATCCTGTCGTTCCAGCTATCCAACGGCTTCGACGTCAAGCGATTGCTGGTGCGTTACCTGCCTGAGGACGCCAAGTCGCGTGGTTATGCCACCTTGCTGGAATGGGACAACATTCTCTACGAACCGCCAGCCACCAGTGATTACGTCAGCAAAACCGTGGCCCGGATTGGTGTGGTGCAGCGCCGCATGCGTGCTGCGCGTTCGGTGGAGGATTTGTTGACTCAGGTTGAGTTTTTTGTCGACGCGCTGTCAGATTATCGTGCTGATTTTTGTGTGCTACCGGAATTTTTCAGTGCGCCACTGATGGGGCTGGAGCTGGACATGGGATCGCTGGATGCGATTCGCTTTCTGTCCGGGTTTACCCCGGAAATTGCCACCGCGCTGTCAGATATGGCGGTCAGCTATAACATCAATATCATCGCTGGTTCCATGCCTCTGGTAGAGGATGGTGATGTGTTCAATGTTGCCTATCTTTGCCGCCGCGACGGCACCATGGAGGAGCAGCGCAAGATTCATATCACTCCGAGTGAGCGCCGCGACTGGGGTATTGAGGGCGGCAACAATCTGCAGGTATTCGAAACCGATGCTGGCCGTATTGGCATTTTGATCTGCTATGACGTCGAGTTTCCGGAGCTGTCGCGGATTCTGGCTGAGGAGGGCATGGAGATCCTGTTCGTGCCATTCTGGACCGACACCAAGAATGGCTATCTGCGCGTGCGGCATTGCGCCCAGGCGCGGGCGATTGAGAACGAGTGCTACGTCGCCATTGCCGGCTCGGTGGGTAACCTGCCGCGAGTGGACAACGTCGACATTCAGTATGCGCAGTCGGCGGTGTTTACGCCGTCGGATTTCTATTTCCCGCATGACGGGATTATCAGTGAGGCGGTGCCCAATACCGAGATGCTGGTGTTTGCCGATGTCGATCTGGAGAAGCTGAAGCTGCTGCACAAGGAAGGCTCGGTGACCAACCTCAAGGACCGGCGCAAGGACCTCTACACCTTGTCGCGCAAAAAGCCCTGATTTGTTGAGCAAGGTGCGCTGTAAGCAGGCTTGGCAGTGAACCTCGCCGGCCTTTGCGTTCGCTGGTTGCTCCCGGGACACGCACGAGTACGTCCCTGTAGCTCTTCTCCGCCATCCTTGGCTCCGAAGGTCCTGTGAGCAACCAGCGAACGCAAAGGCCTCACATCCTGCTTCTTTTTAGCAGTGGTTGTGAAAGCAATATGCAAGTAGCGGGATGCGAGGTCTGAACACCTGTCAGGGTCTTGCCGGGACTGTGTGAGACAAGGATGTCGAACACAAGCCCCCAGGGATGGGTTCACGGCGTGTCCCGGCAAGACCCTGACAGGTGTTCAGACCGGGATGGTCACTACGAAACCATCGACCATTAGCCCCAAACAAAAACGCCGGCACTAGGCCGGCGTTTTTGCAGAACCGAACAACGAATTACATGTTCGGATAGTTCGGACCACCGGTACCTTCCGGCACCACCCAGTTGATGTTCTGGGACGGATCCTTGATGTCGCAGGTTTTGCAGTGCACGCAGTTCTGGGCGTTGATCTGGAAACGCTTTGAACCGTCGGCATTTTCCAGCACTTCATAGACACCCGCCGGGCAGTAACGCTGCGCCGGCTCGTCCCACTTCGGCAGGTTCACCTGAATCGGTACCGCCGGGTCCTTCAGTTTCAGGTGGCAGGGCTGATCTTCTTCATGATTGGTGCTGGACAGGAATACCGAGTCCAGCTTGTTGAAGGTGATCTTGCCATCCGGCTTCGGGTAATCAATTTTCTTGCACTCGGCCGCCGGCTTCAGAGTGGCGTGATCCGGGGTCGGGTCATTCAGGGTGAACGGCATCTTGCCGCCGAGGAAGTTCAGGTCCAGCACCGCCAGGCCCGAGCCGATAAAGTTGCCGAACTTGTGCTGGTACGGACCGAAGTTGCGCTGGGTGTACAGCTCTTCATATACCCAGCTCTTTTCGAACACGCCCTTGTACTCGACCAGCTCGTCGTTGCCACGGCCGGCTTTCAGCGCTTCGGCAATCACTTCGGCGGCCATCATGCCGGACTTCATGGCGGTGTGGGTGCCCTTGATCTTGGCGAAGTTCAGGGTGCCGGCGTTGCAGCCGACCAGCATGCCGCCCGGGAAGGTCATCTTCGGCAGCGATTGCAGGCCGCCCTTGGCAATGGCGCGGGCGCCGTAGCTCAGGCGCTTGCCGCCTTCCAGATATTTGCGTACTTCCGGGTGGTTCTTCCAGCGCTGCATTTCATCGAACGGCGATACGTGCGGGTTGGAATAGCACAGGTCGGTGATCAGGCCGAGGGTGACCTGATTGTTGTCCAGGTGATACAGGAAGGCGCCACCGAGGGAGCCGGATTCGGTCAGCGGCCAGCCGGCGCTGTGCATCACCAGGCCTTCGCGGTGCTTGGCCGGATCGATTTCCCACAGTTCCTTGATGCCGATACCGTAGTGCTGCGGATCCACGCCTTCGCGCAAGTTGTACTGTTCCATCAGCTGCTTGCCGAGGTGGCCGCGGCAGCCTTCCGAGAAGATGGTGTACTTGGCATGCAGTTCCATGCCCGGGGTGTAGCTGTCTTTCTTCTCGCCGTTGTGGCCGATACCGAAGTCGCCGGTGGCAATGCCTTTAACCGAACCGTCTTCGTTGAACAGCACTTCGCTGGCGGCAAAGCCCGGGAAAATCTCGATGCCCAGACCTTCAGCCTGCTGGGCCAGCCAGCGGCACAGGTTGCCCAGAGAAATAATGTAGTTGCCTTCGTTATGCATGGTCTTCGGCACGAACAGGCCCGGCACCTTGATGGCCTTCTCGGCGTTGGTCATGTAGAAGATTTCGTCTTCTTTCACGGCCACGTTGACCGGCGCACCCAGCTCTTTCCAGTTCGGGAACAGCTCGTTCAGCGCACGCGGCTCCAGTACCGCACCGGAGAGGATATGGGCACCGACTTCGGAGCCTTTCTCGACTACGACGATGCTGATTTCCTGGCCGGTTTCCTGAGCGATCTGGCCCAGACGGCAGGCGGTGGCAAGCCCGGACGGGCCGGCACCGACGATGACTACATCGACTTCCATCGCTTCGCGTTCCATAGCTTGCTCCTTGTTCGTTGCGGGCCCTGAGGGGGCGCCGGGATTTCAGAAGGCGCGCAGTATAGCCACGGGGCAGGGCAGTGACCACTTTGCGCGACGCATTGTCGGGCGTCATTGCGGTCAATCCCGGCTGAAACCGGAGCACGGCACGGCACTGGTTAAAAACACTGATTCAAACGATCGTTTGGATTATCCCCGTCGAACTGGTTGATTTTCAAGGAAATCGGCTGACCGGTGCGTCATCGACGTGGCCAAAACGTGAATTCTATTTGCAGCAAAATCATACGCTTGGCGCTTTTCGGCCTATTGACCTCGGCGGGGACTGCCGTCACCATACCGCGTCTTTCGTGGGGGGTGCCCCGCCGCCCCCTGTCCCGACCATACCAACGGAACAAACCCGAGGCTTCTATGAAGGTTCTTGTACCGATCAAGCGCGTCGTTGATTACAACGTCAAGGTGCGCGTCAAGGCTGATAACAGCGGCGTCGAACTCGCCAACGTCAAAATGGCCATGAACCCGTTCTGCGAAATCGCCGTCGAAGAGGCCGTGCGCCTGAAAGAGAAAGGCGTCGTGACCGAAATCGTCGCTGTGACCGTCGGCTCCAAGGCCGCTCAGGAACAGCTGCGTACTGCCATGGCCCTCGGTGCCGACCGCGCGATCCTGATCGAAACCGAAGAAGACGCCCAGCCGTTGGCGATTGCCAAAGCGCTGAAGGCCATCGTCGAGAAAGAGCAGCCGCAGCTGGTTATCCTCGGCAAGCAGGCCATTGATGGCGACAATAGCCAGACCGGCCAGATGCTGGCCGCACTGACCGGCATGGGTCAGGGCACCTTCGCCTCGGAAGTCAGTGTAGAAGGCGACAAGGTCAAGGTTACCCGTGAGGTTGACGGTGGTTTCCAGACCGTTGAGCTGAAGCTGCCGGCGGTGATCACCACCGACTTGCGTCTGAACGAGCCGCGCTACGCTTCCCTGCCGAACATCATGAAAGCCAAGAAGAAGCCGCTGGACACCGTGTCCGGAGCAGATCTGGGCGTTGATTTCGCGCCGCGCACCAAGACCCTGAAAGTAGAAGCACCGGCAGCCCGTTCTGCTGGTATCAAGGTGGCTTCCGTCGAGGAGCTGGTCAGCAAACTCAAAAACGAAGCGAAGGTGATCTGACATGGGCATCCTCGTCTACGCAGAACATGACAACAGCACCATCAAGGGCGCAACCCTGAACGTGGTTACTGCTGCAGCAAAAATCGGTGGCGACATTACCGTTCTGGTTGCTGGCAAGGGTTGCGGCGCTGCCGCTGAAGCGGCGGCGAAAATCGCTGGCGTCAGCAAAGTTCTGGTTGCCGACAATGACGCTTACAGCCACCAGCTGGCTGAGAACGTTGCTGATCTGGTTGCCGAGCTGGGCAAGGGCTACAGCCACATCCTGATTCCGGCCACCACCACCGGCAAGAACTTCGCTCCGCGTGTTGCCGCATTGCTGGATGCCGAGCAGATCTCCGAAATCATCACGGTAGAGTCCGCTGACACCTTCAAGCGTCCGATCTATGCCGGTAACGCCATCGCTACCGTGCAGAGCAGCGACAGCGTGAAAGTGATCACCGTGCGTGCCACCGGTTTTGACGCCGCTGCTGCAGAAGGCGGTTCTGCTTCTGTTGAAGCCGTTGATGTTGCCAAGGACGCCGGCGTTTCCAGCTTTGTCAGCGAAGAGCTGGCCAAGTCTGACCGTCCGGAGCTGACCGCTGCCAAGATCGTTATCTCTGGCGGCCGCGGCATGCAGAACGGCGACAACTTCGAGATGCTGTACAAGGTAGCTGACAAGCTGGGTGCTGCCGTTGGTGCATCCCGTGCAGCTGTCGATGCTGGCTTTGTACCGAACGACATGCAGGTCGGTCAGACCGGCAAGATCGTTGCTCCGCAGCTGTACATTGCTGTCGGTATCTCCGGTGCGATTCAGCATCTGGCTGGTATGAAAGACTCGAAAGTGATCGTGGCAATCAACAAGGACGAAGAAGCGCCGATCTTCCAGGTGGCTGATTACGGTCTGGTTGCGGATCTGTTCGAAGCAATCCCGGAGCTGGACAAGCAGATCTGATCTGCTTCTCTTGCTTAACAAAAAGCCCGGCCTTTGTGCCGGGCTTTTTGTTGCGGTGAGTTTGGTAGTGAGCCTGTCTTTGCGGACAGTTTGGGCTTGGCAGTGAACTTCTCCGGCTTGAGAGCCTGTCAGGGGTTGCCGGGACACGCCGTGAATACGTCCCTGTAGGCTTGTGTTCGACATCCCTGTCTCACACAGTCCCGTCAACCCCTGACAGGCTCTCAAGCCTCACATCCTGCTGTTTACAACTATCTCCTCTTTTCGTTTTTCTTGGTCTCTCTTTATTTTTTCGTGTTTTTTGCTCCACCCCTAACTCGCGGTGGTACGGTCTTTCCGTTAGGCGTGAACGCCACCACATCCGTAGGGTGACTTCAAGTGCAGCGAAGCGGAACGGTCAGCCCGGAGGATGTGGTGGCGGTTGCGCCCCGGCACGATAGTGAAGTTAATCCGCTTTCAGCTTTCAGCTTTCAGCTTTCAGCTTTCAGCTTTCAGCTTTCAGCTTTCAGCTTTTAGCTTTTAGCTTTTAGCTTTTAGCTTCTAGCTTCTAGGGTTTAAGGTTTTAACCGAAGCAAAGCACCATCCGACGCATCAGTAAGAAGGTACAAGAAGCCATCCGGCCCAACCCGCACGTCGCGGATGCGGGCCATGTCCTCAAGCAGCTTTTCTTCTTCCACTTCCTCAAGGCCATCAAACCGCACCCGCGCCAGATGCTGGCCGGCCAGTGCGCCGACAAACAGATCTCCCTGCCACTGCGGAAACACTACGCCCTGATAAAACGCCATGCCGGACGGTGCTATCGAAGGGGTCCACTGTTTAAGAGGCATCTCGATGCCTTCCATCTCAGTGCTGCCAATTGTCGGGCCATAGTATTCGCGGCCATAGGTTACCAGCGGCCAGCCGTAGTTTTTGCCCGGAAGAACCTGATTGATCTCATCGCCACCGCGCGGACCATGTTCATGCAGCCAGATCTGTTTGCCGTCCGGATGCAGGGCGATGCCCTGCGGATTGCGATGGCCGTAGCTCCAGATCGCTTCATCAATATCGTCGTCATTCACGAACGGATTGTCTTTCGGAATGCGGCCGTCGTCATGCAGGCGTAGCACAGTGCCGGCATGATCCCGACCATTCTGGGCACGCTCACGTTCACCGCGATCGCCGATGGTGAGGTAAAGATAACCGGCGCGATCAAACAGCATGCGGCCGGCAAAATGCTGCCCGGTGTCGCTGCAGGCGCGGGGGACAAAGATCGGTGCGAAATCATGCAGCTTGCCATCGCGGTATTCACCACGGCCGACCACCGTGGTACGGCCGCCTTTATCGCAAGCGGCGGCATAACTCAGATATACCAGCCGATTGCGGAAAAACTCCGGATGCAGGGCAATATCAAGCAGGCCACCCTGTCCGCCGGCAGCGATGGCGGGCAGACCGGTTATTGGCTGGGGATCCAGCTTGCCATCGACGACCCGGCGCAGGCGGCCGGGGCGCTCGGTGATCAGCATTTCGCTTTCCGGCAGGAAGGCGACAGACCAGGGGTGCTCCAGTCCGCTGACCACCGTTTCGATATGGATCGTGACCGGTTGTTCCGCTTCCGTGGAAACTGTCAGGGTAGTCTGATCATCGTTGTTGCAAGCGGACAGCAAAAGCACCGTAGCGGCACAGAAAGATAATTTTTTCATGTCGTCGCTCCGTCAGAATTTTCTTGTCAGTCCGTCAGGTCCACAGAAGGTTCCGTGGCTTTCGGGTACGGGCGGAGGATGCCGTATTGCTGGAACAGCAGCGTGACCCGAGTCACCACATCACTCTGGAATTCCTTCTCATAGCGTACATCCAGTACATAGGCCTTGGTGCGCAGGCGAATACCCAGTGTTCTCGCCACCTCGACCTCCTCAATGGCGAAGCTCACCGGCTTTTTCAGGTAGGCAAAGCGGCTGGTGACGACGACTTCCTCGATCAGTTTGCGGGCCTGAGCCAGATCCGCCTGCAGGCTGACGTGAAAGTCCGTGACCACCATCATGTCGAGTTCGCCGGCGTTGCCGGAGGCGACCACGTCAGTGATAAAGCGGGAATTCGGAATGGTGACCAGATTGTCGTCCAGCGTCACCAGTCGTACGGTGCGCAGACCAATCGAGACAATCTCACCGTAGGTATCGCCAAAAGTGACCCGGTCGCCGACCCGGAAAGGCCGGTCGAATAACAGCAGCACCCCGGCCACCAGAGACGCGACCACATCCTTCAGGGCGAAGCCCAGTGCCACCGCCACGGCGCCACCGGCGGCAATCAGGAATTCCTTCGGCGGCTGCAGCACCCCCACCACCAGACCAATGGTGCCGAATATATACAGGGCAAAGCTAAGCAGCGTGGATATCTGCAGGATCAGGAAACGTCGGGTCGGGACTTTCTCCATCAACCGTCCGCTAAAGCGGGTCAGACCTGTATTGACGCCCCAGATCAACAGTCCGCCGAAAAACAACAGCACCAGAGTATAGATGTTGAAGATTTCGAACAGCCCGAACAGGTCGTTGATAAGTCCATTGTCATTATTCATGCAGCATATTCTTCCTGGCCAGATAGCTGATCACAGTGTGGTACCACAGCGGCATAATGCGATAGCGACCTTCCTCGCTACGCTCCATGAAACCCGCATCAAGAGCAGACTTCAGGGCATAGCGGACAACGTTCTCCTGCTGGTTGGTCACCTTGATGATTTCTTCAAAGGTCAGATTCTCATGGGTGGCGATGGCGGCATAGACAAACATCAGTTTTGAGCCAAGCCGCTCCAGCACACCACTGCCAGGTACTTGCGGCAGCCCCACCGTGACGGTGCTGCCGTTGGTGCGGATAGAGGTCAGCCACAGTTCCAGTGCGGTCATCGGCACGCCCCGGCAGCTGTCCCAGAGCAGGCTGAAAAAGCGCTGCTCGGCATTGCGCAGATTTCCGGCATCCGGGCCACGGGTGGCAAGCAGGATGTCGTCATACTGGATCTTGTAGCCGCTAAGATGATTGCGAGACAGGATCAGCGAACGGATTTCATTCTGGCTCCAGCGCTTGGCACGAATGGCCGTGCGCATCTGGTATTCACGGCCAAACACATTGCAAAGGTAGGCCCAGCTCTGATTGTTGATCGCGACCACCCAGAAAATATTGTTGACGCGGATATTGGTCAGGTTTAGCAGCGTTCTCCAGCCGTCCAGATGGCCGACCTCGGCGAGAAAAAGATTCTGTGCCTCATCAAGCATGATGACCGTGGGCTTGCGCTCCTCATCCGTGCGCGCCAGTACCGCCGGGCCATCTGTCAGGTCAACTTCCAGCGTGCCACCGATCAGCTCGTATACCGATTCCTTATCGGTAGTCTTTGCTGGCACGGAAATGCGATGCACGACAATGTCGGGCATTTCCTTGCTGATGTACTGCTCAAGTCGACTCAGTGCGGAACTCTTGCCGATACCTTTTTCGCCGGTGACCAGCAGGGTATTTTCGACGGTATGATTTTTCTGCCACGCATCCAGTGGCTTGCGTATTGCTTCAAGCAGGCCGGTATCGATGACCGGGAACTTGCTGCTGCCATCACCTTCCGGGGTGAACCAGCGTTCATACTGCTCGCTGACTTCCTCCGTACTGATCTCTTCCTCATCCTGCTCCACCAGTGATTTGGTTCGCATCCGGAACCAGCGGGCGCTGAGGCTGCGATACCAGTCGAAATCCGCCAGCAGCTGATCCAGATACTGACGTACAAACAGCAGTAGCTGCAGTGGCAGCAGCAGGGTGGCAAAGAAGATAAACGCTTTTTCGGCAAGCAGCCGATCCAGCACAGGGTCGGCTGCTTCCGGGAGCATGCGCTTCAGGTTAACCAGATACTCCTGACGCCGAACCCGAAGCAGCGCGGCAAGCACAAACCAGATCACCACCCAGCCAAGCAATTCGGTAATGCGATACAGCAGGGATGGGCCAATCAGATGGTCAATCAGGTAAAGCACTATCCATGGCCAGATCAGCCAGCGCGCGCGCGCGCGGGCCTGGACAGTCAACTGTTGTGTCTGCTCACTGCTCAGAAATACCCCGGCACCGCTGCAGATGCGCAGCAACAGCCATTCGCCAATCAGGCACAGCAGACCGTAAATAATGTACAGCTCCGCCAGCGGCGCCCACCACAGCAGTAATGGCGCATTGCTGCCGGAAAACAGAGCGGTAAAGATGCTCAAGGCAAGCCATAACAGTATCCACGGCGCCAGCGGCGCCAGACCGCTGAACACACGCGCCAGTGCCTTGACCCAGCGGCGTTTCGCTGCCCGCTCGACAATCAGGTTGTGCAGATGCAGCAGCAATGCGGTGCTGCGTCTGGTAACCCGGTGCAGGGCGACAAATGCCGCAATCGCCAGAGCCAGAATCAGCAGTGTACTGAGCAGGTCGCGGTAACGGCTGAAGCCGACGCTGTCATCATCCAGCCGCGCCTGCCAGCGTTGGCCGATGGTATTCAGAGTGTCGCTGCTGAGCCGGTATTCATAGCGAGCCATGCTCAGCCAGTGAGGGCGGGCATCGCTATTGAATAAACCATCCCATAACGAAGTGCGGTTCCAGCTGCGGCGATACTGTCTGGCGAGCTGTTGATCGAGCAGGGTAATGCGCTGTTGTGCGGAGGTGACGGCGGCAATTTGCGTTTCGTCTGTCAGGGTGCTGGCCAGCGCCGGCATGTCCTGACGCAGTGCCTGAAGGGAAGCGGCTAGTCTGGCCTGATTCGCCGGGGCCGAGTCCCGCTCTGCGGAGACCATCGCTTCCCAGCGATCCAGCATGCCATCAAGGCATTCGGCTACCGGCATGCTGCCATTGCTGCAAGGTGGGCCGTTGTCGTCCGCCTGAGCGGGGCTCAAGCAAAGCGCCAGCAGTAGCAACAGATATCCAGCCAGCGTCCTGCGACAAGCCATGTACTTCCTCCCTTCACCCGGCCCAGCCGGAATCGACTATGCTGGGGCCATCATAACGCAGGAGCGCACGATGAGAATTCTTGCTTTGTGCCTGATCGCACTGGTCGCACCCTGTTACGGGACTGAGTCCGTGCGTACCGACCATCTGACCTCGCAGCTTATCAGCCACACTCGCAGTGCCGCCCCCGGTGATCTGTTGATGCTGGGCCTCCTGCTGGAGCATGACAGTGGTTGGCACACCTATTGGCAGAACCCCGGCGATTCCGGCTTGCCGACGCGGATCAGCCTGACTATCAACGGTGAGCAGCAGCAAAGCGAGATTCTCTGGCCGCTGCCAGTGCGTTTTCCGCTTGATGATCAGATGGTCAATTTCGGCTACAAGGGCAGGGTGGTACTGCCGCTGACCGTGCAGATTCCAGCGGACATAAAGACAGAGGCGTTGCAGATCGAGGCCCGCGCCAGCTGGCTGGTGTGTGAAGACGCCTGCATTCCCGGCAGCGGCGAGTACCGGCTGACCCTGCCGCTGGCCAGGCAGGCGGCTGTCGACAGCCGCTGGCAGGCCGACTTCGACAGGGCCGCCCGGCGCCAGCCCCGACAACTGCCGGCCGGTAGCCGCTTCGCGGTCGGCGCGGGTCAGGTCACCCTGCGGATGCCAAAGGCGCTGTTCCCCGGCAAGCCGAAGGGCTGGGTGTTTTTCCCGATTACCCCGGAAGTGGTGCGTAACAGTCAGGAACCGGTCTGGCGACAGGATGGTCAGGATTGGATGACAGAGCTGGACAGGAACGAATATTTCACCGTCCTGCCGGCACAGTTCGACTGGCTGCTGGTCCGCGGCGACAGCGGCATCCGCGTCAGCGCCAAGGCGGACACACTTTGACCAAGGAGGCACACGATGAAATTCCTGACGTTCATAGCGATCCTGCTGATCCCCGCCTGGCTCGGTGCTGCCGGTATCGGCGCCCCGGCCCCGGCCTTTACCCTGACGGATAGCCACGGCGCACATCGCACACTGGCCGAATTTGCAGGCAAAACGGTGGTGCTGGAGTGGACCAACGCCGAATGCCCGTTTGTGAAAAAGCACTACGACAGCGGCAACATGCAAAAGCAGCAGGCCGCTGCCGTCGCTGACGGTGTCATCTGGCTGACCATCAACTCCGGCGCCCCGGGCAAGCAGGGTCATGTCAGTGGCGAACAGGCCAACGCTATCCAGAAAAACTGGAAGGCCGCCAACACCGCTTACCTGATCGACGCCGACGGCAAGGTCGGTCGTGCCTACGATGCCAAGACCACGCCGCATATGTACGTGATCGACAAGGACGGAATGCTGCGTTACAACGGCGCCATCGACAGCATTGCCAGTGCCGACAAGGGCGACCTGGCCAAGGCGACCCAGTATGTACCGGCAGCCTTGAGCGCCGTGGCGGACGGCAAGACTCCGGAACCGCCCCTGACCCGGCCCTACGGCTGCAGCGTCAAATACTGAGCACCTCCACAGCAGGGCTTGTCCCGCCGGGCCACCCTGCTAGAATGCGCCCTCAGCCGGCCCCGGCCGCTGACGCCGCAATAGCTCAGTTGGTAGAGCAACTGATTCGTAATCAGTAGGTCGTAGGTTCGATTCCTATTTGCGGCACCAATTGAGTCCATCAGAAAGGCCCGCCAGTTGCGCGGGCCTTTTTGTTTTCGGATGCGTTTGCATACCTGTGTACCAGAGCGGTCATGTTCACTCAGCGGTAACCAGCTCAATTTGCAGCAAGCTCCTGAGCTCGCTCTGCTTCGGCACACAGATATCCTCCAATGTGTACTGATTCAGCGTGCGCAAGAACTCGTGCAGCGCATCGCTCAGCACCCCGATCAAAAGACACTGCGAGGTCACCACGCACTGGTTGTTCTCACCAAGGCATTCGGCCAGCGCCATGTCCGGTTCCAGCGTCTGCACCAGATCACCCAGACGTAGTGTGTTTGCCGGCTTGGCCAGTTGCAGGCCGCCGCCTTTACCGCGGGTGGCGTTCAGCACGCCGTGGTGCTGCAGCAGGTTGGCGATTTTCATCAGGTGGTTGCGGGAAATGGCAAAGCTTTCTGCCGCTTCACGAATGGTGCAGCGCTGGCCGTTTTTCAATGCCACATACATCAGCAGGCGCAGGCCGTAATCGGTGTGCTGTGTCAGGCGCATCAGCCGGGCCTCCCGTCTGCTCGCGGTTGTAGCAGGATCATGGTGTAGCGGATCAGAAACAGCAGCCAGGCGCCGATCCATAGTGCCGCAGTGATTTCGATGCCGCGTTGCCAGGGAAAAATCTGCAGCGCGGTGAGAATGCGGATCAGGGCGCTGGCATGGATCAGCAGATAGGCGCTGACCATACCGTCCGGCAGTTTCAGTGGCCGGCCGGTGTGGCCGAGGGAGACGCGGGTCATTACGCCAAAAATCAATGCGCTCATGGCGCCGATACCAATAGCATGAATCCAGACATTGTCCGGCCATAAGCCGAAGCGGCTGCCGGCCAGTAATAGCAGGCCGGCCGGAATCCACAGCAGGGAAAGATGCAAAATCCACAGCATCGGTTCGCGCCAGGTGAGCCAGCCGCGCCACAAAGCGATGCGGCTGAAGCTGATCGCGGCGGCGAGCAATGCCAGTGTGGCGGTGAGCATGTGGATGCCGAGTGGCAGGGTAATGCATAGCGTCAGCATGGCTGCCAGTGTCAGGCGTTCCAGCCAGAGTGGATTGCTGATCCGTTGCAGATCACCGCCGTTGGCGCGCAGCCAGTTGCCGGAAAATGCCGGGGTAATGCGCCCTCCGACAATCAGCATCAATGCACTGGCGGCAATCAGTGCCATGGCAATTGCGTGTTCGCTCCATTGCAACAGGAATGTCGCCTGTGCTGTCCACAGCAGGAACAGCACCAGCAGAATCGGTGCGTGACGCGGTTGCTTCGCACTGATGATACGGCGCCCGGCATCTATCATCACCAACGGCAGAAACAGCAGGTTGATGGCAATCATGGCGGCTTCCGGCACCAGCGGCAGCGCTGTTAAAAGACGACCGATAGCCCAAACCAGCCACAGCAGTATCAGTGGCAGTCCATGCAATCTTTCCGTGTTGGTCCAGACGCAAACGGCAGTGAGCAGAAAGCCGGCGATGGCCGGGTTAAGAATGGCGAACAGCATTTCATGTTGGTGCCAGCGCAGTGCCGGCAGGGCGAACTCCAGTGGCAGTAATCGGGTGACGTTGCTGATCCACAGTGCAACCACAGCAATCGCCCAGATCGCCAGCGACAGGAAAAAAATCCGAAACGGATAGGCAAACAGGGTGAGCTTATTCATCGGGACGGCTCCATAGCCAGGTGGCCACGCCCAGCAGCAGCAACGGAATGGCGATGCGCAGTTGTGGCGGGGCAGCACTGAGAAAAATCAGGGTAATGCTGAGCAGCATCATCAGCGTGGCGGCGATCTTGGCGCCGCGCGGAATGGCACGACGCTCGCGCCAGCGGCGAATGGTGTCGCCGTGTTTCGGATGATCAAGCAGGTGGGCTTCCAGCGCCGGCCAGCCACGGCTGCCGGACCAGGCGGCCAGAATCAGAAACGGCACCGTGGGCAGGCCCGGCAGCACGATGCCGATGGCGCCCAGCATCAGGGCGGTCAGGGCCAGTGTTCGCCAGAACAGGGTGGTGGCCATCGGGGCCTCGTGCATTGCCAGCGGTGCTTTCATGTTAAATAAGATGCATATAATATACATCTTATTTAATGGATATCCAATGTAGACACATAGAATGGTTCGGGCTTAGTATCGCCTTTGTATAGCCATTGACGGAGTCTGCCATGGCGCTTGAGCGGGAAATCAGTAAATGGGGTAATGCGGCCGCCATCCGTCTGCCCAGTACTCTGCTGGCCCAGCTCGGTTTGACGGTGTCCAGTCGGGTGCGAATCGAGGTGCAGAAGGGCGCGCTGGTGATTACCCCGTTGGAAGTGCGCGAGCCGAGGCTGGAGTATCTTTTGCAGGACGCCTGCCCGGAGCAGTTTCGGGTCGAGGATGATGATGGCTGGTTGAATGATGGGCCGGTCGGTCAGGAGTTGCTCTGAATGGGCGCGGCCTATATTCCCGAGCGTGGCGATATCATCTGGTGCGACTTCGATCCCACTCTGGGACACGAGCAGGCCAGACAGCGGCCGGCACTGGTATTGAGCCCGGCGTTATTTAACAGCAAGGTCGGGCTCGCGCTGGTTATTCCGATTACCAGCACCATCCGTGGGCATGGCCTTGAGGTGGCGGTTGCTGGCAAGACAGTAACCGGCGTTGCTCTGGTGCAGCAGCAGCGTACCATCGATTACGTCGCGCGCCGGGTTCAGTTTGTGGAACATGCCAGTACTGTGACGGTCAATGAAGCACTGCAAAAAGCGAGGGCGATTCTGGCATGAGCAAGATCAAGGGCCCGGCCATTTCCGAAGATACCTTCAAGGTGTCCGGCCACTGCTGTGGCGTGCGCTTTGATCATATTGGTGCTGATCAGGGTTTCCCGTTCGAGTTGACACCGGAGGCTCGCAAGCAGCTTGAAGCGCAGGGGATGAGCCTGCCGGCACAGGATCCGGCGGGTGATGAGCAGTCCACGAAACACTCGTAGGAGCCGTCGATCGACGGCGAAAGGGTTTCGCGGCTGATCAGCCGCTCCTACAGCAAAAGAATTTACAAGGTATTTCTTTATGTCTGTGTTACAGTGCGCCGCCAGCGTGGTTAACCAGTCTTCGCGCTGCCTCTCTATTCGCCCTTGTGCGTAACCTCGTCTGCCTTTGACTGGCGCCCCTGAAAAGCAGGTGCGACAGGCCGATGTTTTTCCGGAGTTCCATTTCTGATGTCTTTTGACACCCTCGGCCTGCGTGCCGATATTCTTCGTGCCGTTTCCGAACTCGGCTATACTCAACCGACCCCGATCCAGCAGCAGGCCATTCCGGCGGTGCTAAAGGGCGGCGATCTGCTTGCCGGTGCACAAACCGGTACCGGCAAAACCGCCGGTTTTACTCTGCCCATTCTGCAGCGTTTGATGGACAAGCCGCGCGAAGGCACCGGCAAGCCGGTCATTCGTGTGCTGGTGCTGACCCCGACCCGTGAGCTTGCTGCCCAGGTGGAAGAAAGCATTGTCCAGTACGGCAAATACCTGCCGCTGAAATCCATGGTGATGTTCGGTGGTGTTGGCATCAACCCGCAGATCGACAAGCTGCGTCGCGGTGTTGATATTCTCGTTTCCACACCGGGCCGTCTGCTGGATCACGTCTCGCAGCGCACCGTGGATCTGAGCAAGGTTGAGATTCTGGTGCTGGATGAAGCCGATCGCATGCTCGACATGGGCTTTATCCGCGATATCCGCAAGATTCTGGTATTGCTGCCCAAGCAGCGGCAGAACCTGCTGTTCTCGGCCACCTTCTCGGATGAGATCAAGGCACTGGCCGATGGCCTGCTGAACAAGCCGGCGCTGATCGAAGTGGCGCGTCGCAATGCCACCGCTGATACCGTGGCGCAGAAGATCTATCCGGTCGATCGTGAGCGCAAGCGTGAACTGCTGGCCAAGCTGATCACCGATCACAACTGGTATCAGGTGCTGGTGTTTACCCGTACCAAGCACGGTGCCAACCGGCTTGCCGAGCAGCTCGACAAGCAGGGCATCTCGTCGATGGCGATTCATGGCAACAAGAGTCAGGGTGCCCGCACCAAAGCGTTGTCCGAATTCAAGTCCGGCAAGTTGCAGGTGCTGGTGGCGACCGATATTGCTGCCCGTGGTATCGACATCAGTGAACTGCCGCATGTGGTCAACTTCGAGTTGCCGAATGTGGCGGAAGATTATGTCCACCGTATCGGCCGCACCGGTCGTGCCGGTTGTGAAGGCGAAGCGGTGTCGCTGGTCTGTGTGGACGAGCTGAAGCTGCTGGCTGGCATTGAAAAACTGATCAAGCGTTCGCTGCCGAAGGAAATTGTGCCCGGTTTTGAAGTGGATCCGCGTATCAAGGCGGAGCCGATTCTGAATGGCCGCAATGGCCCCGGCGGTGGTGGCCGTGGCCAGCAACGTCAGGGCGGTCAGCGTTCCGGGCAGGGTGCAAGCGGGCAACGCAGTGATGGCCAGCGTCAGCAGCAGGGCCAGCGTCGCGATGTGGCAGTGCGTGTTTCCACTGATGGCGGCAACCGTCGTCCCGGTGGCAACAGCCAGAATCGCCGCAGCCGTACCGTCAGTTAATCAGTGAAAATCCCGCGACTGCACCACCAGCTGGTGCAGCGCGGTTTGCTGATCTTCAATCCTGCCGGCCATCAGATGGACGATGCCTTCCGGGCTGCGTTCCACCGTGCCGGTGACCAGCACCAGTGAACTGCCGAGCAGTTCGCGTCGATATTTTTTCTGCACGTTCTGCCAGACCACCACATTGCTGTTGCCGGTTTCATCTTCGAGGGTGACAAACATCACGCCGGACGCTGAGCCCGGTCGTTGCCGGTTGGTGATCAGGCCAGCCACCCGCACCAGTTGACCATGTCGGCTTTTTTTCAGCGTTGCAGCAGAACAGGCACTGCGAAACGGTTCCTGATGGCGCAGCAGGGCGAGCGGATGGCGGCCGGTGGTCAGGGACAGGGCGCGATAATCGGCCAGCATGGTGTCCATCTCCGAAGGCGCATCCAGAAAAATGCCGTCGCGAATATCGTGTTGTTCCTTGCCGAAAAGGGGCCGCGATTCCTCGACGCCGAGCATGTCCCAGTAGCCCTGATGGCGATGGCCACTCAGCCGTCGTACCGCGTTAGCAGCCACCAGACATTCCCGTTCCTGCCGGTTCAAGGTAGCGCGGCTGCACAGGTCCTGAATGTTCCTGAACGGTTGTTGCTGCCTTGCCGCAACAATGCGATCTGCTGCTTCCATATTGAACCCGCTGATCTGGCGCAGGCCGATGCGAATCGCCGGTTGCACACCCGGTGCCAGCCGTTCGCTGTTTTCGAGGGTGTAATCCCAATGGCTGTGATCACAATCCGGCGGGCGGATTTCAATGCCGTGGCGGCGGGCGTCCTGCAGCAGTTGTGACGGTGAATAAAACCCCATCGGCAGGCTGTTGAGCAGGCCACAGTAAAACGCGCTGCTGTGATGACGCTTGAGCCAGGCCGACACATACACCAGCAGGGCAAAACTGGCGGCGTGGGATTCGGGGAAACCGTAACCACCAAAACCCTTCATCTGTTCAAAAATACGTCTGGCATAGTCGAGACTGTAGCCGTTTTTCAGCATCCCCTGAATGACCCTGTCCTCGAACCGGAACAGGGTGCCGTCCTTGCCCCAACTGGCCATGGCGCGGCGCAGCTGGTCCGCTTCGCCACCGCTGAAGCCGGCGGCCACCATCACCAGCTGGATCACCTGTTCCTGAAAAATCGGAATGCCCAGCGTGCGCTCCAGCACGCCCTTGATGCGCGCATCCGGATAATCGACTGCTTCCTCGTTGTTTCGTCGGCGCAGATAGGGATGCACCATGTCACCCTGAATCGGGCCAGGGCGGACAATCGCCACTTCAATGACCAGATCATAGAACTTCTCCGGTTTCAGTCGTGGCAGCATGTTCATTTGCGCCCGTGACTCCACCTGAAACACGCCGACGCTGTCGCCTTTTTGCAGCATGGCATAGGTGGCGGGATCTTCCGGCGGAATATTCTGCAAGGTCAGCGCTGTTGCGGATCGCTGCTCTCCCTGTAGGAGCGGCCGACCGGCTGCGAAATCTTTTCGCCGTCGGTCGACGGCTCCTACGGGTTCCGATGCTTGTGTCTGGTTAATCAGATCCAGCATCTTGCGGATCGCGGTGAGCATGCCCAGTGCCAGCACATCGACTTTCATCAGACCGATACTTTCCAGATCATCCTTGTCCCACTGGATGATGGTGCGATCAATCATGGCGGCATTTTCCACCGGCACCAGTGTGTGCAGCGGTTCATGGGTAATGACAAAGCCGCCGACATGCTGGGAAAGATGGCGCGGAAAGCCGAGCAGCTGATCCACCAGTGTCAGGTAGTGGCGGGTCAGGCTGGTATCGTGCAGGCCGGCTTCGCGGAATCGCTGTGGCAATTCCTCGCGTTTGTCCCACCAGGCCAGGTTGCGGCTGAGCTGCTCCAGTACCGCGATGTCCATGCCCAGTGCACGGCCGACATCGCGCACCGCCGAACGCGTGCGGTAGCGGATCACGGTGGCGGCCAGTGCGGCATGATCACGGCCATACTTGCGGTAAATGTACTGCATCACCTCTTCGCGCCGTTCGTGTTCGAAATCGACATCGATATCCGGAGCTTCATCACGCTCGCGGGAAATAAAGCGCTCGAACAAAACCTGGCTGCGCGACGGGTCCACTTCGGTGACAAACAGGCAATAACAGACCGCCGAGTTGGCGGCCGAGCCACGACCCTGACAGAGAATGTTCTGGTTGCGGGCAAACATGACGATGTCATGTACGGTGAGAAAGTAGGCTTCGTAACGTAGCTCACCGATCAGGGCCAGTTCCTTTTCCAGCAGGTTGCGCACTTCATGGGGCACGCCTTCGGGCCAGCGTAGTGCTGCGCCCTGATAGACCAGCTGCCGCAGCCAGTCGGCGGCACTGACGCCGGCCGGAATGGCCTCACGCGGATACTGGTAGCGCAGTTCATTCAGGGAGAACTGGCAGAGTCCGGCGATATGCAGGCTCTCTTCAAGTAGTGCCTGAGGATAAATATCCCGGAGCGTAGCCAGTGGACGCAGGTGGCGCTGGTCATTGAGAAAACGGCGCCGACCGAGCGTCTGCACGGTGCAGCGATAGCGCAGGGCGGTGAGAACATCCTGCAGCGGTTGCCGCTCGGCAATATGCATATGCACGTCATTGCTGGCCAGCATCGGCAGGTCAAGCTCGCTGGCCAGTTGCCACAGGTACTGATAACGGGCACCGTCGTGCTGTTCCTGTAACAGCTCGCAGGCAATCCATAGTTGATCAGGGAAATGCGCTTTCAGTCTGGCGCCCTGAGCAAGGTCCTGTTGTTGCTCAAGGGAAGGTAACCAAACGCACAGGCATTGCTGGACGAGGCGAGTCAGGTCTTTCCAGTGCAACTGGTACTGGCCCTTTTCTGCCCGGCGGCGACCGCGACTGATCAGTGCGCACAGTTCGCTGTAGGCCTGTCGATGCGGTACCAGCAGGATCAGATTCAGCGGTTTTCCCGGCTCGCCATCCTCGATCTGAAACTGACTGCCGATAATCAGTTTCAGGTTGTGCTCCCGTGCCGCCTGATGGGCACGCACCACACCGGCCAGCGAACAGTCATCGGTGATCGCCAGCGCCTGATAACCGAGCGCTACCGCGCGCGCCACCAGTTCCTCCGGTTGGCTGGCGCCGGTCAGAAAACTGAAGGCAGATCGGCAGTGTAATTCGGCAAAGCCGCGTCCGGATTTTTTCATGGTCAGAAAAAACCGTGCAGGAACCAGGAGCCTTCGGCATCACCCTGCTGAAACAGCCAGCAGTGAATGCCGAGCGGATGCCGGGCGATATGGTAACGGCGCTGCCAGCCCTGATGCGGTTGCCACCAGGGCTCATTGAATTGTCGCAGGCCGGGCAATATCTCCAGCGCCGCGCCGCGCCAGAAGACCTGTTGCTGCCGGCTGCGCAGTGGCAGAGGTTGTTCCAGCAGCCACAGTGGTGCATCAACAAAAGCGGAAGGTGGCAGAAATGACTCTGTCCGGTTTGATGCCAGCGGATCGCTGCGGCCTTCATTCTGTTCTGGCAAGTGGCAGTCGATGGTCGTCGGTTGATACAACGACAGGCCGGGCAGGTTGGCGAGTTTTTCCAGCAGCTCACGCGCGCAGGGACGCTCCAGTGCAGCAAACAGGTGCGCCGGTGGTGCTGCCATGGGTAGCAGCCGGCCGGCTTCCAGTGTCAGTTTCAGTGCCGGTGCAGCCAGTCGGGTGTGTTCCAGGTGCCGGCGCGACAGATCCAGCCAGGCCTCGGCACGATGATCGCCCCCGGCGCGGCGCACCAGCAGTCGATCCGGTTCGCCGCGTAACGGCAAGAAAATCCAGCGAATGGCACGCACCTGCTGCTGGTGACGGATCAGCCAGACCTGCATCTGTTCCAGCAACTGCTGCATCGGTGGCAGCAATCGTTCGCTGCCGGCAATCGGTTCATCAAACTCCAGCGTGAGCAGAAAACGCTGCGGCGCGATGATCGGTTGACGCAAATCGGCCTTGTCGCCGCGCAGCCGTGCCAGCCAGTCGGTCAGGTTTCTGCCGAAGCGGCGTTGCAGGGCGCCGTTCGGCAATTCCAGCAGATCGCCCAACGCACGCAGCCCCGGACCTTGCAGCGATTTTTTCAGTGGCGCTGACAGCGGCAACTGCTCCAGCGGTTGTCGCGCCAGCAACTGCAGTAGCCGTTGCCGGCTGGCTGAAAGATCCGGTTGTCTGTCGTTCAGGACAATGCAGGCGCGGCTGTTGGCCAGTGGCATTTGGCTGAGAAGTTGCGCGGCAATCGGTGTGTGTCCGAGACCAGAATGACATTCCGTTGCATCCGGCAGTTGTCGCAACAAACCCGACAGCAGTGTATCGAGGCCACGGAACAGCCGCAGCGAACTGCCGATCTCCAGCAGCAGGCAGTCATCGTCATGAGCAATCATCGGGGTGAAACGGCCCAGTGTGCGGGCCTGCTGTTCAAGCCAGTGCTGTTCCGCCGCCGGTTGCCGTTGGTGAATTTGCAGGGCATCGCACAGGGCGAGGGCGGTGCCGATCTTCATGCCCGCTTGCACACCCTGTGCTACGGCCGTGGTATTCGCCGCCAGCAGCCGGTGCTGGTCGCGCACCGCCACAGGCTGGTCGCCATCGCTGAGTGGCAGGGCGTCGATCATCAGCTGCGGAAAACGCAGTGCCAGCCACAGGCTCACCAACCACCGCCGGGTATGTCATCAAACAAATCAGAACGGCAGGTTCTGCAGGCCGGGCACAGTCGTTGCCGGGCGGCGCCAGGCAAAGCGGCTGTCCGGATCCCGGTAGCCGGCTGTGGTGCTCTGTTTTTCTCGCTGCCGCGGCGGGGCCGGCATGTCGCGACTGGCCGCCAGTGGCTGGGCGAGCCGTTCCGGCAGCAGCGCCAGATGGACCTGTTGGCCACCCCAGCCGCCGGGCTGTTTGATCACGTCTACTGCCAGATGGGCCGGCGGTTGAACCCGCAGGCGCAGCCGCAAAATGGCCGGGGAAGGACGATCGGCGACGCTGGCCGGGCGCATGGCTACCAGCAGGCAGCGACCTTCGCGGGCGGCCAGATGCAGACGGCGCAGGCTGGTCTGGTCGTCCATATTTTCCGGCAGCCAGATCACCAGAGTGCTGACGGCACCGCTGGCGAGGGCTTCGTGACAGGCCTGCAGCAGGGTCTCCTGTTTCTCGCTGCGCATTACCAGCAGACGCTGGCTCTTGATGCCGGCCTGTTGCAGGGTTTCCGCGCGCGGCCGGGCCGGCGGGTTGGCCAGCAGCACCAGGCCGTCGGCACGACCGGCCATCACCGGCAGCATCAGCCGCAGTGCCTGCGGACAGGGTCCGCTGCAGAGCAGTTCGACCAGTCCGGCCGCCGGCCAGCCACGCAGGTGCAGGGCATCATTCAGGGCAGGGAAGCCGCTGTCGCTGGCCAGTTCGGTATTGGCGGCGGGGCGGCCGCGCCAGATACCGGGACGTTCCAGTACGGCATTCAGCGCGGTGGTCTGGTCTGGGGTGGAAGTCAGCGGAATCATGGCGGCACCTGTACAAGTGGTCAGTGCTGCCTAGATTACTGTCCAGATGGACAGTAATGCAAGTGATCCGTTAAAAATCCTCAGCCACCGTGGCGTTCGGCCAGCAGGGTGGCGCGGCCGTACTGGCTTTCCGCGGCCAGCTCGCGGTAGCGGGCCATCAGTTCGCTGCTGAGCAGGTCGAGCTGCTCGCGGATACGTTGACGCCGTTGTTCGTTCTGCTCGTCCAGCGCGGCAATCTTGCCGGTAATTTCCCGATGCGCGCGGGCGGCCTCACCCGGTAACTGCTGCTGCTCGGCGAGCAGGGCCTGACGGCGGCTGCGCAGGGCGTCAAGCTGCTGCCGGATTTCAGCCTGTTCAGCCAGCTGGTCAGGATGGCTCGGCTCGCCCAGCTGCTCCAGACGCCGGGTCATCATGCCTTCTTCGCGATCCAGCATGGTCAGGAACGGGGTGATCCGGGCTTGCTGGGCGGAATTCTCAAAGGCTGTTTCGGAGATTTTTCGCTGCTGCATTTCCAGACACTCGCGCTGCCCGGCGCTGCGCGCCAGAGCCCCCAGATCCATCAGCAGACTGCTGTCGGTGTCATTGATCATCTGTTTCAGCATCTGGCTCTGGGCGGCGCGGCTTTCATCCAGACGGGTACGCAGCAGTTGCGCAATCAGGTGGTCAGCTTCGCTGCGCAATGAGCCGACCTGTTCGGCGTTACTCAGAATCTGGCTCTGGACCATGTTGTAGAGGGCAAAGGCCTGACGCGGTTCGCCCTGATAGCGCAGCTCATTGGCGCGCTCCAGCATGCTTTTCAGGGCATCCGGGTCGGCGCCATAGCGTTGGCCGGTACGTAGCATCCATTGCGCCGAACGGGCGTGATCCCCTTCCAGCTGAAACGATTCCGCCAGCAGCAGTGATGCCTGCACCGCAATCGGGCTGTCCAGTTCGATGGCGCTGAGCAGTTGCCGGGCTTCCGGGAAACGCGATTCAGTCAGGTAGTCGGCAGCCAGTGCCAGACGTGCGCGGTTCAGCGCTACCCGCTCAACGGCAGTGATGGTGGCGGGCGGGTTGGCCAGATACTGCTCCAGTATCGCGCGTCGGTTGCCCTGATCCGCCTGACTCAGAGCCAGCAGCACCTGCCGGCTTTGTTCCTGTGTCCGGGCGCCAGAGGTCTGGCAATTATCTTCCGCGGCAACGGAGGTCATGGCTCCCAGACAGCCACAGGTCAGTAGCAGACCAAGCACAGTATGACGAAACATGGCGAATCACTCCCTGTGAAGAGCGCGGATTATTGTTTTGTTGTCGCGCTTTGTAATGCGTTTTACTCCGAAAGAGTGGGTGTTGCATCACAGCAACAGCAAATTGGCGAGGTTGGCTTATAAGGGCGTTAGGTATTTCAGCTGATTTGAGTGACGCCGTTCCCGGATAACTGAGAAAAAATCCCGGTTAATCGCAAAAACACCATGGGAACAGCTCAGCTAACCCCTTATCATCGCTTCATTCGGCCGTCGGGGTGACGGGGATCAGGGACAAGGCCGCAAGGATTTATGGAAAAACGTTTTGAAGTTGTCATTGTCGGTTCCGGCCCGGCGGGTCTCAGCGCCGCCGGCCGTGCCGCCGAACTCGGTTTGTCGCACCTGTTGCTGGAAAGCACAACCCATCTCGCCAATACCATTCAGCGATACCAGAAAGGCAAGCACGTGATGGCGGAGCCGGGCTTCCTGCCGCTGCGTAGCAGCCTGCCTTTTGATGCCGGTAGCCGAGAGGACATTCTTGCTGCCTGGCTGCAAAACGCCAAGAAGCTTGGCATCAAGGTGGCCTGGAATGCGGATGTCACCGCCATTACCGGGCAGCGGGGCGATTTCGTCCTGCAGACACGCAGTGGCAAAAGCGTGCGGGCGAATCATGTGGTGCTGGCTATTGGCCTGCAGGGCAATCCACGCAAGCTTGGCGTGCCGGGCGAAGACCAGCCATTCGTTCAGTACCAGCTGGATGATCCGGACGAATATCTGAACGAAGAAATTATGGTGGTTGGTGCCGGTGACTCGGCCATCGAGAATGCGGTGGCGCTGGCTCGCCAGAACAAGGTGTCGCTGATCAACCGCCGTGATGAATTCGCCCGCGCCAAGGAGGGCAACCTGAAACAGCTTGAGGATGCCGTTGAACGTGGCCGCATCAAGGTGTTTTTCAACAGCAGTCTGCGCAGCATCGAAGCACAGAGTAACGGCGAGCACCGGGCCCAGGTGTCACTGACTACCGGCGAAGGGGACATGCAGGTGCCGGTGGACCGGATTATCGCCCGGCTTGGCGCCATTCCACCGCGTGATTTTGTTGAATCCTGCGGTATTCAGTTTCCCTCCAGGGCCGCCAATGCGGTGCCGGAGCTGACCCATCAATACGAATCGAATGTACCGGGCCTGTATGTGATCGGTGCACTGGCCGGTTACCCGCTGATCAAGCAGGCCATGAATCAGGGTTATGAAGTGGTCGAGCATATTCTCGGTCGCGATATCAAGCCGGTGGATCATGGGTTGCTGGCGAAGAAATTTTCCGGCCTGCCATTCGGGCTGGATGTCGAACAGACGCTGGACAAGATCAAGAAAAATGTACTTTGTTTCGGTCCGGTCAACAGTCTGCGTTTTCGCGAGCTGATTCTGGAAAGTGACGTACACACGCCGAAGGCCGGCGAGGTGATCTTCTCTCGTAATGATTACACCAACTCTTTCTACTCGATTGTTGAAGGCTCGGTGGAAATCGAGATCGATGAGCAGACCGGCAAGCGCGTCACGGTTGGTGAGGGTCAGTTTTTCGGCGAGATGGGGCTGATCTCCGGTCGTCGTCGTAATGCCACGGTCTATGCCGGTCGTTACTGCGTGCTGGTGGAAACACCACGCCGGACCATGTTGCGGCTGCTGTCGTCGGTGGATGAAGTGCGCCGGCGTATTGATCAGGTATTTATCCTGCGCGCCATTCACTCCCAGTTTGCGCCGAACTCCAATCTGGAAGATCTGGCCGACCTGGTCAACTCGGCGGAGCTTCGTCAGTATGCTCCGGGCGAGGTGCTGTTTGCGGAAGGGGAGAGTGGTGATGAGCTGCATCTGGTAAGACGCGGTTCGTTGACGGTGTCCCGATATCTGCATGGCCGCGAGGTGGTGCTGTCCTATGTGCCGGCGGGCAAGTATGTCGGTGAAATGGGACTGCTCGGCAACTCCCGTCGCACCGCTTCGGTTCGTGCTGTGGTGCCGACCGAAACCGTGGTGATGAAAAGCGAGCCGTTCCTTGCCTTGCTGGAACGGGATCCGAAACTGAAGGCGCAGGTGCAAACCCAGCTGCAGGCGCGTTTGCGCGCCAACGCCAGCATGGAGTCTTCCACAGAAGGTGGTGAACTGCTGTCATTCCTGATGCGTCAGGGCCTTGGCGAAGCCACCGATGTACTGCTGATTGATGAATCTCTGTGTGTGCGCTGCGACAACTGTGAAACTGCTTGCGCCTCTACCCATGGCGGCACCTCGCGACTGAATCGTGAGGCCGGGCCAAGCTATGCCTCGATTCATGTGCCGACCTCCTGTCGTCACTGCGAGCATCCGCATTGCATGAAGGATTGCCCGCCGGATGCGATCAGTCGTAATGCCAGTGGTGAGGTAGTGATTGCCGACAACTGCATCGGTTGCGGTAACTGCGAAAGTAACTGTCCCTATGGCGTAATCCAGATGGCGCCGATTGGTGGGTCCCAGCCGGGTCTGTGGAGCCGGGTGCTGTTCGGCGCCGAGCACAAAAAAGTCAAGGACAAGGAAGCGCCGAAGCGGGCAGTGAAGTGTGACATGTGCACCAACCTCAAGGGTGGGCCAGCCTGCGTACGAGCCTGCCCGACCGGCGCAGCAGTGCGGATCAGTCCGGAACAGTTTATTGAACTGGTCAGGGAGGACTGAGCATGCACGGTTCATTTCTCTCTCATCGCGGCGGGTTCTGGTTCTGGTTTGCGCTGACGCTGGTGCTGGCCAGTGTGGTTGCCTACGTCTGGCATGAACCGATCGGTTTGCCTAACGGTGGCTCCTGGCTGGGGTATACCCTCGGCACCATCGCTGCGCTGCTGATTGTCTGGCTGACCCTGTTCGGGGTGCGCAAACGCGCCTATTACTCACGCCTTGGCAGCGTCAAGGGTTGGCTGTCTGCGCATGTTTACCTTGGTGGCTCACTGCTGGTGCTGGGCACACTGCATAGCGGTTTCCAATTTGGAATGAACATTCACACGCTGGCCTGGCTGCTGATGGTGCTGGTGATCGTCAGCGGTTTCTATGGTGCCTGGGTGTACTGGCGTTATCCGAATCGCATTACCCGCAACCGTGATGGCATGACCCGCGATCTGATTTTTCGGGAAATTGCCGATATCGATCGCAAGGCCAGTTTGATTGTTGAAGGTCTGGGGTCGCCGGCGGACCGGATGGTGATTTCTGCCATTCAACTGTTTCAGGTGGGCGGCGGCGCCTGGCAGCAACTCGGTGGCCGCGACCGTTCGCAAATGATGATCGGTGTGTTGAAGGAAAAGCAGAAGAGCTGGAAGCGGGTCAGTAATTCGCGTCAGCAACGCCTGCTTGACGAGCTCACCGGGTTGCTGTCGCGCAGTACTGAACCAAAAGAGGCAGCGCTGCTGCAGGAATTGATTGATCTGGTGTCACGCAAGGCCAGGCTGTTGAAACAGCTACTCAACGATATCCGGCTGCAGGGATTGATGGAAATCTGGCTGTACTGCCATATCCCGCTGACGCTGGCACTGCTGGCAACGCTGACGGCGCATATTGTCAGCGTGTTCTTCTACTGGTGATGCCATGTATGTATTGATACGCCGTCTCGGCGCTGGCAGCGGTCAGAATCGAAGCTACAAGGATGAAGAGCTGGCGGTTGATCAGCTCAGCATAGGTCGTGGTACCGATCAGGAATTGCTGCTGCCTGGCGACCGGGTTGCTTACCAGCATGCCGAAATTTCCCTCAGCGCCGGCCAGTTCCGTGTTCGTGCGCTGGCCAGTACTGGTATCACGGTCAATGGCCGCAGTTGCAAGATGGCGGTGCTGAATACCGGCGACCAGATCCTGATCGGTGATTATCGCCTGATCGTGATTGCCGCGCCGGACGGGGTTGATCTGGCGCTCAGTCTGGAAGTGCTGGAGCAGCAGGAAGCATTTTCGATTGATCCGGCGAAATTTGTTACCCGGCTGGATTTGCTCAGCCGCTGGCGCCCGCGTCGCTGGGCCTGGGCACTGTTTCTGCTGCTGCTGGCCGCTGCGTTAGTACTGCCGGCGCTGGTGACCTTGAAGCCGGAGTTGCAGGGTGTGCTGCGGGATACACCGCTGCCGGATGACAGTCTCTGGTTGAGCGGTCCACTGCATTCAGTACACAGCACCATTGGCAAGGATTGTCAGGCCTGCCATACCACCCCGTTTGAGAAAGTCAGTAATGACACCTGTATTGCCTGCCATGAGGAAACTGCGCTGCATGTACCGGCAGACCATCCTGACACTGGCATGTTTGATGGTGAGCGCTGTGCCTCATGTCACCATGAACATAATGGTGAGCAGCGCATGGTGTTTGAAGATCAGCGCTTCTGTGCCGATTGCCATGCCGTTCTTGATCAGCGTATGGGCAGCGAGCCACAGGTCGGCAGGGCGACGGATTTTCATGCCGATCATCCGCCGTTTCGTTTGAGCATGCTTGAGTGGCAAGACGACAGTCGTGAATGGTTGCAGAGCCCGCGCCTGACGGTGGATAAAACCCTGCGCGATAACAGCAACCTGAAGTTCGATCACGCTGAGCATCTGGATGTCGAAGGCATCAAAAATAATGACGGTGACTGGGAAGTGCTGAGCTGCGACAGCTGCCACGAGATGGCGCTGGACGGCATCAATATGGCGCCAGTGAAGATGGAGCAGCACTGTTCCCGTTGTCATGGTCTGGCATTTGATCCGGCCGATCCGACGCGGGTTGTGCCGCATGGCAAGCCGGATCAGGTGCTGGCCAGCCTGCGTGAGTACTACAGCAGCCGGTTTATTCAGGATCGTGCTGATGCCGGCGACATTCGCGCGCTAAGACCGGGGCAGCGCGACAACCTCAGTCAGTTGCAGCGCGAGGGTGTTGCCTGGGTCGAGAGCAAGAGTCAGGCGGTGGCTCAGGATATGTTCGAGCGCCGCGCCTGCGTCAGTTGTCATGAGGTGGACAAGGTCAGCGAGCAGCCGCCAGAGTGGTTTGTCAAACCGGTGCGGCTAAATGAAAACTGGTTTGTCTCTGGCGAGTTTCCCCATGTTCGTCATACCCAGACAGAATGCGCCGACTGCCATGCCGCAAGCCAGTCCATGGAAGCGGCGGATGTACTGATGCCGGACATCGCTGTCTGCCAGGAATGTCATGTTGGCCAGCAGCAAAAGCAGGGCCTGCTTTCCGGTTGTATCAGTTGCCATAGTTATCACCAGTTTGAAATAGATCATGCCGGCCTGCCCAAGGTGACGCCGTGAAACGGCTGATCGGGCTATGCCTGCTGCTGGTCGGTTGCGGCGGCGATTCATTATCGAATGGTGGCTGTGATGGCAGCTGTGTCAGCCCGACCAGCTTTCTCTCCACTGCGGATGTCGAAAATATTATTGCCGCGGCAGCGCTGGAGGCAGATCAGCGCGGTGTTGCGGCCACCATTGCAGTATCTGATCGAGTCGGCAATATTCTGGCGGTGTACCAGATGGCTGGTGCGGTGGATGCCGTGACCATTGTATCGCCTTACCCGGTCACGGGGGGGCTGGAAAATATCAGCTTCATTCCGGCCACGCTGGCGGCCATCAGCAAGGCGGTTACCGGTGCCTATCTGTCCAGCGAAGGCAATGCTTTCAGTTCGCGCACTGCTAGTCAGATTGTTCAGGAGCATTTCAATCCGGGCGAGCGCAATCAGCCGGCCGGGCCGCTGTTTGGCGTGCAGTTTTCCCAGCTGGCCTGTTCCGACCTGACGGTGCGCGTGACCGATGGCGTGCATGGTCCCAAGCATGCGCCACTGGGACTGTCTGCGGACCCGGGTGGGTTTCCGTTGTATCGCGATGGCACCGTGATCGGCGGTATTGGCGTGGTGGTGGACGATCGCTACAGCTTCGATGACAGCCTGTTCGATCGCGATGAGTCACTGGATGAAGTAGTAGCACTGGCCGGCAGTCGCGGTTTGCTGCCACCGGCAGATCGTCGTGCCGAACGCATTACTGTCGAAGGCAAGCAGCTGCGTTACAGCGACATGAGTGTATCAATGGTGCAGACCCGGTCTCTGCCGGTGCCAGCGTTTGCCGGCTTGACCGGGGTGCTGGTCAGTGTGCCCGGGTACTTCAATGCCGGTGGCGGTATCGTCGCCGGCCAGGTCTTTACCCAGAGCAGCTCCGGTATTCGTGCCGATACCGAAAACTTTTTCCCCGGCCGCGATGCGTTTGTGCTGGTGGATGCCACCGACACACCACGCTTCCCGCCAACGGCTGCCAATGACGGCCCCGGTGCCCTGACACAAACGGAAGTCAGTACTGTGCTGGATCAGGCGCTGTCGATTGCCAATCGTGCCCGCGCCCAGATTCGCCGGCCGCTCGGCAGTCAGGCGCGGGTCAGCATCAGCGTGGTTGACCGGAATGGTGTGGTGCTGGGGCTGGTGCGTACCCGGGATGCACCGCTGTTCGGCATTGATGTTTCGTTGCAGAAGGCACGGACCGCTGCGTTTTATTCAGGGACGCAGGCTGCAGCAGAGTTGCAGGCGCTGCCGACGGCGGATTATCTCGGCCCGGTACTGGTCGCCGGCGCGCCGACGGTGGCGGCCAGTGTCGATATCGGTGATTACGTTGATGCGCTGCGCAGCTTCCTTGATTTGCCTTTGGCACTGGCCGATGGAGCCTACGCTTTCAGTGATCGCGCCGGCGGCAATCTGTCTCGACCGTATTTCCCGGATGGCTTGCGTAGTGCGCCACACGGCCCCTTGTCGAAACCGGCGGGGGAGTGGAGTCCATTCTCCACCGGCCTGCAGCTGGATCTGGTCTACAACCAGATTATTGGCCATGTTGCTTTCGCCGCCGGTCTGAGTGGCGTCGACGTTACTGAGGGTTGCAGCACCATCAGTCGCGCCACGCCCGGCGGCAACGTCGATCCGGTGGCCAACGGCACCCAGATTTTTCCCGGCAGTGTGCCGATCTACCGTGGTAACACACTGGTTGGTGCCATCGGTGTGTCCGGTGACGGCATTGATCAGGACGACATGATTTCGTTTCTGTCCGTGCATCAGGCCGGCGAGCTGCTTGGCAGCATCAACAATGCTCCGGTGATGATGCGCGCTGACCAGCTGACCCCAAACGGTACCCGGCTGCGTTATGTGCAGTGCCCGCAGGCGCCGTTCCTCGACAGCAATGAACAGACACCGTGCGGAGGCAAATAATGCATCGCCTGCCGCTTTACATGCTGCTGTTGTTGCCGCTAATCGCAGTGGCGGAATGCCCTGAGCCGGATCAGTCACCGCAGGTACGTCTGCCGGGCAAAAAGGTAGAAGCGCGTCAGCAGGCGCTATGTGACGACAATGCCATTCCTGCCGCGCCGCTGTTTCAGGATCAGCCGTTGCAGGCGGTGCCGGATCGCTGGCGTATCGTTGATAGCCTGCCGGGCTACAGCCACAGCCTCTGGAATCCCTATCAGCGTAATGTCCTGAAAGGTGACAAGCCGGTCTGGGGCGAATGGTTTTTCTCGCTGACGGCGCTCTCCGATAGCGTGCTGGAGTTGCGTGATATTCCCACTCCTGTAGGTAACCAGACCACCGGCGACAGCGGTGATATTGATGTGTTCGGCAGTGGCGAACAGGTGACATTCAACCAGAACCTGCTGGTGGAGCTGGTCTGGCTGCGCGGCGATACCGTGTTCCGACCACCGGACTGGGAGTTCCGTTTTATCCCGGTGTTCAACTTCAACCGCACCGAAGTGGATGAGGTGCGCGCCCTGTATATCGATCCGCGTGATGGCGACACTCGTAATGATGGCCATGTCGGCGTTCAGGGTGCGTTTGTCGATTACCACATTCGCAATGTCTCCGACCGTTATGATTTCGACAGCATTCGCGTCGGCATTCAGCCATTCAATGCGGATTTTCGCGGCTTCCTGTTTCAGGATAGCCCGTTTGGCGTGCGTCTGTTCGGTACCCGCGACAACAATATTTTTCAGTACAATCTGGCCTGGTTCCGACGTCTGGAGAAGGACACCAACAGCGGCTTGAACGACGTCACTGCCCGTTTCCGGGACGATGACGTTCTGGTGGCGAATCTGTACTGGCAGGACTTTCTCAAGCTGGGTTTTATCAGTCAGTTCAGCCTGCTGCATAACCGCAACCGGGAAGACAGTTTCTTCTACGACGATAACGGCTTTATTGCCCGTCCCGCTTCACTGGGTAGGGAGGTGCCGCGCAGCTATGACGTCACCTATCTGGGCTACAACGGCGATGGCCATCTTGGCCGCCTGAATCTGACTACTTCGCTGTATGCTGCCAGTGGTCGCAATGCTCCGGGCGTCATGAACGACGACACCACCGAGGTGCGTGCCACCTTTGCTGCCTTTGAAGCGGGCATGGATTTCGATTGGGTGCGTCTGCGCCTCACCGGCGTGCATGCTTCCGGCGACCGCAATCCGTTCGACAAGGTCGAGACCGGATTCGATGCGGTGTTCGAGAACCCGATTATCGCCGGTGCCGACACCAGTTTCTGGATTCGCCAGGGCGTTCCATTCATTGCCGGTGGCGGAGTAACCCTGTCGACGCGCAATGGCTTGCTGCCGAACCTGCGCTCATCGAAAGAGCATGGCCAGTCCAACTTTACCAATCCGGGCCTGCGCCTGCTCGGTGTCGGTGCCGATCTCGATCTGACCCCGACTACCCGGCTCAGCTTCAATGCCAATCATCTTGCCTTTGATCGCACCGAAGTGATTGAGGTGTTACGCCAGCAGGACAATATCGACCGGGAAATCGGCTGGGATATTTCCGCCGCCATTATCTGGCGACCGTTGGCGATCCAGAACATTGTCGGCCGCTTGTCGGTGGCGCAGTTGCTGCCCGGTGAAGGCTTTGACGATCTGTTCGAGCGGGGATCGCGCTATTCGATTCTCGGCAACCTGATCTTGACGTACTGAGGCATTATGAGACACGGACTTCACTTCTGGCAGGCATCGGCGACAGTACTGATGTTGTCATTGCTGCCGGTCATGCTGCAGGCAGCAGAAGCGCCGGTGGTGAAACAGGAAAACCGGGTGACGGCACCCTCGGCACCGGCCTGGCAATCGCCCGCCGATGCGGTGAAGAAAAGCAGCGGCTGCGGCAGTTGTCATGGCGCTTCCGACAGCAAGACCATGCATGCCAATCCGGCCGTGGTGCTGGGCTGTACCGATTGCCACGGCGGCAATGCCGAGGTGCAAAAGCCTGACAACAGTGATCGGCATGACCCGGCTTTTATCGACGCGATGAAGCAGGCCCATGTGCTGCCGGACTATGCCGACAAATGGCGCTGGCCGCGCAGCAGCAATCCGCCGATCAGTTACACTCTGCTGAACAAGGAAGCGCCGGAATATATCCGCTTCGTCAATCCGTCCGATTACCGCATTGTCCGCGAAGCCTGCGGCAGTTGTCATATGCCGCAGATTCTTGCCGCCGAGCGTTCGATCATGGCCACCGGCGCCATGCTCTGGGGCGGCGCTTCCTACAACAACGGCATCCTGCCGTATAAACGTTACATTCTCGGTGAGGCCTATACCCGCGATGGCCAGCCGGCGGCGGTGACGCCACTGATGGTGCCGACAGAAGACATGACCCATCGCTTCGGCGCATTGAAAACGCTGTTGCCATTGCCTGCCTGGGAAACCGTCAAACCGGCCGATGTGTTCCGTGTGTTTGAGGATGGTGGTCGCAACATCAACAGCCTGTTCCCGGAAATCGGCATTCCCAACTCGCTTGGTCAGATCCAGCGTCTGGAAGAGCCGGGCCGGCCTGATGTGAAGCAGTCGAATCGTGGTGCCGGCACCGGTGCACGGATTGCCGTGCCGCTAATCAACATCACCAAAACCCGCCTTAATGATCCGCTGATGTGGTTCCTTGGCACCAACGACCAACCCGGCGATTACCGCAGCTCCGGCTGCGCCTCCTGTCATGTGGTGTATGGCAATGATCGCGATCCGCGTCACAGCGGGCCCTATGCCAAACATGGGCACTGGGGGCAGAGCGCCAGCAAGGACCCGTTGATTCCGAAGGATGAGCCCGGCCATCCGATCCGGCATGAGTTTACCCGCGCTATTCCCACTAGCCAGTGCATGGTCTGTCACATGCACCAGCCGAATATGTTCATGAATACCTATCTTGGCTACACCATGTGGGATTATGAGGCTGATGCTCCGTTCATGTGGCCGGAGAAGCAGCACTATCCGAGTGACGAGGAGATGCGCGACGTTTATGACCGTAACCCGGAAGGGGCGGTGGCGCGCGGCAAATGGCGGGATCTGAATTTCCTCTCCTCAGTCTGGGAGATGAACCCCAAGCTGAAAGACACCCAGTTTGCCGACTACCATGGTCATGGCTGGAATTTCCGTGCCGTGTTCAAGCGTGACCGGGAGGGCAATCTGCTTGATGCTGAAGGCGAGCAGGTTTCCGCAGAGGATCCGGAAAAGTTCAAGAAGGCGGTGCATCTGTCCTCGATTCACGTCGATGTCGGTATGCATTGTGTGGACTGCCACTTCAGCCAGGACAGCCATGGTAATGGCCACCTTTACGGCGAGGTTGGGCATGCCGTGGAAATCGGTTGCAAGGATTGTCATGGCACGGCCGACAACTATCCGAGCCTGCGCACCAGTGGCGCTGCGGCGCCAGCCGGTGGTCAGGACCTTTCATTGTTGCGCAACCCGGATGGGAAAAAACGTTTCGAATGGGTGAACGGCAAGTTGATCCAGCGTTCGTTGCTGACGCCGGGGCTGGAGTGGACCATGAGTCTGGTCAAGGACTCGGTCAACCCGAAACACGGTCAGTACAACGCCAAGGCAGCACGGGCCAAGCTGATGAGTCGCAATACCAACTCACTGGAGTGGGGGCTGTCAGTGAAGTCCGGCGAGCGGGCGCACCGTGACGAGGATTTCGAGTGCTACACCTGCCACACGTCCTGGACCACGTCCTGCGGTGGCTGTCACCTGCCGATTGAAGCGAACTGGAAAACCGAGCGGCATCATTACGAAGGTGGAGAGACCCGTAACTATGCCACCTACAATCCTCAGGTGGCGCGCGACGAGATGTTTATGCTCGGCAAGCGTGGTCCGGTGCATGACGCCCGAATCGCGCCAACTCGTTCTACCTCGGCGCTGGTTTTGAGCTCCACCAACTCGAACCGTGAGCGAATCTATATCCAGCAGCCACCCGTAGCGGCCAGCGGTTACAGCTCACAGGCATTTAATCCGCACTATCCGCATACCGAGCGGCGTACGGAAACCAAGACCTGTACCGATTGCCATTTGTCGGAAGACAACGACAACAATGCAATCATGGCGCAGCTGCTGATGCTGGGTACCAACTACATCAACTTTGTCGGCCGGTTTGCCTGGGTGGGCGGTGATGGCGGGCTGCAAGCGGTGGCCGTGACCGAGTGGGACGAACCACAGGCAGTTTATGGTTCCTATCTGCATCGCTACGCCTATCCGGACTGGTATCAGCAGCATCTGCGCCGTGATCTGGAATTACCGGAGCAGTACAGTCATGCCGGTGATCGTGCTGGCTGCGTGCAGATGCGTGGCGAGTACCTGTACGTCGCTGAAGGCAAGAATGGTTTCCGCGTCTACGATATTGCCGGCATTGATAACAAAGGCGTTTCGCAGCGAATCATCACGGCGCCCTTTAGCCCGCTTGGTCATAACGCCCGGGTGCCGAGCCGCAACGCCACCTGTATGGCGCTGGCAACCACCCAGCCTGTGGCGCCACAACGGAATGTCGGCGATTTGATGCGAGTGGACAACCTCGAGCAGCCATTCCACCCGATCTATTCCTATGCGGTGATTACCGATGCCGAGGAAGGGCTGATCCTTGCCGATATCACCACCTTTGCCGATGGCGAGTTCCGCAACAATCACCTTGAACGCGCCGTTACCTGGAATGAAAACGGCGTACTGGATGGTGCCCGCCACGTTATTCTCGGCGGCCACTATGCCTATGTCGCCACACCGAAGGCACTGGTAATCCTGAATCTGGATAATCCGCTGGCGCCGAAGCTGGTCAAGCAGATTGCGCTTGAGGATGTCCGTGCCAGTGCCCTGCAGTTCCGCTATCTGCTGGTCAGTCATGCCGGCGGGGTCAGTGCCGTTGATGTCACCTTGCCGGAGCAGGCCAGGCTGATACCGGACAACACCATCGCGCTGGAGCAGGCCCGCAGCATTCATATTGCCCGCGCCTATGCCTATGTCGCCGCCGGCAAGGACGGTCTGGTGATTATCGATATGGAAAATCCGGAGAAGCTGTCACTGTATCAACGCTTCACCGCCGAGGGCACCTTGCAGGACAGCCACGATGTAATCGTTGCCAGCACCAATGCTTCCGCGTTTGCCTATGTGGCTGATGGTGAAGGCGGCCTTAAAGTGCTGCAACTGACATCACCGGCCAGTCAGCCGAACTTTTACGGCTTCAATCCTGCACCGGTTCCACAACTGATTGCGCTGGCGAAAACCCGTTATCCGGCGTTGTCATTATCGCGTGGCCTGGAGCGGGATCGTGCCGTGGATGAAACCGGAGGTCAGGTGGCGGTATTCGGCCGGCATGGCTCACGTCCGTTCACGCTGGAAGAGATGCGGCGTCTTTTCCTCAATGAAAAAGGTGAACCCTGGTTTGTCAGCGACAAGGTCGGCCGCAGCGGAGACAAGCGATGAAACGAATCATCCTGACCGGGTTGCTGATGCTCGCCGGTGTTGTGCTGGCCGCAGACAAGCACATGGGGGTGGCAACCTGTGCCTCATCGGTCTGCCATGGCAGTAGCGCCGAACGCAGTGGCGCGAATATCTATCACAGTGAGTACGTGATCTGGGGGCAGCGTGACCCCCATGCCGGTGCCTACAACACCCTGCTCAACAGTGACTCAAAAGACATTGCCGCGAAGCTTGGCATTGGTCCGGCCCATGAAGCGAAGGTCTGTCTCGCCTGTCACAGTGACTATGTGCCGAAGGCACAACGCGGTCCGCGTTTTCAACTGACCGACGGTGTTGGCTGCGAAGCCTGCCATGGCGGCTCCCAGCGCTGGCTGTCCTCGCACACGGAGAAAGGCGTTACCCATGAGGACAATATCGCCCGTGGCCTGACCCTGTTGCAGGATGCCGATGTGCGCGCCTCGGTATGTGTCGCTTGCCATGTTGGTGACAGTGAGCGGCTTGCCAGTCATGACATCATGGGTGCGGGGCATCCGCGACTGCAGTTTGAACTGGCGACCTATAGCCGACTGTGGCCATCGCACCATCGTGATGATGACGCCTATCGGGCCCGCAAGCAGTCGCCGCAGTCGTTGCAGTTATGGTCGGCCGGACAGTTGCGTAGCGCCCGCAATGTGCTCGAAGGTCTGCGCGGCCAGCAGTTTATGGCAACGCCGTTGTGGCCGGAGCTGGCATTCTTCGACTGCCATGCATGTCATGCACCGATGAATGCCGATAAGTGGCAGCCGCGTGCGGCCGGCAAGTTGCGGCCCGGCGCCGTGCGCCTGAACGACAGCAGCCTGCTGATGGTGGGCTGGATGCTGGAGGCAAGCGATCCTGCCGCCGCTGCGCGCTGGAAAACCGGCGTTGCCGGGTTGCATGCCGCCAGCCAGCAGGGCCGTGAGGCCATCCAGCAGGCCAGCAGCGCACTGATCCGGCAGATTGATGACAGCCTGTTGCAGCTACGGGACGGTAAACTGTCCGCCCCGGATGCCGGCCAGCTGTTTCAGCGTATAAAAGCAGACACGCTGGACGCGACCTTCAATGACTATATGACCGCCGAGCAGGTGCTGATGGTGATGGCGTTACTCACCGAGCAATTGCCGGGTGATAGTGCTGCGCTGGATGGTCTGTATAAAAGCCTGTCGGACCAGCATCGGTTCCGGGCCGAGGAGTTCCTTCGCGCCATGCGCCAGTACGACGGCAGTCGCTGAATTGTGACCGATTGCCGTAATCCGGCCAGTGCTGCTGGTGGTCGGTCCATGGCTGGGACTATGCTTCGTTTTTTCTATCAATGAGCCGGGAAGGTGAGAGTTATGAATCGTTCTGAATGGGTGCTGTTGCTCGGCCTCACTCTGGTTGCGGTAACCGGCTGTGACCAGTCGCCGCCGCCGGTAGCGGCGGAGAAAAATCTTGAGGAAGCGCTGGCAGCCATGTCTGCCGAGACCATGGACGAAACCAATGAGTGTGGCGCCATTGCCTATCTCACAGAAGCCATGCCGGAGGACAAGAGCCTGGAGGGCTTTCAGGAAATCTATCGCGGCTGTGACTCGGTGATCAGTGCCCAGTTGAGCTACGCCGGTGATGAGGGGGGCAGCATTGGTTATAGCCTGATTGTGCTGGACGCTGCTCAGGCGGGCCTGGAGGATGAGGGTGGCAGCTGGAGTGAAATGATTGACGGCAACCGGGTTGGCATGGAAACCGTGATCAAGAGCCAGCAGATGATACGCGATGGCTACCTTGCCGGTAGTACCGCCAGCGCTGAGCAGATGAAGCGGATACCGGAAGAAATAACGCTGCCGAACGGTGCAAAGGCGATGCTGTTCACCGAGAGTAATGACTGGGTGTTGCTCTCTTTGCTGAATGAGCGTCATGCCCTGCGCATTGATATCAGTGATGCGAGCTGGGATGGTTTCAGCACCGAGCAGGCTAAACAAAAGGTTGCCGGTCTGGTCAGCAAGGTGAAACTTGATCGACTGTAACTCCCTGTAGGAGCAGCCGACCAGCCGCGATTTTTTCTGCAGGATTTCGCGGCCAGTCGGCCGCTGCTGCGATGATCAATCCGCTATAAACAGAACGCCCCGCTTAGCGGGGCGTTCTGTTTTTGCCAGGTCTCTGGCGCGGATTTCCCGGTGGCTTGCGTGCGCCGGCGGCGGCCACAGGTTTCGGCCCCGGTTTGCCGGTAGCCCTGCCAGTCGGTTTGCTCTTGCCGGCAGCTTGCTCGCGCGGCGGCAGGCCGTTGTGCTGGGTCAGTATCTTGCCCTTGGCAGGTGCGTTACCGGTGGCGGTACGACGCTGATGGGCATCGCTGGAATTTTTCCGCCGCGGCGCCTGATAGTCGCGGGCATCGGTTGGCTGGGTTTTCGGAATCAGCTGATGTTTGCCATCACCGATCAGGTCGGCACGGCCCATGCGCTTGAGCGCTTCACGCAGCAGCGGCCAGTTTTTCGGGTCGTGATAGCGCAGGAACGCCTTGTGCAGACGACGTTGCTCCGGGGTCTTCGGCGAATCAATGGCGTCACTCTTGTAGGTCACCCGGCGCAGCGGATTCTTGCCGGAGTAGTACATGGCGGTGGCGCTGGCCATCGGTGACGGATAGAACGCCTGCACCTGATCGGCGCGGAAGCCATAGCGCTTCAGCCACAGCGCCAGATTCATCATGTCTTCATCGCTGGTGCCCGGGTGGGCGGCGATAAAGTAGGGGATCAGGTATTGTTCCTTGCCGGCTTCTTTTGAAAAGCGCTCGAACATTTCCCGGAAGGTATCGTAGGAGCCGATGCCCGGCTTCATCATTTTCGACAGCGGGCCCTGCTCGGTATGTTCCGGGGCAATCTTCAGGTAGCCGCCGACATGGTGGGTCACCAGTTCGCGCACATACTCCGGATCCTTTACGGCAAGGTCGTAACGCAACCCGGAAGCAATCAGGATTTTTTTCACGCCCTTGATATTACGTGCCTTGCGATACAGCTGAGTCAGGTGCGAGTGATCGGTGTTGAGGTTGTCGCAGATACCCGGATAAACACAGCTGGGTTTGCGGCAGGCTGCTTCGATCTCCGGGGTCTTGCAGGCAATTCGGTACATGTTCGCAGTGGGCCCGCCGAGATCGGAAATCACTCCAGTGAAACCCTTGACCTTGTCACGGATCTGTTCAATCTCACGCAGCACCGATTCTTCCGAGCGGTTCTGGATGATGCGGCCTTCGTGTTCGGTGATCGAGCAAAAGGTGCAGCCACCAAAGCAGCCGCGCATGATGTTGACGGAAAAGCGGATCATGTCCCAGGCCGGAATTTTTGCCTCACCGTAAGCGGGGTGTGGCGAACGGGCGTAGGGCAGATCAAAAACGTAGTCCATTTCTTCTGTGGTCAACGGAATCGGCGGCGGATTCAGCCAGACATCGATTTCGGCATGACGCTGGACCAGTGCCCGGGCATTGCCCGGATTGGTTTCCAGGTGCAGCACCCGGCTGGCGTGGGCATACAGCACCGGGTCGTTGCGCACTTTTTCAAACGACGGCAGACGGATGACAGTGTGGTCGCGTTTCAGTTTCGGGTGTGGCAGCAGCTCCACCACCTGTTCGCCGTTGTCATTGATGCTGACGCCGAGCATCGGGTTGTTGCGGCGCTCCACCTCACATTCATCCATCTCCTGAGTGTTGACGTAGGGATTGATGATGCGATCAACCCGGCCGGGGCGGTCGATGCGAGTGGAATCGATTTCCCAGTAACCTTCCGGGGTGTCGCGACGGATAAAGGCGGTGCCGCGAACATCGGTGATGCTGTCGACAGTCTCGCCACGGGCAAGCCGGTGGGCCACCTCCACCACGGCACGCTCGGCGTTGCCGTAAAGCAGCAGATCGGCGGTGGCATCGAGCAGGATCGAGCGTCGTACCTTGTCCTGCCAGTAGTCGTAATGGCCAATGCGGCGCAGGGAGGCTTCGATGCCGCCGAGAATTACCGGCACATCGGGCCAGGCTTCCTTGCAGCGCTGCGAGTACACCAGCGAGCAGCGGTCCGGGCGCTTGCCGGCTTCGCCGCCGGGGGTATAGGCGTCGTCAGAGCGCGGTTTGCGATCTGCGGTATAACGGTTGATCATGGAATCCATGTTGCCGGCGGCGACACCGAAGAACAGGTTCGGCCGGCCCAGCGCCATAAAGGCGTCTTTCGAGGTCCAGTCCGGCTGGGCGATGATACCGACCCGGAACCCCTGGGCTTCGAGCAAACGGCCGACAATCGCCATGCCGAATGACGGATGGTCGACATAGGCGTCACCGGTGACAATGATGATGTCACAGGAGTCCCAGCCGAGCTGGTCCATCTCGGCCCGGGACATCGGCAGGAACGGTGCCGTGCCAAAGCATTCCGCCCAGTATCGGGAGTAACCGAACAGGCTGGTGCGGGGGCGGGGGATCGACAGGGCAGACATCAGGTATCCGGAAACAGCGGGGTGGCGCATTGTACCTGCTGGCGGTGGCAACGGCGACCGGGGACGGTCCTGCAGGCAAACATCGGCAGTATGACCAGACGGGCGGGTGGCCCGTTCAGACAGGTGGGGTACGTGAATTGTAAAACCTGAGTCAGGCCCGTGATTCAGGTCATGAAATGTGATCGCCATCACGACTAAGATGATAGCGTTATGAAATCAAGCAAGAGGGTGCGCTTATGTCCATCAGTGCTGCGGCAATTGACCTGCAGTCAGACGAGAGTCTGATCTGGAGTCTTGGTGAGTTCGATGATCATCGCCGGGCAGTGGAGTTTGTGCGCCATTTCCGAGAGTCACTCTGCATTTATTCCAACAAGGTTGGTCAGATCTACGCCTGTTACGACGTGATTGTGCCCACCGGAGAGTTGCCGGATCTGGTGGTGGTACCGGATCTCGAAGCCTTTACCGAAACCTGGTACGAGGTGCCGGAAAAAGCCATTCTCTCCACTGGATATACCATCGTCCCCGGTGGCGTGGTCGGCCGTACTGGTCTCTATCTGCACATGAAAGATGCCGATGGCAAGGGCAAGGCAGTGCCGTTGGCAGCGGGTCTTCAGGCCGTTGCCGAGGAGTTTGAGGCGCGAGGTGACGAGTTTCTGCCAATCCTGACCAAGGGTGATCTGCGCGCGTTCAAGAAGCAGGCGCCCATGCTGCACCTGCACCGGCTCGACGCCAAAGTCATGTTGGAAAAATCCCGTTTTGAACTGAATGATATTCGCAGCAGCATGAAGAAAAAGCTGCGCACCTGTTGTTGAGTCAATGACGGCCAATAAAAAGGGCG